>NZ_JARBFY010000006.1:0-889789 GCF_048957795.1 Chitinophaga sp. CC14
TTCCAGAAGAGGAGCACGGAGCTGTCAGCTGGAACGGTAACCGTAGTATTGGCTTTGTTTTTATCTGCAAATACTACCGAAGCGGTAGCCGGAGTAAACGACCAGGTGCCTTTCGCGCCGAGCTCAGTGGGAGCAGTAGCGTTGAGGGTAAATACGGTTTTATCGCAGGCAATCTGGTTGGTGCCCGCATCGCGCATCTGCGGTTTTTTCAGACTTGTGATTCTAACAGTATCAAAGTTAGTAGCAGCACATTCTGAGTTGTCAATTTTCCAGAAGAGGAGCACGGAGCTATCAGCCGGAACGGTAACCGTAGTGGTGGCGCTGTTGATGTCAGCAAACTTCACAGAAGCCGTAGCCGGAGTAAACGACCAGGTGCCTTTGGCGCCGAGCTCAGTAGGAGCGGAAGCATTGAGAGTGAAGACCGTTTTATCACAGGCAATCTGGTTGGTACCCGCATCGCGCATCTGCGGTTTTTTCAGGCTGGTGATCCTAACGGTATCAAAGTTAGTAGCAGCACATTCTGAGTTGTCAATTTTCCAGAAGAGGAGCACGGAGCTATCAGCTGGAACGGTAACCGTGGTAGTAGCGCTGTTGATGTCAGCAAACTTCACCGAGGCTGTAGCCGGAGTAAACGACCAGGTGCCTTTAGCACCCAGCTCAGTAGGAGCAGTAGCGTTGAGGGTAAATACCGTTTTATCGCAGGCAATCTGGTTGGTGCCCGCATCGCGCATCTGTGGTTTTTTCAGGCTGGTGATCCTAACTGTATCAAAGTTGCTGGCCGCACATTCTGAGTTGTCAATTTTCCAGAAGAGGAGCACAGAGCTGTCAGCCGGAACGGTAACAGTAGTATTAGCCTTGTTTTTATCAGCAAAAGCTACTGAAGCGGTAGCCGGTGTAAATGACCATGTACCTTTGGCGCCGAGCTCAGTAGGAGCGGAAGCATTGAGAGTGAAGACCGTTTTATCACAGGCAATCTGGTTGGTACCAGCATCGCGCATCTGCGGTTTTTTCAAACTTGTGATCCTAACGGTATCAAAGTTAGTAGCAGCACATTCTGAGTTGTCAATTTTCCAGAAGAGGAGCACAGAGCTGTCAGCTGGAACGGTAACCGTAGTATTGGCTTTGTTTTTATCTGCAAATACTACCGAAGCGGTAGCCGGAGTAAACGACCATGTACCTTTAGCGCCCAGCTCAGTAGGAGCAGTAGCGTTGAGAGTGAAGACCGTTTTATCACAGGCAATCTGGTTGGTACCAGCATCGCGCATCTGCGGTTTTTTCAGGCTGGTGATCCTAACGGTATCAAAGTTGCTGGCAGCACATTCTGAGTTGTCAATTTTCCAGAAGAGGAGCACGGAGCTATCAGCTGGAACGGTAACTGTTGTAGTAGCGCTGTTGATGTCAGCAAACTTCACAGAAGCAGTAGCGGGAGTAAACGACCAGGTACCTTTGGCGCCGAGCTCAGTAGGAGCGGAAGCGTTGAGAGTGAAGACCGTTTTATCACAGGCAATCTGGTTGGTACCAGCATCGCGCATCTGCGGTTTTTTCAGGCTGGTGATCCTAACGGTATCAAAGTTAGTAGCAGCACATTCTGAGTTGTCAATTTTCCAGAATAACAACACAGAGCTGTCAGCCGGAACGGTAACCGTAGTATTGGCTTTGTTTTTATCTACAAATACTACCGAAGCGGTAGCCGGAGTAAACGACCACGTACCCTTCGCGCCGAGCTCAGTAGGAGCAGTGGCGTTGAGAGTGAAGACCGTTTTATCGCAGGCAATCTGGTTAGTGCCCGCATCGCGCATCTGCGGTTTTTTCAGGCTGGTGATCCTAACGGTATCAAAGTTGCTGGCAGCACATTCTGAATTGTCAATTTTCCAGAAGAGGAGCACGGAGCTGTCAGCCGGAACGGTAACAGTAGTATTAGCTTTGTTTTTATCAGCAAAAGTTACAGAAGCAGTAGCGGGAGTAAACGACCAGGTGCCTTTGGCGCCGAGCTCAGTAGGAGCGGAAGCGTTGAGGGTGAATACGGTTTTATCACAGGCAATCTGATTGGTGCCCGCATCGCGCATCTGCGGTTTTTTCAGGCTTGTGATCCTAACGGTATCAAAGTTAGTGGCAGCACATTCTGAGTTGTCAATTTTCCAGAAGAGGAGCACGGAGCTGTCAGCTGGAACGGTAACCGTGGTAGTAGCGCTGTTGATGTCAGCAAACTTCACCGAGGCAGTAGCCGGAGTAAACGACCAGGTGCCTTTAGCGCCGAGCTCAGTAGGAGCGGTAGCGTTGAGAGTGAAGACCGTTTTATCGCAGGCAATCTGGTTGGTGCCAGCATCGCGCATCTGCGGTTTTTTCAGGCTTGTGATCCTAACGGTATCAAAGTTAGTAGCAGCACATTCTGAGTTGTCAATCTTCCAGAAGAGGAGCACGGAGCTATCAGCCGGAACGGTAACTGTTGTAGTAGCGCTGTTGATGTCAGCAAACTTCACAGAAGCCGTAGCGGGAGTAAACGACCAGGTGCCTTTAGCGCCCAGCTCAGTAGGAGCGGAAGCGTTGAGGGTAAATACCGTTTTATCACAGGCAATCTGGTTGGTACCCGCATCGCGCATCTGCGGTTTTTTCAGACTTGTGATCCTAACGGTATCAAAGTTAGTAGCAGCACATTCTGAGTTGTCAATTTTCCAGAAGAGAAGCACGGAGCTGTCAGCTGGAACGGTAACTGTTGTAGTAGCGCTGTTGATGTCAGCAAACTTCACAGAAGCAGTAGCGGGAGTAAACGACCAGGTGCCTTTGGCGCCGAGCTCAGTAGGAGCAGTAGCGTTGAGAGTGAAGACCGTTTTATCGCAGGCAATCTGGTTGGTTCCTGCATCGCGCATCTGCGGTTTTTTCAGGCTCGTGATTCTAACGGTATCAAAGTTGCTGGCAGCACATTCTGAGTTGTCAATTTTCCAGAAAAGTAATACAGTACTATCAGCCGGAACGGTAACCGTGGTAGTAGCGCTGTTGATGTCAGCAAACTTCACCGAGGCTGTAGCCGGAGTAAACGACCAGGTGCCTTTGGCGCCGAGCTCAGTAGGAGCGGAAGCGTTGAGGGTAAATACTGTTTTATCACAGGCAATCTGGTTGGTACCAGCATCGCGCATCTGCGGTTTTTTCAAACTTGTGATCCTAACGGTATCAAAGTTAGTAGCCGCACATTCTGAGTTGTCAATTTTCCAGAAAAGTAATACAGTACTATCAGCCGGAACGGTAACCGTGGTAGTAGCGCTGTTGATGTCAGCAAACTTCACCGAGGCAGTAGCCGGAGTAAACGACCATGTACCTTTAGCACCCAGCTCAGTAGGAGCAGTAGCGTTGAGAGTGAAGACCGTTTTATCGCAGGCAATCTGGTTGGTGCCAGCATCGCGCATCTGCGGTTTTTTCAGGCTCGTGATTCTAACGGTATCAAAGTTATTAGCAGCACATTCTGAGTTGTCAATTTTCCAGAATAACAGCACAGAGCTGTCAGCCGGAACGGTAACAGTAGTATTAGCCTTGTTTTTATCAGCAAAAGTTACTGAAGCGGTAGCCGGTGTAAATGACCAGGTACCTTTGGCGCCTAGCTCAGTAGGAGCAGTAGCGTTGAGGGTAAATACTGTTTTATCACAGGCAATCTGGTTGGTGCCCGCATCGCGCATCTGCGGTTTTTTCAGGCTGGTGATCCTAACGGTATCAAAGTTAGTGGCAGCACATTCTGAGTTGTCAATTTTCCAGAAAAGTAATACAGTACTATCAGCCGGAACGGTAACCGTGGTAGTAGCGCTGTTGATGTCAGCAAACTTCACCGAGGCTGTAGCGGGAGTAAACGACCAGGTACCTTTGGCGCCCAACTCAGTAGGAGCAGAAGCGTTGAGGGTAAATACGGTTTTATCACAGGCAATCTGGTTAGTACCCGCATTTTGAACCGCTGGTTTTTTCAGACTCGTAATTCTTACGGTATCATAAGTAACAGCGGAACACTTGGAATTTGAAATCTGCCAGAAGAGTAACACGGTACTATCCGCCGGAACGGTAACAGTAGTATTGGCTTTGTTCTTATCAGCAAAGACTACAGAGGCTGTAGCTGGTGTAAACGACCATGTACCGAAAGCGCCCAGTTCCGTAGGAGCAGTAGCGTTGAGCGTAAACACGGTTTTATCACACGCAATCTGATTGGTACCGGCATCACGAACAGCCGGCTGCTTATAATTGGTAATAAATACCGTGTCATTAGTAGTTAAACATGGTCCGTTGGAAATAGTCCAAACCAATGAAGCAGTATCACCAACAGGTACTTTCACAGTAGCATTCCACTGCGTTGGATTGGTAATCGTAACTCTTGGATTAGGAGATGTCCATACGCCCGTTGCGCCCGCAGGAGCAGGCGTATTACCGGCTAACTGGAAGGCAGTAGCACGTTCACATTCTGTTTGATCGGTACTTGCGTTGGCAGCATTAGGCTTCGCAAATACCTTTACTGTTACACTCGCACAGGCTGTATTGCCACAAGGGCCGGTACTTTCGGCACGTACATAATAAGTAGTGGTAGCAGTTACATTATTAAACACCACTTCAGCTCCATTATTAATAGAGGAAGCCGGAGTAACGGCTACGCTGCCCGGTAAACCAGGACAAGCGCCGGTATACCATTTCCATTTATGGGTATTACCGAGAGAATCAGTTCCCAGGGAACCCCCGGTCACTTTTAAAGTAACATTACCGGAAACGCATATACTATCTATGCTGGCATCAATAGCAGTAGGAGCGGTTGACGGTTTTTCTACTGAAACAGAGAATGGTACAGTAACCTCACATCCGTGTAAGGTATCTTCCTTTGCTGTAATTACGAAGTCGTAACTACCAGCCGGTGTGTTAGCAGGCAGCGGCACATTAAAGGTACCGGAGGTATTGTTAGATGGCCATGCCTGGGCCACCGCTACAAAACCAGGCATCTTCCGGGTGCTGGCTACATCAAGCACATACTTCGTTAAAGTTCCAGGTGTTACATTGCTGTAGGCTACAGTAAAGGAGGCTACATTATTACAAACCGCGGCCGCAGTAACACTCAGCGTAGGCTTATCCTTAATGGTGAGCTTAACGGTAGTTGAGTTCGGACCAGGACAAACGCCATTGGAGATAGTCCACGTCAGCACAAAGGTTTTAGGCCGAGCATTGCTGACAACGGAGGCAATCGCATTATAAGCGGTGTCGTAGTTAATGGTGATATCCGAAGAGGTGGTACCGGGCTGTAATGTCCATTTACCGGTTTCACCAACACCTGGCTTACTGGCGTTCAACTGGAAATCACGTATCTCGCATTGTACCTGATCCAGGCCGGCAACACTTGGTGTGAGCGGTTTGGTGTTAATGAGTGTAACACGGTTGGTATCTGTACACGCAGCCAGCGCTTTGTTGGTAATTACCCAGAAGAGACGTACTGTATCACCCGCGGGAACACCCGTTACGCTGGTGGCGGGAGTAGTGGCACTGGTGATAACAGCTCCTTTGCTAGGACCGTTAAATGACCAGGTACCTTTCTGATCCGCAGGAGGCGTGCTCCTTTTAATATTAAAGGTAGAGGTATTACACTGTCTGTAGGTAGTATCCACATCTGCTATCGGTACCGACCGCACATTTACCCTGAATGTGTCAACCACCACGCAGGTTTTGTTGGTCACCACAACGTTATACGCTTTGGTACCGGTATCTGCCGGAACGTGGGTAATAGCAGGAACTTTACCTTTAATAGAATCAATTCCGTATTTCCATTTCCAGTTCAGGCTGTCGGCGGGCGCGCCTGTTATGCCTAAGTTCAGGTTAACCTGTGCACCAAGACAAATATTTACCGGTCCGCCTGTGATAGCAGTTACCGGTTTTTTATCTACAATAACCCTGGCAAATCCACTGTCCTTACATTGCCGCGGTTCGTTCTTCACGGAGTTCCAGCCATAATCGGCAATCCCGATAGCCCAGTAGTCTCTGGTGCTGTCGGGAAATACGGTCATTTTAGGACCAATATAAACCGGGTTCACTTTCCATTCATAGGTACTATATCCTCCATCTGCCGTCAGGTCCACACTTTCGCCGATACAGATCCTGCCGGACGAAATGGTTACTTTAGGTTTTGGGAGAATAGTGATCTTGGTGTATTTCGATGGAGACGCACAGTTGCTGACGTTCCCCGATTCGAGGATATTTACCCGGTAGTATTTATGTACTATCTGGTTGGGATCCCCTTTCAGCGCGCCATCCGCAAATGTGAGCGTGTTGGTGGCAGCTCCCGAAATACCATTTCCGTTTACAACAGGAAACCAGTCGGCCGGATTATTTTCGTCGCCGGTGTTACTGTAAAACCATTGGTATATTGGATTCTTAAAATAATCCTGGTTGGGATCATAAGTACCGTTCGGCAAATGACCATCCGGACTATATAACGCTTTAATAGTAATAGGAGCGCCTTCGCAAAGTGAATCTGCTCTTAATTCTGTATCAATCTGACCATCGATAAATGAGTAGATATCCGGGCTGCAATAATTAAAGCCGATATCATCTATCGCAATATCATTTCCGCAATCACCAAGACGGTCATTCACAATTTCCAGTGTAACAGCTGTTACACCTCCGGGTGTTTTAAAGCTGCCGCCATATTGCTGCCATGTTGAATAAGACAGGTTCATGGATACGTCGTAGGTTTTAAACCTGGCGAGTGTATCCCACAAAGCAGCGTTAGTACTGCCCTTTTTATTAATGATCAGAAAGGTAACCCCGGCATAGTGATAACCATCCCAGTTACCTGCCGCACAGTTATTGTTAAATACACCGTAACTGTTCACGTTCAGGAACCAGGCGCTGAAATTATAGGAAGAGCCCGGACATACCTGCACATTATTTTTAGTATAGAAAGATTTTTTATTGATAGATGAGTTGGCGATGAGCATACCACCCACGGAATCTACGGTGCTTCCTGTGTGGTCAGTTGCCTTTACCCACTCACTTCTTATTTGTGTATGCCAGAAGATATTGTAACTATCATCAATAAAATTAGCCCCGTTCAGAGGCATGGGTACATAGTTATATCCGGTAACCGCTGCGTTGGAGCGGCTGTCGGTTGCATTCTTTTTAAATTTACCAAAGTCCTCCAGGAAATCGCTTTTACTGGTGGTATTACCCAAACAGGGTTGAATGGTACAGTCTTTTACATAAATAGGCTTTTTAACTGTATACTTATTGTTTCCTCTGAACAACACTACGGTGACCTGGTACTGGCCGGCGTCGTTGAATTTAATGGTCAGAGAGTTCTTATTAATATTTGTGCTGTTATCCCGCAGCTGTCCCACTAACTCATGGCCTGGCCTGTTGTCAGTGGTGAAGAGAACATCATAGGTCCCCCCCGTGATGGTCCAGGTAGCCGAATCCGCGTAGTTACTGGTGTTATTCCAGAAAAAGGCATTCATACTGGCGAAACTTCCCTTACATATAGTATCGGGAAGGTTCATAAAAGGAGTGCCGTTTGCCGGCGCAGATTGTGCCGCCACCTGCTTATTAAGCAGCACAAACCCCAGTATCAGGTACAAAAAGGTTAATAGTCGTTTCATAGGTGCAAACAGTTAAGTAAGAAAAGTATCAGGGTTGAGCAGTTTGTTTGCTCAATCCATATTGTACCTCAACTCTTTACATCGGTTATCTTTCCCGGACGGTTTTTTCCGGCAGAGGGTGGAGCAAGTGTAAAATGGTTTCATAGGCGTCAGGTGTTTATACATGGTATGGCTAAAATATATAATTAAAATAAGATTAAAATTAGATATAATATAGTGAAATAAAAAAAGTGTTATTATTTGTAATATGATAAAGTGCCAGATAAGTTGGAGGAATGGGTTAGCGAAAAATTGATTGTCAATTGCTTAAAGGGGGTAAAAAAATATCAGAAAAGTTATCCACATTCAGGATGGGAGCTGAATTATTTGCAGGAGACTGTGCTTTATTAAATTATTTTCATACCTTTGCAGACCAAATTTGATGTAAGATGCCCAAAGTAAAGACACATTCCCGTGCCAAGAAAACGTTCAAGGTTGGTGGGAACGGACAGATTAAGCGGTTCATGGCCTTCAAAAGCCACTTACTGACTAAAAAATCTACGAAAAGAAAACGTAGCTTAAGAGGTAGTACGCTGGTTCATGAAGCAAATCTTAACCTGGTTAAGAGAATGCTCGGAATGCGCTAGTATCTGTCAAAAGAATCGAATTTTATAACCTGAGAAAAAACAAAGCAAATGCCTCGTTCAGTTAATGCCGTAGCTTCAAGAGCCCGGAGAAAAAGGATCTTAAAGCAAGCCAAAGGCTTCTACGGTAAAAGAAAAAATGTGTACACCGTAGCAAAGAACGTTCTTGAAAAAGGACTCACTTATAGCTATGTTGGCCGTAAATTAAAGAAAAGAAACTATCGCCAGCTGTGGATCGCCCGTATCAACGCTGCTGTTAGAGCAGAAGGGTTGACCTATTCTGTGTTTATGAACAAATTAGCCGGTAAGAATATCGACCTGAACAGAAAAGTTCTCGCTGATCTGGCTATGAATGAACCAGAAACATTTAAAGCACTGGTAGCTTCTGTAAAGTAAGACTTACCTGATAGTAAATACCCGGTAGCTGGCATCCCACAGGATGTCAGCTATTTTGTTTTTAGGATATATCCCGAATATCGCGGAACCACTACCACTCATCGCTGCGTATATCGCCCCGGAAGCATACATCTGCTCCTTTATCGCCCCCAGCACGGAATGTGCCCGGAACACCGGCGCCTCAAAATCGTTCGTCACTATATCTTTCCATTCTTCTACCGGCAACCGGATCATCTCCCGGAGCGAATGAACCGGCGTACCCGGAATGAGTTGCTTAAATGCCCAGCCCGTATTTACATGAATACCCGGATGCACCAGCAAAAAGGAATAGCCGGACAAATCCAGCGTTATCTCCTCCATGATTTCTCCACGCCCGGTGGCATAGCAAGGCTTATTGACAACAAAAAAAGGGCAATCACTGCCCAGTTGAGCGGCATAGTTCACCAGCGCGGCTTCCGGAAGCCCCAGCTGGTATTTCTGGTTCAGGAGCTGCAGCATAAATGCGGCATCCGCCGAACCACCACCCAGGCCGGCGCCAATGGGTATATTTTTCAATAAATGAATGTTCACCGGCTGCAGTTGCGGAAAATCGGCCTGCAACAACTGAAATGCCCGTATACAAAGATTATCAGCCGCATCACCGGGAACCGGAATGCCGCTGCTTTCAAACTGAAGCTGTGTATGCGTAATTACCTCCAGCGCGTCATTAACAGGCAGAGGATAGAAGATGGTTTCCAGGTCATGGAAACCATCCGGGCGCTTACCGGTAACATGCAGGCCCAGGTTTATCTTACAGTTTGGAAATACAATCATATAGTTAATTGCACGGCAAACCAACAGCTACAGTCTTTACACCGCCGGCTGCAGGGAGTATACGAAATAAAAAGTTATTTGCTTTTGCGGCTGTTGATCTCATCGCGGATAGCGATGGCACGGATATAATCTTCCTGTTCCAGCACTTCCTGTAACAGGGTCGTTAATTCCTCTACATTCAATGCTTTCAGGTCATCTTCCACACCTTTCTCATGCTCTGAAATAGTAGGGGTTACCGGCTTATTGGTTTTCTTACCGGCAGGGTCATCCAGCAGGATTCCCGCGCTGTTGAGGATATTTTCAAAAGTATAAATAGGGCATCCAAAGCGAACTGCGAGGGCCAGTGCATCCGATGTCCTGGAATCTATCTCTATTGTTTCGTCGTTGTTAGAACAGATAAGCTTTGAGTAAAAGATGCCTTCCTGCAGATTACTAATGACCACCTCCTGTAATTCTACATTAAAGGCGTTCATAAAGTTTTTCATCAGGTCGTGTGTTAAAGGCCGGCTGGGTTGCATTTTTTCCAGAGCTACTGCAATCGCCTGCGCTTCAAAGCCACCAATCACAATAGGCAAACGGCGCAAACCGTTTACTTCTCCCAGTACCACGGCATATGAATGAGTCTGCGTAATGCTGTGCGATAAAGCAACTATTTCCAGTTCTATTTTTCTCATATCTGTCTTGCGTTGTCGCTGAATAGTTTGTAAGACCGTGAAGTTAGAAAAATATTCCTTATCTAAAAAAAATCTATAATGATAAATCTATGATATAAGAATTACGGTACAGGAATTACGAATGAAAAATCAACACGATCTTAAAAATTGAATACCTCACTCGTAATTCTTATACCGTAAACCCTTTGATTAGCTCTGTTTCAGCTTTTTCACTGCGTCTGTAAGCTTAGGCACTATTTCAAATGCATCACCTACTATGCCATAATCTGCTGCTTTGAAAAAAGGCGCTTCGGGGTCCTTGTTAATGACCACAATCACCTTGCTGCCGTTCACACCGGCGAGGTGCTGAATGGCCCCGGAAATGCCCACCGCGATGTAAAGGTTGGGGCGTACCGTTAAACCAGTCTGACCCACATGCTCATGATGCGGACGCCAGCCTGCATCAGCTACCGGGCGGGAACTTGCGGTTGCTGCTCCCAGCGCCTTTGCCAGGTCTTCCAGAATTCCCCAGTTTTCAGGACCCTTCATACCACGGCCACCACTCACAATTACCTCCGCTTCGGTTAACGGCACCTCGCCGCTCACGGTTTCCGTTTTCACCACCTTCACTTTAAAATCAGCATCGCTGATAGCGGGAGAGAAGGCTTCTACTGTTGCTGTGGCAGTTCCCGGGTTTACAGGGAAGGTATTGGGTATAATGGCAATCACTTTCTTATCTGAGGTAATATTGATATTGGCAAAAGCCTTACCGGAGAATACGTTCTTTTTTACCACAAACCCGTTGGTCGTATCCGGATAGGAGATGGCGCCGGCCACCAGACCTGCTTTCAGCCTGGCAGATACTCTCGGCGCAATGGCTTTACCATCAAAATTATGAGGGAAGATCAGCACCTTACTGCCTTCTTTTTCTGCTGCTTCGGCAATAGCTTTGGTATATACAATGCTTTCCACTTCATGTAAGCGGGCATCTGCTGCGTGTAAAACTTTCTGTGCGCCATAGTTGCCCAGTGCGGCCAGCTCGGCAGCGTCAACAGGACCCAGTACCAGCGCAGTAGCAGTAGTACCCAGCTGTTCAGCCACTTTGGCGCCATATTGCACGGCTTCCAGCGCCGCTTTCTTGATTTTACCCTGTGCCTGGTCGGCGAATATTAATATAGACATGAATAATTTAATTAGTAGTTGAGAGATAGTTTACCCTTAGATCACTTTGGCTTCTTCGTGGAGCAATTTCACCAGTTCGTCCACGTTATCAGGACTGATCAGTTTAACGCCGGCCTTTGCAGGAGGCAGTTCAAAGCTTACTATGGAAGTGAGGGCATCTGCCGCAACAGGTTCCACCACCGTGAGGGGTTTGGTTCTGGCGGCCATAATACCGCGCATATTGGGGATCCGGGCTTCTGCCATTCCTTTCTGGCAGGAAACAACTACCGGCAGCGATACTTCACAAACTTCTTCTCCGCCTTCTATTTCCCTGTTAACAGTAGCTACTGTACCATTCAGGTCAAATTTGGCAGCTATGGATACATAGGGCAGTTCCAGCAGCTCCGCCACCATACCGCCTATACCGGAACCATTGTAATCAATGGTTTCTTTCCCGGTAAAAATAATATCGTATTGTTTATCCTTTGCATGCGCAGCTATCTGCGATGCAATATAGTAACTGTCTGCACTATCCGCATTTACACGGAACGCCTCGTCTCCGCCCAAAGCCAGGGCCTTGCGGATCACGGGATCACAATCTGCACCACCTACCGTAATGAGATGCACATCAGCCCCTATGGTTTCTTTCAGCTCCAGCGCCCTTACCAATGCATACCATTCATCGTACGGATTAATAATAAACTGTACACCAGCCTCATTGAATTTCGTGTTATTGTCCGTGAAAGCTATTTTTGCAGTCGTGTCCGGAGTTTTGCTGATACATACTAAAATCTTCATGGCCTTAAACTGTTTTGTTTTAAAATGCGGTAATAGCAAATATATCTAAATAATATACGCCAACCGCAGAGAGGGAAGATGATTTTAATCAGTGTCAGAGATCGACATATTGTATAATTAAATAATAACAAACGGAATGGACAGAATCGCACAAATAAAGCAGTTCCTGGCAGCCACACCTAACGACAGCTTCCTGAAACATGCGTTGGCGCTGGAATATATTAAGCTCAACGACGATGTAACAGCCAGGCAGTTGTTCGAAGAACTGTTGGCTCATGAACCCGGCTATGTAGGTTCTTATTATCACCTGGGGAAGTTACTGGAACGTGCAGGTGATAACGCCGCTGCTATCAGTACCTATGAAAAAGGAATGGCAATGGCCAAAGCAGGTAATGAAAGACATGCATACAACGAATTACAGTCGGCCTATGAAGACCTGGTATACTGATATTATTAATCCAACAAACAACGCATGCCTCAACATTTAGTAACTGATTTCGCTGCTTATATCTCCCGCCAGCAATTGTTTGATCCTGCACAAAAGGTGCTGCTGGCCGTAAGTGGTGGTGTGGATTCCATCGTAATGGCCTGGTTGTTTAAAAAAGCCGGTTACCGTGCCGGTATTGCCCACTGCAACTTTCAGCTGCGGGGCGAAGAATCTGAACGGGATGAAACCTTTGTGCGGAACATGGCTGCAACCCTGGAACTGCCGCTGCACGTGGTGAAATTTGATACCAATGCCTATGTGGCCCAACATCGTGTAACCATACAGGTAGCGGCCCGCGAACTGCGCTATCAGTGGCTGGAAGAAATACGCGCCGCTGAAGGATATGCGTATGTTGCTACTGCCCATCATATGCAGGACAGCGTGGAAACAGCGCTGATGAATTTTGCAAAAGGAACCGGTATCGCCGGCCTGCATGGTATTCTGCCAAAGCAGGAGCACCTGATCCGCCCGCTGTTATTTACGGAGAAAGACAGGCTCGTAGCTTATGCTGCCTTGAATAATATTTCTTTTGTAGAAGACAGCTCCAATATAACTGACAAGTATACACGTAATTATTTCCGTCACCAGGTAATTCCGCGCTTACAGGAAGCTTTTCCCGGTGTGGTGAAAAATATGTCGGCTACCATTGAACGGATGAAGGAGGCGGAAATCCTTTACCAGGAAGCATTGACGAAGCACCGCAAACGGCTGCTGTTTCAGCAGGGGAATACCTGGATGGTACCGGTGCTGAAGCTGCAGAAAACAATTCCGCTGCAAACAATTGCCTGGGAACTGTTCCGCACTTTTGGCTGTTCTTCCGCGCAAACGCTACAGGTATTGTCATTGCTGGAAAGTGAGTCCGGCCGTTATGTTGATACTGCCAGTCACCGCATCGTGCGTAACCGCCAATGGCTGCTCATTACCCCGCTGGCAACAACAGCGTCGCCACTGGTGGTGATTGAACCGGGACAACAACACATTCACTTCGGCGGCGGACAATTACAGATCCGTGAACAGGAGCGGGGTAACGCCGGTATTCCAACAGCGCCGGAAATTGCCTGGCTGGATTCCGCGCAGGTCAGCTTCCCGCTGATCCTTAGAAAATGGAAACAAGGGGATTACTTTTACCCGTTGGGTATGCCCAAAAAGAAAAAGGTAAGCCGCTTCCTGATTGATCAGAAGTTATCAATGCCGCAGAAAGAAAATGTATGGGTGCTGGAGTCCAACAAACGTATCGTGTGGCTGGTAGGAATGAGGGTAGATGACCGGGTGAAAATTACGCCCAAAACGAAAGCAATACTTAGTATCACTTTTGCGAAATAACATCTGTTATTAAAAGGACTGGCTTCCAATTTTGGAAGCCAGTCCGGAGAGGTGGTTAATTAATATGTGTTACTCAAAAAACTCATGAGCATATTCAACTGTCCCGGAGATTCCTTCCAGTCCTTTTGGCACAAGTTCCACAGCCATGCAATTTTCCGCAGGAACTTCAAAGGGCAGGGAAATGCCAAAGTTAACTGTTGGCACATAACCGAATTTAGGGTAATACCCGGCGTGGCCTAGCAGTATCACTGATTTGTGGCCTGATTCAGCTGCAACGCGATGCGCAGCCATAATCAATTTCCCACCAACTCCCTGTCCCTGGAAATCGGGATCCACAGCTACCGGAGCTAAAGCCAATGATGGCCATTCCCCGCTACCGTTTTTGATGTAGATTCTTGTCAGTAAAATGTATCCAACAATTCGGTTATCAATTTCTGCCACCAGGGATAATTCCGGGATAAAAGCAGTCGAGTTCCTTAATCGTTCTACCAGGAATTGCTCTTTATGGTCTGAATGTTCTAAAGCGCTAAAAGCTTTCGTAATCAGGGTAAAGACATGTTTATGGTCAGCGGATGTTTCCTTCCGGATATTTAAATGTGCGGTCATTGTATAAATATTTACCTCATCGTTCAAGTATTAAAACTTTAAACGATAAAAGATCATGTTCAATAATAAATAAATAGATAACGTGCCATAGGTCTATGGCAGTGGTATAGCGCCCGGAAATGGGCTATTATGCTATTGCAGAGAGGCGATATATGAAGTTGTTACTTAACATAGGACACGAAAATAGGATTTTAAAATTAAACTACCTATAATTTATAAGGAAATTTTACATGATCCGATAGGGTTTCCATATTTTCAGCAGAATGCTTTCGCCGGAAAAGAAAATGGGAGGAGTCTATCAATTATAGACTCCTCCCATTTTGTAATCTATTGTTTGTTTTTTGAGTTTTTTAGTAGAAAATATATTGAGAATATAAACACAATTCCGTAAATAATGGCTAATCCTGTATTCTCAAATTTTAAATTTTTGAAGTCGAATTGCTTGAATAATGTTACACCTAAAATGATTGCTACAACACTAAAAGTAAACGTTAGTGCCTTTTTCTTTTCCATATTTCTATTGTTTTATTATCAGGTTATTGATGTTGCTGAAAGAATTGCCGGCAGCGTAAATGTTATCGGTAGCCCGGGTACAGTAAGCAGCACCTAAAAACCCGCGTTGCACCAGGTCAAAATGTATTATGCTGATAGGATTCAGGGGTATTCCGGCGAAAGGAGACATGCTGCAATTGTATTTTCCTCAAAAATCGAAACAAAAAATTTGTAAATGCCTACACCGGGGTGTAAATTTAGTTTTCTATAAATTTTGTACATGAAGCACAACGCCGGTTCTACCTTACTGACCACCAATAAGCTGGGAGATATCACGGAAACCGACCAGCACTACCTGGAGGCAGTAAAGGCCTTTGCCCGCCTGAGCTACGAGAGTATATATGTGATCGACTATAAGGACATGTCGTTCGAATACGTTTCAGAAAATCCGCTTTTCCTGTGCGGGTATAGTGCGGCCGAGGTATTGCAACTGGGTTATGAGTTTTACTTCCGGCAGGTTCCACCCCAGGACATGGAGTTATTATCGCAGCTCAATGAAGCAGGCTTTGAGTTCTACGCGCAACTTCCCGTGGAGGAGCGAATACTTTACAGTATTACCTATGATTTTCATTTGCGCCATAAAAACGGCAAACAAATCCTCATCAATCATAAACTAACTCCGCTCTTCCTGACACCAGAGGGGAAGATGTGGAAGTCTATGTGCGTAGTATCCTTATCGCGGCAGCAGGCTGCAGGGAATGTACGGATTTACAGACAGGGGAGCAACGAGATGTGGGAGCTATCCATTGGAAAAAAGAGCTGGCAGAAGTTGGTAAAGCCTTCGCTCACGGAAAGAGAGCTGGACGTTTTGCGGTTGCATGCCCAGGGCTTTTCAATCGATCAGATTGCGGAGAAGTTATTTGTTGCTCCGGATACGGTGAAATATTACCGTAGAAAGATCTTTGAACGGCTGGAGGTGGGCAATGTGATGGATGCGTTGTCGTTTGCAGTGGCAAGTAAGTTGATTTGAGGGGTAGCTAAACGAATTTAGTGTCTCCGGGGCGTAGGCAACTATTTTCATTGTGTGATGGACTATTTCAAAAACGGAGACCTGGGTAAAAGCTACTAGAAAATAGTGGGCTAATACCAATGACGCAGTAGCAGGTAACACTCAATTATACGATTGCCTAAATTCCAGTGGTGTCAGTAGTGTTTTCTTTTTGAATAGTTTGTTGAAAGACTGCGGATATTCGAAACCTAATCGGTAGGCTATTTCATTTACCGATAAGTTGGTTGTAGTAAGCAGTTCTTTTGCCTGCTCAATAAGATAATTATGCAGGTGCTGCTGTGTGGTTTGCCCTGTAAGATTTTTGAGCATATCATTCAGATAATTGGCAGATACAAAAAGACGGTCAGCAAAATATTGAACCGTTGTTAGTCCTGCTGTTTCAGCTTTACCTTCTTTAAAATATTCTTTTAAAAGAGTTTCGAATCTTACTAGTAAATCATTAGATACTTTTTTTCGGGTAATAAATTGACGGGCATAAAACCGGTTACAGTAGCTAAGTAAAAGGTCTATATGTCCAATTAAAACATCCTGGGTGTGGCTATCGATCCTTTCCACGATTTCCCGTTGCAGATTTTGCATTAAACCCACAATAATTTCGTCTTCGGCTTCTGAAAGATGTAGCGCTTCATTGGTGGCGTAATCGAAAAAACCGTAATCTTTTATTTTTTTTGCAAGTGGATAACCATGAAGAAAATCGGGATGGATAACCAGCATCCAGCCTTCTACTTTGGTGGGCTGGACACCCTCCAGGCTTATTAATTGCTTAGGTGCATAAAAGGACATTGTACCATTGTCAAAGTCGTAATATTTATGGCCATATTTGACCCGTCCATCAAAATTTCTTTTCAAAAAAATGGTATAAAAATTAAAGACGATTGTTGCCAGACCCTCACTTGCATTGGGGCTGATATCTTCAAGTTTCACGACACTTATCAACGGATGGGCAGGCTTTTTTAGATTCATTACAGCATGATAGTCCGAGACAGAATCGAATATATATGGGGTACTTTTTTTCATAATATAAATAATATAAAGAGAAGAAATCTCCAGCACATAAAACAGCTGGAGATCAAAATATTATAGATTTACACCTTTCATGCTTTGCGCATCGTACCTGTCACCCGTATCTGTTCCTAAAGGAATAATACGTTCCAATCGGCTTAGATCTTCTTGCGTCAGTGAAATGCTTGCTGCTGCTATATTCTCTTCCACATATTTCACTCGTTTTGTCCCCGGAATAGGCGTGTGTCCTTTGGCAATAACCCAGGCAATAGCCAATTGTGCAGACGTGATATTTTTTTCGACTGCTACTTTTTTAATTTCATTCACCAATTCCACATTCTTGTAAAATTGCCCGCCTTGATATTTGGGTATAAATTTTCGGAAATCATTTTCGTTAAAATCTTCGGGCTTTTGTATTTCGCCATTTAAAAATCCCCTTCCTACCGGTGAATAGGCAATCAGACTGATGCCTAATTCTTTCAGCGTATCCAAAATGCCCAATTCTTCAATTTGTCTTTCAAACAAGGAGTATTCGGACTGAACTGCCGTAAGCGGGTAAACTTGGTGTGCTTTTCTGATGGTTTCAGAATTTACCTCCGAAAGACCTATATATTTTACTTTTCCATCTTTTACTAATTCGCCCATTGCTTCTACGGTCTCTTCAATGGGCGTATTGGTATCCAATCGATGCAGATAATACAAGTCAATATAATCCGTAGCAAGATTTTTTAATGAACGTTCTACAGCTTTCTTTACATAATTTTTACTTCCATTTATTGCACCTGTAGCTTGTCCATTATCATCAATTTCAAATCCGAATTTTGTGGCTATAATGAATTTCTCCCTGTTTCCCTGAATGGCTTTTGCAATTAGCCGTTCGTTGAGAAAAGGACCATATATATCTGCCGTGTCCAAAAAATTACCGCCCAATTCTAATGAACGGTGAAGGGTAGCAATCGCTTCTTTCTCATCTGCTTTTCCATAGATATCTCCCCCGAACCCTGTTGTCATACCCATACAGCCCAGACCAATCGTTGGTACAGTAAGTCCCTGATTGCCCAATTTCACTTTTTTAATATTGCTCATAGATTTATATTTTAATTTATAGCAAAATTATGCTACACTACATTCTTAAAAGTGTCCAAATCCCATGATGTTGTATCCAAAAACCTTTTTGCAGTAAGTGTGTTGCTTTTTAGAAGAGGAGACGTTATGCTCGACATATGTTGGAATAACTCCAAAGCAATACCGTAATAAATTATCTTAATAAGATTGCGGTTTGCCAAATGCCCCCTGAAGTTAAGCCATCATAAACGGCATGGTTTGAATTCTGGCTGGGATATTCGGGTTATGAATTATCAATTTTTGTAACGCACTAAAACTATACTGCGTTATAAATTAAACAGGGATAGCATCTGACTAACCATTTTTAGTTTACCGAACCGCAATTCGTCGCCTGCATTAATAACAATTAACAATGCCTCTTGACGATCATATGTACAAAATAAAACAGGACAAAGTGAATATTTTCACTTTGTCCTGTGTGGTGACCCCGTCAGGATTCAAACCTGAAACCTTCTGATCCGTAGTCAGATGCTCTATTCAATTGAGCTACGGAGCCATGCGTTTATAGTGGATGCCAAAGGTAGGAGATTTTTTGAAAATCCCAAATAGTTGTTAAAAAAATCCTGCAATCTTCTGATTTACACTTACTTTTACATCAATTGCTTAATTATTATACGAAGTGAAAATTCAACTCTGGAGCATAGGAAAAGAACATGATCCCTACATCAGGGATGGGATGGCTGTTTTTCAGAAAAGACTGCAGCATTACGTGGATTTTGAGGTGAAATTGATCCCGACGGTAAAACAGGCCGCCAGTTTATCTGTTCCGGAATTGAAGAAACAGGAAGCAAAAATTATCCTGGATATGTTGCAGCCCACCGACTTTCTGCTGGCGCTGGATGAAAAGGGAAAGATGATGACCACTGTGCAATTTGCCGACTTCCTGCAACAACGTAATAATGCAGGTACGCGGCAGCTGATCATATTAATCGGCGGTGCATTTGGTATCGATGATGCCGTGCTGCAAAGAGCGCAACTGAAAATGTCTTTATCCCCGCTTACTTTCCCGCATCAGCTGGTGCGTCTTATTTTTGCAGAACAATTGTATCGTGCCTATACAGTTTTAAACAGAGAAAAGTATCATCATCAATAAGTACCTTTACTATCTAAATAAACCGGCTATATGACGCTTTCCATCAGTTTGATCATTATCATTATTACCTGTCTTGTTTCCTATACTGCCCTTAAGAACTATGACCAGCTGGACAAGATGAGCCTGCAACCCTATATGGTACAGCGTTACAAACAATATTACCGCTTTATTACTTCAGGGTTTGTGCATGCCGATTTTCAGCATCTTATTTTCAATATGCTTACCTTATTTTTCTTTGGACCGGCCATTGAAAATTTATTCATGCAGCTTTTTCATAGCAAGCTGGTTTATATCTTATACTATATACTGGGAATAATTGTTGCGAATATTCCATCTTACATAAAACACCGGAACAACTCCAGTTATTCTTCCCTGGGCGCTTCGGGCGCAATTTCCGCGGTAGTGTTCACCGCCATCATGATAGATCCGTGGAACACTATCTTTTTATTTTTCATCCCCATTCCTGCGGTAATTTATGGCGTTTTATTTCTCGCTTTATCAGCGTATATGTCGAGAAAAGGCGGAGACAATATCAATCATGATGCGCATATGTGGGGAGCATTATTCGGAATTGTATTTCCACTGATCTTCCATCCTGAACTGGGAACCTATTTCCTGGAAGCGCTCAGGCATCCACGATTCGGGCGATAAATAAAAACGGCCGGCAGTAGTGGTATTTTCCGCTCCTGCCGGCCCGTCTCAAAAGCTGCCATACAGGCCGGTTATCTGCTGAAGCCTGCTTCTTCTTGATATGCCAGGTGAACAGTTGGATGATATATTTCCAGTAAGCCGGAAGCGTTAGCAAGATCCTTAAATTGAAATTGACGATATAAGCCATGTGCATCGCTTGTATTCAACATCTTCCTCCTCAAGCGCTTTGACCAGGGCTGATCCAGTATATAGGCTAACATTTTTTTTGAAATGCCCTTCCCCCGGTATGCGGGTAATACAAAAAAGTCGGCGAACCATCCGAAAGTATAGTAATCGGTAATCACTCTTCCAAACCCTACCTGTTCACCATTTACAAAAGCGCCGGTACAAAATGAATGGGTCAGTGAATGATCTACCAGCGCATAAGAAATGCCTTTGGCCCAGTAGGAGTCTTCCTGCAGGAAACGATGTATCATCTTAACATCCATATTTTCCTTACCTGTTTTAATGATTACTTCTGGCATATTTATGTATAGTTTTTATGCAAAAATAATCATGACGGCTCAATGGGTACAGTCACAGTTTTGTGTATTTTGATAGACACAGTTATCTTTATCCTATGAAGAACGACTTTCTATACGTGGAGATATCAGATAACATGGCAAAGCTGATCAGGAACGGAGTTTTAAAAGCGGGTGACCGCCTGCCTTCCGTAAGAATGCTATGCCGGGAACACAACATCAGTATGAACACTGCCAAAAGGGTATTCCTGGAACTGGAAGCGCAATCGCTTATCGAATCAAAGCCACAGTCGGGGTACTTTGTAAGCAGGCTGCCTTATCAGAGGCTTCCGCTTCCGGAAGTAAGCAAACCTTCACCGGTCAGTAACAGTAAGGAGCCAGCAGAATTGATCGGGAAAGTTTATGCCAACATGGGTAAAAATAACCTTACGCTTTTTTCTGTTGGCGCGCCGTCCAATGAATTATTGCCTTTGGCAAAACTGAATAAGGAAATAATGCATGCCACCCGGGAACTCAGCGATAGCGGTACCGGGTATGAACAGTTGCAGGGCAACGAAAAGTTGCGGAGGGTAATTGCTGCCCGCTCTTTATCATGGGGAGGGAGCCTCCATGAAAATGACCTGGTAACTACTGCCGGAGGAATGAATGCGTTGTCTTTTTGTATGATGGCGCTGGGAAAGCGGGGGGATACCATTGCTATTGAAAGTCCTTGTTATCCGGGCATCCTGCAACTGGCGGGTAGTTTAGGGCTAAAAGTATTGGAGCTGCCTACGCATCCGGCTACAGGTATTGAATTGGATGCCTTGAAGAAAGCCATCCCCAAAATCGACCTCTGTTTGCTGGTTCCCAACTTCAATACGCCTTTGGGCTCTTGTATGCCTGATGAACATAAAAAGGAAGTGGTGAAACTTTTGGCCAGACATGGCATTCCGCTTATCGAAGATGATATTTATGGCGATCTTTATTTTGGAAGGCAACGTCCCAAATGTTGCAAGTCGTTTGATCAAGAAGGTACAGTGCTGTGGTGCAGTTCTGTTTCCAAAACCCTTGCGCCAGGCTACCGGGTAGGCTGGGTAGCACCTGGTATATACAAAGAGCAGATCCTGAAACTAAAACTGGTGCATGCCATATCCTCGCCAGCAATTACGCAGGAGGCAGTAGCCGGCTTCCTGAAAAGTGGGCGGTATGAAAATCATCTGCGTAAGCTTCGGCACACTTTGGAGAGCAATTATCAGCACTATATAGAGGCCATCGCCGAATATTTTCCGGCAGGTACCAAAACAAGCAGGCCACAGGGTGGGCTTGCCTTGTGGGTGGAGTTCAATAAAAAAATCAATACTACAGAACTGTTTGACAGTGCCATGAAACAAAGGATCAGTATTGCTCCGGGAAGGATGTTTACCATGCAAAATCAATTTGAAAACTGCATGAGACTTTCTATCGGCCTGCCCTGGTCGGAAGAGGTACAGCTTAAATTGAAACAGCTGGGTAGATTGGTTGCAAATTTATGAGTTACTGCCCGGTGCTATTTATCAATTTAATTTCCTGCTATTATTTTTTTTACAGAAGAATGATCGCCGCCATCCATTGATGGCAGCGGCTTGCAGGGAGGTACATAAACTGCGTGTACCCGTTAACGATAGCCTCCTGAAAAAATAGTACTAATTTTTTTTGTTTAATTTAAAACAAATCCTACATTTGCAATCCCAAACGGGGAAATGGCTTCATAGCTCAACTGAATAGAGCATTTGACTACGAATCAAAAGGTTTCTGGTTTGAATCCAGATGAGGTCACAAAAAGATAGAAATGCTGCATTAACTGCAGCATTTTCTGTCAAAAGAAAAAATCTGAAGAAAAGCTTTCAGATATAAAAAATTGAAAAATAATTTGTTAGAATAAGAAATTGTTCTACATTTGCAATCCCGAAACGGGAAAACGGCTTCATAGCTCAACTGAATAGAGCATTTGACTACGAATCAAAAGGTTTCTGGTTTGAATCCAGATGAGGTCACCAACTAAAGGACGAACACGAGTTACATCGGTTCGTCCTTTTTTTATGTGCAGATATTTATATTATTTATATTTAGTATATATTTAGGTGTCGCTACCTATTGCTGTCTTTTGCCAACACAACCATGAAAACACTACTCGCATCCGCACTTCTTATACTGATCTCGGCTACCTCCCTGGCTCAGCCGCAAAACAATCATACGGAAGAGAAGATCTGCTTCCTTACCTACGGCTTCCCGGACGTGGAAAGAGTGGAGGTGGAACAGGCCATTGCCGGAAAATGGGGCTTTGCTTTTTATACGGTAGGAGAGTGTACCATCAATCAGGCGCTGATCGACAGCGTGGCCCGTGTAAATGACGCAGCCAATAAGAGGATGGAAGCAAGATACGGCGGCAACTGGCGGAGCAGGTACCAGCAGGAAGTAGATGCGGCTTTTGCTACGCCGGAGAGGGCGCAGCAACTGGTGAACCAGCAGTTGTACATCTGGCGTAAAGAACAGGAATTAAAAATGCATAACGACAGCCTGCACTATGCCTGGGCTGCCACCGGAAGAAAAGGCGTTTATAAGGTAATCGTTTCCGGATCACTAAAAAATACTATCTTTTACAAGCTGTTGGTGGACTATCCGAAATATAAAGTTTCCCTGCTGACAAACTGATAATTGTTTTACCCAAACGGAAACCGGGAATTATGATACGGATCAAAAAAGAAGGCATACTCCTGAAACAAAGCGATCTGGAATTTGAAAACGAAGGCGTGCTGAATCCAGCCACTATCAGGGCGGGAAACCAGGTGCTTTTTTACTACCGGGCAGTGCAGAAAGGCAATCACTCCAGTATTGGTTTTTGTAAATTAAGCGATCCGCTCACGATAGAACAACGCCTGGATAAACCCATTTTATTTCCGGAACACGATTACGAGGCCAAAGGATTGGAAGATCCGCGCGTGGTGCATATCGATGGGTTATACTACCTCACCTATACCGCTTACGATGGCGTGAGCGCCTGTGCAGCACTGGCTACTTCTTCAGATGGTCTGCAGTTTGAAAAACACGGGCTGATAGTGGCGCAGATGGACTATACAGAGTTTAAACAGCTCGCAGAAACCAATGCACCACTGGATGAAAAATATATCCGGTACAACGATTTTAATCCCCGTTTATGGGATAAGGATGTTGTATTTTTTCCAAGAAAGATTAACGGCAAATTCTATTTTCTGCACCGTATCAAACCGCATATACAATTGGCGGTGGTGAACGAAATAGCTGACCTCACCCCGGAGTTCTGGAAAGATTATTATCTCCACCTCCAGGATCATATCATACTAACGCCAAAGTATAAACACGAAATGAGTTATGTGGGCGCTGGTTGTCCGCCGGTGGAAACCCCGCACGGCTGGCTTTTCATATACCACGGTGTGCATGAAACACCTAACGGGTACGTATATGTTGGCTGCGCTGCACTGTTCGACCTGGATGATCCCATGAAGGAAATTGCGCGGTTACCTTACCCCATACTGGTGCCGGAGCGGGATTGGGAAATCAGGGGAGATGTGGACAATGTTTGTTTTCCTACAGGTACGGTCGTATTTAACGATACCCTTTATATTTATTATGGAGCCGGCGACGAGGTGATCGCCACCGGAACCATCAGCTTAACCGAACTGCTGAATGAACTGCTGAATTATCCTGCATAACAGGCTATAACCGTTTCTATTACCCGTTTCGTTTCATCGGGGTCACGCACTTTGATGCAGGTTACGCCGGTTTCTTTTGCCGGGTAATCATTGCCGCCGGGAAAAATTGCATCTCCCGCAAACAACATCTCTTCAATAGGGATACTTAAAATATCCCGGAGTTTACGGATGCCGTAAGCCTTGTCGATGCCGGGTTTGGTGATATCTACCGAAGTGGTGCCACCCAGGCTCACAGAAAATTCAGGAATAATACCAGCCAGTAATGCTTTCATTTTTTGCCGCTTTGCAAAGTCAGGGTCCCACTTTTTCTTTTCTTCCAGCGGCGCTTCCTGTCCTAATGCGGAGAAAGTGATCTGGCTGCCACGGTCTTCTATAGCAGGCCCCCAGAGTTTAGCCGCCTTGTAACCCAGCGTGTTTACCACTTCGTTCAAAGCATCGGTGATTTTCTTTTTTTCTGCTGTGGTAAAATCTTCCGCATATAGTTTATGCCATTTGCCGGTATACTCATAAAACTGCGTGCCGCAGGTAGGGAGAATGGATAACCGTTCCAGTCCCTTTTCGCCAGGCAGTTTTGCCAGCACCTGCTGCTCAAACTGTGGCCAGGCGCCGCCGGAAATAATCGCTATCCTGGCCACAGCTAACAGTGAATATAATAATCCGCTCATTTCTTCATCAATGGCAGACTTGCTTTGCGCCAACGTGCCATCCAGGTCAAATACCACCAGCTTCTTCATTTGTGATAGTTATTTTTTTAGTAAGGCCAGTGCATGTTCACAGATATTTTCTACCGTGAATCCAAACTCGCGTAACAACACTGGTCCCGGTGCGGATGCCCCAAAGTGGTCGATGGATATAATTTCGCCTTTGTCGCCCGCATAACGGTGCCAGCCCTGTGAAATGCCTGCTTCCACCACTATCCTGTTGGTGACATCAGGAGGAAGTATCTGGTCGCGGTATGCCGGCGACTGCGCCTCAAACAACTCCCAGCTGGGCATGGATACGGTGCGCACCGCGATATTAAACGATTGCAGCTTTTCCTGCGCGGCTACAATTAAATCCACTTCAGCGCCGGTGGCTATCAGGATCAGCTCAGGCTTTGCATCGGGCGCATCTGCGAGGATGTAACCGCCATAGCGCAGGCCATTGGCTGCTGCATATTTGCTGCGATCCAATGTAGGCACCGCCTGGCGGGAGAGGATCAATGCAACCGGTTTGTCCGGTTCAAGTATCGCTATTTGCCACGCTGCAATGGTTTCATTGGCATCTGCCGGACGAATCACTACCAGGTGGGGTATGGCGCGAAGTGCGGCCAGCAGTTCCACCGGTTGGTGTGTAGGGCCGTCTTCTCCCATCGCAATACTGTCGTGCGTAAAAACATAGATCACTTTCAGCTCTGAAAGTGCCGCCAGCCGGATGGATGGCCGCATATAATCTGAAAAAGTGAGGAAGGTGGCGCAATAGGGGATAATACCTCCATGTGCTGCCAAACCGTTGGAAATAGCGCCCATAGCGTGTTCACGCACACCATACTGGATGTTCCTGCCGTCGTATCCCCATACGCCACCGGCTGCGCCCTGGAGGTCGCCCTGCTTCATAGCCGGACTTTCAAAATTACCGGCATCCTTTAATTCTGTATTGGTGGAAGTATTGAGGTCCGCAGAGCCGCCGATGAAGCCGGGAAGGTGTTTAAAAAATGCCTGTATCACTTTACCGGAAGCAGCACGGGTGGCCAGTCCTTTAGGATCTGCCGGGAATGGGGTGATATCCTTATCCCAGTCTTCCGGAATATGATCATGCATCAGCGAACGTAATTCTTTTGCCAGCTCCGGGTATTTTTGTCCGTAGATGATCATTTGCTCTTCCCATTTGGAAGATAATGTTTTCCCAACGTCTACGGCTGCACGAAAATGATCCAGGGCTTCCGCAGGTTCTAAAAAATCCGGTGCTACCGGCCAGCCGAGTTTTTCTTTCGTCAGTTTTACATCTTCAGGCCCCAGGGGAGAACCATGCGCGCCGGTAGTATCCTGTTTCGGGGAACCAAAACCAATATGTGTGCGCACCAGGATGATGGAAGGCCGGTCTGTTTCCGCCTGCGCATTGCGGATCGCTTCATCAATGGCTTCCAGGTCGTTGCCGTCCGCTACTTTCTGGGTATGCCATCCATACGATTCAAACCGTTTGGCGTGATCTTCTGTAAAGGTAACCGGTGTGGCAGATGCCAGGGTAATCCGGTTATCATCATATAAATAGATCAGCTTGCCCAGCCGCAAATGGCCGGCGAGGGAAGCGGCTTCGGAGGCTACGCCTTCCATCAGGTCGCCATCGCTTACCAGCGCATAGGTGTAGTGATCAATTACTGCATCACCCGGACGGTTATACTTTTCTGCCAGGTAGGCTTCCGCCATGGCAAGGCCCACACCGTTGGCAAAGCCTTGTCCAAGCGGACCGGTAGTTACTTCCACGCCCGGCGCCAAACCCCGCTCGGGATGCCCCGGCGTTTTACTGCCCCATTGCCGGAACCGTTTCAGTTCTTCTAACGGTAAATCATACCCGGTAACATGCAGCAAACTATATAACAAGGCAGAGCCATGCCCGGCAGATAAAACAAACCGGTCGCGGTTAAACCAGTGCGGATCTGAAGGGTTGTGACGCAGGAACCGGGTCCACAATACATAGGCCATCGGCGCCGCTCCCAATGGTAGCCCGGGATGTCCGCTGTCTGCTTTCTGCACGGCATCCACCGATAAGAAACGAAGCGTATTGATACATAGCTCATCCAACGCAGCAGGATTGGGAATAAGAGAAGTGTTGTTGGTCATGGTATTCTTTTTTTGTAAAAGATGATCACACATAGGTCAACAAACTTCATGCGCAGAAGGTTGCCGTATTATTTTTTAATTAGTCTACTAAAATTATAGACTTTTCAAAAAATATTGTATTATTGTACTTCGTAGGCTTTCCGGGTCCGCTTTAGGGGAAATTCATCCACCTGTTGACATACCCCGTTTATCTTTCAAAAAATACCGACATGGATACATCATTACACTTAATGAGGAAAATTTGCTGCGTGGAATATTCAGCAAACCGATGTTAGGAAGCATCAATCAGAAATAAAAAGGCCGGAACTGTTGACGCAGTTCCGGCTGGTAATCAAGGCTGTTGGAGACATTTTACAGTGATGGCAGTTACCTGCTTTCACCGGCCTCATTTTTTCATACCAAAGTAAAGATAATGAAAATTGCTATTGCATGCAGCTGCGGGCTGCTGCTGGCGGCTACCGCATGGTCGCAGGAATTGCGCGCACCTCACAGCGCCGACACCACCAAACCTGCGCACAGGAACATCGTTCAAAACAACATTTCCCTTTCCGGACGAATTATCGACGCCAAATCACAACAACCTATCGCCGGCGCTATTGTACATATCAAAGGCACCACCCATGAGGTGCAGAGCGGTACAAACGGGGAGTTCGCGTTTCTTACCGGTCAGAAAGTGCCGGTCATCTACCAGATCTCTTCCCTGGGTTATAAACTCAAAGAAATATATGCCGATAAGTCTAATGCCGGCAACATCGCCCTGGAAGAGCTCAGTACACAACTAAACGACGTGGTGGTAGTAGGATATGGTACCCAGAAAAGAAGGGATCTTACCAGCGCCATTTCCTCCGTAAAAGGCAGCGACGTGGTAACCGTACCGGTAGCCAGCTTTGACGCACAGCTGCAGGGCAGGGCCGCCGGGGTGCAAATTAATTCGAATACCGGCGTTCCCGGCGATGGCGTGTTTGTAAGGGTACGGGGTACTACCTCCATCAACGCCGACAATGATCCGCTATACATCATCGACGGCGTATTTATGAATAATTCCAGCCTGCAAACGGTAAACACCGGCGGCCGGTCCAGCTCCCCGCTGGCAGATATCAATCCTGCCGATATAGAAAATATAGAGGTATTGAAAGATGCCAGCGCAACAGCCATCTATGGCTCCCGGGGCGCCAACGGCGTGGTGATTGTTACTACCCGCCGCGGCAATTATAACAGCAAAGCCAAAGTAACTGCAGATGTATCGGCAGGCGTGGCCTGGGCGCCCAAAATGTGGGACCTCACCACGGGGCCGGAACATGCTACGCTGGTCAATGAGTTTTACCGCAACTCCCTGGCAGATGCCACCGCCCTTAACGATAAGGCTGGCATCACCAAATACAGCTACCAGCCTTTCCGCGCGCTGAATGATAATCCGGATAAATCGCCTGCCCCGCGTGGACTGCCGCAGGATCAGCATACCTACGACCGCCTCGGGGAAATTTTCCAGACTGCCCCGCTCCAGAATTATAACCTGTCGCTTTCCGGTGGTAACCGCGAAACAAAGTATTATTTCGGTGGCGGCTACTCGAAGCAGGAGTCTATTCTCCGGCCCATTTCCTTTGAAAGAGCCAGCTTTAAACTGAATATCGATCAGCGCGTGAATGACAAGGTGACCATAGGTTCCAGCAACAGCTTCTCGCGTAGCTTCCGCAGCCAGGGCCGCGCAGGTGACGGTCCGCAGGGAGGTTTGTTACAGGCGGCCTTACACACGCCTACCTATCTCCCGGAAACAAATCCCGACGGTACACCCGCCCGGTGGGCAGGCTTTGATAACGTGCAGGTACTCATCGATAACTACGACGTACACACGACAAGCCTCCGTTATATCGGTAACCTTTACCTCGATGCCACATTGCTGCCGGATCTGAAGTTTCACAGTAATATCAGCATCGATTATAACAATTACAATGAATCCGAATACTGGAATAACCTCACCCAGCTGGGTGCCAGTCCCACCAACGGTTTGGCCACTTCCGCCATTACACAGAATACTTCCTGGATCAATGAACAAACACTTACCTGGCGCAAACATGCAGGAGAAAAACATTTCTTCGGCGTATTGGTAGGCAACACCATCCAGAGTAATACGGAAACATTAACTTCTGCACAGGGCACTGGTTTCCCTAACAATTCCTACAAATATATTTCTGCTGCCGCTACCCGCACTGCTGCGCAAACATGGACCCGCAGCACGTTGTCGTCTTTCTTCTCCAGGATCGATTACAACTATGCAGGTAAATATTATTTTGAGGCCAGCATCCGCGCAGATGGTTCTTCCAAGTTCGGCGATAATTATAAATGGGGATACTTTCCTTCTGTAAGCGCCTCCTGGCGGCTCAAGGAAGAAAATTTCCTGAAGTCGGTGAACAGTATCAGCGATCTGAAAGTTCGCGCCAGCTACGGCATCACGGGGAATCAATCCGGTATCAGCAACTTCGCGGCAAAAGGACTGTGGTCCGGTGGTGCAGGCTACCCCGACAACAGCACCGGCGATCAGCCAGGCACGGCGCCTTTGCAGCTGCCCAATCCCGACCTGCGCTGGGAAAAAACCAGTCAGCTCAACGGCGGAGTGGACCTCGGATTATTCAATGGCCGTATCAATATCACCGCAGATGTATATTACAAATACACCAGCGATGTACTGCTGCAACTGCCTAAGGCAGGCGTTTCCGGCTTTACTTCTATCTATAGCAACGCCGGTGAAATCAGCAATAAAGGATATGAAATCGGGATCAATACTACCAATATCAGCACCCGTAATTTCACCTGGACCAGCAGCCTGAATATTGCCGGTAATACCAACCGTATTGAAAAACTGCCAACACCGATTTACCAGTATAACCGCGACTGGATTATCATGCAGCAAGGTTCACCCATGTATTCCTTCTGGCTGTACAACCAGCTGGGCGTGGATCCGAAAACCGGTAACGTAATCTTTGAAGGCGAGAAAGATGGCAAGCTCCCTGTGTCTGCGCGTAAGGTGATGGGTAACGCTATGCCGAAATTCTATGGTGGCTTCAGCAATACCGTTTCCTATAAAGGTTTTGATCTCAGCGTGCTGTTATCATTCCAGTATGGCAACGATGTATATAACCTGAACAAATTTTTCGGAGAAGGAGGTGGCACCCGCGATGCCAACCGTGTACTGTTTGCCGATCAGCTGAACCGCTGGCAGAAACCAGGCGACATCACAGATGTACCGCGCCTCACCGCTTACGGTCTCAACTATACCATCGATCAGAACAACCGCTTCCTGGAAGATGGTTCCTTCCTGCGGCTCAAATCACTTACACTAGGATATACCATTCCCAAGTCTGTCAGCGAAAAACTGCATATCCAGTTGCTGCGTGTATACTTCACCGGTAGTAACCTCTGGCTGCTTACCAAATACACCGGGCTGGATCCTGAATCAAACGTAACCGGTATACAAACCGTACAGGGACTGGATCTTGGTACACCGCCGCAACCGCGCAGTGTACAGTTTGGCTTAAACGTAACTCTTTAAACGCTCTTAATTCTCCTATATGAAAGCATATCGGAAATATATATCGCTCTTCTTTCTTTCGCTGACAGCTTTGTCATGCAAGAAATTTCTCGACGTGGAACCACGTGACAGTGTGTCTGACGAACAAACGATCATTGATAAAACGTCCGCCAATACTGCTTTGCGTGGCGTATACAGAAAGCTGGGCAGCGACGGCTACTACGGCGCATTGTTCCAGACCTTCGGCTACCTGCCTGGTGATAATGTGCAGTGGACCGGCTCCCAGTCGGTTATTCAACAGTTTATCACCCATAAAATAAATGCGGACAATGGCAACCTGCAAACTGTATGGGCGGCGATTTACGCTACTATCAACGGCGCCAACAACGTGATTGCAAAAGTTCCCGGCTTGCAGGATGCCACGTTTTCTGCCACAGAAAAGAACCAGGCAGTGGGAGAGGCGTACTTTATCCGCGCCCTGAGCTACTTTGATCTCGCCCGCACCTGGGGAAATGTGCAGATAACGTTAACGCCTACACTCAATGCTTCCGATAAACTGGATGTAAAGGGCAGCACACAGGCGCAGGTATACCAGCAGGTATTGAGCGATCTGAATGCGGCAGATTCCCTGCTGCAGCCGCCTTCTCAAACACCCAACCCGGTAAGGGTAAACCAGCAAACTGCCTGGGCGCTGAAAGCGCGCTACTATTTGTACCAGTCGGATTGGGCCCAGGCAGAAGCCTATGCCACCAAAGTAATCAGCGATACCAGAAGTTATTCTTTGCTGAAGCCTTACAGCGCTTTCTTTTCACCGGCCAGCGCCATCGCTACAAAGGAATCAGTATTTGAGCTGTCGTACAGCGCTACTTACCTGAGTGGCCACCGCAACTACTGGCAACCGCCCGCCAACGGCGGTACCCGGCAGTGGGCGCCGTCGGACGCGTTTATCACGCTGGTAAATGATCCGAAAACAGGCGGCAACCGCAACGCGCTGGTCGCTAAAACCTCCGCCGGCCTGTGGTATGGTAACCTGTACTACAGAAGCCCCGCCACCGATCCAGCTTATGTTATCCGCATTGCTGAGCTGTACCTGATCCGCGCAGAAGCACGCGCCCAGCTGGGTAAAACGGACCTGGCCCGCGAAGATCTCAACAGCATCCGCGACAGGGCCGGGCTCACACCGGTTACGGAACTGATCGGAAAAGATGACCTGCTGCTGGCTATTGAAAATGAACGGAGAATAGAATTCGCACTGGAACCTCACCGGTGGTTCGACCTGGTGCGTACCAAACGAGCAGGCGCTGTTTTAAATATCACGAATCCTCAGCTATATGTATTTCCGATCCCGGCCAACGAAGTCACATTATCGAACGGCAATCTGAAACAAAATGATGGTTACTGATCTTATCACCTTATAACAAATCACCAATGAGTAATGTCATAACCGCGGAAACTCCCGCCTGGAAAGACTATGAAAAGATTGGGTTCAGGGTAATATTTATTTATTTCCTGTTGCAGGCGTTGCCGTTCGACTGGAAGTTTTACAGTTACCTTTTTTCTACTCCCATTTTTAACCTTCATTATGAAGATATTTTTAACCTGGCCAACTTTACAACACGCTTTGGCGCGGGGCCTGCAACGTATGCCGACTGGGGCATACTGCTGATAATTGCAGTAGCCGGCGCTATCGTGTGGACTTACACCGACCGCCAACGGACACGCACCTACGACGAAGCCTTTTACTGGTTGCGCGTGATTCTCCGGTACCGGCTGGCGCTGGCATTGCTGGCCTATGGCTTCCTGAAGCTGTACGCGTTGCAGGCGCCCTATCCTTCGCTGAGCAGCTTGAATACACCTTATGGTGATTTTAACCGCTGGAAATTATTTTCGCTGAGCCTGGGTATCGTACCTTCCTACGAACTGTTTCTCGGTGGCGTGGAAATCGGGTTAGCATTGCTGCTGCTGTTCCGCAAAACGGCTTCTATCGGCGCTTTCATGTTCCTCATCTTTTGCGGCAACATCTTCGTGTCCAACCTTGCATACGAAGGAGGCGACCAGGTATACAGCCTGTTGCTGATCACTTACGCTTTCGTTATCCTGAGCTTTGATCTGCAACGGATCATCCGCCTGCTCATCTTACAACAGCCTACAGCAGCGGCTACTTTTAAACCGGTGTTTGAAGGCATCCGGAAAAACGGCAGATGGATTTTGAAGACAGCCTTCCTGCTTTTCTTTGTGGTGATCTATGGTGTGAAAACAGGCGTGGGCGCCAAACACGACCCTTACCAGTATCCCACCACCAAAGGATTACCGGCGATCAGCGGGTTATATAACGTGGCCACGTTTATTGTCAATGGCGACACACTCGCTTATTCTTTAACGGATTCCCTTCGCTGGCGCAATGTAGTGTTTGAAGAATGGAATACTATCAGCATCCGCACCAACAAACCGGCACTGGTAGATTCCAATAATCTGCACCTGGTGAAACGCGATAACGCGGAACGGCTATACGAAATAGAAGGTACCAGCGGCAGGCATTACTACAGTTATGCAGCCGATACCACGCAACACCTGCTTACGCTGCAAAACAGGCATCCTGCGTTGTCGGCGGAAACCTTGTCGCTGCACTATTCGCGGCCGGATACAAACCGGGTGATCCTCACAGGCACCACTTACAGCAGGGATTCTATCTATGTAGTACTGGAAAAAGTAAATAAAAAATACCTGTTGGAAGAAGTGGCAAACGGAGGGGGACGAAACAGGAAGTTAAAACTTTAAACCAATTATCATGGCTCATAACACACAAACATTACCAGATGAACCCGTGATCAGGGACGCTGCTTCTGTGGCTATCAACGCACCGCTGTTGCAGCTGCCCGCCTGGAAAGAATATCAGCTGATATTATTCCGCATCGCTTTTATTTTTTTCATCGCGTTATCCGTTCCCAATAGTGTGGAGTGGTACCAGCAACTGGTGCAACTGGATTGGACACGGCTGAATTACCGCGACCTGTATGATATTGCGCGCTTTGGTTCCGGGATTAATTTTCTCGGCAACACCATCTTTGGCAGTTCCCTGTTGGGATATGCCAACTGGATCACCACAGCGTTGATAGCTACTGCCGGCGGCCTTGTATGGACCGGTATTGTGAAGGCCCGTAAACTGCCGCGGAAGGAATATTATACCGCATGGTACTGGCTGCGGGTAGTGGTAAGATACCGCGCCGGTATCGGCATCATCGGCTTTGGGTTTACGAAGCTGTTACCGGTACAGATGCCGTATCCATCTTTCGGAATTTTAAATACCAACTTTGGTGATCTTACTGCCCAGAAAATTTACTGGTTATCTATCGGCATTGTGCCCTGGTACCAGATCTTTGCGGGCGTGGTGGAAGTAGCGGCAGGCACGCTGTTATTTTTCCGTAAAACTACTACACTCGGTTCCATTTTACTGTTCGCCGCGCTGGGAGATATTGTGTACGTGAACTTTGCCTACGACGGCGGCGTACATGTATACAGCAGTTATTTCGTACTGCTGGCAGCGTTACTGCTGGTAAATGATGTACCCAAAATTTATCGTTTGCTGGTACAGGAGCGTTTTACTGTGCCGGTAAATTATTATCCGGTTTTTCCGGAGAGATGGCAACGCTATACCCGCATAGGGCTGAAATCTGCTACCATCTTCCTTTTCCTGGGAGTGCTTTTTTATCTGCAGCTGATTAACTTCCTGTATGATCCATACAAACAACCATCCGTGGCGGGCGTAAAGGAATTACGCGGCAACTACCAGGTAACGGAATTCCGGTTAAACGACCAGGTGATCCCGTATTCACCGGTAGATACGGTTCGCTGGCAGGAAGCCACGTTTGAGAACTGGTCTACTTTTACTTATCGCGTAAATAAACCGCATCCGCTCGATTTGTCGAATGGTGGCGGCGATCCGCAGCGTGATGTGAACCGCACCTTTGAAATAACGGGTCTTGCCGGTGGTCAGCGGGCCTTTCACTATTACGCCGATGAAGTAAATAAAGTGCTTTATCTCGAAGATAAATACAAACCCATTCCGGACAGGCGTAACCGCACTGCCGGTGTGGGCGGCGATGGCGGCGTGGTAGTGGATGCAGCTGCGGAAAAGGCCGCGCGTGAAGAGGCGGCCAAATCGGCGAAAGACTGGATCCCCGCAGCAGCGCGTGAAAATATCGGAGATGAATCACTCAAGATAGCACCCATTGCATTATCTGCCCGAAGGGCGAAAGACTATGCCGCCGCACCTGCCAGGGAAAACAGGAAACGCTTTACCGTGAAATATTCTACCGGTGATGGTTCGCATGTAATACTCACCGGCGTGGATGAGAATAAGAATAACATTTATGTGGTGCTGGACCGCATCGACAGGAAATACACATTGGCGCCGAGCACTTTGCAGGCAGGAAAATATTAAGCAGTACTATGTTTATAAAACGAACCAACTGTTACCGGGCGGCCGTTGTAATGGTGTTGGGTATGCTGGCTTGCCATACCAACACCCGGCCACCGGTACCAGGTTGGCCGGAACATTTCGGATTTGGAAAAACAGCCACCCGCAGGCAAATCGATTCACTGAACATCTCCATTGCCCCCGATGGCAAAGGATTGCCCGCCGGCAGCGGCAATGCGGCATCTGGCCGGGTTATTTACCTGGCAAAATGCGCTTCCTGTCATGGTGAAACCGGCGCAGAGCCCTCACCAAACCGGCTGGTGGCCACGCTCAGCGATACGGTGCGCACAAAAACGATCGGCAACTACTGGCCTTACGCCACCACGGTATTTGATTATATCCGCCGCGCTATGCCCTTTAATGCACCGGGATCGCTCACAAATGAAGAGGTGTATAGTCTTACTGCTTTCCTGCTGTACCGCAACGATATCATTGACAGCACCCTGCAGCTGGATGCCGTGAAGCTGCCAAACATTGTGATGCCGGCGAAAAAATATTATGTGAATGACGACCGTCGCGGTGGTAATGAAATAAAATGAATATTATGTCAGGCGAAGATAAAAAGATACCAAGAAGAACGATACTGAGAGCAGCGGCAGTTTCCGCTGCTGCGGCATTAATGGGCGCTTCCAGGGTGCAGCGTGGCACAGATACTACCGTCACGGGAAAAGACACTACCTATATTGATCCTACGAAAATCACGGGTACACTTCCCGGTAAACTGGGCACCCGATCCCCATTTGAGCAGCCGGTAAAAAAGCCTTCGGATATTTCCTCCCGCACACCCTTGCAGGATTTGTATGGCATTATCACCCCGTCGGATCTTCATTTTGAAAGAAGTCATGCCGGCGTGCCGCTTATCCATCCTGATAAATACGAACTGCTGATTCACGGGATGGTGGATCGGCCTATGATCTTTACCTTGCGCGATTTAAAGCGTTTTCCGGCGGCATCCCGTATCGCCTTTATCGAGTGCTCAGGCAACTTCAGATCGGGCAAGGAAACCATGACGCCGCAGGAAATTTGTGGACTCACCAGTCAGAGTGAATGGACCGGTGTAATGCTGTCCACTCTTTTCCGCGAAGTAGGCGTGCATCCAAAGGCCACCTGGTTCCTGGCAGAAGGCTCTGATGCCGCGGTGATGACCCGCAGTATTCCCGTGGAAAAGGGCTGGAAAGACGCTATGATCGCCTACGGGCAGAATGGAGAGGCGATCCGCCCGGAGCAGGGTTATCCTGCGCGGTTATTTTTGCCGGGATGGGAGGGGAATACCAATGTGAAGTGGATCCGGCGCATTGAATTATCGGACCAGCCCTTTATGACGCGGGAGGAAACGTCCAAATACACGGAAACCATCCGGGATCATAAGATCCGGCAGTTCAGCTTCGACATGGATGCCCGTTCTATTATCACCTATCCGTCGTTTCCGCAGCAGGTGGAAAAGGGCTGGATAGAAATAAGAGGCATCGCGTGGAGTGGCCGCGGAAAAATTGATAGCGTGGAAATCAGTACTGATGCGGGGAAGCACTGGACCAAAGCGGTGTTGCAGGAGCCGGTAATGGACAAAGCACATACATATTTCCGTCATCTCTGGTATTGGGACGGGCAACCCACAGAGATCATGAGCCTTGCAGCAGATGACACGGGCTATCGTCAGCCAACATTAAAACAACTGATCCAGGCGCGTGGTACAGACATGGGCGGGTATCATGTGAACCCGGTTACCGCATGGGTGCTGAAGAGAGATGGCACCGTGTTGTTCAAGCCGGAAAAATGGAAGTGATCTTACTCAAATAAGGTAAGTTCATCGCGGGTAACTGCGTGAAAAAGATTTTGCAGCTGGTGTACATGTACAATGGCGCGGCCGTAGGGTACCAGTCCTTCTGCGGCATCTGTAAGCGGCTGGAATACTTCGTTTTCGTGCCTGATATGCACGCTGTGCAGCCGGTTATATTTCAGGGAATATACATTTACATCTTCGCCGTAGTCGGGATCTCCTTTGATAAAGCCAAATCTCAGCAGGAGGTCCACATCCAGCACCATCGGGTTTACTTTTGCATAGGGAAGTTTGCTGAGCGGCAGTCCTGAATTATACACAAAACCCTGCAAAATGCCTTCTACTACAAAGGCTGTTTCTTCCATGTTATAATCAAAGTAGGATACATAGTTGCCTATCCGTATGTCTGATTCTTCTATCATGTTTTATCTTAATAAAATATAATCAGCAACAGGGTGATCAACGCCGGTAATGCCTGTACGAAAAAGATTTTTTTATCGGCGGTAAGCGCTCCATATATACCGGCAACGGCTACACAACCTAAAAAGAAAGCGGCTACCCGTAAGCTCCATACCGGGTCTGAAATAAAAAAGGTCCAGGCGAGGCCGGCAGCCAGGAAACCGTTGTACAGGCCCTGATTAGCCGCCAGGGCTTTGGTAGGGGGGAACAGTTCTTTGGGCAGCTGCTTGAATATTTTAGGCCCCCTGCTGGTCCATGCGAACATTTCAAACCAAAGGATATAAAGATGTTCCAGCATCACAAAAGCGATCAGTATTTTGATGAGTACCAGCATAATGTTGTGGTTTATAAATAAATATAGGTCAAATTATTCTTTCTGCAAGCCAGGCAACAGCCAGCGCCAGGAGGGTGCCCACGGCATAACATACGCAGTCGCTCCACAGGAATCCATGTCCCAGCAGGATGCCGGCAGGCGTGTTCCGGAACTTCACGGCCCATTCGGCCTGGTATAGCTGCTGTATTTCTATCAGCAGGCAAACCACGTAGTTGCCGATGCCAATTTTCCACAGTGGGGTGACTGGAAAAAGGAAACGGATGCCAAAAAAGATACAGGTGGCCGATAATACATCGCCTCCATATATACGTATGATGTCAGGGAAATATTGAGGAGCCCACCTGGTGGCGAGTCCTAAAGGGATATTCAGTAAAATAAGGAAAAAGTAAATCCAGCGCCTTTTTGCTACCATAGGTAAAAAAGCGGTAAATATAGCAAAGAAATCTGGAATATGAGTGTGGTCAGGAGAGAGAAAAAGGGACCTGTGGCCCCTTATGCGATGCAATAACCCGGGTGATCGGGTTATTGCTGATTATCACTTTCAACGCTACTTTTCTTTTTTCCGCGGTTGGTTCCGCCTTTACGGCCAATAGCGGCCATGTGTTCACGGTTTCTGCTAACGGCTTCACCGCCTTTTTTGCCTGCAGCACGGGCTTCCTCAGAAGTGAATTTGTGGGCAACACCTTGCTGGTGTGCAGCTTTTCCACCTTCTCTTGAAATGGCACGTTGCTGTTCAGGGTCCATAGAAGCAAATCCGCGTTTACTGTGTTTACTCTTTTGATCGGAGTTCTTTTCCGAAACATGATTAACCGGCATGGCAGTTTGATATCTGATGTCTTCCATAATCCTGAGGTTTTTTTTAGTGATAGTAGTTAAACATTTACGCTAACCCGGAACAAGATATGTGCCATCACGGATCAGCCACGCTGGTAGCGGACTTGAGGCTCATGGGGATATGAAATGGGGCAATACATTCCACAATCCATAGAATTTTCCACACACTTTTATTGTCCATTCTACAGTTTTTAAACAGGAACTCTCTCATTTTCCGTGGCTTATATTTTGTTTTTGCTTCAACGTTATTTCTTTTCTTAACCCATCTAAATTTTTTTGTTATGGCAAAATATTCAAAAGAATCACAGAATAAAGTGAAAAGAAGTATGCACGAAATGCATGAAGGAAAACTGAAAAGCGGAAGAAGCAATAAAAAGGTTGCGAATCCTAAGCAAGCTATCGCTATAGGTTTGTCTGAGGCCCGCGAAGAAGGAGCAAAGGTGCCTGAAAAACCGGCGGCAAAAAAATCCACTACCAGGAAATCCACCGCAAAAAAAGCAGCGCCCAAAAAAGCAGCAGCGAAAAAATCTCCCGCTAAAAAAACAACCGCTAAAAGAGCCGCACCTGGAAAAGCTGCGGCTAAAAAATCTGCCGGAAGAAAAACGGCTGCTAAGAAAACAACGGCCAGAAAAGCTACCGCAAAAAAAGCAGCGCCTAAAAGAAAGTCAGCCGCCCGTAAAAAATCAGCCGCAACCGCATAATTAACGGGCTTTCCGGGTCGTTTTATCCGTTCAATATATACAAAAGGACCGGTGACTGGACAGCACCGGTCTTTTTTTGTGGTATATCGCTTGCAGGATTTTAAGTATGGAAAAACACAGCATTACTGTGATCATCAGAGGGAAGCCCTATGGGTTGATTATTACGATCGACAAGGGCGCTCTGGAAACAGCATTTCAAGTGATTCCTGATGTGAGCGAACATGTGCTCGATGAATTTGAACCCCATAGTACTAGCTTTACTGCTGATCACGAAGATACGCTTGAGGGAAGCATCCGCACGGTAGAAACCGAACAGATTGCCCGCATTATCTGGGAAGATATTCTGGATAAAATGAAATAAGGCTTTGTTGCTTAACCACTACGGTTGTACCTTCGCAGCAAAGCGAGTATGAATTGCTATGATGGTAACCGATAAAACCTATAAAAACGCTAATCGCAGGGAGAGGGTCATATTCCTCGTAAAACTGCTGGTATATCTGGGCATTGTTTATTTTAACCTTGAACACCCTCCCGTATATGATAAGTTTACATGGCTGTTTAAGCTCACCAACGCGCTCTCTTTTTTCCTGGGCGCCAATCTGGTTATCTCCCTGGCCTGGCTGGTGATCCTCTCCTGGTATACCCGCCGCCGCAACCGGCAGCGGCCCATTGAAAAGGATAATTTTATTCTAGGGATCAACCGTATTTCCTCTGTTTTAAATACGCTTTTTCTCCTGCTGGCTATCACCATCTTTTTTGGCGTGGATCTCCTCAGGCTTGTAACCAGCATCACTATTGTGGCAGCAGCTATCGCCCTGCTTACAAAAGATTATATTACCAATATGATCAATGGCCTCATCATTATGTTCTCGGATCAGCTATCGCTCGGCGATCATATCCGCATCGGCGAAGTAAAAGGCAGGGTGATGGATATTACCCTTATCAACGTGGTGTTGCAGAACGACGACGATGATATCATTATTATTCCTAATTCGGTCGTGTTTACTTCGACTGTACTGAACCAGTCCAAACAAAATATCCGGAAACTGACCATTGAATTTGAACTGGATCATAAACATCCGTTTACGATCCGCGGACTGGAAGACCGGCTGAAACGTTCTATAGACGCCTATTCCCGCAGCTATACGCCGGAAAGTTTTTCCCTGAAAACAATCGAGATCAAAAAAGACTTTGTACAGTTTAAAGTACAACTGCTGATGCCGCAAACCAACAAGGAAACGGAACGCCTCATCAGGCGGGCGCTCAACACCGAGATCATGGCCATTGCAGAGGGCGTAAATTAAACCAACGCCATCGCGCCTACGAAGCTGTCCACAAATTCATCTACCTGCGCCTTACTTACGTTAGGCATGCAAATGATATGCGAACAACCGCTTTCTGAAGCCAGCTGCCACTTCCGGCGGATGCTTCCGGGAGGATCCGGAAACACCACCGTAATAGCATCGGGGTTGCGCCATGCCGGAATACCGTTTTCGTTGAGGCGTTCCACGGCATACGCAGCTACTGTTAAACTGTGCCTGGCCCTTTCCCGCAAACCTTCCACACCCAGGCTTTTCAGTGCATACCACAGGAACAATGGACTATGGCCGTTTCTTGAACCGGTAATGGTGGTGTCCATACTCCCGATATACGCCACCGAGCGGGCAATCCGGTCGCGATTGGATTTTCTCGCAATCACCACACCACAGGGGATGGGCGCGCCAATAAATTTGTGACCGCTGATAGCAATACTATCTGCCCCGTCCGCAAAATCAAAAGCGGGCCGCGGCTCCAGGAAAGCGCTGTAGCTGCCGGACAGCGCCCCATCTGCATGAATATAGTGATGACGTATTGCCAGGTTCTTCAAAATACCCTTGATCCTTTTTACATCATCCCGCGCTTCGGTCATGGTAGTACCAATATTTGCCAGCATGATTACCGGCAGATGCCTGTTCATACGGATGGTATTTTCCAGGTCGTCATAATCTATTTCACCATTGGGCAATGTGCGGATAATAATTCCCGGCATATTGAGCAGATGCAGGTTCTTTTGCACACTGTAATGAGTGGCTTCGGAATAATAGACCATCCCTTTGGGATACAGCTCCCGCGCGAGATATAAGCCATATAAATTGCCTTCAGAACCGCCGTTGGTAACATATCCCCACCAGTCGTCTTCCGGTGCGCGGAAAAGGCCGGCAAAAAAGGAAACAACGTATTTCTCCATCTCCCTGGACCCCACAGCATAAGTGGCGGGCACAAAAGGATCACCGAGGTTATTTAACGGATATTGTAAAAAAGGCAGGAGGGGACTATAATCAAAATCTTTGGATACAGGATATCCCAGGAAATCCCTGGTACGTGTTTGTACCTGCGCTAACAGTTCATTCAGCGCCGCAGCATCTGCTGCAGCCAGCCGGTACTCTTTCATAATCGTATTTTACAGGTGTATGATGCTGTAAAAGTAAGTATTGATAACCTGATTAAACTGGCATAGTAATATAATTAGAAAATATACACTATTTTTAAGTTTTTGGGAGATAAACAGCACTGCCCGGCCATCGCCGGACATCTTTTAAAAGAAAAATATAACTACTATGGATACACTGGATAAAACAGACCGGAAAATACTGGAGGCACTGCAGGCAGATGCCCGCCTGAACACCAAAGAAATTGCGCATCGTATAGGGCTGTCCGTTACCCCCACCTATGAACGGCTTAAAAAGATTGAGAAAAGCGGGGTGATCAAAAGCTATGTAACCCTGCTGCATGGCGATAAAGCCGGCAAAACACTGGCGGCCTACTGTAATGTATCGCTGCAACTGCACTCACAGCCGCTGATAAAGAAATTTGAAACCGCTATCGCAAAAATGGAAGAAGTGATGGAGTGTTATCATGTGGCCGGGACCTACGACTACCTGTTGAAGGTAGTGGTAAACGATATGCGCAGCTACCAGCATTTTTTAACCAATAAACTGGCGGCCATTGAAAATATCGGGCAGGTACACAGTTCTTTCGTAATGACGGAAATCAAGCACACCACAGCTTTCCGGCTGGGATAGTTATCGCCTCAGCACACTCACGCCGCCCAACGGATGATCCTGTACCACCACCGTATAGGCGCGGGGGTTAGGCTCCGGTTCTTCAGACAGGGGAACGGTAAAGGAAAAACTGCTGCCGCTGCCAGGCATACTGTTAAACCAGATCTGCCCGTGATTGCGTTCTACAAAGTCTTTGGAGAGATGCAGCCCAAGTCCGCAGCCTTTTTCATTCTGCGTACCGGTAGTAGAGTAGTAGATGTTGGAGAAAATACGGTGCTGGTTTTCCACGGGAATACCGGTACCATTGTCTTTTACCGTGATTTCCGCCTGTTCATTATCATGTGTGGCGGTAATCAGTACTTCACCGCCGGAAGGGGTGAACTTAATGGCGTTATTGATCAGGTTACGCATTACCAGCCTGATCATATCAGGATCTGCGTATACCATAATGCATTCGTTCAGTTCGTGCGACAGCTTCACTTCTTTTTGCCGCGCCAGGGTTTGCAGCAGCTCAAATTCGCGGTTTAATAGTAAGGTCACATCAAAATCATCCGCTTTCACGCCAATACCTTTCATCTGGTTGCTGGCCCATTGCAGCATATTGTCCATCATGTAGGCCGTATTTTTTACGTCCCTCCATAATTCATCAGTATAGATACGGAACTGCGCCGCATCAATTTTTTCATCTTTCAGTAAAAAGAGCAGTCCCTCCAGGATGGCCAGCGGCGAACGCAGATCATGTGAAATAACCGAGAATATTTTATCCTTTACCTGGTTGAGATTTTCCAGGGTAGCGTTTTGTTCCAGGATAATGCGGTTCTGCATGGATACTTCCCGGTTCTTGTTATTCAGTTCAAGATACAGCTCCTGTTGCCTTTTATAAAGACGGTATACCATCACGGTAATCAGCAGCAACGCCAGGAAAAGCGCCGCGGCAGACAGTACCAGCACCCGCTGTTGCTGTATGGTAGCGAGGTGCATGTGTTGTTCCTTCTTCAGTAAAATATTTTCGCGTTGCTTTTTTTCAGATTCATATTTCTCCTGCGAGCGAGATATCAGCCGGCCTTTTTCGGCGTTGAAAAAGTCGATGTTCCGGTTACTGAATTCCTTATAGCTCTCAAAGGCGGCGGCATAGTCTTTCCGGGCAGAATCCAGCTCATAGCGGATCTTGTAATAGATCATCTCATTTTTCACATTGCCCAGCGTATCATTTAACAGCTTCGCCTTTTCCAGGTTTTTCGCGGCGCCTTTCAGATCGCCCTGCATGGTTTGTATTTCAGCGAGGTTCAGGCTGGATTTCACCACACCGGGTAAATTGCCGGCATCCTGGTAATAGGTATTGGAAAGCTGGTGGTAGCGCAGCGCATCATCATACCGGTGGCGGAGCATGGCAACAATACCCATGTTTTCATAGGTATAGGCCAGTCCGCGCTGATCATGCAGTTCCAGCTTTATTTTCTCGGCCCTTTCCAGGAACAGCATCGCAGAATCTGGTATTTTCAGGGAGATATATGCGGAGCCAATATTATTGAGGGTCTTGGCAATTTCTGTTTTTTCGTTTCTCTTCAGCTTTATTGCCAGGGCCTTTTTAAGATAAATGAGTGCGTCCCGCGGGGTATTCAGTTCTGTGAAAATATTCCCCACATCGTTATTCAGTACGCCCAGGGTATAAGAGTCACCCAGGGCTTCCGCCAGTTTCAGGGCATTGAGGGTCAGCTGCATCTGTTGATCCAGGTGTCCTTTGGTATTTTCCACGAGGGCAAGGTTGCGCCAGGCCCATATTTTTCCTTTGGTATAATGAAGACTATCGCTTAACCGGAGCGCTTCGGCGCCATATTTTGCTGCAGTAGGGGCGTCTATAGTGAAATACGTCCTGGCCACCTGGTTCAGGAGGTTCACCCGGGTGGTATCGTTTTGTGAATGGGAGTGCAGTACTGCCAGCAGGCTGTCGTTGATAAACTGTTGCGCTGTTACCGCAGGCGACAGCAAAATCAGACATAATGGGATTAAAACGCTCTTCTTCAAAGGACTGGCCGGCAGCATATGTAATAGTGTTGGCAGTGACAAGGGTGGAGCGATTCGGGGACGGTCCACTTTAACATAGGTTAAAATTAAAGATAATGTGCCACGATTCAAAGTAAGTTGAGAAAAAAGTGAGGAATGGGGCGATGAATTTAGTGTTATGACCCTATAAATCAATTATGGTTGTACCTTTCTGCAAAGTTTAGTAACGATGAAACCGTTCATTACCATAGAATATTGCCCGAAATGTGGCTGGCTGCTCCGGGCCGCCTACATGGCCCAGGAACTCCTCACCACTTTTACAGATGAATTGGGAGGCGTTACCCTTCGTCCCAGTGAAATTGGGGGCTCCTATATTATCTGGCTCGGCGAAGAAAAAATCTTCGACCGCAAGGAAAGCGGGCATTTCCCGGAAATCAAATTCCTGAAGCAGCTGGTACGGGATCACGTGAATCCTGAAAAGAGCCTGGGGCATTCGGACAGGCCATGATTTCAGAGAAGAGGATCCCGGAATGCGATCCTCTTCTCTAAAATCTTTACATTTGCACCCTATGCGTAAAAACCTCCATATCACGGCTTTATCACTTTTATTAGCAATAGGCGCAAAGGCTCAGCAGGATAGCACTATCACAACCCCTTCTTCTTCACGGGAAGGGCTATACGACAGCGTATGGTTACGTAAGCGGAGCTTCTTTCCGTTGCCGGTGCTGGGCTATTCCCAGGAAAAAGGACTGGAAATCGGCGCCGCCATGTTGTATTCTTTTTATACCGATAACAAGAATCCCGACAGGGCTACCCGGAACTCCACCCTCAACCTGATCCCCGCAGTTACCACGGAGAGCCAGTTTAAAATCGACCTGAAAGCAAATATCTGGACCCGCAGCAATACCTGGCATTTTAAAAGCAATCTCCGGTATCATAATTACCCGCTCTATTTCTCTGGCATCGGCGATACTACCCATTACGATAACCGGTCGCTGGTAAACAACAGCCGCTATAAAGTACAGGTGGAAGGGGAGCGGCGCATCAGCGGACACTTTTACGCAGGTGCCTCCATATTATACCAGCATGACACGTACAGCAGCGGCGATGATAAAGGCATTTATACTACCATGCCGCTTACCGACAAAGAAGGGGGATATGTTACCTTTCTCGGGCTCACCGGTATTTTCGATAACCGTGATAATGAAAACTATGCCCGCCGCGGTTCCTGGCTGAAACTCAACCTGGCATACGCACCTTCTTTTTTAAGCAAACATCCGCTCTTTAAAATAGAAGCACAGGGTTCACATTTCCTGTCCATCTCCCGCAAAAGCACACTGGGCTTTAACGGCATCTTTAATAGCCTCCAGGGCAATGAGCTGCCCTTTTACCTGCTGCCTGAAATGGGAAACGACCTTATCATGCGTGGCTATTACACCGGCAGGTACCGTAACCAGAACTACCTGGCCGGGCAGGCGGAATACCGTTATCTCATTGATCCTAAAATGCGCATTCATATCTGGTTTGTAGATATCAAACCAAAATTTGCGCTTGCTGCATTTGCCGGTACCGGCACCGTATTCGCCAACCGTGATTTCCGTTTCGGCGGATTTAAACCAAGCTATGGCGCTGGAATCCGTTACTTCTACGACGAAAATGCAAGGCTCACTATTCGTATAGACTATGCCGTTGGTGAAAAACGCAGCGGTGAATCCAGGCAAAAAGGATTGTATCTGTCTCTGGCGGAAGCATTCTAACTGAATGCTTCCGGCGATGGTTATGTGGTAATAATTTGTTAACTTTCAATAGATTAAATACCATACTCCAAAACCATCGCATATGAAAAATCTATTCCTGCTAGGGGCAGTCGCCATGCTTTTGATTGTTACCCACAGCACCCAGGCACAGGACAATTCCAGCACAAGCTCTTCTTCACACTCAAAATTTTATCTGAAAGTTGTAGGCGGTTATTTTTTCAGCGTATCCCCGGGGCAGTTCCCGAATGTTGGCCCATATCCACCGCAGGATCTGCATACTGAATTTGGTGCATCCGGCCTGGATACCATTAGCCGTAAGGTGCTTACAGGCTCTTACGGAGAAGGTTTCAGGGCTGGTCTTTCTGTCGGCTATAATATCAACAAATATTTTGCGGTAGAAGGAACCTTTAACTATTTCCACAGTAAAAAAAATCTGATGACCCGTCAGCGTGCTACTATGGCTGGTTCCGGCAAGGAACTGGGCCATGTGGAGTCGCACGGATATGTAAACGCAATTGATTTTGCACCCAGCCTGGTGGTAAGTCCGGGCCTGGAAAAAGTAAATCCATATGTGCGCTTCGGTGTTATAGTGCCGTTATGGGGCCGTCTCTATATTGAAACCGATGCTACCCAGGTGTCCAGTCCTGCCGGTATTCCTCCGGGTACGCAGGTGGTTACCAATATCAACAGGAAAGAAGCAATTAAGCCTAATCCTACTGTCGGTTTCCAGGGCGCATTGGGCGTGTCTTTTACGGTATCGCCCCGCTTTGATATTTTCGTGGAAACGGAGTACAAAAATGTACCGGTGCGCAGTAAAGAAAAAGAGATCACTGAATACAATGAAACCAATACGCTCATAAATGGTACCACCGGTGCAGTAGTACAATCGCTGCCGGGCCGTACCATCAACGATTTGTCGGTAGCGGAAAAGAATACAAAATATGTAACCACGCTGGATCAGAGCTCCAATACACCGGTAAACCAGCAGGGCACCAAAGTGATTTATAAAGATGATAATAAACCGGCCAATGACCTGAAATCCTATATCAATATCGGGGGACTGGGATTGAATGCAGGATTGAAATTCCGGTTGTAACAATAAACAAACAGGTAAAAAAGGGAAGGCTGGAACCTTCCCTTTTTTTATGCGCTTGCTTTATCGAGTAACGCCACCGCTGCTGTATCCAGCTGGAGCTGCACACCGTTCATCAACTCATGCAGCTGTTCTTTACTGGTGGCACTGGCAATAGGCGCCGCCACCGCAGGGCGTGTAAGCAGCCACGCCAGCGCAACACCAGCCGGTGTGGAATGATATTGCGCGGCCACCTGGTCCAGCGCCGCCAGGATACGGAGCCCTCTTTCATTGAGATAGCTGAGTGCTTTCTGCCCGCGGGCCGCACTCTTGCCGGTATCGGCGGCTGTGCGGTATTTGCCCGTAAGAAAACCACTCGCCAGTGAATAATAATTGATCACGCTGAGGTGATGTTCTTCGCAGATCTTTGCATATTGCCGCTCATAATTTTCCCGGTCGTACAGGTTGTACTCCGGCTGAAATGTTTCATACCGTGGCAAGCCGTTTTGCTTACTGGCTTCCAGGCTTGCCAGCAGGCGGGCAGCGCTCATATTGGAAGCGCCGATAGCTCTGACCTTACCTGCTTTTATCAGCGTATCATAAGCTGCCAGCGTTTCTTCTACAGGAGTCGCCTCATTATCAAAATGTGTTTGGTAGAGATCTATATAATCTGTTTGCAGACGCTTCAGGGAAGCCTCTGCGGCTTTGAGGATATAAGCTTTGCTCACATTTTTGCCCTCGCCCATATCGCCGCCGGCTTTGGTGGCCACAATGATTTTGTCGCGGTTGCCGCGGTCACGCATCCATTTTCCGATAATGGTTTCAGATTCGCCACCCGAATTTCCCGGTACCCAACGCGGGTATACGTCTGCGGTATCTATAAGGTTGAAACCAGTTGCAGTAAATTCATCCAGTAACGAAAAAGAAGTGGATTCATTGGCCGACCAGCCGAATACATTGCCGCCAAAGGCCAGCGGGGCTACCAATAGCCCGGATTGTCCCAGTTTCCGTTTTTCCATAATAATTTTTTTTATTGATTCATACTACGGGTACATCCCGTACGTAATTTAACTACTTTTGTCTTTCACCGACTAATTTTTATGCCAGAACAGATGCCTGCTATTTCTCGTGAAGATTTTAACTGGTTAACACAAACCTATGGGAAGGAGAGTGGCTACTCGCACATAGATACCAAAGAAAGCGTGGTACACGAAATATTCATGGATAAGGTACTTATCGGTACTGCCTTCCTGAATTGTGCTTCTTATGAGCTTTCTTTTGGTACGCCGGGATTGCACATCCGGAAAAACAGGCTGGATAATTATAAGTTGCACGACAAAGCAGTGCTCATCCCTGATGAGATGAATGAGGAAGATGAAGAGGAACTGTTGCTCCGCTGGTCCGCTCTCATGCAGGAACTAAAGATGCTGGAAAACCTGCACGGTCTGTCCAATGCCCGTGAACCACTGGTACAGCTATATCTCGATATCTTTAATGAAGACGATGCCGAGGAGCAGATCAGCCATTTGCCGGATATCGTGCTGCCAAATGCCACCGCCATATGGGAAGAATTATATACTGCATTATCAGCCACCGGCAACGTGGTGGAATTTGAATGGCAGCAGTTTGCAGAAAGCGGCATCAGCGCGCTGAATGAACTTACCCCTTTGCGACAGGCCGGTATTACGCTGAAAGCCCCTGATGCGGCCGATTTTGAAGCCATCATCGGCGCGGAAGATTTCGCCAAAGGTGTGCTGGACTTTGTAAATGATCAGCTGGATGAACACGAACTGAAAATAGTAGCAGCCGGCACCAGCCTGGATGAATATCAATCCTTCACCTGCCTCAATATGCAGGACTTCCGCCTTGCCAACGCCCTGCTGAAAATGGAAGAACTCTGTCTCATCTGTTTTTTTTAAGACATTAAAATCCGGTTAAAAAAATATATACCGGCTACCGAAGCCCGTACTTTTGGATATCTTAGTAAATTCATTACAGTATACCACATGAAATTATTCCGGCATTTATTTTTTGTATTAATCGCGGTGATGTTCTTGCCACAGGTGCAGGGGCAGGCCGGGAGGATACAATTAAAAGGCACGGATAATATTCACGCCACCACCGGCATCACGTTTAAAGCGGTGGAGAAAGCGCCCCGGTTCCGCGCTACCATTAACCGGTTCAAACGCCGCCCCGTTGGTATCAACGACAGCTACGGCCACGAAAAGGTTTGCCCGCTTTTATTGTCGGCGGTTACTACCCGGTTTATTTATGTAGACAAAATCCTCAAAGGATATTATTTCAATCCTTACCTCAGCGTACCCACGCCGCTAAGAAGCTGGAGAGGCCCACCTGCCGCCTGATAACCCGTTTTATCATTTTATTTATTTCATTTCTTTTTTAGCGATTTATGAACTTACATAGGATCGTGAAGAAGAGGTGTGGGTGGTTGCTATGTATTGTCCCCTTCACTTCTTTATTCGCACAATCTGCAGCGGATAGCTTTTCGCTGCAGCGGGCTATTGCGCTTACCCTCGCGCATTACCCCGCTATAAAGGCCAAACAGGCCCAGGTAAACGCCGGCCAGGCCAGCCTTACAGATATTAAACACAATTGGTACCCGGCCATAAAACTGCATGACCAGGTAGATGCCGGTACAGACAACAGCATTTACGGATCTTACTTCACATTGGGGATGATCCCTTCCACATCAGGTGGTATCCGCGCAGAAAATAACAGCGCATTAATGAGCGGTAACATCGCAATGGCAGCCATGCAATGGGAGATCTACAACTTCGGCGCCTATGGCAGTGAACAGAAGGAAGCGGCCCAGTCGCTGAAAGTACAGCAAACAGATCTGAACAATACGGCTAACCAGCTTACGGTATCGGTTATTCAAAATTACCTGGAACTGCTCCGGCTATACGCATTGCAGCAAATAGCCACAGACAATATCCAGCGTAATGCAGAAGTGCTGAAGGCGGTTACGGCCACCGTGCTGCATGGCCTCAAACCCGGGGTGGACAGTGCCATAGCAGCCGCAGAGTTGTCGAAAGCAAGACTCACGCTGCTGGATATAAAAAACAACTACAACCAGGTACGCATTCAACTGGGCGTTTTTACCGGTCTTGATACTGCACAGATACAGCCCGATACCGTTAATAACAAACGCTTACCGGTACTGCTGGGCAGTGAAGCGCCGGATAGCCTGGCTGCCCATCCTATGCTGGCATATTACAATGCCGTATACCAGCAACAACGCGCCGCCGCCGATGTGATCCGCAAATCACGGCTGCCAAAAGTAAACCTGATGGCGGCAGGATGGATGCGCGGTTCCAGCGGATCATTCAATGATGTATATGATAAAAACCTGTGGAGCGGCCTGGGATACAGCAGGTACAATTATTTACTCGGACTTGGGATCACTTACAATCTTACTGACCTGAAACGCACACATGAAAAAGTAGCCGTACAGCAGTACCGTTCGGAAGTAGCCGCGCAACAACTGGCCACTACCCGCACTACGCTCAGCGGCTTACTACAACAGGCGCAGTCGGATATCCAAACATCGCGCGATAAGCTGAAGGAGCTGCCTTTGCAACTGGCCGCCGCACGGGCTGCAGCAAGGCAGAAAATGGCGCTGTATAAAGGAGGACTCACCAATATTATTGATGTCACCACCGCTTTGTTTGTGCTGAACCGCGCGGAAACAGACCTGGTACAAACCCGCGACGCCGCCTGGAAAGCACTGTTCCGTGCCGCTTACGCAGGCAATACTATTTCACAACTTTTACCTGATCTGAACTAAACGCTATTCATTATGTCATTTGTATCTTCGGCACTGAAGAAGCCTATTGCAGTGGTGGTGATCACCGGTGGATTGCTGCTTTTTTCTTTGCTGTCTGTCTTCAATATACCCATCGACATCTTTCCGAAATTAAACCTGCCCACTATCTATGTGATAGAGCCATACGGGGGGATGTCGCCGCAACAGATGGAAGGCTTCTTTGCCACCCGCCTGCAGGATCAGTTCCTGTATGTAAATGGCGTAAAAAGTATTTCTACGAAAAACATACAGGGATTAACGTTACTAAAGCTCACCTTTTATGAAAATACAGATATGGCGGAAGCCTCCGCCCAGGTGGCATTACAGGTAAACCGCGCCATGAAGTTTTTTCCGCCGGGAGCACTGCCACCGCAGGTAATGCGTTTCGACGCATCATCCCTTCCTGTGGGAGAGCTGGTGTTCAGCAGCCCGAAAAAGTCGCTGAAGGAAATTTACGACCTGGCCGCTACCCGCATCCGGCCTATGTTTGCCTCTGTACCCGGACTTTCGGCGCCACCGCCTTTTGGCGCCAACTCCCGGTCGGTGGTCATTAATGTTGATCCGCAAAAGCTGCGCAGCTTCAACCTCAGCGCTGATGAAGTAGTGGAAGCCATCGCAAAAAATAATGTGATGACACCCTCCGGCAATATCCGTATCAACAACACTATGTTCGTAACCACCATCAACTCCCTCGAAAAGGAGGTGGCCGGCTTTGGTGACATTCCCATTGTGACCAATGGCAACAACAACGTGTTTGTACGCGATGTAGCCCGCGTGGCCGACGCCACGGATGTAACGGTGGATTATGCACTGGTCAACGGTAAGCGCTCGGTGTATATCCCCGTTGTAAAAACGGCCGACGCCTCCACCTGGGATGTGGTGAAAACACTGAAATCCAAAATCCCGGAAATGCAAAGCCTGCTGCCGGACGACGTAAACGTATCGTACGAATTTGACCAGTCGGTGTTTGTGATCAATGCCGTGAAAAGCCTCATCACAGAAGGCGCACTGGGTGCATTGCTCACAGGGCTGATGGTACTGCTGTTTCTGCGGGACCTGCGCAGCTGCCTGGTGGTGATAGTCACGATACCGGTGGCGGTGTTATGCGCAGTAATGGGGCTTAAACTGGCCGGGCAAACCATCAACATCATGACGCTGAGCGGCCTCGCACTGGCCATTGGCATCCTGGTGGACCAGGCCACGGTGACTATTGAAAATATCCACCAGCACCTGGAAATGGGTAAATCCAAACGGCAGGCGATTTACGATGCATGCGAGGAAATTGCATTCCCGCTGTTGCTCATCCTGCTTTGTATCCTGGCGGTATTTGCGCCGTCATTTATCATGACGGGCGTGCCTCGCGCCATGTTCCTGCCACTGTCGTTATCCATCGGTTTTGCGATGGTAGCTTCCTATTTCGCGGCGCAAACACTGGTGCCGGTTATAGCCAACTGGTGGCTGAAGGCAGATAAATACCAGCATCATGCGCACGCCGTGATGGCACTGGATGCGGAAGAAGTAAAAGAAGTGAATGAACACCTGCAACAGGCCACGCGGCACCCGGAAAAAGCAACGGGCTTCGAACGTTTTAAAGGAGGCTTTATGCGGGTGCTCGAAAGCGGTATGAATAAATCGCGTGTAGTCGTTACCGTTTATATCATTGGTTCGCTGCTGCTGGCAGGTGGTTGCTATGTATGGATAGGGAAGGACCTCATGCCCCACATCAACGCCGGGCAGTTCCAGCTTCGTTTACGCATGCCCGATGGCACGCGCTTGGAACGCACAGAAACCGCACTGCATGAGGTACTGGCAGTAGTGGACAGCACCGTGGAAGGACATGTGGCCATCAGTTCCGCTTACGTGGGACTAATTCCCAGCAGCTATGGTACCAGCAACCTCTATATTTTTAACAGTGGCACACACGAAGCGGTGTTGCAGGTGAACCTGGAGGAAAACTATAACGTAAATATCGAAACATTGAAAGATCAGCTCAGGAAGAACATCACGGCAAAAATACCGGAGATGCGGTTGTCTTTTGAGCCGATAGATCTCACGGAAAAAATTATGAGCCAGGGAGCCGCTACACCCATAGAAGTAAGGGTGGCCGGGAAGGATATGCAACAGATCTCGACGTATGCACAACAACTGGTGAATAAGCTGCACGACATTCCATTTCTGCGGGATGTACAGATTGCGCAGCCACTGCATTTCCCGGTGATCAGCATTCACATCGATCGCCTTAAACTGGCGCAGATGGGGTTAAACATTTACCAGGTGGCCCGCTCTGTTACCGCATCCACGTCCTCCAGCCGCTTTACCGAAAAAAATCAGTGGCTCGATGAAAAGGTGGCCTATACCTACCAGGTGCAGGTACAGGTGCCGGAGTATAACATGACGGCATTAAATGACCTGAAAGAAATCCCGCTGGTGCAAGGCCAGCCGCGGCCCGTACTGGCAGACGTGGCCACTTTTACCCAAACGGAAATGCCGGGGGAATACGACCGTTCCGGCCCGCGTAGGTTCGTTACCGTTAGTGCCAATATTTCCGGTAAAGATCTGGGTACTGCCACCGCCGCCGTACAACAGGCAATCCGGGAAACCGGCACGCCGCCAAAGGGATTGATCACAGAACTGAAAGGCGCTTCCAGTCTCCTCGTGGAAACGCTGAACAGCCTGCAGAACGGGCTGATGATAGCGGTAGCCGTTATCTTCCTCCTGCTGGCGGCCAACTACCAGTCGTTTAAACTATCACTGGTGGTACTTACTACCATCCCGGCGGTAATTGCAGGCGCGCTGATTGCATTGTTGCTCACGGGCGCTACGCTGAACCTGCAATCTTATATGGGTATGATCATGTCTACCGGCGTGTCGGTAGCCAATGCCATCCTGATTGTTACCAATGCGGAAAAGCTCCGGATGGAATACCACGATGCCCGGAAAGCGGCCATTGTGAGTGCCGGCGTAAGATTGCGCCCCATACTGATGACCAGCCTGGCCATGATTGCAGGGATGATCCCGATGGCGAGCGGCCTCGGGGAAGCAGGCGATCAGACAGCGCCGCTGGGCCGCGCCGTTATCGGCGGACTGATAGCTTCCACACTCGCAGCCCTGCTCATATTACCGCAGGTATATGCACTGATGCAACGTAAAACAGGCTACCAGTCGCCTTCCTTAATGCCGGACAACGCCAATGTTTAAAAGAAAATCTAACATGATGAAGCATTCTAAATATTATCTGTTCACTGTAAGTATGATCGTTATCATGGCTGCCTGTAATTCAGCCGCTATGACCGATAAAAAGAAAACAAGTAAAGACGAACGTCACTATACCCTTGCAACAGTGGTACAACGGCCGCTGGCAGGGAGTATCCGCCTGCCTGGTACGTTGGCTGCCTTTCAGAAAGTAAGCATCTATCCGAGGATTAATGGTTTTGTAAAAAGCATTTCGGTAGACCGTGGCTCCAAAGTGAAGAAAGGACAGGTACTGCTGGTGCTGGAAGCGCCGGAAGTAACCCAGCATTACTACGCGGCACAATCCAAATACCTGCAGGCAGCGGCCATGTTCGCCTCCAGCAAAGATAACTATGAACGCACCGTGGCCACCAGCGAGGAACCAGGCACCATTTCCCCGCACGACCTGGAGCTGGCTAAAGCCCGTATGCTGGCCGACAGCGCATTAATGAACGGCGAACAGGCCAATTTCCGCGCACAGGAAGTGAACCGCGGCTACTTAACCGTTACGGCGCCCTTTGATGGTGTGATCACAGAACGCAATATCCATCCCGGCGCGCTGGTAGGGCCGGATACCAAAGTTGATGATAAGCCCATGTTGATGCTGGAGCAGGAAGATAAGCTGAGGCTGATGCTGGAGGTGCCCGAAATATACAGCGCGCAGCTATCGGAGCAATCGGCAATTACATTTGAGGTAAACGCTATTCCCGGTGGGCATTTCGAGGGTACCATTGCCCGGCAGGCAGGCACGCTGAATGATAAATACCGCTCTGAAGCTGTAGAAATAGATGTACAGAACGCGAAACGGTTACTCAAAGCAGGAATGTATACGGAAGTGATGCTGCCGCTGAAAGGCTCGGCGCAGGCGCTGCTGGTGCCCGCCAGCGCCATTGTAATGTCTACGGAAAAAAAGTATGTCATCGCCGTAAGGAATCATCATACAAAATGGATTGATATAGAAGAAGGCAATCACCACAATGATTCCACGGAAGTGTTCGGCCGCCTGCAGGCGGATGAACGGGTGATTGCGCCTGCAACAGATGAAATTAAAGAGGGTATTATGATTCCGTAAATGTGGTTCCGGCGTTTTTTTTGTAACCATACCATAAAACCATGACTTATGACGATCAAAAAAAGCACTTCCGAAAAGCGTGAGCTGAAAGAAACAAAGCGTAAGAATGAGACATTGGCCCCGGCCAAAGGCGGCGCCAAAAAGGAAAGGAACGACGACCGGAACAATGTACTGGAAGGATACGACGAAGACGAATATGATCAGAAAGATATAGCAGACAGCAAGCGCAGAAAGAAAAGCCAGGGCTGAAAAAAAAGTGCCGTCCCGAGGAATCGGGACGGCTTTTCTGCTAACTGTTCCGTCTATATTGATTTTCTTATGTTCTTATTAAAAAAAGAGAACAAATAACATCCACCTAGTAATCAATAACGGATTTACCTGTTGTTCAACTAAAAAAAGTTTTTAAAGAAGGCAATAAGATTCCCTCACGCTTTTTACGTGAAGAGTTTCAATAGGATAAAATGGTTTTGGATTTTTTGAATGATGCGTAATGACAGTCATAGCGGGCTAACGCTATGTGGATGATGGCTGCTATCTTCTTAAATATTCTTTCCTTTTTGTTTTTACCCTAAATAATCCTTTTAATGCGCATCTGAAATAATAACACGAAACGATTTAAAATTGTTCTCTGAAAAACTATTTTAAAAATTAAAAAGTTCGCGGATGCCGAGGGCAAACATCTGAACGCCGATAACGGCCAGGATAAGTCCCATCATTTTTGTGATCACCATCATCACGTTGGTGCCGATAATTTTTACAATGCGTTCACCTGCAATAAAGAGGAGATAGGTGATATAACATATAAATGCATAAATGCCTATTACAATTGCGAGATGTGTGAGATCTTTAGCCGCAGAATAGCTCATAGAAGTGGTAATAGCGCCGGGGCCCGCCAGCAGCGGCATCGCCAATGGGGTAATGGCTACGCTGATTCCCTGGTCGGCCTTCACCGGTTGTGTACCGAGTTTTGGATTCTCATTTTTATTCTCCTTTTCTCCGCGCACCATTTCATACCCGATTACAAAAACCAGGATACCGCCGGTAACCCGCAGTGCGGCCAGCGTGATGCCAAAAACATGAAAAATGAGTTTGCCCGCCACACTGAAAACAAGGATAATACAAAAGGCAATGATCACTGATTTGGTGGCAATGTTTCGCTTCGCTTTTTTATCCATATTGGATGTCAGCTCCATGAAAACAGGGATGGCTGAAACAGGATTTACAATTGCCAGTAATCCCATAAATACGGTAGTCGCAAACGCGATATAATTATCAAATAATGCCATCATATCAGCAATATAATAAATTTTATTTATCAGCAAATATCCCCGCTAGGAACGTAACCGGGGCAGTTGCCAGTTATGCCGCAGACTTGCCAGCCGGATGCCCACTATAACGGTAACGGCTATACCCTGCGCAATATCTCCGGAAACACCGGTAAAGTGCCCGGCAACCAGGTACAGGATGCCACCCGCTATGGACGCGGCTGCATATATTTCACGGGTAAAAAGAATGGGCTGCTCCCCGGTGATAACATCGCGCAGCAATCCGCCGAAAGTACCGGTAATTACACCAAGCGCCACACATATAGGCATGGGAAGCCCTGCTGCCAGTCCTTTGTTGATACCGGTAATAGTAAAGAGTCCCAGCCCTATCGCATCAAAGGTGCTGAGTAAACGGGTGAGTTTTTTTACATAGGAAAAAAATAATGCGGCAATAATGGCGGCCACAATAATAGCGCTGTTGGTGAGTTCATCCGTCATCCAGGCAACTGGTGTGGCGCCGGTTAGGAGGTCGCGGATAGTACCGCCGCCAATAGCCGTGATAAAGGCCAGCGCCAGTAGTCCGATTACATCATACGATTTATTAATAGCTGCTGTGGCTCCCGAAACAGCAAACGCAAAAGTGCCCAGTAATTCCAATACCTGGATGAAGGTAAGCTGCATTCTCCTTGTCGTATTTATGAACTAAGGTAAGGATACTTTATATGACTATAACAGGAGAGAAGCAACTAATTAATGCTGCTTAATAATCATCCTCATAGGCAGATTCACCACGAAGCGTACGCTCTATCTGGTTACGCAGACCATGACTGAATCCTTCCACTTCAATTTTCGGATGATGATCCAGGTAGATCAGGAAACGGCCTGTTTCCTTTGAAACAAGGTCATAAATGTCTTCCAGCAAAGCACAAAGTAATTTCCGGGTGTGTTCGGCTATCTGCGCAAGAGAGGAATCTTCAAAATGCCGGTATTCACGGTTTTTATAAGATAAGGCAATCTGTATCATAACTGATGGTTTTTCTGCAGGATTTAGGATTACCGGTTAAAATATGGCTAACCGGCTGGTTTTCATTATCTAATTATTAATTCTGACATAAAAATAGGCAAAAAGAAATTGTTTTTTTAATACGAAAGGGTGATTTTTTATCCAGTTAACGCTACCGTCCCTATATTGTTCATTTTTTTTCTATTATAATTTGGCTACCATTGCAAATTATTCTTACATAATGAAGAAACTTACGCTACTCATTGTTTTTATCGCGCTGTATTATTTACCCACACAGGCGCAGCCCGGAAAGGGCATCCGGTGGAGCCTCGACGGCAAATCTTATTTTAAAGCCACCCCGGCCGGAATCGAATCTTTCCCGCTTTCCGGTGAGCCATCTTCCCTTAAAATTCCCGCAGCCAGCTATCATAGCCTTGCTATAAAGGATTTTTATTTTTCCGGAGATGAAAAAAAAGTACTGCTTTATACCAACTCAAAAAAAGTATGGCGCTACGAAACCCGCGGCGACTACTGGTTACTGGACATTGCCAGCGGAAAGCTGCTGCAGCTCGGGAAAGATAAGCCCGCGTCTTCTCTTATGTTCGCTAAATTATCACCGGACGGCACCAAAGCCGCCTATGTAAGCGGACATAACATTTTCGTGGAAGACCTCTCCACCGGCGCCATTACTCCCATCACTACTGATGGTACCCGCCGTTTTATCAATGGCACATTCGACTGGGCCTATGAAGAAGAATTCGGCTGCCGCGACGGCTTCCGCTGGAGCCCCGACAGCAAGCGCATCGCCTACTGGCAAATCGATGCCACTAAGATCCGCGACTTCCTCATGATCGATAATACCGATTCCATATATTCCTTTACAGTACCGGTAGAATACCCGAAAGCAGGAGAGAGCCCTTCCGCCTGCCGCATCGGCGTAGCAGATATACAAACTGCTAAAACAACCTGGATGCAGGTTCCAGGCGATCAGCAACAACACTATATTCCCCGTATGGAATGGGTACCCGGTAAAAATACTCTCATCATCCAGCAGCTGAACCGCAAACAAAACGAAAGCAAAATAATGCTCTGCGACGCCGCTAATGGAAACGTTCGCTCCATTTACCAGGAAAAAGACAGCGCCTGGATCGATGTAAAATCACGCTGGGACGATGACAACATCGCCGGATGGGACTTTATCCGCAACAGCAAATCCTTCATCTGGGTAAGTGAACAGGACGGCTGGCGTCATCTCTACAATATTTCTACGGAAGATGGTAAAGCTACCTTGCTCACACCCGGTAACTATGATGTGATCAGCATTGCCAAAATTGATGAAGCCACTAACACTATCTATTTCCTGGCCTCACCGGATAATCCCACCCAGCAATATCTTTACAGGGTGCCGTTAAACGGCGGCAAGGCGGAACGCATTACGCCAGCCAACGAACCTGGTTCCCACGAATATAAAATTTCCCCTTACGGCGCATGGGCTATCCACGACTTTAGCAACGCCTATACTTATCCTGTTAGTGAAAACCTGCAGCTGCCTGCGCATAAAAGCAATGGCAATACAGTATTGAATGCGATCACCAAAGGCGCCGCAGCACCCAATAAACCGGAGTTTTTCACCATCACTACGGTTGATGGTGTTACCATGAGCGGCTGGATGAGCAAACCCGCCAATTTTAATCCCGCTAAAAAATACCCCGTGGTATTTTATGTATACGGCGAACCCGCAGGCGCTACCACTTTGGACGCCATCGGCGCAGGCCGTAACTTCCTCTATGATGGTGACATGGCAGCCGATGGATATGTATACGTATCAATGGACAACAGAGGCACCCCGTTGCCCAAAGGCCGTACCTGGCGTAAATGCGTGTACCGCAAAGTAGGATTGATCAATGCACGCGACCAGGCAATGGGCACTAAAGCGCTGCTGCAGAAATATACTTTTCTTGATCCGCAACGGACCGCTGTATGGGGCTGGAGTGGTGGCGGCTCTATGACGCTGAACCTCCTGTTCCAGTATCCGGAAATTTATAAAACAGGGATCGCTATTGCCGCAGTAGGCAACCAGCTTACTTATGATAACATTTACCAGGAACGTTACATGGGCCTGCCCGAAGAAAACCGGGAAGACTTTGTAAAAGGTTCGCCTATCACTTACGCAAAAAATCTCCAGGGCAACCTGCTGTACATCCACGGCACCGGCGACGATAACGTACATTATCAGAATGCGGAAATGCTGCTGAATGAACTGATCAGGTATAACAAGCAGTTCCAGTTTATGGCTTATCCTAACCGTACGCACAGTATCTCTGAAGGACAAGGAACTTTCGAGCACCTGTCTACTTTATATACTAATTATTTGCGTTCGCATTGTGAACCGGGCGCAAAATAAGTACCTTTGCCTCCCTAAATTGAAAAGTATGTCCAGGACAGCTATTATTGGAATACTGGCAGTGTTGCTGGTGATTGTATGCGCCTTTTTGCCGTGGTCGGTGGTAGACGTGGAAGGCAGGCACCTGGTATTTACAGGCGTAAACGGAACAGGTTCCAATTACGGAGAGCCCGGCCGGTTATGTATTATCCTTTCTGTACTGGCAATTGGAATATTCCTGGTGAAGAACAAGTGGGTGTCCAGGGTGAACCTCTTTATTGTAGGGTTCCTGCTGGCCTGGACCTTCAGGAATATGTTGTTGTACTCAAGATGTGAAATGGGCGATTGCCCGCAGTCGCAACCCGGTCTGTACCTGTCTTTCGCCGGTGCGCTGGTGGCTTTTGCCTGCGTGTTGTTTACACGCTCGCCAAAAAGCAGTAAATAAGGAACGAATAACAAAAGCGGCATCCGGGTAATTTCCGGATGCCGCTTTTTTATTTTCAGAAGATGGTTTTATGTAAGATCCATGCGCCTGCCAGGATACCGGCTCCCATCACCCAATATCGCAAAATTACCGGGAGGGGACGTTGCGCGGTTACTTTCGCCTTGATAAAACTGAAAATGGTGAGCCCCAGGAAAACCAGCAGGATACTGGTTTGTGAGGCAGCCGCGAAATTTTCATTGGAGAGATAAGGCCCCAGCGAAAGGATACCGCCAAGCAAAAAGAAAACCCCTGTCATCAACGCACTCTTGATAGCACGGGAACGGCTAAACGCAGATTCCTTTACTTTCTCGTGTTCCAGCATCAGCTCCCATGAATGGGCATCCTTCTCCATTTCCTGTTCTATATGCGCAATCACACGTGGCGTGATATCCAGGCGTTGCAACTTGGTCCGTTCCTGGTCCGACAACAGGGCGCTGTCGTGCTGCAGGTCGCCTTTGTTAGCCTGGAACGCGCTGATCATCACCAGCATAGCGCCAATAATCCACGCACACAGGTGAATGGTATAAAAGGTCTGGACCTCAATGGGAAATACCTGTATCACCTGCGTAGCAAAGAACAACAGGAAAAGCCCATCGGGGAACCCGATTAAAAAATCTGTCTTCCATCCTGAACTACGGATGGCTTTATGGGATGTAGTCATACAAGGTTCACTAACTGAAAGCCTGCTCCAGGCTTCTTTTAATGATTTGCACACAATCATTGATCTGTCCGGCATTGATAGACAGGGGAGGTGCAAACCGTATTTTATCACCGTGGGTAGGCTTGGCCAGCAGGCCGTTTTCTTTTAAAGTAAGACAAAGGTCCCAGGCAGCTTCCGGGTCTTTATGTTCAATAACGATGGCATTCAGCAGTCCTTTACCACGGATGGTGGTGATGTATGGCGAATGCAGTTCCTTCAGGCCGTTGCGGAGCAACAGGCCCATTTCCGCAGCGTTTTCCGCCATCTTCTCATCCTTCAGTACCTGCAGGGAAGCAATGGCCACCTTGCAGGCGAGCGGGTTGCCGCCGTAAGTAGAGCCATGTTCGCCCGGCTTGATGGTGAGCATGATCTCATCATCCGCGAGTACGGCGCTCACCGGCAGGGTGCCGGCCGACAAAGCCTTTCCGAGTATCAGGATATCCGGGCGCACATTTTCATGATCGCATGCCAGCATTTTACCGGTACGGGCCAGCCCTGTCTGGATCTCATCTGCAATGAACAGTACATTGGCGTCCTGGCAATACTGCCGCGCTTTGGACAAATATCCTTCATCCGGTACCATTACACCGGCTTCTCCTTGTATGGGTTCTACCAGGAAACCTGCTACGTTTTTATCCTGTAAAGCCTGTTCCAGTGCGGTTAAGCTGTTGTACGGAATTACTTCATAACCCGGCGTAAACGGACCAAAGTTATCACGTGCCGCAGGATCTGTACTAAAGGAGATCACATTCAGCGTACGTCCGTGGAAGTTATTGGCGCATACAATGATTTTTGCTTTGTCTTTCGGAACGCCTTTTACAATATATGCCCAGTGGCGGCAAAGCTTCAGCGCTGTTTCCACCGCTTCCACACCCGTGTTCATGGGCAGCACTTTATCATATCCGAAATAAGTAGTGATGTATTGTGCGTATTCTCCCAGCAGATCGTTGTGAAATGCACGGGAAGTAAGTGTCAGCTTTTTTGCCTGCTCTATAAGAGTAGCAATAATTTTAGGGTGACAATGACCCTGGTTTACGGCAGAATAGCCGGATAGAAAATCATAATAACGTTTGCCATCCACATCCCATAAAAAAACACCTTCGCCCCGGTCCAGTACAACCGGTAGCGGATGATAATTATGGGCACCATACTGTTCTTCCAGCGCCAGGTAATGTTGTGATTTTTCGCTTATCGTGTATGAAGGTACCATAACTCAAAAGTAAGGAAAAAGATGAAAGAAGCTGTTAGCCGTCAGCTAACAGCTCCGGGCTAATTGCCTCCTTTCAGCTTCTTTACCAGGTCCACATATTCCTGCATAGCCGCATCTTTCGTTTTACCTTTCAGCTCCGCCCACGCTTCATGCTTGGCTTTCGCCACAAAGTCAAACGGGTTGGAAGGGCCGTCATTATCCACATCGCCGGTTGTTCCCTGTTTGTACAGGGCGTACAGCTGCAGCAAAATTTCATTGGACGGTTTTTCCGGCAGGGTTTTACTCGCTGCCACTGCCTCTTCAAACTGACTAGTTAGTTCCATGTGCGGTGAATTTTTAATTTTTTAATAATATGGGGTAACACCCTCATTTTCCCTTATGTCTATAAAGTTGAGCTTTATATATTAATATATCAAAAAAAGCCCGCGCTATGGTTTCTATCTCCTTAAAAACCAAATAACAAAACATAATTACTAAACGCATTAACTAATGAACTAATTTCAATACCTTTGCCGGCTGAAAAGGTCCGATGCAGTACATTGCAGCAGACTACGGAACAGCAAAACATCATATGAAGAATATTCGCAATTTTTGTATCATTGCCCATATTGACCACGGTAAAAGTACCCTGGCAGACCGTTTACTGGAGTTTACACATACTATTTCCGACCGCGACATGCAGGCCCAGGTGCTGGATGACATGGATCTTGAACGTGAAAAAGGTATCACCATCAAGAGCCACGCTATTCAAATGGATTACACTGCAAAAAATGGTGAAAAATATATCTTTAACCTGATCGATACCCCCGGCCACGTGGACTTCTCCTACGAAGTGTCCCGCGCGCTTGCCGCCTGCGAAGGAGCGCTCCTCCTGGTAGATGCCGCACAGGGTATCCAGGCACAAACTATTTCAAATCTTTACCTGGCACTGGAAAACGACCTCGAAATCATCCCCGTTATCAATAAAATTGATATGCAGGGCGCCATGATCGAGGAAGTGAAAGACCAGATCATTGAACTCATCGGCGTAAAAGGAGAAGATATCCTGCTCGCTTCCGGTAAAACCGGTATCGGCATCGAAGATATCCTCGAAGCCATTGTACACCGTATTCCCGCTCCAAAAGGCAGTAACGACGCGCCATTGCAGGCACTCATCTTCGATAGCGTATTCAACTCCTTCCGTGGTATCATCGCATATTTCCGCGTGTTCAACGGCTCCATCAAAAAAGGAGATAAGATCAGGTTCTTTAACAGCGGGGAAGAATATTTTGCAGATGAAGTAGGCATCCTGAAACTGGGCCTCGATCCCCGCAAGGAAGTGTTCACCGGGGATGTAGGGTATATTATTACCGGTATCAAAAGCGCTAAGGAAGTAAAGGTAGGAGACACCATCACGTTGTCGAACAACCCCTGCCTGGAAGGTATCAACGGATTCCAGGAAGTAAAGCCAATGGTATTCGCCGGTATCTATCCTGTAAATACAGAAGATTTCGAAGAGCTGCGTGAATGTATGGACAAACTGCAGCTGAACGATGCCTCCCTGACCTATGAGCTGGAAACCTCACAGGCGCTGGGTTTTGGCTTCCGTTGCGGATTCCTCGGCATGCTTCACATGGAAATCATCCAGGAACGCCTCGAAAGGGAGTTCAATCAAACTGTGATCACCACGGTTCCCAACGTAAGCTTCATTGCACATACCACCCGCGATGGTGTAATCATCGTAAATAACCCAAGCGAAATGCCCGATCCCACCAAGCTGGACAGGATCGAGGAACCTTTCATCCGCGCACAGATCATCACCAAACCCGAATATATCGGTAACATCATGACCCTGTGCCTCGGCAAACGCGGTAACCTCCTGAATCAAAGCTATCTGACCACCACCCGCGTGGAACTGATGTTTGAAATACCACTCACGGAAATCGTATTCGACTTTTATGATAAACTGAAAAGTCAGACGCGTGGATACGCCTCCTTCGATTATACACCGATCGGATTCCGCGACAGTGACATCGTGAAAATGGATATCCTCCTGAACAACGAAAAAGTGGATGCACTCAGTGCCCTGATCCACAGAAGCCGTGCGCAGGAGTTTGGCCGTAAACTCACCGAAAAACTGAAGGAACTGCTGCCACGCCAGCAATTCCTTATTGCCATCCAGGCTGCCATTGGCGCAAAGATTGTTGCCCGCGAAAATATCAGCGCTATGCGTAAAGACGTAACCGCGAAATGTTATGGCGGTGACATCTCCCGTAAACGTAAATTACTGGAAAAACAAAAAGAAGGTAAGAAACGTATGCGCCAGATAGGTAACGTGGAAATACCACAGGAAGCATTCCTGGCGGTACTCAAACTGGATGATTAAGCGAATTTTGTCTTTCTCAGGATTAGACTGATTTTACTGATTATATTTTAAAAATGATTTTGGGAGATATCAGCGAAAATATTTTCGCTGATATCTCCCAAAATCATTTAAAATCCAAAGTGATCAAATCCCTGAATCAGTATAATCAGTCTAATCCTGAGAAAGACAAACTCCGCGTTCACCAAATTTATTATATTTGAGAAAACCAATCACCCATGCGTTCTTTAGTTCTCTCTTTAACATTCGTATTCTCTGCGCTCACTTTCTCTGCTGTAAAAGCCCAACAGGCGCCACCTGCAGCCGATGAAGTAGTAAAAGATGCCTGCGCACAGGCAGCAAAAGCCAATAAAAAAGTGATCGTCATCTTTCACGCATCCTGGTGCGGCTGGTGTCACAAAATGGATACCGCGATGAATGATGCCAGTGTTAAGAAAGCATTCGATAATAACTACGAGATCCGTCATATCACCGTGCTGGAAAACGGTGCCAACAAAGCACTGGAAAACCCGGGCGGCGCTGACCTGCTGGCAAAATACCACGGCGACCAGGAAGGTATCCCTTTCTGGCTGGTATTAAACACCAACGGCGAACTGCTGGCCGACAGCCGCATGAAAGGTCCTACCGGTAAACTGCAGAATGTTGGTTGCCCTGCCCAGAAAGAAGAAGTGGAATACTTTGTGGGCATCCTCGAAAAAACATCAAAAATGAAACGTGGAGAACTGGACGCAGTACGCACCCGGTTTGGTAAAATAGCCTCCGCCGCACACTAAAGCGTATTTTGTCTTTCTCAGGATTACGCTGATTTTACTGATTATATTTTAAAAAGATTAGGGGAGATAAAAGTAGGTATATCCACTTTTATCTCCCCTAATCTTTTTAAATCAAAAGTGATCAAATCCATAAATCAGCATAATCAGTCTAATCCTGATAAAGACAAAATCCGCGGAAAATTCGTACTTTACCACTCCTTTCATACACCAGCCAATCTCCCGGAAACAAGTTTTTATACAACAATCTATTCATATGCACCTGACTGCACGGGAAACCGAGAAATTATTACTGCATCTGGCCGGAGAACTGGCCGAGAAAAGAAAAGCAAGAGGACTGCGCCTTAACTACCCTGAAGCCATTGCCCTCATCAGCAGCCGTTTAATGGAAGCAGCCCGCGACGGGAATACCGTGGCCGCGCTCATGCACTACGGCGCTACCATTCTTACCCGCGAAGATGTAATGGAAGGAGTCCCCGAAATGATACACGAAATACAGATCGAAGCTACCTTTCCCGATGGTACCAAACTGGTCACCGTACACGATCCTATCCGTTAACCATAATTAAATTTTACAACCATGATCCCCGGAGAATATTTTTTGAAGAAAGAAGATATCATTGCCAATGCCGGCCGGAAAACGGTCAGGATCAGCGTGGTGAACACCGGCGACAGACCGGTACAGATAGGCTCCCACTGCCACTTTTTTGAAGTGAACCGCATGATGTCCTTCCCCAGGGAAGCGGCATTCGGTATGCGGCTTAATATTCCTTCAGGCAACGCGGTACGCTTTGAACCAGGGGAAGCCAAAGAAGTAGAACTGGTGGAACTCGGCGGCGCCCGGAAAGTGATCGGTATCAACAACCTCGTAAACGGCGATACCACCGATCCTGCTGTAAAAGCTGCTGCCATCGCCAAAGCAGCTTCCCTCAACTTTAAATCTGAACAACTATGAGCCTGTCTATCAGCAAAACAAAATATGTAAACATGTACGGTCCTACCACCGGCGATCGCGTACGGCTGGCAGATACAGACCTCATCATCGAAATAGAAAAGGACTATAACGTATACGGAGATGAAAGTAAATTCGGCGGCGGCAAAAGCGTGAGAGACGGCATGGCGCAATCGGCCACTGCACTGCGCAGCGAAGGCGTGCTCGATTTTGTGATCACCAACGTGATCATCATTGACCACTGGGGTATTGTGAAGGGAGATATAGGGATTAAAGACGGTAAGATCGTTGCAGTAGGGCAGGCTGGTAACCCCGATACAATGGACGGTGTACATCCGCAGCTCATCATCGGAGCATCTACCGAAGTACATAACGGCGCTAACCTCATCGCCACCGCAGGTGGTATTGATACGCACATTCACTTTATCTGCCCGCAACAGGTGGATCACGCCCTCTTCAGCGGGGTAACCACCCTGATAGGCGGCGGTACCGGTCCGGCGGATGGCACCAGCGCCACCACGGTAACGCCGGGGAAATGGAACATCCAGCGCATGCTGCAGGCCGCAGAGGCATACCCGGTAAACCTCGGCTTCTTTGGTAAAGGCAACTGCGCTACTACGGAACCATTGGTGGAACAGATCGCCGCCGGCGCACTGGGACTCAAAATTCATGAAGACTGGGGCGCTACACCGGCCGTAATAGACGCTTCCCTGAAAGTAGCCGATGAACTGGATGTACAGATCGCCATTCATACCGATACGCTGAATGAAGCCGGTTTCCTCGAAGATACACTCAACGCCATCAACGGCCGCGTAATACATACCTTCCACACCGAAGGCGCCGGTGGCGGCCATGCACCGGATATCATCCGCGCAGCCTCCTTCCCGAATGTATTACCCGCATCTACCAATCCCACGCGCCCATACACGGTAAATACCATCGATGAACACCTCGACATGCTGATGGTATGCCATCACCTGGATAAGAAAGTGCCGGAAGATGTGGCCTTTGCAGATTCCCGCATCCGCCCGGAAACCATTGCTGCAGAAGATATCCTGCACGACATGGGCGTATTCAGCATCATGAGCTCCGACTCACAGGCAATGGGCCGCATTGGTGAAGTGATTATCCGTACCTGGCAAACCGCAGATAAAATGAAGAAACAACGCGGCGCACTGGAAGAAGATAAAAACAGCGACAACGATAACTTCCGCGTAAAAAGATACATTGCCAAATACACCATCAACCCGGCCATCGCACACGGCATCTCCACACATATCGGTTCCCTGGAACCCGGTAAGATGGCGGATCTGGTGCTATGGAAACCCGCCTTCTTTGGCGTGAAACCGGAAATGATCATCAAAGGCGGCATGATCAATGCCAGCCGCATGGGCGATCCCAACGCATCCATTCCAACACCGCAGCCGGTGGTGTACCGCCATATGTTTGGCGCACACGGAAAAGCACTGCTGCACACCAGCGTATTGTTCGTATCTGCGTTATCGTTAGAGAAAGGGATTAAAGAAGAATACGGTTTGCAGAAGCAGCTGTTACCGGTGAGCAACTGCCGTAACATCTCCAAAAAAGACCTGATCCACAACGATAAAACACCCGATATCACCGTAAATCCTGAAACATATGAAGTACGGGTAGATGGTGAAAAAATCACCTGCGAACCGTTAAAGGAACTGTCGCTCGCACAGCGCTATTTTTTATTTTAACCCGGAGGAGATATGTTGGTAAGGGAAATCATAGGAAATACGGATACGCATACACGCAGCAGTAAGGAAACAGACCTGCTGCCGCTGGAGTGGTTTGAAACCTCCCGGCGCATTCAGCGGAAACATACTGCCGGCGGCCGTGAAGTAGCATTGAAGTTTACAAAGGAAGGGCAGCAGCTCAGGCAAAATGATATCCTTTACCAGGATGATGACCTGATGATCGTGGTAGATATCCTTCCGTGCGAAGCCATCGTGATCAGCCCGCGGAACATGGCGGAAATGGCAAAGGTGTGTTACGAAATCGGTAACAAACACCTGCCGCTTTTCCTCGAAGAAGAACAACTGCTGATTCCCGCAGATGAACCGCTGTACCGCTGGCTGCATGCAGCCGGTTACCCGGTGGTAAAAGAACGCCGCAAGCTCCTGCACATCCTGCGTACTAACGTGCAGCCACATACGCACGGCAACGGCGGCCCTTCATTTTTTGAGAAGATCCTGGAACTGGCGTCAAAATAAAGCATATGGAACAGCATTATCTCGGCAGCTTACTACACCTGGCAGACAGCACACTGCCTATTGGCGGTTATACGCATTCCGCCGGGCTGGAAACCTTTGTGCAACAGGGTTTGGTGAACAGCGCCGCTACGGCGGCCACCTTTGTACGTAACATGCTGCAGAATAATATCCGTTACAACGATGCCGCATTTATGAGCCTGGCTTATACCGCAGCTACACAAAACAATGTGAGCGAACTGCTGGAGCTGCATCACTTATGCACCGCCGTAAAAGCGCCGCGCGAACTCCGGGAAGCCAGCCAGAAGCTGGGAGCCCGGCTCACACGCATTTTCAGCCGCAGGTATACCAGCGAACTGGTTACGCAATATGAAACAGCTGCGGGCAACAGCCCGCATTACTGCCTGGTATTTGGCATCTATGCGCAGCTTACTAATATCCCGTTGTCATCCGCGTTGTACGCATACTATTACAACGCCGCTATGGGAATGGTGACCAACTGCGTAAAGCTGGTGCCCCTCGGGCAAATGGATGGGCAGGACATCCTCTTTGACCTGCAACCTTTATTGAAAGAACTGACGGAAGCAACAATACAACCCGATAAGTCACTGCTCGGGCTTTGCAATGCGGCATTTGATATCCGCAGTATGCAGCACGAACGCCTGTACAGCCGGTTGTATATGTCGTAACAATAATTATTGATACCATGAGCAGAGAATATATAAAAGTAGGAGTGGCCGGACCTGTAGGTTCCGGGAAAACAGCGCTCATTGAGCGGTTAACCAGGCAAATGGCGCAACACTACCAGGTGGCCGTTATCACCAACGATATTTATACAAAGGAAGATGCGGAGTTCCTCACGCAGAATAGCCTGCTGCCACCGGAAAGGATCATCGGTGTGGAAACCGGCGGCTGCCCGCATACCGCTATCCGTGAAGATGCCAGCATGAACCTCGAAGCCGTGGAAGAAATGGTACGCCGTTTCCCGGATATCGAAATCATCTTCATAGAAAGCGGCGGCGATAACCTGTCGGCCACCTTCAGCCCCGATCTGGCGGATGTCACCATTTTTGTGATAGACGTAGCGGAAGGAGATAAGATCCCACGTAAAGGTGGTCCGGGTATTACCCGCTCCAACCTGCTCGTCATCAATAAAATTGACCTCGCCCCCTATGTACATGCGGATCTTGGCGTAATGGAAAGGGACGCCCGCAAAATGAGAGGGGGACAGCCTTTCGTATTCACAGACCTCATGAGCGGCACCGGGCTGGAAGATGTGATCAACTGGATTAAAAGATACGCATTACTGGAAGACATCGCAGCGCCCAATCTCTTAACATGATCAGTGAACTGAAGATATTGACGGGGAAAAGAGATAGTGGCACCTATCTGAAGGAATGCTACTGCACACGGCCTTTTAAAGTGGCTAATGTGCGGGAAGAACGCAGCGACCCGGTATTGCGTCTCATGATGATGAGCTCTTCACCGGGTATGCTGGATAAAGATCATTACCAATTGGATATTACCGTTGCCGCAGGCACGGCTTTACACCTGCAAACGCAGGCGTACCAGCGGCTGTTTAACATGGAAACCGGCGCTACACAGGAAATGCGCGTACGGCTGCAAACCGGGAGCACCTTCACCTTTTTGCCGCATCCCCTGGTGCCGCATGAAAAGGCTACCTACACCGGCTATACGAACCTGCACCTCGCAAATAACTGCCGCCTCATCTGGGGAGAGATCATTACCTGCGGCCGGAAGTTAAACGGGGAAGTATTCCGCTTTACAAAACTGCACAGCATCACGCAGGTATTTTCAGGAGAACAGCTGCTGCTAAGAGATAACCTCCTGATGCAACCCGGCGTTACCAGTTTTGAGGCAATGGGCTGGATGGAAGAATACACACATCAGGCTACCTTCCTGTTTTTCGATACCCATGAAAAGGTAGCCCTTAATGAAACTGCGGACAGGCTTCACCGTTACCTGGAAGAACAACCCCGCATATTGGCGGGTGTTACACGCACCGCCGGCAACGGTATCATGGTAAGAATGCTGGGCCATAGCGGGGAACAACTATTTGAATGTCAGCAACAACTGGCAAAGCTTTTATCTGTTTAAAACAGTAGTATGTCATTTATCGATAACAGTTTATTACTAACAGCAGTTACCATCAGCTGTCTTCATACGGCCTCCGGCCCGGATCATTATGTACCTTTTATCGTTTTTTCCCGCACCCGGAAATGGTCGGTGGCTAAAACCATCGGGTGGACGGCCCTCTGCGGCCTCGGACATGTAATGAGTTCCCTCGTGATCGGGATGATCGGCGTGGTGCTGGGATGGCAGCTATCGCGTTTTACCGCTATCACAGAAGTACGTGGCGGCATTGCGGGATGGGCATTGCTGATATTGGGGCTTTTTTACCTCATTTGGGGATTGTATAAAGCCATCGCCAACAGGCCACACAAACACTTTGATGTATACGACGATGGCGATATGTATGTTTATCAGCATCGTCATAATGAAGCCTACGTAGCGCCGCAGAAAAGGATCCGCGTAACGCCCTGGATCCTGTTCGTGATATTCGTAATGGGCCCCTCTGAACCCTTGCTGCCGTTATTGTTTTACCCGGCGGCGCAACAATCTGTACCCGGCATTGTAATGCTGATTGCTACTTTTACCTTCTTTACCATTCTCACCATGATCATTATGGTACTGCTGGGATACTATGGGTTTTCCCTCATGAAACCCGTTGCTACGGAAAGATATATGGCCGCCATCAGCGGCGCTGCGGTTACACTCTGTGGAACGGGCATGGTTTTTATGGGTTGGTGAACTGTTTAGCAGCTCAGCTGTTATAGCAGATAAACCTTTACCACATGAGAAAATGGCTCAGGATCATCCTTATTACCGGCGGTATATTTATAGCACTCCTGGTGTTGTTAATCCTGGGTATGACCTGGTACATACATGCCAATAAAGACAATTTCCTGAAACAGATCACGGCCCAGCTGAATGATCGCCTGAGCGGAAATATCCGTATCGCTGATATGGAACCTTCCCTGTGGAAGAGCTTTCCCAATGTATCTATCGCCCTGAAAAAAGTAGTACTGGAAGACAGCCTCTTTCAGCAACATCATCATCCATTGCTGGATGTTAACTACATTTTCGTACGGGTAAATACGTTATCACTGCTACGCAAACACGTAGATGTAAATGAAATCACCCTGCAGGATGGTACCATCTTCCTGTATACTGATACCACCGGCTATTCCAACACATACGTGCTGCAACGGAAATCGGCCGCGAAGAAAAGCAACGGCTCAAAAGATGCCAGCATCAAAAAACTGATGTTAACGAACATCAGTTTTATTATAGATAACCGGCAGAAGTTTAAATTATTCCAACTGGATATACGCCAGTTGGATGGCAAGGTGAGTGCCACGGACAGCAGTGTACAGGTTACCATAATATCGGATATCCTGTCTAAAAGTTTTGCTTTCAACACCGTTAAAGGAAGTTATCTGAAAGATAAAAAACTGCAATTAAACCTCTCCGTAATATTCAATAAGCGCACAAAGATTCTCACGATACCATCACAGGAGATCCGTATAGATGACCACCCGGTGCTCATTACCGGGCAGTTTGGCTTTAGCGAAAAGCCGCCGCCGTTCCAGCTGAAAATTAATGCCAACCAGGTATTGCTGCATGATGCGGCCTCCTGGTTGCCGCCCACTATCAGCACCAAATTAAGCAGCATTACCCTCACCAAACCACTGGACGCTGAGGCTAACCTCAACGGGCATATGAAATACAGGGATACGCCTAAAGTACTCATCACCTGGAAAACGACTAACAACGTACTGGTAACTACAATGGGCGAATGGACCAACTGTAATTTCACCGGAAGGTTTAATAACGAGGTGTTACCGGGGCAGGGCCACAATGATGAAAATTCTGCCGTCAATATTTTTCAGCTGAGCGCTACGCTGGCAGGAGTACCGTTGAAAGCGGATACCATCCGCGTGGTGAACCTGAAGCAACCATTGCTCCACGGCCACTTCCGGTCCAATTTCCCGTTGACTAACCTGAACAGCGATACCGGGGAAAGCCCCATCTTATTCAAAGATGGTAACGCCAACGCCGACCTGTACTACACAGGCCCGGTACTGGCCAATGATAATACCCCTTCTTCCCTGCAAGGGGTGGTACAGGTAAAACAAGGCGCGTTTACTTACCTGCCGCGTAACCTGTCTTTTCATGATGCCAGCGCCACCCTGCGTTTTACCGGGCAGGATCTGATGCTGGAAAATATCAACATACAAACACAGAAAAGCAGCCTGCAAATGAACGGCATGGTGAAGAACCTCCTGAACCTCTATTTTACCACACCGGATAAAATTGAACTCACCTGGAATATCCGAAGTCAGCTGGTAGACCTCAATGAATTCAAGAGCTTCCTGGCGCCCCGGCGAAAAGCCAAACCATCCCGCAGCCAGCAGAAAGCAAAAATGACCCGCGTGAACCGGCAACTGGATGTAGTGTTGGCGTCCAGCAACGTAAACATGCAGGTGCAGCTGGATAAGATCATCTTTCAGCGTTTCGCTGCGCAAAATGTTAAAGCTTCCGTGCAACTAACGAATACGGATATACTATTAAAGCAGATCGCCCTGCAACATGCAGGTGGAAATATGCAGCTGGCCGGCGTAATGCACCAACAGGGGAATAACAACAACTTTAACATGAATGCCACAGTGAACAATGTGCACATCAGCCAGTTGTTCTATGCATTTGATAACTTCGGAATGTCGGCCCTGAAATCAGATAACCTGAGAGGAAATGTATCTGCAAAGGTGAATCTGAAAGGGAATGTACTGGATAATGGAAGTCTTGCTAAAAACTCCCTCTACGGCACCATCAACTTTAACCTGAAGAACGGCGCCCTGATTAACTTTGGGCCGCTCGCAGATATCGGTAACTTCGCCTTCCGCAAGCGCCGCCTGGATAGCATCACCATCGATAATCTGTCCAACACCTTCCAGGTACAGGGCAATAAAATACTGATCCCACCCATGCGCATCGCTTCCAGCGCCATAAATATTGATGTGAACGGGGTATACGGAATAGACGGAGGCACCAATATCAACCTGGATATTCCGTTAAGAAACCCGGCGAAAGATTCGGCCATCACGGATAGGGCAGAGAAGCGCAAACGCAGCAGGAAAGGGATTGTTATACACCTGCATGCAGTATCGGAAAAGGATGGTAAAGTGAAAATAAAGCTGGGGAAAGGAGATGGCGATTAAAGGGTGACTTTTGCGGACCATCACAAAAGTCACCACACTATTTTCAAGCTACCGTTTGGAAAGCCTGTTCAAGATCTCCCTTAATATCACTGATATGTTCAATACCCAGCGAAATGCGCAGCACGCCTGGCGCTACACCCGCTTTCCTTTGCTCTTCTTCGCTCAGCTGCTGGTGGGTAGTAGTAGCAGGATGGATGATCAGCGTTTTGGAATCGCCTACATTGGCCAGGTGATAAATTAACTTTAACGCCTGTACGAATTTATCGGCCGTTTCTTTTCCTCCTTTGATCTTAAAACTCAATACGCCGCCAAAGCCATTTTGCAGGTACTTCTTCGCCAGTGCATGGTATTTGTTGTCTGGAAGGCCCGGGTAGTTTACCGATTCCACCTGTGGATGTTGTTGCAGCCACTGTGCCAATGCGAGCGCATTATCTACTGTCCGCTGTACCCGGAGGGAGAGGGTTTCCAGCCCCTGCAGGAACAGGAAAGAGTTTTGTGGCGCCAGTGCCGGTCCCCAGCTGCGTAAGCCGGCCACACGCGCCCGGATAATGTAGGCAATGTTGCCAAACGGACTGTGCGAGCCAAATACTTCCCAGAACTTCATACCATGATAAGCCTCATCCGGTTCACTGAACTGTACAAACTTGCCATTGCCCCAGTTATAATTGCCGCCATCCACAATGATACCGCCAATACTGGTGCCATGCCCGCCAATCCATTTGGTGGCGGCTTCTACCACCACGTTGGCGCCATGCTCCAGCGGACGGGCCAGGTAACCTGCCGCGCCAAAAGTATTATCCACTACCAGCGGAATATCATGCTTGCGCGCAATGGCGCTGATTTTTTCAAAATCCGGAATGGCAAATCCCGGGTTACCGATGGTTTCCACATAAAGCGCTTTTGTGTTTTCATCGATCAATGCTTCAAAGCTCTCCGGCTTATCAAGATCCGCAAAACGCGCCTCTACACCAATGCGCTTGAAACTCACTTTAAACTGGTTAAAGGTGCCGCCATACAGATAGGAGGAAGTCACAAAATTATCTCCCGGTAACAGGATATTATGCAGGGCAATGAACTGCGCTGCCTGTCCGGATGCCACGGCCAGCGCGCCTACGCCGCCCTCCAGCGCTGCCACTCTCTTTTCAAATACATCCGTGGTGGGGTTCATAATACGGGTGTAGATATTACCAAACTGCTTCAGCTGGAAAAGATCCGCCGCATGTTCCGCGCTCTCAAAAGTATAGGAGGTGGTTTGATAAATAGGCACCGCGGCCGCATGGGTAGAGGATTCAGGCTGATAACCCGCATGCACCTGTAAGGTGTCAAAATGTAATGGCTTATTGGACATAACCGGAAAATTTAAAGGTTTGAATATAAGTCTACAAATATAGTAGACTAATTGTAATAACAAAATATTTTAACATGATTCTCACACAAAAAATAATATCTTCGGCACCATAATATAAAATGAATGTTTAAGTGAAGAAATGCAGTTGACCGATGTTATTAACTATTACCACCAAACGTTACCCCGCCACAGACCTGGGCTATCTGTTGCATAAACATCCCGCAAAAGTACAAACCGTTGAACTGACCGCAGGGAGTGCACACATCTTTTACCCGGAAGCAACAGACCATTCCTGCACCGCCGCGTTATTGCTGGACATTGATCCGGTAAGGTTGGTACGCGGAAACGGGAACGGCCACGACTTTGCACTGGAACAATATGTAAACGACCGTCCATATGTAGCGTCGTCGTTTATGAGCGCGGCTATATCACAGGCTTATGCCACTGCCATGAATGGCCGTTGTAAAGACAAGCCACACCTGGTGGATGAAGCCATTCCGTTTGAAATTGGATTGTCTGTTTTACCGGTGAAGGGCGGCGAACCTTTGCTGCGCCAGTTCTTTGAGCCGCTGGGCTATGAAGTGAATGTGCAGGCACACCTGCTGGATGAACAATATCCCGCATGGGGCCAGAGCCGTTACTTCAATGTAACCCTCCGCCATACACTGCCGCTGAAAACAATCCTGAAACAACTGTATATCCTGGTGCCGGTTTGCGACAACGACAAACATTATTTCGTAGGCGGCCATGAAATAGAAAAGCTGATGGAGAAAGGAGAGGGCTGGCTGGATGCGCATCCGGCCAAAGAACTCATTACCCGCCGCTACCTCCGCAATATTGCACCACTGGCTAAACAGGCGCTGGAGCTGATCATGAAAGACGAAGTACTACCCGCAGAGGAAAAACCGGCGAAAGACAAAGTAAAACTGCATGACCTCCGCCTGCTAACGGTAAGGGATATACTCCAGGAACTAAATGTATCCACGGTAGCAGACATGGGTTGCGGGGAAGGGAAACTGCTCCGCCTGCTGATGGAGAAATCACAATTCAAAAAGATCCTGGGAATGGATGTAAGCTATCGCGCACTGGAAATTGCACAGGATAAAGTGAAGCTCGACCGCCTCCCCGAAATGCAGCGTAACCGCATACAGCTCATCCAGGGATCACTAACGTACAGGGATAAACGCCTGGAAGGTTTTGATGCCGGCGTACTGGTGGAAGTGATTGAACACCTGGACGAATCCCGCCTCCAGGCACTGGAAAAAGTAGTATTTGAATACGCACGGCCTGTACACGTGATCATTACCACGGTAAATGCAGAATATAATGTGATGTATGAAAAGCTTACTGCTGGCGCATTCCGGCATGGAGATCACCGTTTTGAATGGACACGCGCACAATTTGAAACGTGGGCCAACCGCGTAGCCGCACAATTTGGTTATATTGTATCCTTCAGGCCACTTGGAGAAATAGATGAAACACTGGGCGGACCCAGCCAGCTGGCCTTGTTTAAACGATCATTATGAGAGACATTATATTAGAGAAAATAAAGGAACTGGAACAACAGCATCAGGTAAAAGTATTGTATGCCTGCGAATCCGGCAGCCGCGCATGGGGATTTGCTTCTCCCGACAGCGACTACGATGTGCGCTATATTTATACCCGTCACAGGGATAGCTACCTGAGTATCACTGAACCACGCGATGTAATTGAATTACCGGTAGATGAAGTGCTGGATGTAAGCGGATGGGATATCCGCAAAGGATTACAGCTGTTCCTGAAATCCAATGCCCCGCTGTACGAATGGTTACAGTCGCCTATCATCTACAAGGAAGAAACGGATTTTAAACAAACAATGACAAGCCTGATGGAAAAGTACTTTTCACCACGCTCAGGTTGTCATCATTATCTCTCTATGGCTTTCAATGTTTTCTCCAACGAATTACAGGGAGAAGCCATCAAGCTGAAGAAGTACTTCTATGTATTGCGCCCAATGCTCGCCTGCCAGTGGATCCTTGCCGGTAAAGGTGTGCCGCCGATGGAGCTGGAACCGTTACGTACGTTAATTACAGATAATGCTATTCAGGCTATCATCGATAAACTGCTGGAATTAAAAGCCACTGCGGATGAGCAAGCCACGGTAACGCCTGATCCTGTACTGCACCAGTGGATGGCATATACCCTGGAAGATTGTAGAATGCAGGCAGCAGAACTACCGGCCATAAAAAACGATACCGCAGAACTGGATATGCTTTTCCGGAAATATATTTCGTATGACTTTTGAAGCACTGCAACAGCAACGGGAGTACATCCTGCTGGAATGCATCAGCGGCAGCAAAGCGTATAACCTGCAGGTACCCACGTCAGACACAGATATCAAAGGCGTATTCATTTTACCGCAAAGGGAACTGTATGGGATGACCTACACCCCGCAGGTAGCCAATCAAAGCAATGATGAAGTATACTTTGAAATAAAGCGCTTCCTGGAACTGCTGGATAAAAACAATCCTAATATCCTGGAACTGCTGAGTACTGCAAATGGCAACCAATTGTTCCGGCATCCGCTGATGAACCTTATTCAGCCAAAAGACTTCCTGTCAAAGCTATGCCTGGAAACCTTTGCAGGCTATGCCAAAACACAGATAAAGAAAGCGAAAGGACTGAATAAAAAGATTAACCAGTCGCACGGAACAGAAAGGAAAGACGTAACTGAATTTTGCTACGTAATTGCAGGCAGCCGCAGTATTCCTTTACGGGAGTGGCTACACGAAAACAACCTCTCGCAAAAGGATTGTGGCCTTGCACGGATAGACCATTTCCGGGATGTATACGCGTTGTATCATACCAGCCAGTTTGAACCCGGTGTTACCTTTAAAGGGATCTTCTCCGGCGCAGATGCGAATGATGTACAACTCAGCAGCATCCCGAAAGGGCCGGACCCGTTGGCGATTATGCAGTTTAACAAAGACGGCTATACGGTGTATTGCAAAGACTTTGCATCCTATTGGGAGTGGGTAGAGCTTCGGAATGAAGCCCGCTATGAACATAACCGGGAACTGGGCGCAGACTACGACAGCAAGCACATGATGCATACCTTCCGCCTGCTAACGATGGCTGAAGAGATTGCACGATACAAGGAAGTACGGGTGTATCGCAACGACCGCGATTTTCTGCTTCGTATCCGCAACGGTGAGTTTACATACGACGAATTGCTGGATATGGCCACCCAAAAATTAAATGACATGGAACAGCTGTATGCCGCTTCCGATCTTCCGGATCACCCGGACCCGGAGCTGGCGGCCAGCCTGTTAATCAGAATAAGAGACGAATTTTATGTCCCGGAGAAATAGACAATTATCACATATCTCCATACCGGAATTATCACTGGTATTATTGATCGGCCCCTCTGGCGCCGGTAAGTCCACGTTTGCCCGCCGCTTTTTTAAGCCCACCGAAATTGTTTCGTCGGATGTTTGCCGGGGTTTGATCAGCGATGATGAAAACAACCAGGCGGTTTCCGCCGATGCTTTTGAAGTAGTTAGATTTATAGCCGCTAAACGGTTGAAGCTGGGGCTGCTCACCGTGATAGACGCCACCAATGTGCAGCCGGAAGCGCGCAAGGAATGGGTGCGGCTGGCCCGCGAGTATCATGTACTCCCGGTGGCCATTGTACTCAATATGTCGGAGAAAGTATGCCAGGAGCGCAACAACCTGCGGAGCGACCGTAACTTCGGTACGCACGTGATCCCGCAACAGATCAGCCAGCTCCGGCGCGGTATCCGCTACCTCCGGGACGAAGGTTTCCGTCACATCTTTGAACTGCACTCGCCGGAAGAGGTGGAGCAGCTGGAAACCGTTACCCGTAACCCGTTGTACAATAATAAGAAAGATGAACACGGACCTTTTGATATCATAGGAGATGTACACGGTTGCTACGATGAGCTGTGTACCTTGCTGGGTACATTGGGCTACGAAGTAGATAAAGAAAATTATACCCTGATCAGCGCGCCGCTCACTACTAACGCAGATGGATACACGCGTTTCCGCAAACCCGTGTTTGTAGGCGACCTGGTAGATCGTGGTCCGAAGTCACCACAGGTACTGCGGTTGGTAATGAACATGGTAAACAATGGCCTCGCGCTATGCGTACCGGGAAACCATGATGCTAAACTGCTCCGCTACCTGAATGGAAAGAACGTAGTGCTACGGCACGGCCTCGAAGCAACGGTAGCCCAGTTGGCAGGTGAAACACCGGAGTTCCTTGCGGCAGTGAAACAGTTCCTGGATGGCCTTGTGAGTCATTATGTACTGGACGATGGTAAACTGGTGGTAGCACATGCCGGGTTAAAGGAAAACATGCAGGGGCGTGGCTCCGGTGCAGTAAGAGAGTTTTGCCTGTATGGTGAAACCACCGGTGAAACAGATGAATTCGGCCTGCCGGTAAGATATAACTGGGCGCTGGAATACAAAGGCAAAGCAATGGTGGTATACGGCCACACACCGGTTCCGGAAGCCAAATTTTTAAACAACACTATCGACATAGATACCGGTTGCGTATTTGGCGCTACCCTTACCGCACTGCGTTACCCTGAAAAGATACTGGTGTCAATACCTGCACAGGAGCAGTACGCCGAGCCTGCCCGCCCCATTGGCTACAACCTGGAAAGCGCGTTAAGCCTGGAGCAGCAGTACGATAACGTGTTGGACATAGAAGATTTTATCGGGAAGAAAATATTGCAGACAAACTACAGTCATAGCATCACTATCCGGGAAGAGAACAACATTGCGGCACTGGAAGCCATGAGCCGTTTTACCATCAACCCGAGGTGGCTCATATATTTGCCGCCTACCATGTCGCCCGCTGAAACCAGCCGGGAAGAAGGAATGCTGGAGCACCCTATAGAGGGCCTGCAATATTATAAGGAAGCAGGTATAGCAAAAGTAATTTGCGAAGAGAAACATATGGGCTCGCGCGCAGTGGTAATTGTTTGCCGCGACGAAGCCACAGCTGTAAAACGTTTTGGCGTTGCAGGAGAAGGTAACGGTGTGGTATATACGAGAACGGGCCGCAGCTTCTTCAGCGATAAACAAACGGAACAGCACTTCATTGCCCGCATCAACGCAGCGCTGATCAGCACCGGCTTTTACGAAACCTTTGAAACCGATTGGGTATGCCTGGATGCAGAGCTGATGCCCTGGAGTGCAAAAGCCCAGGCATTACTGCAAAACCAGTACGCAGCCGTTGGCACTGCCGCAGGGCAGGCGTTGCCCGTAGTGGTGGATGCGTTGCAGCAGGCCATTACACAGGGCGTACCTGCGCAGGCATTGCTGGAAAAGTATTCCCGCCGTCTCGAACAAACCAGTAGTTACGTAAAGGCATACCGCCAGTATTGCTGGCCGGTGGAGTCACTGGACGATTATAAGCTGGCGCCGTTTCATATCATGGCCACGGAAGGCAAAACGTATTTCGATAAAGACCATGAATGGCACCTGTCTGCCATAAAAAATATCTGCGCTGGTGATGAACAATTACTGATCGCTACCCCTTTCCTGGAAGTGGAAATAGGGAATGAAGCCAGTGAAAAAGCAGCCATCGCCTGGTGGGAAAACCTTACCGCCGCCGGTGGTGAAGGTATGGTGATCAAACCATCCACCTTTATGGCCAGGGATGAAAAAGGACTCATCCAACCCGCCGTAAAGATCCGTGGTAAAGAATACCTGCGCATCATTTACGGTCCTGAATACGACGCACCGGAAAACCTCCACCGTTTGCGCAGCCGCAAGCTGTCGGGCAAACGCTCCCTGGCATTGCGTGAATTCGCACTGGGCCTCGAAGGGCTCGACCGGTTTGTAAATAATGCATCGCTACAGGCGGTACATCAATGCGTATTTGGTATTTTAGCGCTGGAGAGCGAACCGGTAGATCCGAGACTGTAACCATGAAAGCATCTTTCTACATTAAAAAAACATAATTATGAAAGCCGTAGCCGTATCAAAATTCAAAGACATTCCTGTGGTGATGGACCTGCCGAAACCTGCAGTACGACCAGGCACTGTACTGGTAAAAGTAGCCGCAGCGGGGATGAATCCGTTCGACTGGAAAATGATTGATGGCATTATGGACGACGGGAAAACCAAACACCAGTTTCCGCTCATCATGGGCGTAGATGGTGCAGGCACCGTGGAAGAAGTGGGAGAGGGCGTTACCCGGTTTAAAGCAGGCGATAAGATCTACGGTCAGTTTATTCATTCGCCCATCGGCGAAGGCTCTTATGCCGAATACGCCATCGTGCCTGAAAAATCAGGGATTACCAAAGCGCCATCCAGCCTGTCGGCCGTTGAAGCTGCCGCGGTACCCACTGCCGGCATGACCGCCCAGCAACTCTTGGATAAACTGGATCTCCAGGAAGGAAATATACTGCTGATCAACGGCGCCACCGGGGGCGTTGGCTCGTTTGCGGTACAACTGGCTGCTGCACAGGGTTTACAGGTAATTGCCACCGTTTCAGATGAAGCCGGCGCTGAAAGAATGAAGAAACTGGGCGCTGCAATAACTATCAACTATAAAGAAGCGCCATTAACCGAACAGGTAAAAGAACAGTTCCCCGGAGGACTCGATGGGCTGATCGACCTGGTAAGTAAAACAGACGGATTTGAGGCGAACCTGGACTTGTTGAAACCCGGCGGCACTGCATTTACCACCCAATTTGTAGCAGAAGAAAATGCCCTGAAAGACAGGAATATCCGCGGAGGCAACTTTGAAACACAAGGCAGCGCCGCTTCGCTGGATATCTTAACACTGGCCATCGACCGGGGTGCGCTTACGATCCCTGTAGAAAATAAAATTAAACTGGAAGATGTGCCGGCTGCCATTGTCCTGAGCCGCCAGGCGAAAGGGAAAGGAAAAACAGTGATCGTTATTTGAGGGAACGCCTTCGGCGTTGAAATTGTCTTGGAACAGGATTACGCTGATTTTATTGATTAGTCTGATTTTTAGTTTTAGGATTTCTTTAGATTTTTTATAAAAGATTAGGGGAGATAATGTGAATACTCACTTTATCTCCCCTAATCTTTAAAAATCAGTGCTGATCAAATCAAAAAAATCAGTAAAATCAGCGTAATCCTGTTCCAAGACAATTTCAACGCCGAAGGCGTTCCTCCACTACACTCCAGCCGTTGCCTTAAACAACTCCGCCTCACCATCAGTACTGATTTCATAAGTGGCGCCATAGGCTGTAAAAGCACATTGTCCTTTTTGCAAAGTCAATGTATCCTCGCCTTTAATAGTAACGTTACCTTTCATTACAATCAGTATTTCCGCAGCTTTGGCAGTATGCTTATATACCTGTCCGGCAGTAAGATCAATTTTACTCACCTCAAAGTCCGGCGCAGGGGAAGGATAAATTCTTTCCAGTCCATCAGCGCTTACATCGCCTTTAATGATATTAGGATGCACCCCTTCAAAGCGGGTATGCTTCAGGAGTTCCGGTACATCCACATGTTTCGGGGTAAGACCGCCACGCAGCACATTGTCTGAATTAGCCATCAGCTCTACGTTCTGGCCTTCCAGGTAAGCATGCGGGATGCCGGCGTCCTGGAACACTGCATCGCCGGGTTGTACCTGCATGATATTAAAGAAGTAAATAGAGAAGATGCCACGATCGAGTTTTTCCCTGCTGTTAGGATCATTCAAAACCGCACGGGCAGCCCAGAAACCTGGATCGTTCTTCGACAGCTTGTTGGATTTGTAAGGAAGGATCATGCGGTCGGTCAGCGGGCGGAGAATGATATTCACCAGCGACTGTGGCATTTCCATTACATTTTTATACAGGCCATAATAACCTTCTTTTTCGTATATGCTTACCAGTGAAGTAAATTCCGGAACGGTTTTCAGTACGTTCAGTAATTGTTCATGTGGCAGGAAGCCGTGAAGGAGATAGAACTCACTCAGGGCCACCATAATTTCAGGTTTATGATTATCGTCTTTATAGTTACGGTTTGACGCGCTCAAAGGAATACCTTCGGCATTTTCCCTTGCAAACCCTTTCTCCGCTTCACTTTTGGTAGGGTGTACCTGGATAGATAACATGTCTTTTACATCCAGGATCTTAAAAAGAAAAGGCAGCTCCTTAAACCGTTCCCATACTGCCGGACCGGTAATGTTGGCCGGGTCCTGGCCAATCAGCTCATTCAGCGGCAGTTGTCCGCTGGCGGTAGTAATAGTGGACGGAGCGCTGGGATGCGCGCCCATCCAGTATTCTGCACTGGGTTGATTTGAAGGGGCAATTCCCAACAGCTCAGGAATATAGTTATATCCGCCCCATGCGTAATGCTGTACTTTTCCTTCCAGTCTGAATAAGTTCATATATAGTAATCTGTTTTACTTGTTAAATACCAGAGAATCGATAATTTTATATGCCTGCAAAAATAGGTGTTAACCGTAAATAATTCCCCCGCACCAGGAAGTAAATTATTCAGGCAGTTGTTTGTAATACCCAAACCCAATAGCAAATGGCCAATCATCTGTCCCTGGGGCAACAGGGCGAATCAATTGCACAGGCTTATGTTAGCCGGTATTGTACCATCCTGCATGTAAACTGGAAATCCGGCAGGAAGGAGATAGATATCATCGCCCGGAAAAACGAACAGATTTATTTCATCGAAGTGAAAACACGCAGTACAGATCGCTTTGGCTGGCCCGAAGAAGCCGTGAACGCCCGCAAGGAAGAACATATCCGCAGCGTGGCAACCGACTATCTCCTGTATTATAACCTTAACCCTGCAGCCATCCGGTTTGATATTATTGCCATCACATTTTCAGGAGAAAATTATGAGTTGGAACACCTGAAAGATGTGTTCTGAACGCGGGTTTCCCGCTTCAGATCGTTAACCAGTTATTAACAAAAAAATGCCTGTGATTATTCTTTAATACTATGATATTATATATCTTTGTACCAGCTTTTAGAACCTACCCCTGAGTTGTTATATACCCCCGGTATCCCGGTAGATTTCAGGCAAAACATTTTCTCTGAAAAGATCTGGTGCAATGGTCAGCGCGACCTGTGCAGGCACTTTATTTATACCAACAGGAGAGATGAACAACGGCGATACCAGTAACAAAGAAAGAAACAGGGGAGTAAAAATTAATACACATTTGACAGCGTTTGTTTAACCGCGGCTATTACGCTACTAAACGCATTGATCACAGGAAGTTGCTTTCGGGAGTCAGAAAGTAAAAAAAAAGCTCCGTCTTACAAGACGGAGCTTTTATGTTTTATGCTTACCACAAACCGGTGTAGTTGTGTGGCGTAATGGCTTTCAGTTCTTTTTTGAGGGCGGCGCTGATCTTCAGTCCATCCACAAATTTATGCATGCTTTTCTGCGTGATCTGTTCTCCGCCACGGGTCAGCTCTTTCAGTGCTTCATATGGCTGCGGATAATTCTCACGACGTAATACAGTTTGAATGGCTTCTGCTACTACCGCCCAGTTATTTTCCAGGTCGTCTTTCAGCTTGGCTTCATTCAGGATCAGTTTACTCAGTCCTTTCTGAATAGATTTGGTAGCCAGCAGGGTATGACCAAACGGAACGCCGAGGTTACGCAATACCGTGGAATCGGTCAGGTCGCGCTGCAGGCGGGAAATGGGCAGTTTGGCGCTCAGGTGCTCAAACAGGGCATTCGCCAATCCGAGGTTGCCTTCTGCGTTCTCAAAATCAATCGGGTTCACTTTATGCGGCATGGCAGAAGAACCCACTTCATTCTTCTTGATCTTCTGTTTGAAATAATCCATAGAGATATAAGTCCATATATCACGGCAGAAGTCAAGCAGGATTGTATTGATCCGTTTCAGCGCATCAAATTGAGCAGCGATGTTATCATAATGCTCAATCTGCGTGGTATACTTCATACGTTGCAGGCCCAGCGTGGTGTTCACGAACTTCTCGCCAAACTTTTCCCAGTTGATCTTGGGGAAAGCTACGTGATGCGCGTTGAAGTTACCGGTAGCGCCGCCAAACTTCGCTGCGAAAGGAATATGCCCCAGCAGGTTCACCTGTCCTTCCAACCGTTCTACAAACACCAGGATCTCTTTACCCAAAATGGTGGGGGAAGCAGGCTGACCGTGGGTACGCGCCAGCATCGGTACTTTCATCCAGGATAATCCCAGCTTCTTCAGCTCCAGGATCATATTAGCCAGTGCCGGCATATACACGTGTTCTATGGCGTCTTTCCAGAACAGCGGGGTAGCGGTATTGTTTACATCCTGTGAAGTAAGACCGAAATGCACCCACTCCAGTTTGTCTTCCAAACCCAGGTTCTTCAATTCATTCTTCAGAAAATATTCAACTGCCTTTACATCGTGGTTGGTAATTTTTTCTGTGTCTTTGATCAGTTGTGCGTTCTCGATGGTGAACTCCTGGTAAATTTTACGCAGGGCGGGGAACTTGGCTTTCGGCAGCGTAAACAGCTTCTGCTCGGAGAGCGCAATAAAATATTCCACCTCTACCATCACACGGTAACGGATCAACGCAAATTCAGAAAAATAATTGGCCAGCTCGTCCAGTTGCTTGCGATAGCGCCCGTCCAGCGGAGAAATGGCAGTTAAAGGTTGTAGTTGCATAATGTATGTATTCCAGTATTACTATTAACATGTTTGAATGGCTGCAAGTTCTCCCTAAATCCTGATTTACAGGACCACAATTATTCATTTGGAACTTGTTAACCGGGATTTAATTACTTTTGCAGCTTCAAAATTACTGAAATTGGAACGGAAAGTAAAAGTTGCGGCTGTAAGTTATTTGAATACGAAGCCTTTATTGTATGGATTCAGGAATCATCCGGTGATGGAGATGATGGAATTATCGATGGATTATCCCGCTAAAATAGCCCAGCAGCTGATAGATGGAGAGGTAGACGTAGCGCTTGTGCCGGTGGCCATTATTCCTAAATTAAAGGAATATCATATCATAGCAGATTATTGTATCGGAGCCGAAGGACCAGTGGCATCTGTTTGTTTATACAGCGAGGTGCCTTTAAATGAAATAAAACGTATTTACCTGGATTACCAGAGCCGCACTTCTGTAGCGCTGCTCAAAGTACTGGTACACGAATACTGGAAGCTTGGTGTGGAGTTTGTAGATACCAACGGGGATTACCAGGACAAGATCAAAGGAGCCGATGCCGGCCTGGTGATCGGCGACCGCGCCCTGGAACAACGCAAAGTATCGCCATATATATATGACCTCGCAGAAAACTGGGTGCGCTTTACCAGCCTGCCATTTGTTTTCGCCGCCTGGATCAGTAACAAACAACTGCCGGCAGCGTTTATAAAGGAGTTTAACAACGCCACGGGTATCGGAATTCAGAATATTCCGGCGGTAGTAGCCGCAAACCCTTACGCAGTATACGATCTTACCACTTATTATATTCATAATATCAGTTATCCGTTAACGCCGGCGAAGCGACAGGGCATGCAAAAATTCCTCGGATACCTGCTACAGGAGCGGGTTGTATGATCAAGTCCACGTCCCCTCCACGTCACCTCCGTATAAAGTCCATGTCAAAGGCATGTCCTAAGCATGTGTAAAGCATGCGCAAAGCATATCTGAAGCATTGGCAAAGCATATTTAAAGCAGAAAGGATAAAGCATCACTTTATCCTTTCTGCTTTTTTAAGTATCTTCATGATTCGCACAATCATCTGCTTAAATTAATCTACGCTCATGAAAATCGGTATCCTTGGAAGCGGTCCTGTAGGATTAACCCTTGGTAAAGGGCTTATTCAGGCAGGACATCATGTTACAATCGGTACCCGTAACCCCGCGAGGGAATCCCTGCAGCAATGGATAAAAAAGCAAGGCAAACAGGCAATGGCAGGCACTTTCAGACAGGCATCCGAATTCGGGGAACTGTTGCTGATCTGTACCAGCTGGGCCGGTACCAAAAAAGCCATTGAAGCCGCCGGGATATGGAACTTCAAAAACAAAACAGTAGTGGATGTTACCAATCCTCTCGATGGCAAAGGCCCCGATGAAAGCGGACGACTCACCTTCACCATCGGTCATAATAACTCGGCAGGGGAACAAATACAAGCCTGGCTACCCCCGGATGCCAATGTGGTAAAGGCCCTCAGCTGTATCGGCCATGAAAAAATGCTGCTCCCGGATTTCAAAGAAGGAGCCCCCACCATGTTTATTGCCGGCAATAACAACGATGCCAAACGGGAAGTGACCAACCTGCTACACCAGATTGGCTGGCTCGATGTGGCTGATATGGGAAAGATAGAAATGAGCCGCAGCATAGAACCACTCTCTATTCTATGGGCCGCCTACGGCTTTCTGAACGACAGCACCGGTCATGCCTTCAAATTACTGAAACGATAAAATGAAAAGAGGGACCAGCTGTCAGCTGATCCCTCTCTTATATATCCGTGTACTTACTTTACCTGTTTGGAATTTATATAGAAGTTTTTATCTACCTCAAAGTTCTTCAGGTTACTTAAAGTTATATTGGAACTCCGCCATAACGTTCCGGGGTATATCAGCTTAAACCCGTTATCACTCAGCTTCACCTTCACCGGCATATTAAAATCCTTTACATCAGATACCCAGCGGTACTGGATCTGCTGTCCGTTGAAACGGTACTCCAGCGTAGGAATGGTAGTATGCCGCAGGTACTGGTCAAACACTTTGCTGAGGTTCATACCCACTACCTGGCTCATATACTGTTCTATTTCCTGCGTGGTCACAGTCTGATGGTAGAATGTTTTGTTCAGCCCGCGCAGCAGCTGGCGGAAGGCTTCGTCGTCTTCCATGATCTGCCGGATGTTATGCAGCATGTTGGCGCCTTTATAATACATATCACCGCTTCCCTCTGCGTTTACGCCATAGGGAGGAATGATGGGCACATCATTTAAGATATTTTTACGGATACCCTGTACATATTCCTCCGCGGCCTTATGTCCATACTGGCATTCAGTAAAAAGGGTTTCGGAATAGTTGGTGAAAGACTCATGGATCCACATGTCTGCCAGGTCTTTGCTGGTAATACTGTTACCAAACCATTCATGGCCGCTTTCATGGATAATGAGGAAGTCCCACTTCAATCCCCAGCCGGTACCGGAAAGATCCCTGCCGGAATAACCCATGAGGTATTTGTTGCCATATGCCACACCGCTCTGGTGTTCCATACCCAGGAACGGCGCTTCTATCAGTTTGTAGCTATCTTTATAAAAAGGATACTTACCAAACCAGTATTCAAAACATTTCAGCATCGGCTTCACCACTTTGAAATGTTCCCGCGCTTTGTCTTCATTATAATCCAATACCCAGAAACCAAGATCCAGTTTGCCGCCTTCACCATGCCAGGTATCTTTCATCTCTATATAGTTACCTACGTTCACCGCTACATCATAATTATTGATAGGGCTGCCCACATACCATACAAAGGTTTTGGTGCCATCGGGGTTGTCGATGGTCTTTTTTAAACGGCCATTGGATACATCGGTCAGGTCCGCCGGAACGGTTACGCTGATGGTCATGTCTTCCGGTTCGTCGCTTTGCGTGTCTTTGTTCGGCCACCAGATGCTGGCGCCCAAACCCTGGCAGGCAGTGGCTATCCACGGACGGCCCTTTTCATCTTTAGCCCATACCACGCCGCCATCCCATGGGGCTTTTAATGCCTTGCGGGGTTTACCGCTGTAATACACGGTGATCTTTTTTGATTTGTCTTTTGCCTGCGGCGACACCATCTTTATAAACCAGGCATTGCCGTCGCGGGTAACGGCGAGCGACTTCTTATCCTGTACCACACTGTCTATCACCATGGGTACCTGCAAGTCTATCTGCATCACGGAATCGGTTTTCAGCACCTGGTAGGTAATGGTATTAAAGCCGCTGAAGGTGCTGTCGTCCGGATTTACCTGTACATGCAGGTCGTAACTGGTAACATCCCACCAGGCGCGCTGAGGAGTAATACTGCCTCTCAGCGTGTCAGCCCTGCTGAACTGTTGTGCCCCTGCAGTTAATGTTGCCAGAAGGGCCATACAAAGCATTGGTATGCCGCGCATATTTATTCGTATATTTTAACCTGAAAGATATTAATTTACTGCCAAATGAAAAGTTGTTATTGTCAGGTGGTTATATGCAGATGGGGGCTTGCAGTGTTATGCAGCCTCTTACTTGGGGCGTGCGGTAGCCCGGAAGAACAGTCGCTGCGGGTATTCCGGTATAACAGTACCAACGGACTTGCCAGCCTGGACCCTGCATTTGCCAAAAGCCAGGAAGTAATATGGGCGGTAAAGCAATTATACAATACGCTGGTGGAACCCGACACCAACCTGGTGATCCGCCCTTCGCTGGCCAAACAGTGGCGCGAATCCGCCGATCACCGCACCTATACATTTGATCTCCGGACAGATGTGTATTTCCACGACAACGACATCTTCCCCGGAGGCAAAGGCCGCCGGATGACGGCCCACGACGTGGTGTATAGTCTCCGCCGTATCATGGATCCTGCCACGGCATCGCCCGGCGCCTGGATCTTCAACGGCAAACTCTCCGCCGACAGCGGCTTTAAAGCCCTGAATGATTCCACCTTTGAACTCACGCTCTACCGGCCGTTCCACCCGGTGCTGGGAATTCTCAGTATGCAGTACTGCTCCATTGTGCCACATGAAGCCATTGAGAAATACGGGAAAGACTTCCGCAACCATCCCTGTGGTACCGGGCCATTCCGCTTTTTCCTCTGGGACGAAGGACAGGCGCTGGTGCTGCACCGCAACCCCGCTTACTTTGAAACAGATGACACCGGCCATCGCCTGCCTTACCTCGAAGCCGTTCAGGTAGGCTTCCTCGAAAGTAAAGCATCGGAGTTCCTGCTGTTCCGCCAGGGACAACTGGATTTCATGAATGATATAGACGCCTCCTTTAAAGATGAAGTGCTCACCAAACAAGGCAAACTCCGGAAGGAGTGGGAGGGCAAAATGGTGCTGAGCAAACACCCTTATCTGAATACAGAATACCTCGGAATTCTTGCAGACAGCACCAATGCGCTTGTAAAGGAGTCGCCGCTCCGCTGGAAAAAGGTGCGCCAGGCCATTAACTACGGTATCGACCGTACGAAAATGATGACCTATCTCCGCAATGGTATAGGCACCGCCGCCGCAGCAGGATTTGTGCCCGCCGGGCTGCCTTCTTTCGACGCGCAGAAAGTAAAGGGCTATCCCTGGAACCCGGCCATGTCACGGCAGCTGCTCCGCGAAGCCGGCTTCCCGGATGGAAAAGGACTACCCGTTATCAAGCTGTTGTCTATTCCTATTTACGCTGATCTCGCCAACTACGTGGCCAATGAACTGGAAAACGTTGGCATCCGCATCCAGGTGGAAGTAGTGCAGAAAAGCCTGCTGCTGGAGCAAACCGCTAAATCACAGGCGCTGTTTTTCCGGGGCAGCTGGATCGCCGATTATCCCGACGCAGAAAGCTACCTGGCTATGTTTTACAGTAAAAACCCCGCGCCGCCGAATTATACCCGCTATCATAACCCGGCGTTCGACCGGCTCTATGAAACATCCCTGGAGGAAAACAACGACAGCATCCGGTACATTCAATACCGCGAGATGGACAACCTGATCATGGCAGACGCCGTAATAGTGCCGCTGTTCTACGATGAGGTAGTACGACTGGTACAGCCAAACATCTCCGGATTCACGGGTAATGGTATGAATCTCTTAGAGTTACGTCGGGTAAAGAAAAATTAAAATTTAAAATTATTTTAACATTTCCTTCACCACCCGGAACAGTAAATCTGGCTTGATATCCACTAAATTAGCTTACCTTTGGCGCTTATTTGTCACTTTATAAAGTATAGAAATGACGGCGATCCTGATATTCTTTTGTGTGCATTGGTTCTTTTCCTTGTTTTTTCACACATTCTACTTGCACCGTTATGCATCTCACCAGATGTATACTACCAGTAAATTCTGGGAACGATTCTTTTATTTCAGCACCTGGTTTTTCCAGGGTTCATCATACCTGATTCCAAGAGCTTATGGCGTTATGCACCGCATGCACCATGAATTCAGCGATACCGAACACGATCCGCATTCTCCGCACTTCTTCAAAGACGTTTGGGGCATGATGGTACAAACCCGCAAAATCTACAATGGTTTTGTAACCCGTACCAGTGAAGTGGATCCTAAATTTACCAAAGACCCGTTACCTGAATGGGATGCGATGGATAAATTCGGCGACAGCAACATCACCCGTTTCCTCTGGATGGGCGCTTATGTAGCATTTTATGTAGCATTTGTTCCTGCCGGTATGTGGTATCTTTATTTATTGCTGCCAATCCATTTCCTGATGGGACCTGTACAGGGCGCTATCGTTAACTGGTGCGGACATAAATATGGTTACCAGAATTTTGATAACAACGACCATTCCAGGAATACTTCTCCATGGGGTATTGTACTGATGGGCGAACTGTTTCAGAATAACCACCACAAATTTAAAGACAGTCCTAACTTTGCCAAGAAATGGTATGAGCTGGATCCAAGCTACCAGGTAATGAAGTTGCTGAACTTCGTTGGTATCATTAAGCTGAAACCCGCAATGGTTACAGCGCAGATGAAGAAAGCGAAAGCTGCCTGATAATACTTCGTACAATCAATCTGTTACAATAATAGAAAGTGCCTTGCCGTAATGGTGAGGCATTTTTTATTTACGCGGAGGTTGTCTTTCTCAGGATTAAACTGATTATGCTGATTACTTTGATTTGATCATTTTTGATTTTAAAAGATTAAGGGGAGATACAAGCGGATATCCGCTTGTATCTCCCCTTAATCTTTTAAAATCTTTTATAAAATCTTTTATAAAATCAAAAGTAAAATCAAAAGTAAAATCAAAGTAATCAACATAATCAGTTTAATCCTGAGAAAGACAACCTCCGCGACACTCCTGCATCACCGGAAGGGTTTAAAGGAAACATGCTGCGCCAGCGCCAGCATGGGCCGGTCGCCCTCACTATCGCCGTAAGCATATATTTCCCCGAAGTTTTCCAGGCGGTAAGCTTCACGGATGCGTCTTACCTTTTCTTCACCATTACAGTTGATACCCTGGATATTACCGGTGATGACTTTATTTTTTACTTCGAGACGGGTGGCCAGGCAAACGATGTTTTCCCGCCGGCACCACGGCGCTACCCAGTCCTGCGCAGAAGCGGATACCACCACCACATGATGTCCCTGTTGCTGGTGATTTCGTATAGCCGCCAACGCTTGCGGACGAATTAACGCCGGCAGCTTCTCCCGGCAGAAACTTTCACAGCCTGCGGAAAAATCATGGGTGGGCATCTCTCCAAAAAAATATCGCAGTACTTCTTCCTTCATCTGTTGCGCCGGCAACATTTTTAATTTGAAGCGCAGCAGTGCGGGCAGCAGTTGGATCATGCCTGCATACATAGCGGCGCGGCCCCTGTGATGGCGGATGATTTCCCATAGGGTATCCCTCGTAGTAATGGTTCCGTCGAAGTCGAAAAAAGCGATGGTCACAGGGAGAGTTTTTTGAAAATACCTTCAGGTATTAATTTGATAATGAGCATAATGTATCGCCAATGCCACTTTACATACAGCACATTCTTTTTACGTTTCACTGCTTTGAAAACCGTGGTGGCCACTGCTTCCGGCTGGGCGGTGAGCAAGGGGGGCAGGGTCAGGTGTTGAGTCATACGGGTGTTCACAAATCCCGGTTGTACACTCATCACGTGAACGCCACTACGAAAAAGACGGTTTCTTAACCCACTGAGATAAGCGGTAAAACCTGCTTTCGCACTGCCATAAATATAATTACTTTGCCGGCCTCTTTCACCTGCTACAGAGCTGATCCCCACAATGGTTCCCTGCTTCCTGGCTTCGTAGCTTTCTGCCACAATGTTTAGTATAGAAACGGCGCCGGTATAATTACTGTTAATGATGGTAGCAGCTTCCTGCCAGTTTTGCTGCGCTTTCTCCTGGTCGCCCAGGTAACCAAAAACGCAAATGGTAATATCGGGGGGAACAGGCAGGCCGGCGTAAAAAGCCGCGTGTGATGCGAAGTTGGCCGCATCAAACATATGCGTGGTGGCTTTAACGCCATAACGCACCTGCAGATCCTGTTGTTGTGGTATCAAAGCGGCAGTATTCCTGCCGGCCAGTTGAATATCATATTTTTCAGACGCAAACTTCCTGGCAATGGCAACCGCCATGTCTGAACCTGCGCCAAGTATTAAAAGGGTAGGCATGAGTGTACTTGGTTAATCAGGGTAAACTATTTCGTCAGTGATAAACGCTCCGATTGGAGGGATTCAAAACGCGCGTTGTTGTTATATCGTTTTACAATTTCGGCAAACCGGCCGGCATTAGGATAGCTGTTCCAGAAAATTTCCTGCTTCATCCTCGCGTCTTTCGACAGGTATAAACGGCCGCCGTATTGCAGTACAATCTCATCCAGCTCATCCAGGAATTCAAATAACCCTTTGCGGATGGGGAAATCCAGCGCGAGGGTATATCCTTCCATCGGAAAGGAGATGAGGCTGTCCTGTTTACCAAACACCTTCAATACCGCCAGGAACGAACCCCAGCCTTTATCACTGATCCGTTGCAGGATAGCTACCAGGCCATCTTTCTGCTCAAGGGATACCACAAACTGGTATTGTACAAACCCGGCCTTGCCATACCCGCGGTTCCAGTGAAGGATGGCGTCCAGCGGATAAAAGAAGGGTTCATACGGGATTACCTTGTGCATCACCTTCTTATAATTCTTCCCATAGTATAACCAGTTAAACGCTTTTACGGTAAAAGTGTTCAGTACAAAGGAGGGGAGGTTGAATGGCAGGGTCAGTTTTCGTTTAGCCGGGAGGGTGAGCGGGGCTTTCTGTTGTGCTGCATTCAGTTCTTCCGGGGTAGCATGTTCACCAACAATCAGGATACTCCGGCCAAAGGAATCGCCTTTCTGGAGACAATCGATCCAGGCCATAGAGTAGGTATAGTGTTTATATTCATCAAACAGCCGGATCACTTCCTCCAGGTTTTTAGCCTTCAGTTGTGTTTGCCGGATATAGGCAGTGGCTATTTTTTTGAGGCCGAATTTCACACGGGTGATTACCCCGGTAAGGCCCATGCCACCGCAGGTAGCCCAGAAAAGATCTTCGTGTTGTGTGGCGGAACAGCAAATGGTTTCGCCGCTGGCGGTCAATACATCCATATCAATGATATGGCCGGAGAAGGCGCCATCCACGTGATGGTTTTTTCCGTGTACATCGGAAGCTACTGCTCCGCCTACAGTAATATATTTGGTGCCGGGTGTTACGGGTAAGAACCATCCTTTCGGAACAATAATATCCAGTATCTGGTCCAGCGTTACGCCTGCCTGTACATCCATGATCCCGTTGGCCGTGTCAAAGGAAAGCATCTTATCGTACTTCAGCATGGAAATGCTGTGCTTTCCCAGGGAGGCGTCGCCATAACAGCGGCCGTTGCCACGCGCAATCATGTGGGTATTGGCCACCACATATTTACGAAGCTCATCTTCCTGGGTAAAAGCATTTTCGTCGCTGTCAACAGCAGGGAAGTTCCCCCAGTTGGCTAACCGTTTTTGCATTATTCAAAAAATGTTTTATCTGTCGGTAAATAAATTAATACATAAAAACTCAGGACCCACAGGAGGATGGTTAATTGAATAAAACGGTCTTTATATAGGATTTTGGTTGGAGAACCAGTACTGTTCTGTACGTAGGTTATTTGCAAATATCGTAATAATCCGCCAATTACAAACAGGGTGGTGTAATAAAGGCGATAGGTATGAAACCTGGCCTGTGTTTCAGGAGAAATCGTATACATCAGGTAGGCGACTATAATAACGGCGGAAACAAGCGCCAGCATCACGTTCAGGAAATCCATATTGTACCCCCGCACAGCTTTGCGCATATCTTTTCCCGAGTCCTGTTTGATTATTATATCGTCACGGCGTTTGGCAATGGCCATAAAAAGAGACAACAGGAATACCATAATCACCAGCCACTCCGATAACGCTACTTTCGCGGCCACACCACCGGATTTAACCCGCAGCACAAATCCTGTTGACACAATTATAATGTCGAGGATAGAGATATTCTTTAGCCCCAGGCAGTACAGGATGTTTAACACAAAATAGATACTCAACACAAAAACAAACTTATCACCTACCATAATGGCGAACACATAACCGGCGAAAACGCAGATGATAAAGAGGGCGAGGGCGGCCGGCCGGCTGATGGCCCCGGAAGCCAGGGGGCGTTTGCATTTTACCGGGTGGAGGCGGTCTGCCTCAATATCGCGGTAGTCGTTCAGTATATAAATACTACTGGCAATGAAACTGAAGGCGAGGAAAGCAACCAGTACATCAAGCAGCTTATCAGGCTTAAAAATCTCTCCCGCAAAAAACAGGGGAATAAACAGGAAGGCATTCTTTACCCAGTGTTTGGGTCGTAGCAGCTTTAAAAATTTCACGGAACCTGGAGTTGTTTGGTATGTTAGATGGGTCTAATTTACAATTTATTCAATTACTTTTGCAGCCATTCATGTTACTGAATAGTCAGCAATTACAGCGAATCCCAATCTACTATGCCCAAATTTTCACTGAAAGGCCATCGCCCGGCCATTGCCGAAAGCATTATTATCATCGCACTGGCCCTGGTGCCATTATTTGTAACATTCCCGTACCGTGTTAATATTTTCCTCTCCTGGGAAGGTGCTTACCGGATATCATCCGGACAAATTCCTTTCCGCGATTTCGGCTCCCCACTCGGTTATGGCTTCTGGATTTTCCCGGCTATCTTCTTTAAACTATTCGGACCGGAACTCATTTCCCTTGTAAAGGCGCAGGTGCTCCTGAATATCATGGCGGGCTTTGCTTTCCGTTCTATCCTGAAAAGTATGGGCGTGCAGCCCGGTGTCAGGCTCCTGTCGGTACTGGTATTTGTATTGTCCTATTCCTTCTTTAATTTCTGGCCCTGGTATAATCACACGGTGATTGTGTTTGAACTGGTAGGACTCAGCTTTCTGTTCCGGTCCTTCTTTTCGGATAGCCGTTTACGTAGTTACCTGTGGATGTTTGTAGCCGCCTTCTTTATCTTCCTGTCAGTTTTCACCAAACAGGACGGTGGCGGAATGGCGTTTATGCTATGCCTGCTGTTCCTGGCGTATAATAGTTTCCAGACACGCCGCTGGCTGGACCTGCCCATTTTCGTAGCCATGTTCGCCGTAATTGCCGCCATCATGATCCTGCCACTGATGCCGGGATTCGGGTACTGGTTTAACCACGGACAGCCGCCACACAGCTCCCGCCTGGCCTTCAACGATTTTACGGACGAAATATTTGGCAGCTCCAACTGGATTAAGGCATATGTAGTGCTGGTGGTACTATGTATTGTGGCGAAAGTGAAAGCGTGGGGCGCCTGGCTGCAGCAGCGCAGGGAGGTACTGTTTGCATTGCTTACGCTGGGTATGTTGGGCGAAGCCGCCATTTTCCAGGTAACAAGCTACACGCCGCCGGACAATAATATCTTCTTCCACAGTTTCGCGTTTGCGTTTATTGCTTCTTATTTACTGGACTTACTGAAGATAAATATCAACTCATTCCGCCCGTTGCTCGGAGCTGCTTTTCTCGTGCTTTTCTGGTGGTCTGGTACCTGGTGGAAATATATAGGCCGTTTCACCGACCGACTGTTTCCGGCGCAGGAAACGGTGGCTATGGGAACTCCCGGGCATGAAAATGTGGTGAACCGGCATAACTTTATGCTCAACAACGACACTACCGATGTGCCGGTGTCGTCCTGGGTGTTTTCCGATCTCCGCCCTTTCCGCAAAATATATATGCCCGCTTCCACGGTAAAAGGAATGGACAAGATTATGGCGCTGCCGGTGGTGGCCGAAAAGAAAGGAGATATCAAAGTACTGAATATGTCGGAGCTTACCCCGCTGGCGGCAGCAATGCCTTACAAACTGGAAACCGGTCCCGATTATCCGTTATGGTATCACCTGGGAGTGGGGATGTTTAACAGGCAGTTAGCCACCTTTACCCAAAAGGTGCGCGACCATCATTACGACCTGGTGATCTATGAATATGCCCCCAGTTTAAACAACTTTTATCCCTTTGCTTTGAGGGGGGAACTGAAGCAACACTACCACCAGGTAGACAGCTTTCTTGCACCCAGAAGACCTACTAATGCAATTATAGAAGTATATGTTAAATAAATAATGTATCTTGTAGAGCGAAATAGCGAAAATACCGTCGCCCGGTAATCTCCGGATATTAAAATACTATCATTATTGCCAGTAAAACAGCTCTTAACGGAGCTGTTTTTTATTTTGTAATAAATTGATTATTAGCACTTAAATAAACAGATGTTTAAGTATTGTTTCAGATAGATGAATACCCCGTTTTTACCCCATTTTTTATTAACCAGTAAAATAACTTTTACCGGTTAATAATATGAATTACCTTCGCTAAAGTACCAGAAATGGTCAGGAGAAATTCATCGTAATCAGTATCATCAGTTTAATCCTGAGTAAGACAAAACCCGCGTATGTCAGCTCCTAAATCCATCACATCACTCCGCCTCGACGGAGGCATTCTGTGTCTCGATTTCGTGAACACCATCGACAACCGGAAGAAGGGAATACCGCATGATTATCTCAACGGTTTCAAAGAACTGTTGCAATGGTATGGTCATACCCGTGCTTTATCTCCGAAAATTATCCATACCCTCGAACGGCTGGCGAAAGACTATCCGCAAAAGGCGGCCGTGGTTTTTGAGAAAAGCATTGCTTTGCGGGAATTACTGCACCGGTTGTTTACGGCAGGCATTGCAAAAAAGCAACCCGCTGCGGCCGACAGTATGCAGTTCAATGCGTATATCGGGGAGGCATATGCCAATATTGAAATCAGCTGGTCGGCAGGCGCCGGCACTTTGCAGTTCAATGCGCCCGCACTGGAGCAGGTGTATTGGTGGCTGGTGAAATCGGCAGTGGAATTGTATACCTCCGGTAAGCCGGCGGAAGTAAAAGAGTGCCCCGCCTGCGGGTGGCTTTTCCTGGACAAAAGCCGCAACGGGTCCCGCAAATGGTGCAGCATGAGTACCTGCGGGGATGTGAGCAAAGTAACCCGGAACTATCAGCGTACCAAAAGAAAGAAAACATGAACAAGAAGATAGGCGTATTGTCCTCCAAAATGATCTTTTGCCTGCTGGCCGTGTACATCATCTGGGGTTCCACCTACCTGGGTATGAAGATAGCGACGAAAGTAGTACCGCCATTTCTGTTGTCGTCGATGCGTTTCCTGGTAGCAGGTGGTATCCTGCTGTTGGTAGGTTGCCTGCGGGAGAAAACCTGGCCCAACCGGCAGCAGTTTATTTCCGCCTGTTTTATTGGCGTGCTGCTCATAGGCGTCGGGAATACTACCGTAGCCGTGGCCGTACATTATATGCCTTCCGGGATTGTGGCGCTCATAGTGGCCGCTATGCCCGCCTGGATCATGGGCATGGACTGGGCCTTTTTCAGCAAGCAACGCCCTTCGGTTATGACCATGCTGGGAATTGTAGTAGGATTTATAGGACTGTTCCTGTTGTTTAATCCCTTTGCCCATCATGAAACAAGACAATTTCCTTTATGGCCCGTTATCGTTATCGTGGTAGGAAATATCTGCTGGGCGGTTGGAACCCTGCTGGTACAGCGGCTCCCCATGCCTACGCAAATTACCAGCACCGCCATCCAGATGCTGGCCGGCGGCATTTTCTCTTTGCTAATGAGTTTTGTGCTTGAACCGGGTGGCCTCGGCACATTACCCCTGATGACCGCCGAAGCCTGGCAGGCATATCTCTATTTGGTACTGATTGGTTCACTGGTAGGATACACCTCTTATAGCTGGTTATCGAAGAATGCGCCGCCACGCCTCACGTCTACCTATGCTTATATTAACCCCATCGTAGCCCTGTTCCTGGGATGGGCTATCGGTAATGAAGCCATTACCTCCCTGGTAGGTATTGCTGCCGCCATTGTCATCTGCGGCGTGGTGCTGATGACGCTCGGGCGTAAGTCGTAACAGGGTAGTGGAGATATTTCCACTTCCTTTTCCCCCTGATAATGATTATCTTGCATTTTCACACATATACAGGTGTAGCCCTTATCCGCTCCGGATAAACCCTGTTGATGAACCATAGCCATTGTAGCAGCATTGTATTTATTTATATATGTAGGTTCCGCTCTTTTGGGTGCATTTTTTGTTTTGTTGGGTGCTATTCCAATTGAATGTAATTAGATAATAGATTATATAAACTGACTATGCGAAAGACCATTATTGTATCGAACAGGCTGCCAGTAAAGATTTCGGAAACAGAAGGGGATTACTCCCTTCAACCCAGCGAAGGGGGCCTGGCAACAGGTTTAGGCTCCATTTACCGCGAAGGAAATAATATCTGGATAGGCTGGCCGGGACAGGAGATCACAGACCAGAAAGAACAGGAGAAAGTAACAAAAAAGTTGCGCAAGATGAACCTGATGCCGGTATACCTGACACAGGACGAAATCAACAACTTCTACGAAGGCTTTTCTAATGAAACACTGTGGCCGGTTTTCCACTATATGGCTGTTTATGCCCACTATGAACAAACCTATTGGGACGCCTATTACCAGGTAAATAAAAAATTCAGGGATATTATTATGAAGGTAGCAGAACCCGGAGACACCATCTGGATTCACGACTATCAGCTGCTGCTGTTACCCGGAATGATCCGCGCAGAGATGCCGGAGATCTCCATCGGCTTCTTCCAGCACATTCCTTTTCCTTCATTCGAATTATTCCGCCTTATTCCCTGGAGGGCCGAGATCCTGGAAGGGATGCTGGGCGCCGATCTGATGGGGTTTCAAACTTTTGATGATACCCGCCACTTCCTGAATGCCGCCAGCCGTATCCTGCCGGTAACTACCACGGCTAACGTAGTATCCTATAACGACCGCGCTATCGTAGTGGAAACATTCCCGATGGGAATCGACTATAACAAGTATGCAGAGATGGGTAGCGACCCGGAAGTATTGCAACAGATAAAAAACCTGAAGGAGAACTTTCATAACGACCGCCTCGTACTTTCTATCGACCGGCTGGACTACAGCAAGGGAATCCTGCAACGGCTCCAGGCTTTTGAACTGCTGCTGCAACTGCATCCCGAATACATCGGGAAGGTGGTATTGTATATGATTGTAGTGCCTTCCCGCGACCAGGTGCCACAGTACAAAGAGCTGCGCGACGAAATAGATAAACAGGTAGGAAATATCAACGCCCGGTTCCGTACACTGGCCTGGCATCCCATCCAATACTTCTACCGTTCGTTTCCGCTGGAAACATTATCGGCCCTCTATAATTTCGCAGACATCTGCCTCGTAACACCCATGCGCGATGGCATGAACCTCGTGAGCAAGGAATACGTGGCCAGTCGCAATAACAATGATGGCGTATTGATTCTGAGCGAAATGGCAGGAGCATCTAAAGAACTAATAGATGCCATTATCGTCAACCCAAACAACATCGGCGCTATCACCCGCGCCATTGTAGACGCGCTGAACATGCCGCTGCCGGAACAGCAACGCCGCATGAAACAAATGCGCACGGTGGTAGCCAAATTCAATATTAATCACTGGGTAAAGCTGTTCATGACCCGCCTGCAGGAGGTAAATGAAATGCAGCAAAACATGCTGGCCCGCCGCGTAAACCAGGAAACAGCGGTATTGATCCGGCAACAGTATTTCAACAGCAAAAAGCGGATCATCTTCCTGGATTATGATGGTACATTGGTTGGGTTCCAGCCCAACATCGATATGGCATCCCCGGATCCTGATCTGTACCAGCTGCTGCGCGAGCTGGCAGCCATACCGGGCAACGACCTGGTAATGATCAGCGGCAGGAATCATGATACGTTGGGGGAGTGGTTTGGTCATCTGAACCTGGATCTCATCGCGGAACACGGCGCATGGCAAAAAACAAAAGCAGGGGAGTGGTACCAGCTGCCCGGTCTTACGGACAAGTGGAAAAAGGAACTGCTGCCTATCATGGAACTGGCCACCGACCGTACACCCGGCTCTTTCATTGAAGAAAAAAGTTTCTCGCTGGTATGGCATTATCGCAAAGTAGAATCGGGCCTCGGCGAATTACGCGCCAATGAACTGATGAACACCCTGCGTTACTTTACCGTGGAGAAAGGATTGCAGGTATTACCGGGCGACAAGGTAATAGAAGTAAAGAACATAGAGATCAACAAAGGCAAGGCCGCATTGAGCTGGCTGAATCATAAGAAATACGATTTCATTATGGCCATGGGCGATGATGTAACAGACGAAGACATCTTCAAAGCGCTTCCGCATAAAGCCATTACTGTTAAAGTGGGCAGCCAGGTATCTGCCGCGCAGTATTACCTGCGAAGCTATCATGAGGTGCGGCATCTGCTGAGAACATTGCGCAACAGGGAAAGTGTTTAAATAGAAAAGGAGGGGAGCACAAACTCCCCTCCTTTATTTTATGTATACATGACTATAGAAAAATGGGCGTATCCAGTTTCATGGCGATCCGGTAAGCGGCGTTCATCAATCCTACGTGACTGTATGCCTGCGGGAAGTTCCCCCACTGGCTGCCGGTATCAGATTCCACGTCTTCGCTGAAAAGCAGCAGGTGATTGGAGTATTGCAGCAGCTTACCAAATTCCCGCTGGGCATCTTCCAGCCGGCCTACGCAGGCAAGTGCTTCCACATACCAGAACGCACACACGAGGAAAGTAGTTTTGGGCTTACCAAAATCATCGGAGTGGCGGTAGCGGTAAAACAATCCTTCCGGTGTTTTCAGTTCTTTCTCCAATGCGATGAGGTGATCGCGGGCCCGTTCAGAGGCCGGGTCCAGGTAGTTCATCATTATGAGCTGCAGGGTGCTGGCATCCAGGTGCTGACTGCCGGCTGCGTTGGTATATACTTTTCTTACCGGGTCGTAGCAGCTCTCAATATGAGCCGCAGCGCGGTTTTTCAGCGCAATGGCCTGTTCCAGCAATGATTCGTTACCGATGGTGCGGGCCATCTTTTCAGCGGCTGCACAGCCTGCCCACTGGAACAGGTTCGTATAGCAATGAACGTTAGCCATATTCCGGAATTCCCAGATACCTGCATCTTTTTCATCGATCGTTTTCTCTATCTTCTTCAGCAGCAGTTCAATCCACCGGTCAGAATCTTTTCTTTCAGAAAAAATAAAACGGTGGTCAGTATATAATGGAAGCATGGAAATAAGCACCTGCCCATATATATCGTTCTGGATATGTTCAAATGCCTGGTTGCCGATACGCACGGGTTTATTTCCCATATAGCCATCAAGATGCGGCAGGATGGTTTCCGATAAGGTTTTCTGGCCGGTAATCCCGTACAGCGGCTGGTACCGGAAATCGCCGGAGAAGGAGATATCCGTGATATATCCGAAGTACCGCTCCATTTCTTCAAAATGGCCGATGTGATTCAGGGCGGTGATGATATAGTAGGTATCGCGCATCCAGCAATAACGGTAGTCCCAGTTACGCCCGCTTTCGGGAAACTCGGGTAAGCTGGTGGTACTGGCTGCAATGATGGCGCCGGTATCTTCGTACTGGTGTATTTTCAGCGCTAAAGCAGAGCGGATCACATAAGGCTGGAAGTAATTGGCGATGGAAGAATGTTTGATCCAGGTTCTCCAGTAGGAAATAGTTTCCCGGAGAAAACGTTCTGCGGTGCTGGCTAACGGCGCTTCAAGCGGATGCCCGTAAGTTAGGATCAGGTACCTGGTATCATTCAGCACAAAAAATTCGCCATCAATCAGGTAGCTGACAGGGATATTGGTAGTGAGACGGATGTTTTCTTCGCAGCCTGTAAATTCAATATGACTGCTGCCTCTCATTGGACGTAACTTTGATGCGCCATAGTCGCAGGTAGGCTCACATTTTACCTGGATTCGCGGAGAGCCTTCCAGAGGTTCTACTTTCCGGATCAGCATGAGCGGTTTAAAGAAACGTTCGTACTGGAGGAAGCGCGGTGCAAAGTCGGTTACCCGGTAGCTGCCTTCTGTGGTCGTAATTTCAGTACACAGTACGTTGGTGTTTTCCAGGTAATACTGATGAGAAGAAAAATCGGCTTCCGGTAAAACGGAGAAGGAGCCACCATTCTTCTTATCGAGCAGTCCGCCGAAAACAAAGGAGCTGTCCATGCGGGGCCAGCAAAGCCAATCGATGTTTGTATTCTTATTAATATGCGCCAGAAATGCACAGTTGCCAATAAGTCCTGTCTGATAGGTGTGTCTTTCCATATGGGCCTTACGTTTGTGTTTTGAATTACATTTTTCTACCGGAATTGTTCATCCCCCGGAACAAAAGCTGTTCCAATAATGTATCCGGGGCAATTATTAACAAAACATATTCCTGTTGTATTCTTGGGGGAAACCCTTATTTTTAAGTATAAAGTTCCACAAAGATGCAAACATTGAAAAAGCAGCAATACCTTCCTCATTTTATAGAGCCGGTAAGCAGTGGGGGTACCAAAACCTATCTGCTGGCGGGAGATCTGGGAGGCACCAAAACCAACCTGGCCTTGTTCAGCAGCCTGAATGGAGAACTGGACCTGATAAAACAGGAGAAATATGCTTCGCGTGATTACCAGAATTTTTCTGAGATGATTAAGCACTTTCTCAGTGGATGCAGCGATACCTCACCGCAGCGTATATGCATTGGCGTAGCCGGGCCTGTGGTGAAGGGAAAAGTGGAACTCACCAATCTGAGCCGGGAGCTGAGTGAGGAGGAAATCCGGCAGAGCACGGGTATCCATACCGTAGCCCTGATCAACGACCTGGAAGCTACCGCCTACGGATTAGCTACACTATCACCACAGCAGCTTACCACCCTGCACAGGGGCGCACCGGATCACACCGGGAATATGGCCATCATAGCGCCGGGTACCGGGCTTGGGATGGCAGGGCTGTATTGGGATGACCAGTATCATCATCCATTTCCAACAGAGGGAGGCCACACCGATTTTGCGCCCAGAACAGACCTGGATATTTTACTGCTCAGGTACCTCCAGGAAAAATATGATGTAGTAAGCTGGGAACGGCTTATCAGCGGCCCTGGTATCACCGATATCTTTGAATTTCTCCGGGATATAAAAGGCATGGAAGAACCCGCCGAACTGCGGGCCGCCATGAACGCCGGCGATGCAGCTGCTGAAATCAGCAAAGCGGCAATAGCCGGAAGGATTCCTGTTTGCATAAAAACAATGGAGCTGTTTGTACGCTACCTTGCCAGGGAATCCTGCAACCTGGTGTTGAAGATGAAGGCTACGGGTGGCCTGTTCCTGGGTGGTGGAATTCCGCCAAAGATAGCAGCGCTGCTGGAAACGGGCGAGTTCTATCATCATTATATGCAGGGCGATCGTATGGCTGAATTACTGGCCAGTGTACCGATCCACATCGTGAACAATGATAAATCCGCTTTATGGGGTGCCGCATTTTATGCCGGATTATTAAAAGAATAAACTTATTTTTGGGAGACAGATAACAGGAAATGGTGTCTTCCTGACCCAAACCGTCAGCCCAGGGCTGTCTGATGGCGCCTACAAATATTATAATGGTAGCAAAGCTGCCATATAACACTGCTATTTGTAGGATATGAAACAAACGAAATCTTTGCTGGAACAATTGTCCGTGGCTAATCAATTGCTGCGCTGGACCGTATTGACAATACCGGTTGCCATTATTGTAGGATCTTTAGTTGCCTTGTTTCTTTGGCTGCTGGATGTGGTAACAGGTTTGCGTATGCAGCATGAGTGGCTCATTTTCGGGTTGCCGCTGGCGGGTATACTGGTTTACTGGCTTTATCGCATTGGCGGAAGCGACTCCGAGAAAGGCAACAACCTGATCATGGAAGAGATCCATCAGCCGGGTGGCGGCGTGCCTGCGCGTATGGCGCCGCTGGTATTGATCACCACTATTATCACTCACTTGTTTGGCGGCTCCGCCGGGCGGGAAGGCACAGCGGTGCAGATTGGCGGCAGCATGGCCGGTTTGATAGGCAAAAAGCTGGGACTACCGGCGGCGGATATACGAATTTTACTGATGACCGGGATCGCCGCAGGCTTTGGCGCAGTATTCGGCACACCGCTTACGGGGGCCGTGTTTGCGCTGGAAGTACTGGCCATCGGCGTAATGCGGTACGATGCCTTGATACCCTGTTTAATTGCCGCCGTTTTCGCAGACATCGTGTGCACGTCATGGGGCATTGAACATACCCACTACCATATATTCTATAAGGCCAATCCCTTCATGAACTGGCTTCCTTTTGTTCACCGGGATCTCTGGCTATTGGCGAAAGTGATTGTCAGCGGTGTGTTTTTTGGATTGAGCAGCCTCTTATTCTCCCAACTCATTCATAATATCAAGGATAACGCAAAAGCCTATATTAAAATACCCTGGATGATTCCTGTGGCAGGTGGCATTATGATTATCGTGTTGAGTTACGTGGCAGGTACCACGGACTACCTGGGATTGGGCGTGTACGGTAAATCAGCAGATAGCGTAAGTATAGTGGCCGCCTTTAATCCGGATAGTCACATTAGCGACTGGAGTTGGCTCTGGAAGCTGGTTTTTACGGCTATTACCCTGGGAATGGGGTTCAAAGGAGGAGAGGTGACTCCCCTGTTTTTTATAGGCGCCACCTTAGGTCATACACTGGCGCTGCTATTCAATGCTCCGGTGGACCTGTTTGCAGGACTCGGCTTTATTGCCGTTTTCGCAGGCGCTACGAATACACCCATTGCCTGTACCTTAATGGGTGCTGAATTATTTGGCACCGAACACATTTTATACTTCGCGGTGGCTTGTTTCACGGCTTACTATTTCAGCGGACACTCCGGGATTTATGGCGCCCAACGACTGGAAGTAAGAAAGTTACACTAACAATTTTGTCAGTACCGTGTTCTTTTGTCGACAGCTTTTACATTTGCTGCATGACGAATATTACAGGCATGCACCATATCGCCATCCAGGCGAAAGATTATAAGGCTACTATCAAATTTTACGAGTCGCTGGGACTAACTATGTTTCACAGCTGGACATTGCCGGAGTTCAATATCGAATACGCTGCGCTGCTGCGTATTCCCGGTACGTCTTCCTTTGTGGAAATATTTGACAAGGGCGCGAATGTTGCTACCCAGGGGCGTCGTGCCCAGGATGGCGAAACACCGGTGGCCGGCGCTTTACTTCATTTCTCGTTTACGGTGAAAGACGCCACGGCAGCTTATCATGAGGCTATCGCCGCCGGAGGTGCCAGTTGTGTGCCGCCATCCGTACTGTTTTTAGGCGAGCCGCCTATGACGGTGTATAACTCCCTCGTGTATGGGTTGGATGGAGAAGTTATTGAGTTTATTGAAACACTTCCGGGCTGATTCTGTTATGCTTTAGATACATAGATCTGTACCTGTTTCGGCGTAGCTATTTCCGTTTATTTTGCGGTGTATAAAATCAACAGCATGAACGGTTTCCTACGGAGGAATGCGCTGATAGCCTTATTGACATTGGCTTTGGCAGGGTCCTTATTTATTATCTTTAAAAGTACTAACATGGAAAAAGAAACAAAAGCGCCGGCATTCATTAATCCGCCCGGCTTATACGATCCGGCCCCAAATGCATATTCCCATATTGCGGTGGTACCAGCGGGAAACACACTGGTTCTGATCTCCGGTCAGGGCGGCGAAACCGCCGATGGCAACCTGGTGAACGATTTCCGGGCGCAATTAAGGCAGTCGCTCAGCAACCTGGACACGGCGCTTAAATCGCAGGGGTTAGCATTCAGCGATGTTGTGAAGTTAACCACGCTGGTCGTGGATCACAATGAGGAAAAGCTGAAAATCTTCACCGAAGAATCCCTGCGGCTCTGGCCAGATAAGAAGTTTCCTGCAAATACGTTGATCCCGGTTCCACGACTTGCACTGGATGGTATGCTGGTGGAAATAGATGCAACTGCCGTAAAAAGATAGCAAATTCGCGTTGGCATTAATGCCGGCGGACTATTCACATAACACAGATTAAAACCGTTTGAATGGGAGTGAACAGATCACTTATTCAAGCGGTTTTTTTATGTGCATCTGGAAACAAGGGCTTCTCAAAAGCCCGCTATAGATGCAGAATTCCACCGGATATGCAGACATTATTTTTATACGCGATTCTCAGCGGCTTCATTTTCACGTGATTATCACATTTTAAAGGGTCGAAAGCCGCCGGTTTGTTAGAGACTATTATTTTTATTAAAGGGTTCAGATTAATCCTATAATTTATATTATGTTAAATAAAATAAACTCAGCTCTGGTATATCAAATCTATACCTATCTCCTTTTACGAAAACCAATTCATTCTACACAGTAGCCGCGGCAGGCTGTTTACTTTTCACATTGATGATAGTACGGTTGATATATGGCGTCATCACAATCAACAGCATCAGTACCAGTATGAGGATGCTTATCAGCTCGTAATAATCCATCGCATACTTCAAAAAAGCCTGTTTCTGGATAGCTTTATCCAGCAGCCCCGGCGCCAGCTTTGCGGCCTGGTCAGCCATCAGTCCGCGTGACTGCAACGCCCACTGGTACGTATGCAGCCGCTCCGCGAGCCCGTTATCTGTTTTTGAAATTCCATCGCTGAGCCGCATGGCGTGGATTTTAGTAAAATACAGGGAGCTGTAATTGATAAGCGCGGAACTCATTCCAAAGAAGGTGAACCGGATAAATACGCCAGCCGTGGAAGCCGATACACTGATGCTTTCCGGTACCGAGGAAATGATGAACAGCACAATGGGCGTAAGCAGCATCCCAGCCCCACTTCCCTGGATAATCAATGGGAGTATAAAGATCGATTGATCCGCCTCAGACGTGAACAGGAAATACATGGTGCTGTGAAAAACCAGTAAGAGGAAAAACCCCACCAGCCAGATGAATTGTAAGGGCCGTTTTTTTATCACCAGCCGCGCCGCCACCACAGCGCCTATCAAGATCCCCACGAGATTATAGCCAAGCAATTCGTAAGTGTGTATCGGGTCCATGCCCAATACCGTGGAGAAAAAGCTGGTGATTACATTGAACGATCCCCTGATCAGGTAAAGCCCTGCCAGTAAGGTGATGCCAAACAGGAATCCCCTGGATTTAAACACCTCCATATTAATAAACGGCCGTTTGCTGTAAAGTTGCCGTACTACAAATACCGCAGCCAGGAAAATAATTCCCGCAATGCTCCATACTATCCGGCTGTCCTGCAACCAATAATATTGTTGTCCGTAAATCATCACATATCCCATCAAAATGAGCATGGGCGCATATATCACGAAACTGGTCCAATCCAGCTGGTAAAGCGGTGTTTTACGAACGAGATGCACGCGGTTCATTAACAGCAGCAATAACACGGCGCCTGGTATAAAGGTGTATATGATCATCTTATACAGCGCATTGTACTCGTAATCATCTACCAGTGGCGCCGTTACCAGGGAAGTTAATGAGCCGGAACAAAGTATCATGCCATAGAAAATGGCGTATCCTGTTTCACGCGCATGCTCTGATTTCAGTCTGCTGAACAGCAACGTTAAACAGATACTGGTAACCCCACAGTTCAAAATACCCTGTAAAAAACGGCAGATAAAGAGTACAGATACTTCCCTCGTATGATAACAGCAGTACGTAACCATTACCTGCAGCACCAGGCAAATCAGGAAATATTCTTTAGTGGCAATACGGCTGAAAAACCGCTTCTCCAATGGTGTAAAAGCCACCAGGGCGGCATAATACACCAGCATTGAAAACTGGATATCGGACGGTTCTGCGCCGTAAAATCCCGTAGCTGCGTTCACGTTAGCCGTTGATAATGCGAACAGCATTACCGTTGGAAATAATACCAGTAAGATCGTTAGCCGGATCAGCCATTCGGGTACCCAGGAACGGAATGTCTGTTTACTTTGCCCCATGATTATTTACGTTCTTTTGCAATGGATACATTCACATTCATTCCCGCGGAAAGCTGTTTTAATTCTTCAGGGCTACCGTTGACGCGTATACGAACCGGGATCCGCTGCGCTATTTTTACGAAGTTGCCTGTGGCATTGTCTGGTGGTAACAATGAAAAACGGCTGCCAGTGGCGCCGGACAGCGATTCAATTTTCCCAGTGAGCGTAGTTCCCGGGAAAGCATCCACTGTGATATCCGCAGTTTCGCCTATGGTCATATGACGGATCTGTGTTTCCTTGAAATTGGCCACTACCCATTTACCGGCTTCCCAGTCTACGATGTAAGCCAGTACTTGTCCGGCGGAAACCAGCTGCCCGCGCTGAATGGTGCGGCGGCCCATTTTTCCGTTATAAGGCGCTGTGATAATTGTATAGGAAACATTGAGATCATTTTTTGCCACCACGGCCACTCTCCTTTTAATTTCAGCTTCCAGCGCGCGCTGTTGTACGCTGACATCATTGATCTTTGCGAGCGAAGCCTGATATGCATCAAGCGCAGTATTATACTCCGACCGCGCCACTGCCAGCGCCGCTTCTACCCTTTCCAACTGCTGCTTGGTGGCGGATTCCACGTCATACAATTTTTTATACCGATCATATTCCTGTTCCTGGTGCGTTAGCTTTGCTTTCGCAGCGGCAATCTGTGACTGATAAACTTTGGAAGATTGGGCGGTGGTAGAAACATTACTTTCCAGTATCGACACCTGCGCTTTGGCATTCATCAGGGAAGCTTCAGCTTCCTGTTGTTGCGCGGCATATTCGCTGTTGTCAATGATAATCAGGGTGTCGCCTCTCTTTACTTCCTGGTTTTCTTCATACCGGATCTCCTGTACATACCCGGTTACTTTAGCTACAACAGGATTAATATATTCATCGATCTGTGCGTCATTTGTTTCCTCAAACTTCCATTGATGCAGCAACGTTTTTATTCCCCATATCGCCAGGAATACCACTACAATCAAAGCTATGATGGTGGTGATACGGGAAATAAGCCTGTCGGTTTTGTTGGTAGTAGTGTTAGTGTTCGTCTTGTTCATATATTAAAGGTTGCCTGTTGCTTTCAATAATTGATAGTATTGTAACTGTGCTGTTACCTGTGCGGTGGTAAGATCAAAGCGGGATTGCAGCAGTTGCGTTTCTGCATCGAGCAGGTCGGTCAGCAGTGATAACTGGTTGAAGTAAGTATTGTTTACAATGCGGAAATTCTCTTTTGCCTGGATGATGTTGTTGTTAGCGACATCTATCCGGGTGATGGCTTCTGTATAACGCAGATAAGCAGACTTCACTTCCTGCCGCACCTGGTCTTTGGTATCGGCGTGTTCTATCTCCTGCCGTTGCAGGTTAATCTTTGCTTCTTGTTTCCTGTGTTTGTTCTGATAAAATGCGGAGATAGGTACTCCCGCTTTCACACCTACCTGTCCTAAGCCGTAAAGTGCGATGGAGTAAGGATAAAAGAGGATCTGCGGGTACGTATAGGCGTACTCCGCATACAGTCCTACTTTAGGCAGGATATTACTCTTTACATCCTTCAGCTTCAATTCACTCAGGGCTGTTTCTTTTTCTGAAATCTTAAAGGCAAAAGAATGTTCATATGCATCTGCCAGGTAATCTTCGTAGGTGCGTACAGGTAGTACCAGCGTGTCCGGCGCTACCATGTTGTCTGTGCTGTCGGGTTGCCCGATCATAATGTTCAGGCGCTGGTTGGAGATCAGGATGCCGTTCCTTATTTCCAGCAGTGTCATTTTCTGTTTGGATAATTTCAGCTCTGCACGTAACAGGTCGCTTTTCAGCACCACGCCGTTTTTGTTAAGCTGCCGGATCTCTTCCAGCTCTTTTTCCCGTTCTGCAATATCCTGCAGCATTACTTTTTCGTACATACGTCCACGATAGATATCAAGGTATATGGCTGCTGCTTTGTACCGGATTTCTGCCGCCGTGAGGTTCTTCTGCTCCTGCGCCAGCGCAGTTTCGGTTTGTCTTACTTTAATTTCGCGGGTAGTTTTACCTCCGTTATATACATTGAGATAGGCATCTGCACCAAACTGGTAGTAACCGTGCACTACCGGGTATTGCGTGGGACTATTAAGCAAGCCATCTTCATAAATAGCCAGGTTGGAAACACGGGCATACACACCGTTGGCCTTTATCTCAGGCAAACGCTCGTCCCTGGCTGATTTTGTCTGCTCATCCATGCTCTGCACACGGAGATATTGCATCTGCAACTGGCGGTTATAGGTTGCTGCTTTTTTCCATACATCCGTTAACGTTAGGGTGTTTTTCTCAGGGTCCTGACTAATGGCTGTTTGTGTAGAGAAGAGCGTGAACATGAGTGCCCCTCCAAGCCACTTATTAATAATTGTAGACATATTTATAGTGATGAAGATGCAAAGTTCCGACCCTGTCAGTTAATTTATTTTCTATAAATTGCCATAAAATTGTTAGAACCGGCCAAATGAAAGATATTAATCCGCAGCTGATACTGGAAGATGTTGATGCCATCCCGGAATCCGCGTATATATGGCACTGGAAAACGGAACATCACTTTTCCCTTCATAAGCATAATAAAGGACAACTGACTTATGTGGAAGGTGGCGCCGCTTTCCTGTACACAAAGGACAAAACTTATTTTCTGCCTGCCCGTCATTATATGTGGGTGCCGGCTGGTGTGGAGCACTATTTTCAGCACAGGTACCCGGCTAACTACGTACGCACTATTTATTTCTTTAGTGAGCCGGACGACAGTGAACATCCTTTTTATACTAAAACGGGCATCTACCCTGTCAGTAATCTCCTGCTGGAAATGATCCTGCATACGGCTGCCTGGGATGGCGACATACTGCCGGACGACAAGCGCTTTGTGTTTATCAAAGCCATTAAATATATGCTGCCGGCTATCAGCTCGGTGCCGCTTCCCATTACCTTACCTACTACCGATAATCCCCGGCTTCAACCGGTTTTAAAGTATATACAGGAAAACCTTGGCGAACCGCTTACCCTCGAAACGGTGGGGCATGAATTCAACTACAGTGAACGCACGCTCACACGCCTCTTCCGCTCAACAATGGATATTTCTTTCTTTCAATACCTGAAACTGGCCAGGATGATCAAAGCAATGGAGTATCTGCTGGAAACAGAGAAAACGATCAGTGAAATAGCCTGGGATACTGGCTACAACAGCGTTTCCGCGTTCAGTAATACATTCTTTAAACTGGTAGGTAAAAGGCCGAGCGACTTTCAGCCATAACCCACTCATCCGAATGTGCTTGATTTTTTGCGGCAATTGCACAATCTTTAAGCGCAATCAAGATCCGATCCATGAACGTAACAAGAAAACAACTTTGGCTGCCGCTATTGCTGGCAGGCACTATGAGCCTGCAACTACAGGCGCAGCAGAAGAACAGCAAAGCCAATCCTACTGCCGGAGAAGAAACGCCACCACAACGGTCCGTTGTACTGAACCCGGATACGGCGGTTACCACCTTCCATGACGTAACAGTAAAAGGTCAGAAGATCCCTTACAAAGCCATAGCTGGTACCCAGCCCGTGTGGGACCAGGATGGCAAAGTGCTGGCAGGTCTCTTTTATACCTATTATGAAAGAACGGATGTAAAAGACCGCGCAGCGCGACCACTGGTCATTTCCTTTAATGGCGGCCCCGGCACTCCATCCGTATGGATGCAGATTGCCTATACCGGCCCCCGGCTACTCAATATCGATGATGAAGGATACCCGGTACAACCCTATGGCATACACGAAAACCCGGAAACTATCCTGGATATCGCAGATATCATTTATATAGATCCGGCCAACACCGGTTTCTCCAGGCTTGTAGGGAAAGATGTACCGCGCGAAAAATTCTTCGGGGTAAATGCAGACATCCGCTACCTGGCAGAATGGATCAACACTTTTGTATCCAGGCAAAACAGGTGGGCTTCCCCCAAGTACCTGATCGGTGAAAGCTATGGTACCACCCGTGTTTCCGGCCTGGCGCTGGAACTACAGAATGCCCAGTGGATGTATCTCAATGGCGTGATCCTCGTATCCCCCACTGAACTGGGCATTTCCCGCAACGGCCCTGTGGATGCAGCATTGCGGCTCCCTTACTTTGCGGCCACCGCATGGTATCATAAAATGCTGCCCCCGGATCTGCAACAGAAAGATCTCACGGCAGTGTTGCCGGAAGTAGAAAACTTCACCATCCATGAATTAATACCGGCCATCAGCCAGGGTGGATTCCTGGAAGATCAGCAAAGAAAAAGCATCGCAGCAAAAATGGCCCGCTATTCCGGGTTATCAGAAAAAGTGATCCTGCAGCATAACCTGGATGTACCACCGAATTTTTTCTGGAAAGAATTACTGAGGGATAAAGGGTTTACAGTAGGCCGGCTGGATTCCCGCTACCGTGGCCTCGACCGCGAAGATGCAGGCAACGGTCCTGATTACAATGCAGAACTGACTTCCTGGCTGCATGCGTTTACGCCGGCGATTAATATTTACCTCAGGCAGGAACTGAAATTCAGCACCGATCTTAAATACATGATGTTTGGCCCGGTGCATCCGTGGGATAAAAACGGCGACAATACCGGCGAAAACCTCCGCGAAGCAATGGCTGCCAACCCCTACCTGCACGTAATGATCCAATCAGGCTACTACGATGGCGCCTGTGATTATTTCAATGCGAAATACAGCATGTGGCAGATGGATCCGGGCGGAAGGCTGAAAGACCGTCTGTCGTGGCGCGGCTACCGCAGCGGTCATATGATGTACCTCCGGAAAGATGATCTGGCAACAGGCAATAATGATATCCGCGATTTTATCCGCGCATCCCTTCCTAAAACCGGACAGGCAGCGAAATACTAATCCGCATTGGATAAAAAAAGCAGCAGTGACATAGTCGCTGCTGCTTTTTTTATTGATAACCGGGTAACTAACTATATCTTATATGTTACGCCTAATGTCATGTAGATATTGTACAAGGGGAAATCCATTCCTTTAAAATCGTCCGGAAATATGGGACGTAACCCCCAGTTGAGGTTCCCATCCACGCTGAGTTTCCTGCCTACACGATAAGCAGCGCCGCCCTGCACCCCGGCATCAAAGGAACGCACTTCTGTGCCAAAGTCGAACGTGGCTTCCGTGATGTTTACCTTCTCTCCCAGTGATCCGCCATTGCGGATATAACCATCCGAAACATTACCATGGAAATTGGAGCTGAACAACCAGGCTACATAACCACCCAGGTTGAATCGCCACCGGTCGCCGGGTGTATATACCAGGCTTATGGGAAAAGATACATAGGCATTACGTACAGTGGTTTCGTTTTTACCGGTAAAATCTCCTTCAAAACGGCCACCATCGCTGGTAGTAATGATAGTAGGAAAATATTGTACTTCATCTTTGGTGAACATTCCTTTATAATCCAGCTTCACGGCTACAGCAACACCCCATTTTTTAGTTTTGCGGTATGATAACTCGTAACCCAGTGAAGGAGAAAATTCCGGCCGGTAGGTTTCGATTTTGCGGATAGTATTGGGCAGGCCCACCGGCGCCGTTCCACCAAAATTAAATCCGGCCAGGATGCGATGTTCCAATACCCGTTTAAAACGGTGCGTATTCGTTTGTGCATGCCCGTTATCCTGTGCAAATAACGCAGTGGCAGCCGTGAGCATACCGAGCATCATTCCTGTTATCTTTATATTCATCATCTGCTGTAATCTTTTATTCATTTACGGTTACTTCACTATCTCAAGGCTGTCTAATACCAACCTGCTGCCGATTGCGCCTTTATAGGTGTCGCCATCTTTACTGGAAGACGCTACAATGGCCATCATCATTTTCTCTGTTCCGGTGTATGGTTGTACCGTTTTAAACGGAATATCAAACCGGGTCCATGTGGTGCGCGGACCGCCGTCCGGTATGCTGGCAGTAGCCAATATCCTGTCTGATGTATGGATATTGGTGGCATCCAGCCTGGTTGTTCCCTTGAACAGCACTGCGTATACAGAACAACTGTCTTTCATGCCTGCAATAATATTCCCGGCTTTATCCTGGTAGTGTTCTCCCGGCTGATATTTATAATACCCTACAAAACGCAGTGGCTTACCGGAATAGGGTTCTCCGAATTGTGTGGCCGTTAATGGCGCCGTCATGGCATTTCTCGAATCAAATACGCCCACAAAAAGGGAACCGGCAAACAGTTTAATGCCCAGCAGGGCCGACAAAGCGGTGCCGGTTCGGGTAACCAGTTCAGCGGACGACTTTCCATGATATGCATCTGAGGAAGCGCGCAGCGGGTATTCCATCGGATCTTTCTTTACACCCGACAGGGCTATGCCGGGATTACCGGACGACCAGAAAGAACTGCTGCCATGTTCCTCTACGTATTGATATTTATCTTTATCCTGTAACAGCCAGGTTTCAAAGTCCCATTTCCATATTCCCATGCCTCCAAATTCAACTGTATAGATCTTCTTATTCCCGTTTGCAGCGGTCACCATATATTCGCTTACCCGTGAGGAATCCAGGTGCAGTGAGTCGCCGGAACCCGGCGATACGCTGGCTCCCGCTGAAGTTGTAATAACAGGGGTCACACCGCTTTTAAAAGCCGCAGGTGTGAGATTCAGCATAATCTTTTTGTTTGCCTGATCAATAAAAATATCTGCAGTAAGATATTTTTTTTCAATAGTAAATGTTTCAATATCGGCCTCCGGGTTAATGGGTGCGTCTTTAATACAGGCGTGTAACAAAATAGTCAGCGTGGTCAGATAATATAGTTTCCTTATTTTCATGCCGTTATTGGTTAAATAGTCAGAACAACTCCCAACTGTGAAAAGTTCAATCATGATTGACAAAATGAGAATCAGGCGAATATTAATCTATGCAGCCAAATGCGTAACCGGCGTGCTGGTAGTGCTTGGTCTGTCGTGGTTAGTAAATTACAATGATATCATCTGGGTGCTGATTTCCGTGATGCTGGTGCTATCCCCGGATGGTTCAGACGCAGTAACGTTGGCGGTTACACGTATTAAGGCAAATGTGGTGGGTGGTATATCGGGGTTCCTGCTGATATTGGTGCATCCGAATATGTTGCTGATGATGAGTACTGCTGTATTTGTTACCGTGGTGATCTGCAACCTGCTGAACCTGGAAGCGGCTACGCGTACAGCGCTGGCGGCCACTATTATTGTAATGACCCACGAGGCTGGTGAACATGTATGGGATACTGCGGTGGCGAGGATACTGTCTGTGTTAGCCGGTTGTTTGCTTGGGTTGCTGATTACTTTCATCTTCCATAACCGTTATACAAAACAAACCGCTGAAATGATCCTTCCCAAACCCGACCGCGGCGGGGAATAAAATGATACAGATTTGCTTCAGAATCGGCCTCTATTTTTGTTGTTACAAGGAGTGAAGCATGAAGAAAATGATATTATCAACAGGTTTGGCATTAGGCGCCCTCTCCTGTTCTTATTGTGCTGATGCACAGGAAACAGATTCCCTGCCTGCCGGAAATGATTCCATCCATTTTACGTATCCTGTACAAAAGAGCCAGCTGCCTGCCTGGCAAACAAAACAGTTTCATACCACCGTTGCTGGTATTGCCGTTCCGGCGGCGATGATCGGTTATGGTGTGCTTGCGCTCAGCAATCCAACCCTCCGGGACCTGAACTCCACTACCAAAACGGAAATCAAGGAAGACCATCCTCAATTTCGCACTCATATTGATAACTACCTGCAGTATGCTCCCGTTGCAGCTGTTTATATCCTGAATGCCGCCGGCATACAGGGAAAACACAACCTGCGCGACCGCACCATCCTCCTCGGTATTTCCGCGGTGATTACCGCCAGTACAGTGGAAATTGTAAAAAACGGTACGCATGAAGAACGGCCGGATCATTCTGATTACCTGTCCTTCCCTTCCGGGCATACCGCCACGGCTTTCGCCGCCGCAGAATATCTCCGGCAGGAATACAAAGACGTTTCTCCCTGGTACGGCGTGGCGGGCTATTTAGCCGCTACCACCACCGGCGCTTTAAGGATGTATAATAATAAACACTGGCTTAGTGATGTGGTAGCCGGCGCCGGAATAGGTGTACTGGGTACCAAAGCAGCCTATTGGATGTACCCCTGGATACAACGGCAGCTCTTTAAAGATCCTGCGCGCTCCACGGATAAGGTGATCATGCCTTATTACAACCCGCAATTTCACAGCGCGGGCCTCAGCTTTATCTTCTTTCCCCGCTAAGTAGCTTGATAAGTATATAACATGTCATAACGCCTATGCAGCGCTATGATGCTGCATCTGTCCCGGATGTGAAAAATACGTATATTAAAATATTAATTGGAGTGTTAACGAAAGAGTATATGGGGGTTAACCCCTAAAGTTGACCTGGTTACAAACACCTGTTTTTGGCAATTCGGTAAAGTTGCGGGTTTATCGTGAGAAATTTTGTGATTTAATTGTTAACGTGAAAAAAAAATGTTCATTTTTGCAACAGGCCCCGTAGAAAACCAGTGATCTGTGCAAAATATCGTGCTTTCATTAACATAGAATTTACAGTTGCCTGTGCCGGACCCATTATTTTAGCATTATCAATATGATAATCATCAAAACCCTTTGACCTGCAAACGACTCAAAATAAAACTGATCCTGTGTTTAACAAACCCCTCCTCAAAAGCTGTTAATTATGTATGTTCCGGTAATTATTTTCTTCTTTTTCATGTTGTGGTACATTCATTTCCGAACCCAAAGCTTTCGCAGTGCGTCTTTTAAAGAAAAGAAACTAAAGCCCATAGCGGGAGAAGATGCTATTCATGCGGTCAGGATAATAGGTGTATCCAACAGTGTATTCAGCGTATCCAAATATCTCCGCAGCGTAAAGAACCTGTCGGACAAAAGGTTTATGACCGTGGCGATTAACCAGGTGATCACTACCACTATGGGAACCACGCACCAGGCCCGCCTCATTGAAAACCTCGCTCCCGGAGAGGAACGCCGGCTGGGACATACCGATCATGTGAGGGAAGGCAAATACCAGATCTACATCGGCTATGAAATACTATGGGCACGGTACACTCCTGCCCCTGTATGGCACAAAGAAAAAGACACCGAAATGGCATCTCCCGCAAAACTATATAATGAAATGCTCAGGCAGCACCAGGACTCGCTGATACAGGAAATGGAGGACAAAAAAGATTTATTGTCCTGACAGCTGTGCCGTTTTACCCCTGAAGATGCTTAACCAAACCATAGAGAAGACAACGCCCAGCGTAGCGCCGGCAGTAACATCTTCCAGGAAATGCTGGCTCATATACATCCGGGAATATCCCACCAGCATAGCCAGTGCCAGGTATAACAACGACCAGTACTTGTTTTTTGCATAATAGGAAAGCACCGTAGCTGCTGTAAACGCACATACGCTGTGCCCCGAAGGGAAGCTCCTGAAATTATCAAGAACCGACACGCCGGGTACAAAATAAATTTCCTGTAAACGGCTGGCAAAATAACGGTGCGGGCGGGGAAAGCCGATCAATGCTTTCAGCGTGAAACTGATAGCTGCGGTAAACAGGTAAGCAGTAGCCATCATAGCGCCGGCGCGCCTGTTAATGACCAGCAGCAACAACGAAATGAGTACCGCCGCAGCAACGCTTCCCAGCTCTGTTATGCGGGGAAACAGGAAGTCGCCCGCAGGCGTGTGCAGTTTATTGATAAAGAAATAAGCATCCTGACGGCTTACTACCAGCCGTGTTATCAGCACTGTGATTACCAATAGTGCAAATGGCCACACCAGCCATTTCAGCTGGTGGTATACTTTAATGAAATTTTTGAGAAAGGCATTCATGGGATCACGACTGGGTTAACCGGCGATGGTAATTTATTTGTCCGAGATGATAATTAAGATGTGTACTCAGGTGCACCAGGAAATGCCCGGTAGACATGGCACTTGAAAAAACCTTTTCCGGATACGTTTTTTCAAGATCTTCCGCCGTTAAACCGGCTATAACGGTAAGGATTACACGACGGGTAGAACTGATCAGCACCAGCAGGTCTTCCGTGGGTACATTCCGCGCGCTGAACTCCAGCTCCCTGTTGCGGACATATCCCGTTTTTCCCAGTACGGCGCCTATATAATTTTGCAGATTACCACAGAGATGCAGACAGAGGTTTCCCGCTGAATTTGTTATCCCGGGAGGAACCCGCCAAATGCCAGCTGCTGTTTCGTATGCGGCGATCTCTTCTTCCAGTTTGCTGAGATCGCGCTCAAATAAATTAATTAAAATTCCGGTTAGCATATACTAAAGATAGGAAAAGCCCGCAATCATCTAAAGTTTTCCTTAAACATAAACTGATATGTTTTTGTTTAAAGTACATAACCCAACAGGATGACTGACAATAACAAACGCGAACTTACGCCCTTCCAGGAGAAATGGCATACCATCATTTTCGAGGCAAACACGCCGGCGGGAAGGGCGTTCGATATTATCCTTCTCGTTGCCATCCTGATCAGTGTTGTTATTGTAATGATGGAAAGCGTGATGCCTTTGCAGGAGAAATTCGGACGCTTGTTTCACATACTGGAATGGGTATTCACTATTATCTTCTCCCTTGAATATCTTTTCCGGGTATGGTGCAGCTACCGCCCAAAGGCTTATATCACCAGCTTCTACGGACTTGTTGACCTGCTCTGCATTCTGCCTACCTATGTAGAAGCTTTTTATGGTGGTGCGCATTTCCTGCTCACCATCCGGATACTGCGGCTCATGCGTATCTTCAGGATATTTAAACTGGTTCCCTTCCTGAATGAAAGCAAACAACTGTCGCTTGCCTTACAACAAAGCAAACGTAAAATATTTGTTTTCCTTTTTTTTATTGGATTATTAACTGTTGTTTTAGGCGCTATCATGTATGTGATAGAGTCTGAGCACAATTCGGGATTCACCAGCATCCCGGTAAGTGTGTACTGGGCAGTAGTTACACTAACAACCGTGGGTTACGGGGACATTGCGCCTATAACACCACTGGGACAAGCATTTTCAGCGCTCATTATGATAATGGGTTATGCAATTATAGCAGTGCCTACAGGGATCGTAACAGTAGAGATGAGCAGGATACGTAGCCGCGAAGATGTAGATCGTAGAGTTTGTCCGCATTGCATGCGTGAAGGACACGATGCCAATGCGGACTTCTGCAAATACTGCGGTAATAAACTCTGAAAATTATTTTACACTGAATAAAGGCTGTACGTCTATCATTGCTTTCTGGTAAGCAGCATCAAAAAGTTCCCATTTACCGGAAATGCCAATGCGTATATTGCGGCCATCTATCAGGTCAAACTCGGCAACTCTTTTGTTAAAGCCCTGTTTACCTCTTCTGAAATCTGTTATTTCAGATAACGGAAATTCCAGTGTGATTTTTTTACGGGAAAGCAACCAACCGATGACACCAAATAACAAAACCATCACCATTGGATTGGCTTCAAGAACAATTCTCTCATTTGTAATATACAATGTACCTTGTTTTGCATTGAACCTGGTCTTCATGTACACCGCATCAACTTTGAATAATATGGTTTCCTGTGGGTTAAGGGGCCATTTAACTTTAATCTCCTTCATGGTAATTAACAATATGGTTAGCCGCAAAAATATAATTTTATTGTGAATCTAAACGGTAAATATGATCCTTACTTCGCTACTTGATAATGATTTCTACAAATACACCATGCAACATGGTGTTATCAAATTGTTTCCGAAGGCCCGTGCCCGTTATACTTTCATTAACCGCGGACAGCACGCATTTCCGCCGGGCTTCGCGGAAGCCCTCCGTGAAGCGGTGAATAACATGCAGGAACTGCAGCTTACCCGGGAAGAAAAAGAATACCTGGCTGTAACCTGTCCGTACCTCGATCCCACCTACCTCGATTTTTTACAGGGCTACCGCTATAATCCCGCTGAAATACATATTGCACAACAGGGCGAAAACCTGGAAGTACATGCAGATGGCTACTGGTACCGTACCATCCTTTGGGAAGTACCGCTGATGTCGCTCATTTGTGAGCTCTATTACCAGCTAACCGGCCAGGAACGGGTAGCCGATGAGGAAGTGATCCGCATTACCCGGGGAAAAATTGAGAAATATAAAGAGATGGATATAACCATCGCGGACTTTGGCACCCGGCGGCGGCATTCCCTCGCCGTTCATAAGCTGGTGGTGAAAACGCTGCGCGACTATGGAGAAGGCTGTTTTATTGGCACCAGCAATGTACACCTGGCCATGCGGAATGGCGTAAAGCCCGTAGGAACCCACGCACACGAATGGTTTATGTTCCATGCGGCTAAGTACGGCTTTAAAATGGCCAATATGCTTGGATTGGAAAACTGGGTACAGGTGTACCGCGGGGATCTGGGGATTGCGCTTTCTGATACCTATACCACGCCTGTTTTCTTTGAGCAGTTTGATAAGAAATTCGCCCGGCTGTTTGATGGCGTGCGGCACGACAGTGGCGATCCTATTTTATTTGCAGACCGTACTATTATCCACTACAAAGGCAAGAACGTAGACCCACTCAGCAAAACCATCATTTTCTCCGACGGCCTTAACTATGAGAAAGTAGCAGATATCGCCGCCTATTGCCGGGGAAAGATAGGGATGTCGTTTGGCATCGGTACCAATTTTACCAATGATGTAGGGTTAACAGCCCTGAATATTGTAATTAAGATGTATGAGGCCCTGCCTGAAGATGCTACCCGGTGGACGCCTGTTGTGAAGTTATCTGATGTGAACGGGAAATATACCGGCGATCCGAGAATGATCGAACTGGCAAAGGAAATGCTGGATATTTAACAGCGGACTGTTTCCGGATTTGTTTGCCTGCATGATACAGGTAACAAATCCGGAAACTATCATTTACCAGTTCCCCAGGCCAATACCCGTATCCCCTTCCGCCACATTCCCGGATTCAAAGCCTTTCTTAAACCAGAACATTCTTTGCTCGGAAGTTCCGTGGGTAAAGGCATCCGGTACTACCTGGCCTGTGCTGGCCTGCTGAAGGCGGTCGTCGCCTACTGCGCTGGCTGCATTCAGCCCGGATTCAATATCGCCCGGATCCAGGAACGGCTTGATCTTATTGGCGCGGTTGGCCCAAACGCCGGCCAGGAAATCTGCCTGCAATTCCAGCATCACCGATAATTTATTGTATTCCTTTTCGCTGAGCCGGGAGCGCATGGATTGTAACTTACTGCTGATACCCAACAGGTTCTGTACGTGATGCCCTACTTCATGAGCAATCACATAAGCCTTTGAGAAATCGCCCTTTACACCAAATTGCTGCTCCAGTTCATTGAAGAAAGAAACATCCAGGTACACTTTACGGTCGGCCGGGCAGTAAAACGGTCCCATGGCTGATTCCGCAAAGCCGCAACCGGAATTGGTACCTTTTTCAAAAGACACCATGCCCGGTACTTCGTAGGTTTTGTTCCTCTCCTGGAACCCCTGCTTCCATACCCGTTCGGTACTGCGGAGTACTTTGGAAGACATCACCTCAAAAGGACTTGCATTCTCCTTCGTGAGTTTTTCAGATGTTCCGGCCTGCTCCTGGCCAGGACTTACCTGCTGAACAGCCTGCATTACCTGCTGCGGGTCCTGCTTAAAGATCAATGCCAGCACTATAATGATAATGGTGCCAATACCGCCGCCAACACCGATTTTGCGCATGCCGCCACCGGTCCGTTTCTCGACGTTTTCGCTCATTTCTTCATCATCAAGACGCATAGTAGATTTTAAATTTAGGGGTGAATATTCTTACCCCGAATGTACATTTTTCATTGTAAATTCCACTCTTTTCCCTAAGGGTAAACAAAAGCATTTTTTGCCTGTTAAGTAATCATTACCAATCCATACTCATAAACACCAGTTCGTATGAAAATAAAGCAGATCCTCCTTGCCGCCAGGCCCAAAGGATTACCTGTAGCCAGCAACTTTGAAACAGTAGATGCCATCTTACCGGAACTGCAGGAAGATGAAGTAATGGTAAAACCACTTTACTTTTCTGTAGATCCGTATATGCGTGGCCGTATGAATGATGCAAAGTCATATATCCCTCCGTTCCAGGTGGGCGAGCCGATTGAAAGCACCGGCGTGGCGGAAGTGACCAGCAGCAAAAGCGTCCTTTTTAAAGCAGGAGATAAAGTAATGGGCAACCCCTTCCTGCCCTGGGCAACAGCCGCTATTTTTCCTGCCGCCCATCTCCGTAAAATCGATGACAGCATTCCGCTTACCTATTATCTCGGTGTGCTCGGCGTACCCGGACTAACCGCCTATTTTGGCCTCGCCGATATCGGCAAACCCCAGGCCGGGGAAACCGTAGTGGTATCCGGTGCTGCCGGCGCGGTGGGCATTGTTGTTGGGCAAATTGCGAAAATACTGGGTTGCCGCGCAGTAGGTATTGCCGGCGGCGCTGAAAAAGTAAAGCTGCTCACAGATACCTTTGGTTTTGATGCCGCCATCGATTATAAAGGCAACGCCAATATGGATGCCGCCATAGCTGCGGCCTGCCCTAATGGCGTGGATATTTATTTCGACAACGTAGGTGGCGATATTTCCGACGCCGTGATCAAACATCTCAACTTCTTTGCACGGGTACCGCTATGCGGGCAGATTGCCCTGTATAATTCCACGGAAATACCCGTGGGGCCACGTATCCAACCCATTATGGTAACCAGGAGCATCCTCATGCAGGGCTTTACCATCGGCAACTATTCCAGCAGGTTTGGCGAAGGTTTCAAACAATTGTCGGAATGGGTTAAGGCCGGAAAAATAAAATATACCGAAACCGTGGAAGAAGGATTTGATCATTTGCCGTCGGCACTACTCGGATTATTTTCGGGAAGAAACAGCGGTAAGATGGTAGTGAAAGTGTAATTTTGAGTATGACAAATGCAGTTGTTCATACCCGTATTAAAAAAGTAGCCGCCGGAAATATCACAGATGCCAGTGATACGCTTGCTACAGAAGATCCACTCGAAATAAGACTGGTGCATGGCCCTTCTCATAATCGCCGGCAGCAGAACATTTCCGTTACCATGCGTACGCCCGGTGAGGATATGGAACTGGCCGCCGGCTTCCTGTTTACAGAAGGCGTGATCCGCGACCAGGCTGCCATCCAGGAAATTATTTTGTCGGAAGATGATAGCGGCAGCGCTGCTACCGTTCACCTGAAACCAGCCATAGTAGCTCAACTGGGCAATACCCAGCGGAATTTTACCGCCACTGCCGCCTGCGGTGTGTGTGGTAAAAATGATATTGCCGCCATTCATACAGGCGTTTCCGTTAACCGCGCTTCCTTACGCCTCGCAGCCGCACAATTATTCGGGTTGCCTGCTATATTACGGAATGAACAGGCGCTGTTTGAGTCTACCGGCGGATTACACGCCGCCGCCCTCTTTAACCGCAACATGGAGTTACTCCTGCTGCGTGAAGATATTGGCCGCCATAATGCGGTGGACAAACTCATAGGCGCCGCCCTGCAACAACAGTTAACACCGCTGGATGAATATATCCTGCTGCTCAGCGGCCGTGCAGGATTTGAGCTGATACAGAAAGCCGCAATGGCAGGGATACCTGTTATTGCCGCCATAGGCGCGCCTTCCAGCATGGCGGTAAAAATGGCCGCTGAATGGAATATTACCCTGCTGGGGTTCCTGAAAGATCAACGTTTTAATATTTACAGCGGAGCAGAAAGAATTGATGTCAAATAAATTTACGTGTTATGGATAGTGCAGAAAACCCGGTGCGGTTCACTGGTATCAGATTGAGCCCGCCCAAACAAGTAGCAGCGGGCATTCCTGCAGTAGTGTCCAGCATGCGGCACATCCTCGGGGAAATGAACGCCTTCCGTGGTATGAAGGCACTGCTGGAACTCAATCAGAAAGATGGATTCGACTGCCCCGGCTGCGCATGGCCCGATCCCGATGATGAAAGATCCGGCATCGCGGAATATTGCGAGAACGGCGCTAAAGCTATTGCAGAAGAAGCCACCACAAAAAAATTGTTACCCGGTTTTTTTGCGCAGCACAGCATCGCTGAGCTTGGACAATTAACGGATTACGAAATAGGTAAGAAAGGCAGGATAGCCCAACCTATGCACCTCGCTCCCGGCGCCACACATTATACGCCCATCGCGTGGGCAGACGCTTATAAAATTATTGCCGGTCATCTTCATAAATTATCCTCACCAGATGAAGCCGTATTTTACACCTCCGGCAGAACCAGCAATGAAGCGGCTTTCCTGTACCAGTTAATGGTCCGCGAATATGGCACCAACAACCTGCCCGACTGTTCCAATATGTGCCATGAATCCAGTGGCGTAGCCCTGAATGATGCAGTGGGAATAGGTAAAGGATCTGTTACTTTGGAAGATATACACGAGGCAGAAGTCCTTATCATATTAGGACAAAATCCAGGAACCAACCACCCGCGCATGCTCACGGCTTTGCAGAAAGCAAAGGCCAACGGCGCCACCATCATATCGGTAAATCCTTTACCCGAAACAGGTCTGCTGAATTTCCTGAATCCACAAACCGTTAAAGGGGTATTAAATATAAAAACACATCTCACAGATATTTTTGTGCAGGTAAAGATCAATGGAGATATGGCTCTGCTGAAAGCCTTATCGCTGCTGATGCTACAGGAAGAAGAACGTTTGCCCGGCAGTGTATTCGACCAGGAATTTATAGCCGGAAATACCCAGGGCTATGAAGATTATATCGCCCATCTGAAAACGCAGTCGCTCCCGAAACTGATAGCGGATAGCGGCGTAGCGCCCGAACTCATTCAACAGGCAGCACAAGCCCTGTTCCATAAAAAGAAGATCATCGCCTGCTGGGCAATGGGACTCACCCAACACAAAAATGCAGTAGACACGATCCGCGAAGTAGTGAACCTGCTGCTGCTGAAAGGCAGTATCGGCAAACCCGGAGCAGGTACCTGCCCGGTACGCGGGCATAGCAATGTACAGGGCGACCGGACGATGGGCATTTATGAGCAACCATCCGCAGCCCTTCTCAACAAGATTAACGCCGTATACGGATTTCAGCCGCCACGGGCACACGGCTACGACGTGGTACATGCCATCAACGCCATGCACCGCGGAGATGCCAAAGTGTTTATGGCGATGGGCGGCAACTTTCTTTCGGCTACGCCGGACACATTGTATACCGCGGAGGCGCTGCGCAACTGCGATCTTACCGTGCACGTATCTACGAAATTAAACCGCAGCCATGTGGTGCATGGCAAAGAAGCCCTGATACTGCCCTGCCTCGGTCGCAGTGATAAAGATATCCAACACGGCGAACAACAATTTGTGACCTGCGAAAACTCTATGGGCGTTATCCAGATGTCGAAAGGTAACCTGCAACCGGTATCCAACGATATGAGAAGTGAACCGGTGATTGTCTGCGAACTGGCCATGACCCTGTTCGGTGAGAAGTCGCGCGTACCCTGGGCAGACTATGCCCGGCACTATGATCACATACGCAACGATATTGAAAAAGTAATTCCGGGCTTCGATAATTACAATAAAAGAGTGAGGCATCCGGGAGGGTTCTATCTGCCCAATGGCGCGCGGGACGGACGGTTCAATACCTACAATGGCAAAGCCAATTTCAACATCGCGGATGTACTAACCACACCGCTGGCCATCGACGAGTATATGATGATGACCATCCGCAGCCATGATCAGTTCAATACAACTATATACGGGCTGGACGACCGTTACCGCGGTGTATACCACGAGCGGCGGGTAATATTCATGCATCCTGCGGATATTGCCGCTGCCGGATTCCATCCGGGCGATGTGGTAGATCTCTACAACTATCACGGTGGCAAAGAACGTGTAGCATATGGCTTCATTATTGTATCTTATCACATACCTGAAAAATGTACCGCTACCTATTTCCCGGAAACCAACGTACTGGTGCCGGTGGACAGCGTAGCAGATAAAAGCAATACGCCCACATCAAAACTGGTGATCATCAAAATAAAATCATCGACTATAAAAAACTAGCGCATGCAACCCATTATATGGCAGGCATTATTATGGCCGGCAACTGAATATTTTACGCTGCAGGAAAGTGGAACGGGAAAACTCGCTACCGGTTGTATCAACGGAGTAAGAGATCAACAACCATTTTGTATTCATTATAAAATAGAGATTACCGCATCATGGCAGGTGTCGTCCTTTCATATTAAACAGGAAGGGCTCACCCCAACAGAACTAAAGCTCACTTCAGACCTGCATGGTCATTGGTTTGATAAAGATAATAACCACATCGACGCCTTTGATAACTGCATCGACATTGATATTTCACTGACTCCTTTTACCAATACACTGCCCGTGAAAAGACTGCAGTTTGAATTACAGGAAAGTAAACTGCTGGATATGCTGTACATCAACCTCCCGGAATTTGAACTGCAGAAAGTACAGCAACGCTATACCCGCACCGGCCAGCATGAATACCTGTACGATAATGTATCCACGGATTTCACAGCAGCACTGCCCTTTGATGAAAATGATATTGTGAAAGATTATCCCGGGATCTTCCAACGCGTTACTTATTAAAGAGCAACGCTGTTTCACGGACCAGCTCCGCAAAAATATCTGCAGTACTCCAGGCACGCGCTTTCCCGGCTGCCTGCCCGGCCCACATATTTACAAACGCAGGATTATCCAATTCCCTGGCTGCTTTACGGATGGGCTGCGTTAACGCATCCTGGTAAGGATATTCGCTGATGGGTAGTCCGGAGGCTTCTATTTCCGTGATCAGGGTATTGCGGACGCCTCTTGCCCAACGACCGGATAATGCACGGGTGAGCAGTGTATCCGTGTCCGTTATATCGGCCAATGCCGCTTTATGTGCAGGTGTAGCAAGACTTTCATGCGCCCTGAGGAACAGGCTGCCCAATTGAACGCCGGCGGCGCCCAGCATTTTTGCGGCAGCTACTCCCCTGCCATCCATTATTCCCCCGGCGGCAATAACGGGTACGTGTACACGATCTACGATCTGTGGCACCAACGCAAGCGTGCCTACCTGCGGCAGCTTTCCCGGCAGGAATGCCCCCCGGTGACCACCGGCTTCAATGCCCTGTGCAATCACCACATCCGTGCCGGCCGAAGCAAGTACGGTCGCTTCTTCCACCGAGGTGGCCGTTCCCATCAGCAACACATGATGCTCTTTCAGCAGCCGGAACCCCGCTTCATCAGGCATACCAAATGTAAAGCTCACATATTTTATACCAGCTGCGAGGATAACCGGCAGCTGGTCTCTCCATGAATAAAAAGGTACTTCGTCGAAATTCACCGGTGCAGCGGCAAGCCTGTTGGCACCATACAGGAATTGCAGGAACTCCTGCATATCTTCAAATGTTTTCCGGTCGTAATGCTCCGCGGGCTCATAAACAAAGAGGTTTACGGCAAACGGTTGTTGTGTTAATCCCTTTACCTCCCGGATGAGTGCCGTTATTTTTTCAGGTGGCAGTCCGCCTACCGGTAAAGACCCCATTCCGCCGCTATTGCTCACGGCGGCTACCATAGCAGGTGTGGTAATTCCCAGCATGGGCGCCTGTATCAGCGGGTAAATGATCCCCAGCATACGGGTCAGTTCATTCTTCCATTCCATGACACAAAGGTTTAGTACTATAAATTTACGGAATGAAGGGGTTTCCTGCGCATGATTTTAGCGGAAGTTCAGCACCGTAGGTGCACGCAGTGCAGACACATCAAAGCGGAAATCAACGATCGTGGTTATTTCCAGCATCAGCTTCTTCATGGGGGCCGGTGCATTGGGGTAATAGTAGCCGGAAACTTTGATGGTATTCAGCGAGAGGTTTTCATTACGTACCCGGAAACCGCCTCCCAATCCCAGGTAAACCGGGTTGCGGAGCAGGTCATCACTTTTGTTGGTGATCATGGATGCCTGTAGCGCCGTAAAGAAATTGAATTTGAAACCGAGGAATTTCAGAGGGCTGTAGTACACGGTTTCTGAGCCCAGGTTCAGGCGCTGAAAGCCGTTGATCATGGTATTCCTGTACCCCCAGATGCCGTATTCCATATTGATGTTGAGCGGCTTATTAAAAAACGGGTTAGGGCTGTTGAGGTAATCGATATTCAGGAACTGGCGGAACCGCGATTTGCGGATATTCAGCAACCGGCTGTAATATTCCAGGCGGGCGTGTATCACGCCATCTTCCCAGGCGTTGTTGAGCCAGAAGGTGCTAAGACCGATCGTAGAATTAAAGAGGCCCTGGTTCCTGGTGGTCCAGAATTTCTGTGCTTCAATGCCGGTGTAGATCCTTCTCCGGTCTTTCCAGCTTTCCCAACCGCTGGTGGCGCTGACATTGTATCCCAGGGGAATATCCTCCGTACGGCCAAAGCCAAAAAAGTAGTGGGCTTTAAAGTAATCGATGCGGTAAGCCTGTAGTTCTGCCAGGTAGAGGCGGTGATTATTATAAACGGGATCGTCTTTATACCTTATCTGGTCCGGCTTTCGCTGAAAAGATAAATTATAGTGCCTGGCCAGTACCGCGAAATTGGGCTTCTTCCCGATGGTACCGTCGTGTTTATAGTTGTTGATGAAGTTATAGCCAATCCACCCGTCTATCACGGAATATACATAGTCGCGGTAAACACTGTCGCCGGTTTCCGGTAACGATCCGCGGATATTAATGGACCAGTTCTTTGACAATGCAAAACCGCCCACCAGTTTGGCAGAGTTGCGGTACAGCGGTTTATTAAAATTAATAAACACCGCCCCTTCAAAGGCATTGGTATCCAGCTGGGCGTAGTTATTCAGGGTAGTATAGCCGAGGCTCATATCTATGAAAGATCCCAGCAGGTTGTATTTTGTATACCTCACTTCCGTGTTCCAGGTGGGGGAATAGTCGGAACGCCACTGCATACCAACTCTAAGGCCCTGTCCAGCGCCAAACAGGTCGTTGTTGGATACACTGGCCCTGATGTCTTTTGCGCTGAACTGTGAAATGTCTACGCCATATTCAAAGAGATCTTTTGTCACCACCTCCACATCTATAGAATCGCCGGTGGCGTTTTTTACATACAAACGGGCATCCTGTATAAACGGCCGGTTACGCAGGTAACGTTCATTGTCGGCCATTTCAAAGGGTTCCAGCGGTTGATTTTCCCTGAAGAACAGCGACTGCCGGATCACCCATTCCCTGGAATCGTAATGCATACGGTTGGCCAGGTGGATTAGCTTCATGCTGGTGGTGAAGGTGGTATCGTTGATATTACGCGGACCGAAAACCTTTACTTTCCTATAGTAGATATTTCTGATCACTTTGCCCGCAAAGGGGGTAAAATACGCCTCACTTTTGATAATGGTGCTGTCGTTATCATTGGATTCCACCGGAACATCCTGTTTGGTAATGCGTTTTATGAGCGATTGACGGTACTCTTTATTGCGCATGGAATCGCGGTATTCCCCGATTTTTTTGAAGAGGCCACTACTTTTATGGGGGATAGTGTCCGCTGCAAGCGGGAACTGTTGGCCTTCTGCGTATAAACAGACAGGACTATGCAGGCCAATCAGCCAGCATAAGACAGTTAGTGTAGGCCATATTTTAAAATAATTCCTCAAATCTAGCAGCAGGTAACAAGTATATCGAAAAAAAATGAAATAGTAACAACCGCAATTATTGTACTTACCGGAATGATAATTGTGTAAAATTGAACGGATTACCTGGAAAAGTGTTACAAATATTAATTGTTCACCTTAAAGTTTTCGTTATGTTACGCTGGGCACTCATCTTTTTTATTGTAGCTATTATCGCAGCTGTATTTGGTTTTGGAGGTATCGCCGCCGGAGCAGCATCTATCGCCAAGATCCTCTTTTACATCTTCCTGGTGTTATTTGCTATTTCTTTACTGACAGGATTGCTGCGAAAATAGGCAGTGAACCGCCTTTGGCGGTTGCAAATTGTCTTGGAGCCGGATTACACTGATTATACTGATTGCATTGATTTGATCATTTTTGATTTTGAAGAAATCAGTATAATCAGCGTAATCAGCGAGAAAGACAAAATCCGCAAAATTACTTCATGATGCTGGTTTCCCAGCCATCATATTCTGCATTCACCTGCTGGGCCAGTTCCCAAAGGCTCATTACCACACTGTCGATGGTAGCTTCACTGGCTTTGTCGGAGCGGGAGATACATAATTTATAGGGAAATTCAGGGTTATCTGTTTTTTCTTCTCTGGCCAGCGCAAAACCATTTTCCTTGATATGCTCCCAGTAAGCAATTTTATCTTCTTCTGTTCTGAAGTGGATCCAATGCTCGATGATACGCTCTTTTTCTGACGCATCCCCGTGCTGGCGCAGCATACGAAGCACCTTCCTGTTTTGAATGCGTTGAAATTCGTATACATCAGGAAAGAGAAAATCAAAATATAGTTCCCAGTTATTATCTTCCTTTACGCCGTAGTCGTAGCGGTAATCAGGAAAATTAACCATTGCATCCGCAATGAATTTATCATGCAGCAATGTGGTGCCTGAATAAAAGTAAAAATCGCGTACGCCATTTGAAAAGGTGCGGCCTACAAAATGCGCATCCAGTTTGGTTTGCAGTTGCTCCACCAAACTGTCCTCAATTTCACCCATGACGGCAAATTCATCGTTCTGCGGGAATCCGTCCTCACGTGGATTGTTAAGATATACTGTTATATATATGGCATTCGGCTTTTCCTTTAATGGCGCAAATCGTCTCAGATCAAGGTCAAGGCCTATTACTGCTGGACTTTCTTCAATATGGCACGTATAAATATCCCAGTCCGGTCGGTAATCCTTATGCATATAAAAAAATTAAAATAACGCAACAGCTGGCTGTAAAGATACGTAGCTCTGTAATACAATGGAAACGATAAACTTGTATTGACCTCTTTTTTATCCACAAAATTTAGCGTATGCTATGCGTTGGCCTCCACTCAATTATGCCGGTTAAAAACCAGGCTTAACACTAATTAACACTTGTGGTATTTTCCCTGCATATTCCTGCAACCGGCTACCACAAGGAATCCTGCGCGATTCTGTAGTTGAAACAGCGGACTGTAAAGGGTTCTAACCAACCTTTCATCCTAAAAACAGGCGATTCTTCATTCATAAAAGGTAATTTTACAGGGCTATAAATTGTTGGAAGCTATTATGAGAAAAATTGTATCGTTAATTACAGGCTGGCTGTTATTATTTTGTATTACTGCTGTGGCGCAACAACCGGGTGGGAAAGCCGCCTCCGCCAGCACGGGCGTCATCTACGGCAAACTGCTGGATGCACAAACCGGCAAACCTATTGAGTACGCATCTGTAGCGCTGCTGCGCCCCGACTCCTCCGTGCAGACAGGCATGCTCTCCAAAACCAACGGGGACTTCAGTTTCGAGAATATTGCGCGGAGTAAATATATCCTGAAGATTAACTTTATCGGGTATGAAACCGTTTATAAAACTACGGTGCTGTCTGACAAAACCAACAGCGTAGACATCGGTAATATTAAACTGAAAGCGAATGTAAAATCACTCGCTGCGGTGAATGTAGTGGGCGAGAAACCAGCCTTTACAATGGCTATCGATAAAAGAGTATTTAATGTAGAAAAGAACCTGGCCAGTATCGGCGGTACCGCTACCGATGTACTGAAACAGGTACCTTCTGTGAATGTGGACATCGACGGAAATGTAACCGTGCGCAATGGCGCCCCTACCATCTTCATTGATGGCCGCCCCTCTACCCTCACACTGGACCAGATCCCCGCAGACGCTATTCAGAACATTGAAGTGGTCACCAACCCTTCCGCCAAATACGACGCAGAAGGCATGAGCGGAATCCTCAACATTGTGCTGAAGAAAAATAAGAAAGCAGGTATCAACGGCGCTGTAAACGCCGGCGTAACTTCCCTCGGCAGCACCAACGGCGGTATCGACTTCAACCTGCGCCAGGAGAAGTTCAACTTCTTTATAAATTATAATTTCCGTAACCGCAAATCACCCATGACCAGCCGCCTTTTCCGTAAGAACCTGGGCGCTGATACCACCTCGTATACGGAACAACTGGAGGACGGTGACTTCTACCGGAAATTCCAGACCGGCCGCATCGGGTTCGACTGGTTCATCGATAACCGTAATACCATCACGATTTCTGAAAACATCACCGGCGGTAATTTTAACCGGTATAATAATCAGATATTAAATGAACTGGACGACAAGCAGCAGAAAGTACGCTATGGTACAGGGATCAACAATACGCTGAACGGATTCCGCAACTACACTACACAATTGGGTTACAAGCATACGTTTGCCAAAGAAGGTGAAGAGTTGACTGCAGACTTCACCTATAATTATGCTACCGGCGACAACAGTTCCAATTATTCCCTGCAATATTTCGATCTTTCCGGTCAGCCGGTTTATGATCCTAAAAAGCCGGAACTACGCTATGGCAGCGGAGAAGGAACCACTAAATATATGACCGCCCAGGTAGATTATATAAAACCACTGACAGAAAAATCCAAAATTGAAATGGGGCTGCGCAGCAACACCCGTCAGTTTGATAATTTTACCAATACCTACGGCCAGAATTATCCATCCGGCGATTTCTCACTGGATACGGCACTCTCCAACAGTTATCATTACCAGGAACAGATCAACGCGGGTTATGTAAGCTACACCGGTGCCAAAGATAATTTCGGCTACCAGGTTGGTTTAAGAGCGGAGCAATCGAACTACGACGGAGAAACAAGACTGGGGCAGAAATCTTCCTATAAGATCAATTATCCCATCAGCCTGTTCCCAAGCATTTTCCTGTCGCAGAAATTTAAAGGCGATCATGAGCTGCAACTGAACTATAGCCGCCGCATCCGCCGGCCGTGGTTCCGCGACCTGCTGCCCACCATCGACTACAGCGGGCAAAGCGCCAGCACCGGTAATCCGCAGCTGAAACCGGAGTTCACCAACTCTTTTGAATTATCTTACCTGAAAGACATTGCGCATAAACACAACCTGCTGGTATCCGTATACTACCGCAATACCAATAATGCCATCACCGATTTTTACGTAGATACCACCCTGAACCTGAACGGGCAGGACCAGCACGTATTACTCTCCTATCCTATTAATGCCAGCACCCGGAATTCATATGGCGCGGAATTTACGCTGAGAAGTCAGCTTACAGAAATATGGGATCTGACCACCAACATAAACCTGGCACAAACAAAGATCGACGCCACCAGCAATGGCAGCAATCTTTCAAACCAGGGCCTTACCTGGTTTGGTAAATTGAACAGCAACACTAAGCTGCCGTGGAACCTCACCTTCCAGGTGAGCGCCGAATATGAATCCAAACAGATCCTGCCACAGGGCGAAAGAGAGCCTAAATGGTCGGCCGATGCCGCCATTAAAAAGGACCTGCTTAAAAATAAAGCATTGTCTATTTCTCTCGGGATCGCCGACATATTCAATACTGATCGCAATCTTACCTATACCACTACCAGCTTTTCCGAGCAGGAAAATTACCGCAAACGCGCCACCCGTGAGCTGAGACTCAATGCCACCTGGCGCTTTGGCAAAATGGACACGCATCTCTTTAAAAGAAAGAATAACAAGTCCAAAGAAAGCAATAACGGAGAAATGGGTGGAGGCGATAATTTTTAATTCGTATTTTGTCGTTTGTAAACGACACTTATGGATTCTATTTATCATACTATTACCCTGCGGTTCCTTGCTGAACCATCAGATGTAAATTTCGGCGGAAAAGTACATGGCGGCTCTGTTATGAAATGGATTGACCAGGCAGGTTATACCTGTGCAGCCAATTGGAGCGGGCAATACGCCGTTACCGTATATGTGGGGGGTATCCGTTTTTTTAAACCAATCTCCATCGGCGACCTGGTGGAGATAGATGCGAAGATTATTTATACCGGCAACACCAGCATGCATATTTCTATTGATGTATTTGCGGGTAATCCGCGCCAGCAGCAGAAATCAAAAACCACGCACTGCGTAATGGTTTTTGCAGCCGTGGATGATCACGGCAAAACCGTACCGGTTCCTAAATGGACGCCACAAACTGCCAACGAAATAAGTATGGAAGGCTATGCAAAGAAACTAATGGATCTGCGCAAAGATATTGATGAGGAGATGAGACCCTACATGTAGTGGAGATCGCCTTCGGCGATTTAAATTGTCTTGGAGCACGATTACACTGATTATATTGATTAGCTTGATTTTTACTTTTTGATTTTATAAAGGATTAAGGGAGATAAAAGTGAATATATCCGCTTTTATCTCCCTTAATCCTTTATAAAATCACATATGATCAAATCCTTAACATCAATATAATCAGTGTAATCATGCTCCAAGACAATTTAAAATCGCCGAAGGCGCCTAACTTGCAAACTGCATATCGCTCAATGTCCGGTACAAGCCATCCAGTCCTATTAATTCGCTGTGTGTACCTTCTTCCACAATATGCCCTTTGTCCAATACAATTATTTTATCGGCCTGGCGTACAGTAGCCAGCCTGTGAGCGATTACGATGGAGGTCCGGCCTTCCATCAGCTTGTCCAGCGCGTCCTGCACCAGTTTCTCCGATTCAGAGTCCAATGCGGAAGTAGCTTCATCCAGTATCAGGATGCGGGGATTTTTTAATACCGCCCTTGCGATGGCGATACGTTGCCGCTGTCCGCCGGAGAGTTGTATCCCCCTTTCTCCCACCACCGTTTGAAGCCCTAACGGGAACCGCTGTATGAATTCCCAGGCATTGGCCTTTTTGGCGGCTTCCTCCATTTCTTCCGGAGTGGCGCCAGGCTTGCCATAGGCAATATTTTCTGCAATGGTGCCGCCGAAAAGGAACACATCCTGGGGCACCACCGCCATTTGTGAACGGAGCTGCGACAGTGGAAATGCAGCGCTTTCCTTGCCATCAAAGAGAATGCTGCCGCTTACCGGATCGTATAGGCGTAGCAGTAAGGACACGACCGTACTTTTCCCGGCGCCGCTGGGGCCAACCAACGCCACCTTCTGATCAGCATACACATCAAAGGAAACATCGTTCATGATGGTAAGATCCGGACGGGAAGGATAGTGAAAAGACACATTGCGGAAGCTGATTTGCCCGTCCAGCTGGTTTTCCGGCGTAATGGCCGTTACGGGGGTAATATCTTCCGCAGGTTCATCCAATATTTCCAGCAGGTGTTCTGTAGCGCCAATGCTCTTCTGCAGGTTGGTATATACTTCTGCAAGCCCCGCAATAGATCCGCCGATAAACAGGGAGTACAGTACAAACGACAGGAGGTCGGCCGTAGGCATACCGATGGAAACGCCTCTCCAGATAACAGCTACCAGTGCGCCAAAGATCCCCATGATGATAAAGGATGAGAAGGCCCCGCGGAATTTCCCGCTTTTCATACCGAGCCTCGCAGCTTCATTGGTGCGTTGCCGGTAGCGGGCAATTTCAAAAAATTCATTCGCAAAAGCCTTTACGTTCAAAACGCCCTGCAATGTTTCCTCCACCACGGTGTTGGAAGCAGCTACCTGTTCCTGTACCTGTTTGGAAAAGCGACGGATAAATTTGCCGAAAACCACGGCGGCTACCATCATCAGCGGTAAAATAGCCAGCATAAAAATGGTCAGGTGCGGCGAGGTGATTAATAAAATAACCACGCCTCCGATGATGATGATCATCTGCCGGATAAACTCTGCCAGGGTGGTGGTAAAAGTTTCCTGTAACAGGGAAATATCAGAGGAAATATGGCTGCTAAGCTCTCCCACCCTTCTTTCCAGGAAAAATTTCATCGGCAGGCGGATCAGGTGACTATAAATAGTTTGACGAAGCGTGGCCAGTGTTTTTTCTGTTACATTAACGAATAACACAATGCGAAAGAAAGAGAAAATGGCCTGGGCCACCAGTACACCGATCAGCAGTACGCCGGCTTTGTTCATGCCATTAAACAGGTGTTCATTGCTTTTCGGATCTACCAGGTTACCCAATAGTTTCGGGAAGGCCAATCCGGCTAAACTTGAAATCAGGAGAAAAATAAGACCTAACGAAAACTCAGGCCAGTAGGGTTTTACATAACGGAACAGGCGGAATGTTTTTTTCAGAGCGGCTACCTTAATGGGTTGCTTTACCGCCGGGGTTGTGGTGTCGTTTTGCATTCGGATATTGTCTTTATTAATAGAGGTAGACGAAACGTATCCAAATATATTGTAAAAAGCGGGATAAAATTTATAATGCCTCCGGGGGATCGCTTTCCATTGCAGGAAAACAAATACCAGAGGCATTATAAGTACGGCTAAGGCCGTGGTCTGTTTTTGGATGAATCGCCGGTGCCAGTCCCAAAGCGGGATGAATCTTCCCCTGGATTGATGGCTCCCGGAGGCGCCTGTGCCGCAGGCACAGTGTCTTGTTGTATCATACCGGCCGTGTCTGTGGTATTTACCGTTGAATCGGTCCCGGACTTATTACCGTTTCCGCATGCAGCGAGCATGAATGCCGATATACCTGCCAGCATGAGCATGTGTGTTACTTTCATAAACTGAGTGTTTAAGGGTGAGGTAATGCGGTTATATCAGTTAACAAAGCGTCCTCCTTAAACAGGTGTAGCAGTTTATAAGCGGGTTGAATCCGGTTTGGTTTTAGCAGTATCTACAGGTATAACACTGGTGCTGTCTACTGAAGGCATGGATACAGCGGCGGAATCGGCTTCCTTGCTGGCCTCCTTTGAACTGTTACAGGCAAAAAGAAAAAAACTCAGGATACCGGTTAAACAAAGTACCACGCATGATTTATAGAAAAAGGCTTCCATCGTTGTGTTTTTTTATAATGATAGATTGTATTTTATAACAGACATTAAAGCAAGCAGTTCAATATCCTGTTACAATTGTTAAAGGAAAGAATTGTGCCAACACGTACATTTGCAGGTATATATTTTCAGATGATGAAAGATGTATTGCATATCATAGAAGAAGATCAGATACTAAAAGTGCTGATAGCATTGGTAATGGGTGCATTATTGGGTCTTGAAAGAGAATATAAACGAAAGGCCGCAGGCATGCGTACCATGACGTTGATATGCATGAGCAGCACTGTATTCACCATACTTTCTGCTGAATTGGGATATCCCCATTCGGCAGACCGTGTAGCCTCCAATATCCTTACGGGCGTGGGTTTCATTGGGGCCGGCGTTATTTTCAAAGGGGATTACAGCATAGATGGCATTACTACAGCAGCATCTATCTGGATTGCCGCCGCTATAGGAATGGCCGTTGGCATGAGCCAGTACCTGCTGGCCGCTTCTGCCCTTGCCGGTGCGCTGATTGTATTGATTGTACTGGAATTTGTAGAAAGAAAAATTGCGGACATAAATGTTAAACGTTATTACACAATTTTTTTTCATGAAGAAAAATTTCCACATATAGAGGTTGAAAATATCCTACAGGGATTTAACCTGAAGTATAAAAGAATGATGATAATAAGAAAGGAGCATATTGTGGAAGTGAATTACGCGGTGCGGGGCAGCCACGAAAAAATGGAGCAGTTTGATAATTTCCTGCTGACTAACAGCAACATCTCCCAATACGAGATACAGGCCAACCCATCGTAAGGTCTTTAATTGAATTATTATGCCATCATATGCAGATCTGCCTTTACATTACGGCCAGGTTCCACCCTGGCTGGCAAAGCGGATGAGCCTTTTGGGCGGCGCTATTGTAGAGGCTATTGTGACAGACTACGGTAAAGGAGAAGTGATCAGAAAACTCAGCGATCCCTGCTGGTTCCAGGCGCTGGGCTGCGTGTTGGGTATGGACTGGCACTCGTCAGGCATTACCACCAGCGTAATGGGCGCCCTGAAAAAAGCAATCAATCCCCGTTCTGCTGAACTGGGTATCTATATCTGCGGCGGTAAAGGCCGCCACAGTAAACAAACGCCTGCGGAACTCACCGTCATTGCCAACAAAACCGGCTTACCCGGCGACCAGCTCGTGTACAGCAGCAAACTCACCGCTAAAGTGGATAATACCGCCGTCCAGGATGGCTTTCAGCTATACCTGCATTCCTTCATTTTGTCGGATGAAGGCGAATGGGCGGTAGTACAACAGGGCATGAATGATGCGAGCAGTATGGCAAGGCGCTATCACTGGCATTCGTCGGCCTTTCAATCGTATACGGAAGCACCCCATACTTTTATCTACGGACGTAACCAGGGCAGGATCCTCAACCTCACCGATTTAGAGGCCGGTACTACCAAAGCCGGGATCCTTCAGCTTACAAAAGAAAAACCGGTGCACCTGCTGCCGGAAATACGCAACCTCATAATGCCTTCCCATCATGATGTGAGAGCAGAAAACGTAAACCTGAAAAGATTGGGAAGTGTGCTGGCGCTGGCGCACGATACCAGTCCCGCTGATTTTGAAACCCTTCTGATGCTGGAAGGCGTAGGCCCCAGAACGCTGCAGTCGCTTACGCTGGTGAGTGAAGTAATTCATGGCACGCCTTCCCGGTTTGAGGACCCCGCCCGCTTTTCGTTTGCACACGGCGGCAAGGATGGTCACCCTTTCCCGGTACCCACCCGGATCTATGATGAAACCATTCATACCCTGAAAGAAGCGCTGCAAAAAGCTAAGATCGGGGAATCAGATAAGAAGGATGCCATCAGAAAGCTGTCGGTACTTTCGCAGCAGATTGAAAAAGATTTTGAACCAAATACCAATTTTGAAAACGTGATAGAACAGGAACGCCGCGATTCCTGGAGATATGGCGGCAGAACCGTTTTCGGGAAAGCTGTAAAACCATCAGCTCCCAAAAGCGGCGACCAGTTAACCCTTTTCTGAGCAGAAGATAAATAACGGAATCCATGATCGATTACAACACACTTACCGTTCCGGAAGCCACCATCATACAAAAGGAATTAAAAGATTCAGTAAAGATAACACCGTACAACGGCCCGTTAAACTATGTGGCCGGAGCAGATATTTCTTTCAATAAATTCAGCACTACCGTGTACGCCGGTATTGTAATGCTGGAGTTTCCTTCGCTGAAACCGGTTGGCTATAGTCTTGTAAAAAAAGAGGTGCTATTCCCTTACGTTCCCGGGTTCCTTGCCTTCCGGGAAGTACCCGCATTGCTGGATGCCTGGGCGCAACTGCCGGTAAAACCGGATATCCTGGTGGTAGATGGTCACGGTATTGCGCATCCGCGCCGCATGGGCATCGCCAGTCATTTTGGAGTGCTCACACAACAACCTTCCATCGGCAGCGCGAAGAAGAAGTTATTTGGTATTTATGAAGAACCAGGTATAGAAAAAGGCTGCTATACACCGTTAACAGATAAACAGGGACAACAGCTGGGTAATGTGCTCCGGAGTAAAAGCAAAGTGGCGCCTATTTTCGTGTCGCCCGGACATTTGATAGATATTCCGGGCAGTACAGCAGTCCTGATGCAATGCATAAAAGGCTACCGTTTACCCGAACCAACACGACTGGCACATAATGCGGTTAATCAATTCCGGACAAACATAATTTCTGAAGGCTGGACCAGCCTTTGAATAAGTGCGGCGACTAGAATTTTATCCACGCGATATTCGCTTTTTTCTCCAGCCCCTTTCGTGAAACCAACACCGTGGCATACATCCGCGTTTGTGCATTGTAGTCTGCCGCTCCCATCATACAGGCATATCCCTTTGTAACTTCCGGCGTACCGAAGAGAAATAACCGGTCCATCTTTCCTTTATAAAAACGGTAGCAGACAAAATTCGCGTCTGTTGCATATTTCAGGGGCTTACGCACTTTATCCTGTCCGCCGGTATCGAGGTATTGGAGATAGTCGTTGAAAAGTACAAAGGATACATCAGGCACAGGGATATAATCATACGACAACCACGTGTTGGTATTCAGCGCGGCGATCTTATTGCGGAATACCCATTCACTTTTACTGCGGCGTTGCAATTGAAAAGGCTCACAAACACCTGTGATCACCTGGTATTTGGAAACGGCCAGGGTGGAGTTCTCCCTTCCCGCCGTATCCAGTAGAGTGATCCCGATATCACCGAGATTGGTATGCAGTTTATTCAGCTGGGAATTACCCTGTTTAAAAAACGAAAGACTTTCCATCAGCAGCGTGCTGCTACCATCTTCGTTCAGGTGTAACCGTTGTGGCGTGCCTTTGTATTCTTCTTTGTAGTTGAGGTTCTGCTGCACATTACGTGAAAGCTCCGGAAACGACAGCTGCACGTGCTTCTTCAGTTTACCGGTAGACTCCCGGAAGGTATTCATCATGATACCCGTGTACCCTTCTTTTTGTTTGGAAGATACATAGAGCAGCATCCGCACCTGCGAAGCAGCCACCTGGACTTCTCCGCCTACATTTCCAAAGCCGGCCGTGTAATCCAGCACTTCATGTGCAAACGTAGCCGAATCGGGCGATAGCATAGAAAAGAGCACCTTCGCTCCTGCGTCACCGTCTTTTCGTTTGGCATTAAAACCCACTGTGCCTAGGTATACTTTTTCTTTTCCCTTCACCGCCATGTTGATATAACTGAAATAGCTATACGAAGAATCCGGCAGGTAAAACAATCCGCTGTTAATGATTTCATGAGCCGGTGAAAAGTGCAGTACCCGGATGCGTTCATGCACGCTGTCGTTTTTCTGGATAGGCGCTCCTGAAAACATGGCTACTGCATAGTAATCGCTGTTGGCATCTTTCTCTACATACATATCATGGGAAGCGAGGTTATCGTCTATAAATACGCTGCGATGCTGTATGGTAGGCAGTTCCCCCAGTTTATCCTCCCGCAGTAACCTTCCTGTTTCCCCATCCAGTATAAGGCGGAACATCACGGGATTGTATTTCACCAATTGTTGAAGAAACAGTACCGGCTGACCGTTTATTTCAAAGATGCCATCTATTTCAGTAGACTCCAGGTCGGCCGCATTCCACTGCTGCGCGTGTACCGTATCGGTTGCTTTCAGCGCCCGGGCGGTGTCATAAATATTTACCAGCAGCCCGTCCTTTTTGGAGAAATGCAGGTATACGGTGTTACCATTCTTCAACTGCATCAGTTTATCCCACCCATCCCCCGGCTCGGCAAAGTCGGGCCCCAGTGTTACCACCGGAACCTGGGCTATGGCGAAACTGCTGATCAGCAAAGCTCCAAAAAGAACGGGCCATCTCAAATAGTTCATCTTCTTACTAATTAATAATTTCAAATATATGAAATTATTTAAATTAATAAGATGAATACCTGGTTAGTGCCCTTCGTGCTCTCCGCTGTTTTTCAACTTGGCCAGCAGATCATAGGCCCCTGTCACCACCACATCCCCTTCCGGCGCGTCTTCCGGGAAGGTTACTTCGGTATAACCCAGCTCACTGTTGCCTTTCTTTATCTCCAGCATATTGAAATGAAAGGTGCTGTCTGCTCCTGGTTTCTTTACAAACACATATGCCTTGTTCTCAAAATTCACCACAGCCGCATCGGGCAACGCCTTTACGGCGGCAGCGCCGGTTTCAATCATCGCCTGCAGGTAAGTGCCCGGAAGCAGCTGCGTATCTTCTTCCTCCAGGTGGCAATGCACCCTTACCGTACGTTCCGGGCTTATTTCGCGGCCAATCAGGTGAACAGTGGCGGTACGCGGCGTAGTTTCATTGGCGAGCGTGAAACGCACCAGCTGCCCGATCTTTAGCCGTGGTACATCTTTTTCAAACACGGTCAGCTCCGCATGCAGATGCTCGGTATTTACAATGCGGAAAAGTATATCCGCCGGCGTTACAAACTGGCCCAGGTTAACATTCACCTGTGTTACATAACCGCTGATAGGCGCATATACATTGACAGTACGTTGAATATTCCCTTTTTGCAAAGCAGTAAGGTTGATGTTCAGCACCGACAATTTTTGCCTGAGTCCATTTTCTTTCGCCAATAGAGTTTGCCAGCTGGCTTTGGCCTGCTGCAGCGTTTTCAGGGCGTTTACATTTTCTTTGGCCAATTCCTGCTGGCGGTCGTGTTCCTTTGTGGCATACTCCAGTTGACTGTTTACTTCCAGGTAATCCTGCTGTAACTGGATGTAGTCGAGGTTTTCCAGTACCGCAATTACCTGCCCCTGTTTTACCGGCATGCCCTGCAACAGGCTGGTTTGTTTTATAAATCCACCCATCGGCACGGAAATGCTTACCTGTTGCTGCGGCGGTACATCCAGCAGGCCATTTACTTTCACGGCGCCGCTGATCTGCCGGTTCTCAGGTTTACCATAAGTGATCCCTGCTGTTTTAAACTGCGCGGCAGTCAGCTCTACAACACCGGCTTCTTCTTCATGATCATGGGCATCTGTAGTAGCGGGTGTTTGTTTGCTTCCACAGGAAACAAGTAAGAAGATGATAACGGTAAAGGCTATATGTTTTTTGAATAATTGCATGATGATATTTTTTTGTTGATGACCTTACTGCTGACCGGCCAGATAAGCCATATATAATTCTGCCTGTTTTACTTCATTGCGGGCCAGCAGGTATCCCTGCCGGGCGGTGAGCCCATGCTCCAGGTTAAGAAAGTATTCTGCATAGCCAATGTCTCCACTGCTGTATGATTTCTCAGATTGTTTCAAAAGCAACTCCACGTTTGGCAGCGACGTGCTTTCATAAAACTCCAGGCTGTTCCTGTTTTTGATAAACTGTTGTACTGCCTGTTCATACTGGGATTGCAGCTGTATCACATTATTATCAAACTGCAAACTGGCAGCCTGCTGCTGCTTTTCTTCCGCCCTTACTTTTGCTTTAAGTGGCCCCATCCAGATGGGCAGTGCCAGTCCAACCTGGAATCCCTGGAAACGGTTGCTGTTGGTGGCCAGCGGCGCGCCTGAAGCATTCAGCGGGGTGCCGATAAACGACTGGTTAAAATAACCTACCATGATATCCGGCAGTATCGCGGCTTTGAACAACTTCTTTTGCTTTTCCGCAATGCTTACCTGCTGTTTAAGGTATTGCAGTTGCGGATTGGCAGCTACCGCTGCGGAATCATTTACGAGGGAAAGCGTGGCATCCGGTATAGCCGTTTCCGTTATAGTAACCGGCGTAGTGATGCCCAGTAATGCCTGCAACCTGGCGGTATAAATTTTAAGATCCGCCTCGTTCTGACGCAGGGAGTTCTTTACTTCATTGAGCCGTCCTTCAGCAGCGATCTTCTCCAGCATCCTGCTTTCCCCGGTGCGGTAACGCAGATCCGCGCTGCGGGCAAAGCTGGTGAAGATGCTATCCTGCCGTGTGATCAGGGCTCTTACTTCCTGCAGGTACAGCAGCTGTACATATACCTGCTTCACCTGGTACACCAGTTCATTTTGCGTAACGGCTTTAAACCATACGGCTTTATCTACCTGCGCATTATTCAGTTCCTTCCTGGCGCCGAACACGGTGGGAAAAGGAATGGTTTGTGTTATGCTGTAGTTGTTATCATTCGCAACATAACTGTTTGTTTGTCCGTACTGCAGATTCACATCTGTTTTCGGGATCTCCCCGCTGGTGCCTGTCATTTTACGGTAGTAACCGATGGAAGCATCGGCAGATTTCAGTCCTTTGTTTTGCTGCAAGGCCAGCTGCACCGCTGTTTCCAGTGTCAGCGCCTGCGATTGCGCCACGGCCATCGCAGGTAACAGCAAGCCTGTTAATATCCAGATCTTCATAATGTATGTTTTGAAAAACCTTTCTCAAAATAGATGTATAAACAGGGCAACACCAGGAGGGTGAGCAAGGTAGAAGTAATCAATCCTCCTATTACCACGGTAGCCAGCGGACGCTGTACCTCCGCTCCTGCGCTGGTGGCCAGGGCCATCGGTAAAAAACCGAGCGACGCCACAAAAGCCGTCATGAGTACCGGCCGTAATCGTGTAGCCGTTCCATTTAGTACCACGCTGTTCAGGTCCTGCAAGCCGGACTGTTTCAACCGGTTGAACTCTCCTATCAGCACAATGCCATTTAATACGGCTACACCAAACAATGCAATGAATCCTACCCCGGCGGAAATACTAAAAGGCAAACCGCGCAGCATCAACGCAAAAACGCCTCCTATGGCCGACATCGGGATGGCGGTAAATATGAGCAGCGATTGTTTTACAGAGTGAAAAGTAAAATAGAGCAAGCCGAAAATCAGCAACAACGCCACGGGTACGGCAACGGCTAAACGCCGGTTGGCTTCTTTCAGATTTTCAAACTGCCCTCCGTACCGGATAAAATAACCCGTCGGGAGTTTTACCTCTTTGCCGATAGCTGCTTCAATCTCTTCTACCACGCTGGTGATATCGCGGCCTCGAACGTTAAAACCAACGATGGTACGCCTTTTCGCATCTTCTCTTTGCACCTGGTTGGGACCGGTCGTCATTTTCACTTCCGCTACTTCCTGTAGCGGCACCTGATTACCGGATGGCGTGGTGATGTACAGGTTTTGTACATCCGCCAGCTGCTGCCGGCTTTGCTGATCCAGCCGCAGTACCAGGTCGAAACGCTTCTCCCCTTCATATACCAGTCCGGCACTCTGACCGGCGAAAGCGGTGTTAATAGTTTGATTAATGGTGGCGATATCAAGTCCATAACGGGCTATCTTGTCCCGGTCGGCTGTTACCACTATTTGTGGCAGCCCGCCGGTTTGCTCTACGTACAGATCTTTGGCGCCGGGTGTACGGTTCACAATGCGGCCTATTTTATCGGCCAGTGAAGCCAGCGTGGCGAGGTCTTCTCCAAAAATCTTAATCCCTACATCCTGCCGCACGCCGGAAATCAGTTCGTTGAACCGTAACTGGATAGGCTGTGAAAAGCCAAAACTCACACCAGGTATGGCCTCCAGGGCTTCCTGCATTTTATTGGCCAGTTCTTCCCGGCTGCTGGCACTGGTCCATTCTTTCCTGGGCTTTAGTAAAATGGTAAGGTCGCAGGCTTCCATCGGCATGGGGTCTGTGGGTATTTCTGCGGCGCCTATTTTGCCGATCACTTCTTTTACTTCAGGAAATTGTTTCATTAATATACCGGAGGCCAGGCTCACTTTGTCGATTGTTTCCGACAGGGAGCTACCGGTGAGTAGCCGTGTCTCCACGGCAAAATCCCCCTCTTCCAGGGTAGGAATAAATTCTCCCCCCATCTTACCAAATAAAAATAATGCGATCACAAAAAGCAGTATAGCCGCTCCCGTTACCAATGCCTTTGCGCGCAATGCGCCCCGAATAACGGGGTCGTATATACGCTGAAAGAAGCGCATGAGGCGGTCGGCCACCGTAACTTTATTATCCAGGTTTTTACTCAGCATCAGCGCGGACATCATGGGCACATAGGTGAGCGACAGGATGAAAGCGCCGAGGATGGCGAAAGAAACGGTTTGCGCCATAGGCCGGAACATCTTACCCTCAATACCGGTTAAGGCAAGTATAGGCAGGTATACGATAAGGATAATGATTTCACCAAAGGCGGCGGTGCTGCGGATCTTGCTGGCAGCCTCAAATACTTCGGTGTCCATTTCCTGCTGTGATAAGCGTACCAGTTGCCCGGTTTTATTTCTCCCGGTAAGATGGTGTAATGTGGCTTCTACTATAATTACGGCGCCATCTACGATCAGCCCGAAGTCGATAGCACCCAGGCTCATCAGGTTACCCGACACCCCGAACAGGTACATCATAGAAATGGCAAACAACATCGACAAAGGGATTACAGAGGCTACAATCAGCCCTGCGCGCAGGTTCCCGAGGAATAGTACGAGTACGAAAATAACAATGAGTGCTCCTTCTACCAGGTTCTTTTGTACCGTGCCCACGGCCCTGCCCACAAATTCGCTGCGGTCCAGGAAAGGTTCTATTACCACACCGGGTGGCAGGGTTTTCTGTATCTGCACGATCCTGGCTTTCACCGTTTTCACTACCTCGTTGGAGTTTTTCCCTTTCAGCATCATTACAATACCGCCAACGGCCTCTCCGTTTGCATTGCGGGTGAGCGCACCATAACGAACCGCGTCTCCCAGCTGCACGGTAGCAATATCCCTTATCAATACGGGCAATCCATCCGGCGTATTCTTCACCACTATCTTTTCTATATCCGCCAAACTGCTGATCAGTCCTTCGCTGCGGATGAAGTAAGCGTTGGGTTTCTTGTCGATATAAGCGCCACCGGTGTTCTGGTTATTCCTTTCCATGGCGTTGAACACATCGGCTATGCTTAAGTGATGACTGCGGAGTTTGTCGGGATTCAGCGTTACCTGGTATTGCTTCAGCATCCCGCCAAAGCTGTTTACTTCAGCTACCCCCGGCGTTCCCAGCAGTTGCCGTCTTACATACCAGTCCTGTATAGTACGCAGCTCGCGGGCGTCGAACTTTTCTTCATATCCTTTCCGCGGATGCAGCACATATTGGTATACTTCCCCCAGGCCGCTGGAAATGGGCGACATTTCCGGGGTGCCGATGCCGGGAGGTATATTGGTTCTGGCTTCGCCCAGTTTTTCATTCACCTGTTGGCGGGCCCAGTAAATATCTACATTATCGTGAAATACAATGGTCACCACCGACAGCCCAAACCTGGAAATAGAGCGTACTTCCGCCAGTTCCGGTATTACTGCCATTGTTTGCTCAATAGGAAAAGTGATGAGCCTTTCCACTTCCTGCGCCGCGAGGGAAGGCGATTGTGTAATCACCTGCACCTGGTTATTGGTGATATCCGGTACTGCATCCACCGGTAAACGTAATAAGGAGTATACGCCAAATGCCGCCAGGGCACACGTAAATATCCCTATCATTAATTTGTTCCTCACAGAGAAACGAATGATCTTATCCAGCATGATTGATTCAATAAGTAATAAAATGACGTACCATAGCCATATCTGCACCGGTAAAAGGCACGGATATGCTCATAGCAAAAACATCTGTAAAACGGATTAAACCAGCTGTGGGGGCTGCCAGATATTATCTGATAAGGAAGGAAGCGGATTAACGGGCAACAGCGGGTAATCTATGATGATCCGTTGCGCCATAAAATAAACGGTGACTGCCACACCGGGAGTGGCCTGTACATTGCAGCAACTGCATACGCACAGCGGCGAGCAGTAATCCGGTTGTGTTTCGTGATCGTGGGAAGTGGTGAGTTGTACCGCCATGCTGCTGTTTGCCGGCTGGTAGTCGTTGCAGGGAATGCACGACAGCAGCAGGATATAACAGCTTAGTATGTAAAGTAACCACTTCATCTTTACAAATGTAAAAATTAAACTTAAAACCCCGCCGGAAAAAACTGCATCGCAGTTGCGGCTGAGATGATTTTATATTACGATTTGTACTTAAATTAGCCGCATGAATTGCCTGATAGTAGACGATAATAAGCTGGCACGTACCGCCATGAAGCAATTAGCCAGTCATGTGGAACAATTACATGTGGCAGGTGAATGCAGCAGCGCTATGGAAGCATATAATTTTTTACAGAAAGAAAAGATAGATCTCCTGTTGCTGGATATAGAAATGCCCGGTATGAGTGGCCTGGAGCTTACCCGCAACCTGGGGAAGAAACGTCCGGTGATCATCTTTACCACGGTAAAAAAAGATTATGCAGTAGAAGCGTTTGAGCTGAATGTGGCCGACTACCTGATTAAGCCGGTACAACCCGCCCGTTTTATCCAGGCCATTGAAAAAGCCCGCGAAATCGCCGACAGCAACAACCGCGAAATACAGGTGTCTGATACCGAGTTTGTATTTATACGTGATAATGGTGTTCTGAAGAGAATAAAAACAGAAGACATCCTTTTCCTGGAAGCAATGGGCGATTATGTAAAATTAAATACCCCGCAGAAATTCCACGCCATCCATACCACACTGAAAGCGTTGGAAGAGAAACTGCCTGCTGGTAAATTCATGCGTGTGCACCGGTCTTATATCGTAGCGCTCGACAAAATTGAGTCTATTGAAGATGGCACCATCATTATCAATAAAAACGCGATTCCCGTAGCAGATGCTTACCGTTCTGCACTGAATAATAAACTGAACCTCCTGTAGCTCAACGACACTTTCCCCTTTTTGACCGATAGCTGCTGCCTGTTGGGCCATTAGTATTACCCTCACTTTTGAAGTGGATGTACCTTTAGGTCGTCAAACAATTGATCACTAAATAAAATATACAACCATGAAAAAGTTTGGTATTGTAATCGCCGCAGCTATGTTGTTTATGAGTGCATCATCTTTTGCACAGACCACTGCGCCTAAAAAAGAAACAAAAAAAGAAGCGACTGCAAAGGCGCCTGCTCACAAAACACATGCGAAGCATCATCATACAGCAAAACCTGCTGCTGCTCCGGCTGCACCCAAAGCAAAATAATCACATTGCTTTGTCAACATAATTAGCCTCAGCGAATTATCACGCTGAGGCTAATTATCTGAAGGAAGGAGCAATAAAATTGCTACTTTTATTGAACCGGCTTTCCTATATCAGCGTTTATATGTACTAAACTGTCATGCAGCCTAAAAGAATCAAATATTACCTCCTCGGCCTGTTCATTACCGGAATGATATTATTTGTGGTGCTGCAATTCAACTCCGCCAACAATATCCATAAGCTGATCAAAGGCAATGAGCAGCTGTTACAGGAACTGAATGTAAAGAACGAACTCCAGAAGCTGCAAACCAATATGGCCAAAACCGACAGCAAGGTACGTGGCGCAGTTATTTCCCAGGACACTATTCATATTACCGGCATTGAAGCCGAAATAGCCATTATTAAGGCAGATCTTAAAGAGATCAATAAAATCATCAAAAACGACAGCACGGAGAAACTGCTTACCCAGCTCAACTACCTGGTAGATGAAAAGAACACCTTTAACCTGATGGTGCTGGATACTTTTTACAGCCAGGGTAAATGGGCCGCTGAAAAATTAATCAACAACCAGAAAGGAAGGCGGCTGGGCGAAGCCATCAACGGTATTCTGCGGCAACTGGATACCACCCGGCAATCGGAGGTGAACCGCACTACCCACCTGATAGACAGCAGCGGGCAAAAAGCCCAGCGCTGGGGCACCGTACTGGTGTTCTTTGCCTGTTTAATGAGCCTGCTCGCATTTTTATATATCACCAGCCGTATCCACCGGCAGGAACAACTCATAGAAGCACTGGATGAATCGCAGCAGCAGGAGAAAAAACTGGCCACCATAAAAGACCAGTTCCTGGCTAATATGAGCCACGAAATACGGACTCCCATGAATGCGGTGCTGGGTTTCACCAACCTGCTTAAAGCGCAACCGCTCAACGATAAATCCAAAGAATATGTAGGCGCCATAGAAAGCGCAGGCCAGAGCTTACTGGAAATCATCAACGACATCCTGGATATCTCCAAAATAGAATCCGGTATGATGCGCATAGAAGCTACCTCCTTCAGCCTGCGCAGCGTGCTGCATGGCGTAAACACCATGTTCAAACCCAAAGCCGAGGAAAAACAACTCCGGCTGGCTGTTACCATCGACGAAGAGGTACCGGATATTTTATATGGCGATGTAATGCGGCTGACACAGGTGCTGGTGAACCTTACCAGCAACGCCATTAAATTTACCAGTGAAGGTGAAGTACGCATACATGTGGCGAAAGTATGGGCAGAAGAGAATGCGGTTCGTATATTATTCACCGTTAGTGATACCGGTATTGGTATTGACCCCGCTATGCAGCAACGCATCTTCGACCGCTTTCACCAGGCGGAAGCCGCAACCACACGTAAGTTCGGCGGAACGGGTCTGGGGCTCACCATCGTAAAACAACTGATAGAATTACAGAATGGTTTTATTTCCGTGGAAAGCAAACCCGGCGAAGGCGCTACCTTCAAAGTAGAATTGCCCTATACATTAGGTGAGTCAATATCAGAAGAAGGACATCATTATTTTACGGAGAACGACCAACTCCCCTTACATCCCGATGTGCGGCTGCTGGTGGCAGAAGATAATAAGATGAACCAGAACCTGCTGCGTCACTTGCTGGGCAGCTGGCAGTTGCAGTATAAAATTGTGAACAATGGCAGGGAAGTATTGCAGGCATTGGACCGGCAGCACTACGACCTGGTGCTGATGGATATCCAAATGCCTGAAATGGACGGCTACACTGCCGTACAGGCCATCCGGCAGGAGCTGCACTCCACTATTCCCGTAATTGCCATGACCGCCCATGCCATGGCCGGAGAGCGTGAAAAATGCCTCCAGATGGGCATGAATGAATATATCTCCAAGCCCATTATTGAAGAGGACCTGTATAAGATGATCCAGGTATACATCGGCAAACTGCCGCCCCGGGAGTTACCAGCTGTTTATCACCTCCCAAATGAAAATGGCACACAGCATCTTATCAACCTGAATTATCTCCACGATCTTTCCAAAGGCAACAGCCACTTCGAAAAAACGATGCTGGAGCAATTCATCGCGCAACTGCCAGAAGAATTATCATTGCTGAAACAGGCGGTGGTAGCGGAAGACATTCCCGCTATACGTTCCACTGCACACAATCTGAAAACAACCGTATCCTTTATCGGTTTGCAGGATCACCTGTATCCTATCCTGGAACCGCTGGAAAAACTACAGGAAAACAACTATCACCCCGGTATGGTGGCCAGCCAGTTCAATACCCTGAAACAGCTGTGTATACAGGCTGTACAGGAGGCAATCCACATCCTGTTATAATTCCCTGCTATATATTACCGTACATTTTTCCCTGTTCAACGACAGTAATTCCCTGTTCACCGAAACATCCTGCCAATACCCTCTTTGCTGATGTATTTTTACTACAGAAACTATAACAAAATATTCTTCATCTAATCATTTTAAAAAGACAACATCATGAAAAAAAGCCTGATCGCCGCTGTAGTAGTAATGAGCATTTCTGCTGCATCTTTCGCACAAGCACCAGCTGCTAAACCTGCAAAGAAAGCTGCTAAAACTGAAGCAAAAGCTGAAGCTAAACCAGCTGCTGACACTACTAAGAAAGCCGCTAAACACGAACATGCAAAGAAAGCTGCTCCTGCTGCTAAGAAAGCATAATTCAGCACCATACAGCGTTTGAGTTAATAGTCCCGTTGACCTTCCCGGTTAACGGGATTTTTTATGTATGGGAGAATCGCCGGAGATGATACAAATCAGCGACCCTTATACGCAAAAAAAGAGCCCACTGTAAAGTGAGCTCTCTTCAATAATATCAGGGCAGTTATTATTTCAAACTGTCCAGTTTCTTTTTCACTTCTTCTACTTTTGCAGTGTTGTTTTTGATCGCATAGATCTTCTGCAGTGCATAGAGGCAGCTTTCGTAAGTTTGTTTGTCGCTGGCATCGAGGCTGCTGGCTTTAGCAGTAAAGCCTGCATCTGCTTTCTCGAAGAAAGGTAATGCCTGACCCATCAGTCCTTCTACTTTTCCCTGTAATTCTTTGGCTTTGGGAGAAGTTTGCTGTTTGCTGTCCAGTCCATTCAGTTCTTTGTTGAAAACAACTGCGCGGTTAAAGTACAGTGCACCCAGCTGGAAGTTAGCGGTAGCATCAGCAGGGTTCATTTCGATAGCTTTCTTGTAAGCTGCTTCTGCTTTACCTATCAGTTCTTCGTAGTTAGCTGGTTTAGGAGCATCACCGCCTTTATCGTCGCGGGGATTAGCCAGGTTATCTACGCGGATAGCGTAATCCAGTACAGCTGGCTGGTCGTTTGGATTTTCGGCAATCTTCTTTTCCAGCATGGTCAGTAATTCGTTGGTTTTACCTGTTTTGCTGTAGAAAGCCATTTCCATATCGTTAAAGCGTTTATCCTTAGGGAATAAACCTTTAGCCTGTTCAATAGTTTTCAGCCAGTTTGCCTGGTCGCCTTTTTCTTCATACAGCTGACCCAGGATTACATAGAGTGCTGGTTCGCCTTTGAACTGCAGATCTGCTGCTTTTTTCAGGTAGGTGAAAGCATCATCTTTTTTACCGGCCTGGTTGGCAGCGTAACCAACGTAAAAAGTGAGGGCAGTATCTGTAGGAATAGAGCCACCGAGGTTTTTACTGTTATAGAAGTCAGCTACTTCAAATGCCTGTTTGAAGTTATACAGGGAGGAGTCCCATTTCTGTTCATTCAGGTTAGCATAACCGGCGTTGGCGATAGTAGCGTATACATTGAATAACGGCTGGTTCATTTCCAGAACAGCTTCTTTCATTTTAGGATCTATTTCCAACGCTTTTTTGAAGGCAGCAAAAGCTTCTGTTGCGAGTGCAGAACTTTTCTGCTTGGTGCCCATAGCTTCCAGGATCTTACCATCTACCAGCCATGTTTTAGCGTCGTTCTTGGTCTTTTCATTCTGTAATGCTGCGTCAATATCCGCTTTGGCTTTTTCCAGATCTTGCTTCTTCAGGTTCTCATCCGCACTGCTAACTTTTGCCCGTTGTGCCATAACCGATACACCGGCCGTGCAAAAGAGAAGAGATACCAATAATTTTTTCATGCTTTTGTTTTTTTTAGTTGCTGATTACAATAAGAGTATGGTGCTCCAATAAATAGTAATACAACCAGTAGTATAGTTACCACTAAAAGCTGGCTGTATTTTTTTATCAGAAACCGGTAACAGACCGGGTTAAGGACCTGTTACCGGCTATAATTTATTTATTCTTCTGTAGTGTCAGTAGCTTCACCGTCGGTTCCTTCCGGTGTATTGTCATTTTCACCTGCTTCAGGTGTTTCATTACTTGCTACAGCGGGCGTTTCGCTACCTTCTTCGCCTTCTTCTGCGTGGATTACTTCTTCTTCCTGTTCATCCAGTCGTGCTACAGCGGCTATTTCGTCGTTGTCATCCAGGCGGATCAGGCGTACACCCTGTGTAGCGCGGCCGGCTTCGCGGATATCTGCAACAGCCATGCGGATGGTGATACCGGACTTACAGGTGATCATCAGGTCATGTTTCTCTGTTACATCGAGTACTGCGATCAGGTTACCGGTTTTCTCCGTGATGTTAATGGTTTTCACCCCTTTACCGCCACGGTTGGTAATACGGTACTCATCGATGCTGGTACGTTTACCGAATCCCTTCTCAGAAACCACCAGGATGGTTTTCTGTTCATCTTCCTTATTAACACAAACCATACCAACCACCTCGTCTTTGTCGCTGTCTACCTCAATTCCTCTTACCCCGATGGCGCCGCGACCGGTGTCACGCACTGTGGCTTCAGGGAATCTGATAGCGCGGCCGCTCTGGATGGCCATCATGATCTGGCTGTCGCCGGTAGTCAGTTTGGCTTCCAGCAGTTCATCGCCTTCGTTGATGGTAATGGCATTCACACCGTTCTGACGCGGGCGGGAGAACTCTTCCACCATCGTCTTCTTGATGATACCCTTCTTGGTACAAAGTACAATATAATGGTTATTGATAAAATCTTTATCACTCAGGTCTTTAATATCGATGATAGCGCGGATCTTATCATCGGCCGGCAGCTGGATCATGTTCTGGATGGCACGTCCCTTACCGCTCTTCTCCCCGTCCGGAATTTCATAAACCTTCAGCCAGTAGCAGCGGCCTTTCTCTGTGAAAAACAGCATGGTATGGTGCGTGGAGGCTACGAACAGGTGCTCAATATAATCCTCATCACGGGTTTTACCACCAATAGCGCCACGGCCACCACGTTTCTGCTGACGGTAATCGTAGGCAGAAGTACGTTTGATATATCCCAGGTGAGAAATGGTGATCACCACATCTTCTTCTGCAATAATATCTTCGATCCTCATTTCGCTGGCGAGGTACTGGATTTCTGTTTTACGTTCGTCACCAAATTTCTTCTTCACTTCTTCCAGTTCTTCACGGATGATCTTCATACGTAAAGATTCGTCAGCCAATACTTCTTTCAGGTAAGTGATCAGTTTCATGATGTCGTCGTACTCAGCACGGATCTTATCGCGCTCCATACCGGTAAGACGTTGTAAGCGCAGTTCCAGTATAGCTTTCGACTGTAACTCAGACAATCCGAATTCTGTCATCAGCCCTTCCTTCGCAATATCAGGCGTAGCAGCGGCGCGGATCAGTGCAATCACCTGGTCCAGGTGATCCAGCGCGATCAGGTAACCGGCGAGGATGTGCGCTTTTTCTTCTGCTTTACGCAGGTCGAAGCGGGTTCTTCTCACTACTACTTCATGACGGAAGTCGATGAACTCTGCGATCATATCTTTCAGGTTCAGGATACGCGGACGGCCTTTTACCAGCGCCACGTTATTGATACCGTAAGATGTTTGCAGTTCGGAGTATTTAAATAACTGGTTGATGATCACATTGGAGATTGCTTCTCTTTTCAGATCAATCACCAGGCGCATACCTTCACGGTCACTTTCGTCACGTACATCGGAAATGCCTTCAATGATTTTATCATTTACCAGCTGTGCAATTTTCTGGTGTAGCACTGCCTTGTTGATCTGGTAAGGCAGCTCGTAGATCACCAGCTTTTCGCGGCCGTTTTTCGCGGTTTCAGAAGTAATTTTACCTCTTACCACTACCCTGCCCCTGCCGGTTTCAAAACCCTGCTTAACGCCTTCAAAACCATAAATTACACCCCCTGTCGGGAAATCCGGTGCTTTAATGTGTTTGATCAGCTCTTCTATAGTGATCTCTTTGTTTTCAATGTAGGCAATGGCGCCATCCACCACTTCGCTGAGGTTGTGGGGCATAATGTTGGTCGCCATCCCAACAGCGATACCGGAAGCGCCATTCACCAACAGGTTGGGAATGCGGGTAGGCAGCACTGTAGGTTCTTCGAGGGTGTCATCGAAGTTGTTGGTAAAGTCTACCGTTTCCTTTTCGATGTCTTCCAGCATGGCTTCTGCAATCTTCTGCAGGCGGATCTCGGTGTAACGCATGGCAGCCGGCATATCGCCATCTACCGAACCGAAGTTACCCTGTCCATCCACCATTGGATAACGCATGCTCCAGGGTTGCGCCAGTCGTACAATGGTGTCATAAATGGAAGCATCACCGTGCGGGTGATACTTACCCATTACCTCACCCACAATACGCGCTGATTTCTTGTAGGCCTTGTTACTGTGGTTGCCGAGTTCATTCATTCCGAATAAAACGCGCCGGTGCACAGGCTTCAGACCATCTCTCACATCGGGCAAGGCACGGCCTACGATCACGGACATAGAGTAATCTATGTAGGCCGTTTTCATTTGCTCCTCGATATTTATCTGGACAATTCTCCCTTCCTGATGATTTTCCGTATGCTCTGTCATTTTGTGTGTTGATTTACAGTTTTTTCTGCGTAAAACAGATAAAGGCAAATATAGCCATTTCAGCCCTTATTCCGGCCTAAAAATCAAAGAATGTGAATAAAAAACGCCATAGGGATTAACGATTATATTGCAATATCGATATATGATTGATTTACACAATGAATGAGAACCATTTATATAGCATTTGTGTTATAGTAAAACAACCCTGTTTTTGTTTTATCTGCAATATGTTAAGACCCTTTAATATATTAGAATATAAATATTGGCAAAGTATTTGTTTCTAAGAGACTGATAATCAATTGTTCGAATCAACGGAAAACATATATATAATAAGATCAAATCCGAATTTGCTTAAAAATTCGAACATTAGTATAAAAAGTGCTGTTATTCCCCTGATTCTTAATCACTTTTCTAAAGAAGACTATGAAGAACATACTGTTGTTTGGAGCCGGTAAATCGGCCACCAGTCTGATCGACTATCTGTTGGCAAATGCACCGCGACAAAAATGGCATATCACTGTAGCCGATCACGATCTTTCGCTCATCAAATCCAAAACAGGAAAATCATATTATGCTACTCCCGCCGCACTCGATATCAAAGACAACGCGGCCAGACAACAACTGATCCGGGATACCGACCTCGTGATCTCCCTTTTACCGGCCACCCTGCATATCCTGGTAGCCAAAGATTGCCTCGCGGCAAAAAAGAACCTCCTCACCGCCTCTTATATCGACGAAGAAGTACGGCAGCTGCAACCCGAAATTGAAAAAGCCGGTTTGCTCTTTATGTATGAAATGGGACTGGACCCGGGTATCGACCATATGTCGGCCATGAAGCTCATTCACTCCATTGAAAAGAAAGGCGGACAGATCTTCTCCTTTAAATCCTACTGCGGTGGCCTTATCTCCCCCGACAGCAATGATAATCCCTGGCAGTACAAAGTATCCTGGAACGCCCGGAACATAGTAATGGCAGGCATTTCCGGCGCTACCTACAAAGAAAAAGGAAAAGTAAAGGAACTCAGCTACGAACAACTTTTTGATCATACCAAAACCATCCAGGTACCCGGCATCGGTAAACTGGCCTTTTATCCCAACCGCGATTCACTGGGATATATGCAGGCGTATAAGCTGGAAGAACTGGCCACCTTTATGCGCGCCACCCTCCGGTACCCCGACTTTTGCGAAGGCTGGAACGCCCTGATAAAGCTGGGTCTGACAGACGACCGTCATAAAATTGCCACAGATAAACTTACGTATACTGACTGGTCCACCAAATCCGTTAAAGAAGGAACAGGTACCCCGGAAGAGAATATGGCCCAGTTTCTGGGCGTTAGCACCAAGTCGAAAGTGATCCGCCAGTTAAAATTCCTGGGATTATTAAATACAGAAGTCATAAATTTAGGAGAACAAACCAATGCCGGCGTCCTCCAGTTCCTGGTAGAAAACAAACTTAAAATGGAACCTGCCGACAAGGACATGATTGTAATGATGCACGAAATTGAGTTTGAACGGCGCAACATGGCCACCAGGATGCACAGTTACATGATTGTTCAGGGCGAAGACAACATACACACCGCAATGGCTAAAACAGTGGGGCTTCCGCTGGGCATCATGGCCAAAATGATCCTCCAGGACAAGGTAACATTAACAGGACTACAAATACCGGTAATGCCGGAAATATATAACCCCGTTCTAAAAGAATTAGAGGAGTATGATATCAGATTTGAAGAAAGCTTTGAATAAGCGCAAAGTTATTTTTTTCCTATGATGGACTCTAATCGGGCACAAGGACTTGTGATACCTCCCCTGGAACGGGGAGGTTTTTATTTTTATAAGATACTTAATAATTCCAGCACGCCTTCTGTAGCAGGCTTTTCAATGAGGTGCAGGTTATCTGCCACCGCTACTTCAGGAATTTTCCGGTCGATGATATACACCGGTACACCGGGCTTTACATACTGCAACAGGCTCGCCGCCGGGTATACCTGCAAAGAAGTACCTACTACCACAAACACGTCAGCTTCCCATACTTCCCGCGCCGCCTTTTCAATCATAGGCACTGCCTCGCCGAACCAAACGATGTGCGGGCGCAGCTGTCCGCCGTCTTCTGCCAGATCGCCCATCTTAATATCATCGTGGATATCATAAATCAGCTCCTCGTTATCTACACTGCGCATCTTGAAAATTTCGCCGTGCAGATGCAGCACGCGGGTAGAGCCTCCCCTTTCGTGGAGGTCGTCGATATTCTGGGTAATAATCCGTACATCATACTTTTCTTCCAGCTTTGCCAGGCCCGTATGCGCGGCATTGGGAAGCGCCGCTTTTACGTCCTGACGCCGGCCGTTGTAAAAGTCCTGCACCAGGGCGGGGTTCTTCTGCCAGCCCTGCGGGGAAGCCACTTCATATACATCGTAGCCTTCCCATAATCCGTCTGTGTCTCTGAAAGTCCGGAGGCCACTTTCTGCGCTGATGCCGGCTCCGGTCAGCACCACCAATCTTGGTTTCATGTGAATTCGTTTATTGGTTTACGTTAGTTGGGGTTCTGCGGGATTTCCATCTCCCTATTCCTTTTTTTATAAAAATAAAAATAAAAACAATACCAACAATCAAAGGCCATGCACTCAGTATACCCAATGCAAAAGATAAAAGCCCGTTCCAACCGTCTTTAAACGACAACCAGGACCGCTGCAGGAATCCCGGCGACTGCGGATCCGAGTTGGCAAAGGTTTGATAATACTCCAGGCTGATGTTGCTGTAAGCCACATGATGATCCATGTACTGTAACCGGCCCTTTGCGGATTCAATTTCTTCGCGGATACTTTTCAGCTGTGCTTCCACTTCCAGTATTTCTTTTACATTCTTCGCCTGCTGCAATATCTGTACGTAACGCTGCTCTACGGCCAGGCGTGCTTTCATGCGGGCGTCGAGGTCCACATATTCTTCTGTTACGTCGGTGGAAGTGATACTTTTTTCATCCACCCTGGAGGCGCCGCCGGTGAGGCTTTCAACGCATTGTTCAAAGGCGGCTGCGGGTACTTTTATAGCTACCTCATTCCGCCATTGCATATTGGTATTTTCCTGTTTTTCGCTGGCAATGTAGCCGCCGTATTTTTTAACGGTATCGGCTATACGTTTCTTACAGGCTTCAAAATCGGAAGTCGAAAAGCGGAGCACCGCATTTTTTATTATTTTTTGGGAGATGGGTAACGCGGGTGCCTGCTCAGCATCGTTATCAGGCAGAGCCAACGCCTGAGTGGCCGTTACCGCTGCTGCCCCTCCGGCTTCCTCCTGTTTAAGTTCTGCTACCGCCGGGGTGCTGTTGTTGTTGCGGCATGCCGGGAGAAGGGCCACTGCCGCGCAAAGGGCTAGTATGAATGAATATTTCATGAGCTGGAATTTTCTCTATGATGAATAGCTGACCGGAATTCCATAAACGGCGAAGGTTATCTTCCAAAAGAAAGATAACCTTCGCATTCATATCTCTGTAAAAATACTTACTTCTTCATACCCCCCATTTCCATGATCGCTTCAAACTCTTCCGGCTTCACATCGCATACCGATAAGCGTCCCTGGCGTATGAGCGACAGGTTGGCCAATCGTTTTTCGGCTTTCATCTGGGCCAGTGTTACGGCCTTTTTAAAGGGCTTTAATGGTTTAAGGTCTACCACTACCCAGTTTGGATCGGGTGTAGTGGGATCCTGGTAGGCTTCTTTGGCAACGGTGGCCAACCCTACTATTTCCATCCCTTCATTGCTGTGATAGAACAGTACCTGGTCGCCTTTTTTCATGCCCCGGAGATTGTTGCGTGCCTGGTAGTTACGCACGCCATCCCAGAAGGTGATCTTGTCTTTTACAAACTGATCCCAGGAATATTTAAATGGTTCAGATTTCACCAGCCAATAGTTCATATAGCATTCAATTTTCGTAATCAGATCGTTGGAATTACCAGCCGCTGGCCAATACATCTGCAATGTGCATCACTTTGATGTTGGTACCGTGTTTACGGATATAACCATCCAGGTGCATCAGGCACGAAAGGTCGGTGGAGATCAGGTAATCGGCTCCGCTGTTAACAGCGTTGTGTACTTTCTGCTCGCCCATTCCCATTGAAATAGGTTCAAACTTAACAGCGAAAGTACCACCAAATCCGCAGCAAACTTCGCAGTCGTTCATCTCTTTCAGCTCCAGTCCTTTTACTTTTTCCAGCAGTTTGCGTGGGCCTTCTTTAATATGGCATTCCCGCAGCGCGCCGCATGCGTCGTGATAGGTAGCCACCCCATTAAGGGTAGCGCCCAGCTCTGTTACATGCAATACGTCTGTGAGGAATTCGGTAAACTCGAAGAGGTTTTTCTTCAGCAGTTTCACATCGTTGTGTGCGGCTGAATTATCGAACAATTTGCCATAGTAGTTTCTTACAAAACCGGTACAGGAACCGCTGGGCGCAACAATGTAGTCGAAGGTTTTGAAGTCCTTTACAAACTTGGTAGCTACGGTACGGCATTCATCCTGGTACCCGGCATTGTAGGCCGGCTGACCACAACAGGTTTGTTCCGCGTTATACATTACATTACATCCCAGTTTCTCGAGTACCTTCACCATATTGAAGGCGGTTTCAGGAAACAGCTGATCTACAAAACACGGTATAAATAACTGTACATTCATCTCTATAGCTTTTAGCGATTAGCCCTTAGCTCTTAGCTAACTTTCTTTGCAATGCAATCATCTTCAGTGCAGTAATGGCAGCTTCTTCCCCTTTATGGCCGTGGGCCCCGCCGAGTCTGTCCTGCGCCTGCTGTTCGTTATCTACCGTCAGAATTCCAAATATAACAGGAACGGGTAACTGAAGGTTCAATTGAAGGATCCCTTCTGTTACGGCTTTACACACATAATCGAAATGAGGTGTTTCGCCACGGATCACGCAACCGAAAGCAATAATAGCGCCAGGCTGTTTGCCGGTGCCTTTGGTGGTTTCCCAGTATTGCTTACAGGCGTAAGGTAATTCGAAAGCACCAGGTACAATTATTTTTTCTGATTTGGTGATGTTATACTGTGTGAGGGCTTTTTCGCAGCCGTTTACCAGTTCATTCACGATGGCATCATTCCATTCGGTATACACCATAACAACACTGGCATCCTCCAGGTTGAGAATGCCAGCGTCATTTAATAAGCTTTTATTGTGCTCGGACATATTCTATAGCTTTGGGCTGTTGGCAGTTAGCTGTCAGCTAAAAACTAACAGCTAACTGCTAATAGCTAGTTCTTTACATCTCCCAGTCTTGCCAGGTATTTGTCCATTTCACGACCTTCGTTAGTGGTAGGAAACTTCTCTTTAATTTCTTTGTAGATAGTGATAGCATCCTGTGATTTACCGGCTCTTTCCAGGGCCTGGCCTGCACGGAACAGGTATACAGGGGCAGTCAGTTCATTATCGTTATAGTGACCTGCTTTTTTGTAAGATTCAATACCTTCATCTGCTTTATTCAGCTCCATGTAAGCGTCGCCGATCAAACCGTAGGCAGTGGGTTGCAGCAGCAGATCATTGGAACTAAAAGATTTCAGCATGTCGATACCTTTCTGGTATTCGCCCAAACGGATATAGCAAACGCCTGCGCTGTATTTGGCGAGGTTACCGGCTTTGGTGCTGCCGTATTTATCTGCTACCTGGATGAAACCGTAGTTATTACCGTCGCCGTTCAGAGCCAGTTTGAATGAATCTACCGCGAAGTAGTTTTGTGCATGGAAAATCATTTCCTGTGCTTTGTTTTCATTTGGCTGTTTTACAAAACGGTTATAAGCGAAGAAACCGCCTACCACTACTACTACAGCCAATACGGCTATAGAAATAACATTTTTGTTTTTATAGAAGAAATCTTCTGCCTTGTGCATGGATTTCTCCAGGTCAAAATCTTTTGTAGGTTGAGGCACGGTGGCTTTATCTTTAGTTTCTGCCATTGTAAGGTGTAATTGTGATTGCTTGGTTATTAAATATAGGGTTTAGCTTTAGGCTTTAAGCCTTTAGCAGATGCAGCTTTGCTACATTTACTAAAGGCTTAAGGCAGATAGCTAAATACATTAGTCAACGATGAATGGATAATCTTCCTGAACGTAAACGTCTTTCAGCAATTCATCATCGGCTGGCCACGGAGATTCTTCTGCGAATGTTACACACTCTTCCACTTCCGCTTTTACGCGTTCGTTGATCGCTTCGATTTCTGCTTCGGTAGCCCATTTATTTTTCTGAATAACTCTCAGTACTTCGTTGATCGGATCTTTTTCCTTGTATTCTTCGAGTTCTTCTTTTGTGCGGTATTTAGCGGGATCACTCATGGAGTGACCACGGTAACGGTATGTTTTGATTTCCAGGAGGGTTGGACCGCCGTTTTCACGACCGCGTTTCACCGCTCTTTCGATACCATCGTGTACAGCTTCGCAGCTCATACCATCGATAGAATCGGCCGGCATTTCGTAAGCATCCGCCAACTTATAGATATCCAGTACATTGGAGGTACGTTCTACGGAAGTACCCATAGCGTACATGTTATTTTCACAAATGAAAATTACCGGGAGCTTCCAGGTCATGGCCATGTTAAAGGTTTCATGGAGGATACCCTGACGGGCAGCGCCATCACCAAAGAAACACAACACCACGTTGTCTGTTCCTTTGTACTGCTCTGCAAGCGCCAGTCCGGCACCTGTACCTATCTGAGCTCCAACAATACCGTGGCCTCCGAAGAAGCCATGCTCTTTGGAGAAAAAGTGCATACTGCCTCCCTTTCCTTTCGAACAACCGGTTGCTTTACCATACAGTTCAGCCATACAAGCTTTAGCGGAAATTCCTTTTGCAATTGCCAGCGCATGATCACGGTAGGCCGTGATGAATTTATCCTCCGGCTTGGTAGCTGTCATCGCACCAGCAGCAATTGCTTCCTGTCCTATGTACAAATGACAAAAGCCACGGATTTTTTGCATCCCGTACAATTGGCCTGTCTTTTCTTCAAAGCGGCGCAGCAAAAGCATCAATTCATACCAGTACAGATATGTCTCTTTGGTGAATTTCGTCTTCACGTCTGTTTTAGTTTGCACTCTTTCTAAATTTGTTCGCAAATATAACAGGAAAATCGTAAAATATAAATATCAATTCTAATTCCCATTAAATTATGCAATTTCATCAATTTCAAACAGTTTTGCATTTATTTGCACGGGAATCACAGGGAAGTTCCCATTAGAGCGGTTTTTTATCACTTATACAAGTGATAATTTTCGCATATTATTATTTACGAATAATCTTTTTCTTTGCTTTATATAAATAAAATATCACTCGTCCAGTTCAAAAATTACAGCCAGGCGACCTTTTCCTTCGGACACAGGATCGTGGGCATCACCGGCCGCAACGGCGCGGGTAAAACAAACCTGCTGGACGCCATCTACTACCTTTGCTTCACCCGCAGCTATTTTACCAGCAGCGAAAGTCAGAATACCCAGTACCAAACCAATGGCTTCCGCCTGGAAGGCTATCTTGAAAAAAATAACCAGGAAGAAAAGATTGTATGCACTCTCAAAGAAGGCCGGAAAGAAGTAAGCCTTAACGAGGACCGGTACGACCGCTTTTCACGGCATATCGGGCAGTTTCCTGCGGTGATGATTGCCCCGGACGATGCCGACATCATCCTGGGGGGCAGCGAAGAAAGACGCAAATGGCTGGACAGCCTCCTCTCCCAGCTTTACCCGGAGTACCTCGACCACCTGATCATCTATCAGAAAATATTATTACAACGGAACAGCCTCCTGAAAAACATGGCCACTACCGGGCAGAACCAGGATAGCCTGCTGGATGTATTCGACCTGCAGCTGGTGATGCATGGCGTACCGGTATACGAAACCCGCAAAGCCTTTCTTCAGACCTTTATCCCGCAGGTGCAGCGCCTGTACGATTATATTGCCGGCACCCACGAAGTAGTGAATATTCAATACCAGTGTACCCTGCAGGAAGAAGACTATGCGGTACAACTGCACCAGTCCAGGTACCGCGACATGCAATTGCAGCGCACCACCACCGGTATTCACCGCGACGACCTCCTCTTTTTACTGAACGGCCACCTCATGAAAAGCAGCGCCTCACAGGGCCAGCGCAAAAGCTTTCTATTTGCGCTGAAGCTGGCGCAGTTTGAAGTAATCCGCCAGCATAAAAAGTTTCCCCCGCTCCTGTTGCTCGATGATATCTTTGAAAAGCTGGACCAGGAAAGAGTGAGCCGCCTGATTGCATTGGTAGCCAGCGATAATTACGGCCAGGTGTTCATCACCGATACACACGCAGAGCGCCTGCAACAAGCGTTTGCAGGCACAGGCGAAGCTATACAGCTGATTACGATATAGCTTTCAGCTTTCCTCAGCAAAGTTGATCACCAAAAGCTAAAAGCCAATCATTGAGAACCAAAAAATCACTAGCTTCGCACCATGCGTCATGGAACTACCAGTATCGGAGATGCGCTCCGGGAATTTATGAATAAGAGCAGGATGAAACCCCGTCTCACGGAAGTGCGCATCCAGGAAAACTGGGAGAAACTGATGGGTAAAACCATCGCCCGCTACACACAGAGTATCCAGTTGATTGATCATAACCTGATCGTTACAACTACGGTGGCGCCGCTAAAACAGGAATTAACTTATTCGAAAGACAAGATCATCAAGCTGGTGAATGAAATGCTCGGAGAGAACATTGTAAAGGAAGTGATGATCCGGTAGGTATCAATTGGAGGCAAACTGGTGAATCAGTTCGTTGATATCACTTATTTTCAGGGAGGTTTGCAGGTTTACGATCAGGAAGTCATTTTCATCCTGCACCAGCATCACCACATTACCCAGTTCGTCGTCTTTCCCCTTGTTGAGTATATGGATCAGGTTTCCCTTTTCTCTCACTTCCATCAGCATCTCAAAATTTTCATTCCGCTGCAGGTTACTTTTCAGATCAGCGATATCGTCGTAGCTCACCGTGGCGCCCTTCACGTTTGAGATGGTATACATCTTTACTTTGCGTACATTTTTAAGTGCATGTTTGATCGCCCTGGCATCGGCATCCTCGCTATCAAACGACAGACATAAACTTCCCAGCTGGAGCGCAAATTTGCCGATGTTCACAGTGTGCACTTCCGCGCTTCCCCTGTACTTGTTGCGGAATTCACGCAGGCATTTATCCTGGGCTTCTACAGCGGTAGCAGATAGAACGATACAGCTTGCAGCAATGAGTAATGATTTCATGGGGGTGGTTTTAAAAGTTATTTCTTCTTCACATTTTTTAGTTTATCCATTCCCTGGATATTCACACCGTTGGCGATCTGGGATATTTCATTGAGATCCAGCGTACCTACGAGGCTCATGGCCAGGAACTCATCGGAGCTGCCTACCAGCATTACCAGTTCATTGATATTGCCTTTTGCGTCTTCTTTGACGAGGAACTTCAGGTCGCTGTTTTTATCGCGCACCGTCATCAGCTCTTCAAAGTCGCTGCCCAGAAAGGCTGCAGCCTCTTTGTATAAGCGCGGGCCGTCTTTCGTGCTTTCCTTTGTGAGGATACGGAGTCCTTTCAGTTTCTGGATCACTTTCATCATGTTTTTGGCATCTGCGTCGCCGGGATCTACTTTGGCGAACATGCTGAACATTTTGGGTGTGATGGTAATAACGGTGAAACTGCGGTCGTTCTCATACTTCTGGAAGAACCGTTCTATGACGCTTCCCTGCTGCGCGAAGAGGTGAAAACTGGCGAAGACCGCCAAAAGTAATAACAAGAATCGTTTCATCTTTCTAAATTTATATCAGGTTTTAAAATGGCCGTTAGTCTTCCTTGCCTTCTACCACGGCGGTAGCTTCATTGAAATAAGACAGCTGCTGCATCTTTGAAGTGCCTTTGTGCAGGTTTTTAGCCAGCAGTTGTAAAGCTTTCTTTGTTTCATCCAGCGCTTTCTGCGGATCGTTCATTTCCTGTTGCTGTAAGGCCACCAGTACCTGCTGCTCACGCTGCTGGTGCTGTTTGAGCGCATAGCCAATGCCTACTGCCACCATGATGACGGCTGCATACTTCATCCAGTGCCTCCAGGGCGACAGCTTCACCACTTTTACCGGCGGCGCGTCCCATACTTTTTCCGCCTCCCGGTGAAAATACCCGAACAAGGGGGCTGCTTCCTGCAACGCTTCCGGCAGGGCTGGATGTGGTGTACTGAAAAAATCCCGCAACACCGCTTCCTCTTCAAGGGAAGTTTCTCCTTCCCAATACTTTTCCACCAATACAGTGATTTCTTTATAATCCATATACCTGCAGGTTTTGTAGTTTTTCGCGTACCGTTTTACGGGCACGGTGCAAATTCACTTTAACGTCGTTCATGTCTATATCGAGTATGTCGGCGATCTCCTGGTAGGAATGTCCGTCGATATCCCTCAGTTGAAGGATGGTGCGGTACTTTTCCGGCAGCCCGTTGATGGCCACATGCACTTTCTCCATTACATCATTCTGTTCCGTTACCGCATGCGGACTTTTCTGGTGCGTTGCCGGCAGCTCTCCTGCCCTGTCCAGTTCATCAGACATCCGGTATTTCCTGGATTTGATTTTATCCAGGGCCAGGTTGCGGGTGATGCGCATGCACCATGCTTCCATGTTTTGCAGCTCCGCCATTTTCTCCTGCATGTCCCATACTTTCATGAGGGCATCCTGGGTAATATCCTGCGCGTCTTCCTCGTTGCCCAGCAGGCGGAAAGCAAAGCGGTAAAGCTTTTGCCTGACTGGAACTACCTGGGTAAGGAATCGATCTAATGACATGCAGAATAGTACGTTTTGAAAGAAGACGACTGTAAAAAGAAGATGTTACAAAGATGCGGATATTTTTTTTGAGAGATGGGCCGGGCGCTAGTCCAGCTTGATCCGCGGATCGATGAGCGTATACAGCAGATCGGCCAGGAGGTTGACGATCACGAAGATGCCGGCCGTAAAAAGAATGGCCCCCATCACAACGGGGAAGTCGAATTTGTCCAGCGCCTCCACGGTTACCTTGCCGATGCCTTTCCAGCCAAAGATGTATTCCACGAAGAAGGCGCCTGCCAGCAGTTCCGCAAACCAGCCGGTGATAGCAGTAATAACCGGGTTGAGCGCATTGGGCAGCGCATGCCGCCAGATCACCGTAGACCGGGAAAGCCCTTTGGCATAGGCGGTGCGGATATAATCCTGGTGCAATACATCCAGCATGGCGCTGCGGGTGAGCTGCACAATGATGGCCAACGGGCGGATACCGAGGGTAATGGCTGGCAGTACCAGGTTGCGCAGGTTTAATACCCTGCCTTTGAACGGGTCTACATCAAACAGGTTGCCCGACATATGCAGGCCGGTGTAATCGCTGAGTACAAAGCCAAACAGATAAGCCAGCACGATGCCGGCAAAAAATGAAGGGGCTGAAATGCCCGCCACGCTGGCGAACACGGCGCCGGTGTCCATCCAGGTATTTTGCTTCACCGCCGATAATACACCCAGGGCGATACCGGTGATGGTGGCAAACACCATTGCCGCTACTGCCAGCAGCAAGGTACCCGGCAATGCTTCCATTAAAATATCCCACACCTGTTTTTTGCCCTGGTAAGAGCGGCGGAGATAGGGTGCTTTCAATACCAGGAGCTTATCATTTGATATATGCGCTACCGTTAGATAGCGGAGATTTTCGTCTGCCTCCTGTTGGGTGTGGATCCCAACCGGGAGGAGGTCGTTCAGGTAATACAGGAACTGCGTCCCGACCGGCTGGTCGAGATGCAGTTCCCGGCGCACGTTTTCCAGGGAAGCCACGTCGGCCCGCTGCCCTAATGTAAGCCGCGCCGGATCGCCGGGCAGCACATTGAACAGGAAGAACACCAGCACCACTACACCGAGCAGTACCAGCAATCCATATCCGGTTTTACGAAGCAGAAAACGAAGCATATATTATTATGGTATATCATTGTAGTGCCACTTCCCTTTAATGGTGCCTTTGTTCAGCAGGATCAGGGCAGGATTGCTTCTGCCGGCGGTTTTAATGGCTACGCCATCCATCTGTACAAAAGGAAACTCCAGGCCGTGTTGTTGCTTGAAGGCCGCAATCTCCTCTTTGGTAGAAGCGGTTACTCCATATATAACTACCTGCTGGTTTTTCCATTGCTGTTGCAGCGCTTTTATTTTCTCATCCCAACCGCTGCCGGCCTTTTGGGTATTCAGTACCAGGAAGAGATATACCGGTTTGGATTCAGACAGGATAGCTTCCGTTTGGTTAACCCCATCGAGGTCAGTGAGGATGAAATCCTTGATGGCCGGTTCCGCGTTTCCTTTCTTCACCAGTTTATCTTTACGGTCTACAAACTTCCAGGTGCTGTCTGACCAAGGGTAGTTGTCGGCAGTAAATTCTTTCTTCTCTCCATTCTTTTCATATATAAACATCATCTCGTACACGTCTGGTGTAGCGCCCGGAGGCAGTTTCATCTTCTCCGGAATATTATTACCTACTTTATAAGGCAGGCAATCAAAGAGCGGCAGGTGTTTTAAAGTGTACCGCTGGATGCCAAAGGCGAACAAAACGGAGAGCAGGAATACTGCACCGGCTCCTTTAAAGAGCGGCTGTATGGTGTTGCGGTAAAAGAAGATAACGAGGATCATTACCAGCAGGATCACATCTTTCCAGAAGGTTTCCACGGCAGTGAGTTTGATACAGTCGCCAAAGCAGCCGCATTCGCGGATAGTACCGCTGAACAGCGCATATCCTGTAAGGAAAGTAAAGAATATAATAAGCAGCAACAGCAGTACGGAAAAGATCCGCATGCGGTAGCCGATAAGTACCGCTACGCCGGCAATAATTTCAAAGGCATTCATGATAATAGAAAATGCCAGCGAATAGGGAGAAAGGAATGTGAGATGCAGCACTTCGAAAAACTCCTCCATTTTATAGCTGAGTCCTAACGGATCATTGGCTTTAATCAGACCAGAGAAAATGAATAACACCCCAACGATTATACGTAACAGGTTAAGGATAATCTTCATAAAATAGTTTAATGGTTAAGTGATCCGTGAAGATAAGAACAATCAGGGTTTACCTCTCCGGGAAATTGATGAGCGTATCTGAAAGTGAGTTGACAGCGCGTCAAATCTATTTCTGAAATTGAACGTCTAAATTCCTAAATTCGGAAATGATTGATTTTCCTTCTTAGATTTGCAGGCAAAATAAAGAATTTCAGGTAAAAGGCCGGAACTATGTGAAAAATCAGGAGCAACTTCTTAACGCATTCAAATGAAACCACACCATATCCCGACAACAACATCTTCACCGGTAATAAATTGCAGGGGCCAATTGTTATCCCTGGCTACTCCTGCTGTAATGGGTATTATCAATGTTACCACCGATTCCTTTTATGAGGGCAACCGCATGCATGAGCTGCACCAGGTGATGGAGAAAGCTAAGCAACACCTGGAGGAAGGCGCTGCCATACTGGATCTGGGTGCACAGAGTACCCGTCCGGGTGCGGAAATGGTGGGACCGGAAGAAGAGATGCACCGGCTGATCCCTGCTATCCATGCCATTCTGAATAAATATCCTGCTGCCATTATATCTGTAGATACGTGGTATGCTGCTGTGGCAGAGAAAGCAGTACGTGCCGGCGCCGCTATTATTAATGATGTAAGCGCCGGGGACATGGATGCGGCTATGATTCCGGTTGTTGGTACGCTGCAGGTGCCTTATATTGCGATGCACATGCAGGGCAAACCTGCTACTATGCAACAAAATCCGCAGTATGAAGATGTGGTTGCTGATGTACTGGATTACCTGAAGGAAAAGCTGGCCGCCTGCCGTGCTGCAGGTATAAAAGACTTTATTGCTGACCCGGGATTTGGCTTTGGAAAAACAATTGACCATAACTATGCCTTGCTGAAAAACCTGCGCCTGTTTTACGATATACTTGGCGTACCTGTGCTGACGGGCATTTCCCGTAAGTCGATGATCTATAAACTGCTGAACATAACCCCTGCCGAAGCGTTGAACGGCACCACTATATTAAACACCATTGCCTTGCAACAAGGCACACATATATTAAGGGTACACGATGTAAAAGCCGCTGTGGAAGCGGTAAGGATTATGGAGAAAATGAATGGATAATTTAATCTTGCTATTTTTACAACTATGAAGGAAGTAATAGAATTTTATGGAGTTGAGTTTCGATGGCTGGATCTGCTGGACCTGCTGATTGTTGTTTTTTTAATCATTCAGTTGTATCGTTTATTAAAGGGTAGTCTTGCTTTTAATATTTTCGTAGGCCTGTTAATGGTATATGCAGCGTATTTCCTGGTGCGGGCATTGAAGATGCCTATCCTCACCATTATCCTGCAGAACTTTATTAACGTTGGTATCATTGCGATCATTATCATCTTCCAGCCGGAGATCAGGAAGTTCCTGCTGGTACTGGGCAAGAAAACGCCGTTGAGCAAGGATAGTTTTTTAACCAAGTTGTTCCTGCCTGATAAGTTTAAGAGTTATAAGGAAGAAGAAAACATTATTAATGAACTTATTGTGGCGGTGAGCCGGATGCAGAGCACATTTACCGGGGCTTTGATGGTAATTGCCACCACCTACCGGTTGAAATTTGATTCTGCGTCCAGTATTCCTATCGACGGGAACGTGAGTGCAAAGCTGATTGAAAGTATTTTTGAGAAGCACAGCCCGCTGCACGATGGTGCACTGATTATTGTGGGTAATAAGATCCTGGCGGCCAAAGTGATCCTGCCGGTATCGGAGAATCCGAACCTGCCAACCCGTATCGGGTTGCGGCACCGGTCGGCCGTAGGGATTACGGAGCATAGCGATAACCTGGCGATCATTGTTTCTGAAGAAAGGGGTACGGTGTCTTACGCGATCGATGGGGTGCTTACCCAGGATGTATCGCTGGAAGACCTGAAAGTGAAATTGTACGAGGTGCTGATAGACGGGTACGCCTGATACTTTAAACACGCTTTATCTACGCTTCATGTACGCTTTATCTACGCTTCATCCCCGGCGATGAGGTGGACCTGAAGAAACTGCATAAAAAGAAAGCCCCCTGCCGTTTGGCAGGGGGCTTTCTTTTTATGTTGTAATAATTACTTACCTGGAGTTGGAGTAATTGGTTGAGCCGGAGCCGGGGCGCCTGCTTTAATGTCTACCAGTTGTACATCAAATACCAGGATAGAGTTTCCAGGAATTACCGGAGGACTTCCCTGTAAGCCATAAGCCAGTACAGAAGGAATTACCAGGGTAGCTTTGGAACCTTTTTTCAGGCCGCTTAAACCAGCATCCCAGCCTTTGATCACGAAACCGCGGCCGATAGGGAATTTAATTGGTTCTAAAGGCATACCTGGGCGCATAGTTGAATCCTGGCTGGAATCAAATACTTTACCGGTGGTGAGCTTACCAGTGTAGTGTACATAAACGGTATCACCTGGATTAGGTGTACTGCCTGTACCTTCCTGGGTTACTGCTACGTAAACGCCTTCAGCGTTTTTAGTGGCGTTGATCTTGTTTTTATCCAGGTACTCTTTAATGAGTTTTTCGTCTTTTTCTTTCTGGGCAGCAGCAGAGTATTTGTTTTCTACCGCGAAAGTGATTTTCAGTTTATCACCTTTCTTACCAAATGGAGGACGCTCCTGAGCTGGTAATGAATCCCATGGAATGATAAAAGTAGCGCTATCACCTTCGTGGAGGAGAGCAATACCTTCCATCAGATCGTACTTGTTCTGTGGTTTTGCCACCAGCACCGGAATCGCAGCACCTACCATTTTACGGGAATCGCCCAGCAGGGAGTCATTGATACGCTGGGTAACATTCACCAGGGCAGTATCGCCTAATTTCAGTTGTGCTCCGCTGCCGGATTTGTGAACGATATACTCAATACCGCCCGGTGTTTTTTTAACACCTGTACCGCAACTGGCTAAAAGAAAGCCTAAAGCCGCAGTTGCAACTAAAAACTGATTGTTTTTTTTCATTTGATTGTATTAGTAGGTTGAAATACTTTATTTACAGTTTATTGTAACAGGTCTTCGTTCTCTTCCACGGCTTTGATAAAGCGGTCCACTGTTTTTTCCAGCGGATCGGTGCTGCGCCCTCCTGAAGCGTTGAAATGCCCTCCCCCGTCGAAATATTTGCGGGCGAAGGTATTTACGTCGAAGTCGCCTTTGGAGCGGAACGACAATTTCACTTCCGAGTTGCGGTCAATGATCAAAGCGGCCATCTTGATGCCCTGTATGGATAACAGGAAATTCACGAGTCCTTCGGTATCTCCGGTCTGGAGGTCGAACCGTTTAAGATCGGAATACGGGATGGCCAGCATGGCGGTATTATATTCATAGAACACTTCCATGCGGTTCAGCAGACTATGTCCGAGGAAGCGCAGGCGGTTTTCCAGGAAGTTATCATAGATCGCCTGGTGGATCACCTCATGTTTCAGTCCTCTTTCCATCAGGTCGGCCACCATACGGTGTACGGCAGCAGAGGTAGATGCAAAGCGGAAAGACCCTGTATCTGTTACAGTGCCGGCATAAATGCACTGTGCAATTTCGAGGTTAATATACTGCTCATCTCCCAATTTATATATAGTTTCATAAACTAATTGGGCGGTGGAGCTGGCTTTTGTATCGCTCACCCCGTAGTCAAAGCTGGGCTGTGGCTCCAGATGGTGATCTATCAGAATTTTGATACAGTCCAGTTTTTCCAGGTGGGGCGCCAGATTTTTGGTGCGGTAGAGGGCGTTGAAGTCCAGGCAAAACAGGAGATCAATGCCTTCCAGTGCCTGAATGGCCCGATCCATAGAGGATTCGTAGTCAATCACGTCGTCCGCGCCTGGCATCCACTTCAGGAAATCCGGAAAATTTGTAGGTGAGATTACAGTTACCTGATGCCCTTTCTGTACTAAGTAGTGATACATTGCTAAGGAAGATCCCATCGCATCCGCGTCCGGCTTCTGGTGCATCGTAATCACCACTTTCTTAGGGCTCTCCAGCAAAGGCTTAATTTCCTCGATCGGCTTCATTAAAAAACTGTAATGTTAAGAGTTGATTTCCAATCACAACAAGTGGTTGAAACAGAAAACGAAGTGCGAAGATCTTTATTTGAGCCAGAATTTCAAAATTTTTTACCACTAAAGAAAATGTAATTACTTTTGCGGCCTAATCTGTAATTCGGAATTAAACATTATATGAGCAACAGAACATTTACTATGATCAAGCCTGATGCAGTAGCAAACGGGCACATTGGCGGCATTTTAAACATGATCAACGCTGCAGGTTTCCGCATCGTAGCCATGAAAATGACGCAGTTATCTACTGCTAAAGCAGGTGAGTTTTATGCAGTACATGCGGAAAGACCTTTTTACGGTGAACTGGTAGAATTCATGAGCAGCGGCCATATCGTAGCGGCTATCCTGGAGAAAGACAACGCCGTAGAAGATTTTCGCAAACTGATCGGTGCTACCAATCCTGCCAATGCAGAGGAAGGTACCATCCGTAAAAAATACGCAGAGTCTATCGGCCGCAACGCGGTTCATGGTTCCGACTCTGATGAGAACGCTGCTATAGAAGGTAACTTCTTCTTCAGCGGTCTGGAGAAATTCTAGTACTGATTGGCAAAATCATTACCACAAAGGTCAGCTTCGTTGAGGCTGACCTTTTTTATTTGTTATGTAGTTCATTTTAAATAACTTATGTAATTCTAACGAAGTATTACTTTAAACAGGAAGATAAAACTGCCAAAAAGGCGCAATCACATGATTTTTAATAAAAATATGATGCCTGAAAACAGGCAAAAAAGAGCGTTCCAAACGTAAAAACCAGCACTTTTTATCTCTCAATAAAAATATCATTATCAATCAATTATAACAAAGAACCATCATCTTACTTTAAGTAAAACCATTCCCCTCTTTTTATCCCTAAAAACACCCGTTTTTCATGGTATTATTTTACCACTTTAAAGACATTTTCCCGGATAGCCGTTACCGTAGTTTTGTAAAAAAGCATTTAACTTGCCGGCATGTGGGAATCATTTCGGAAACTATTTAAAGGCTATTTAAGATTGGAGCGGTCCATGTCCGACCACTCCGTGGAAGCATATGTAAGAGACGTGGAGAAACTGGAGCAATACCTCCTCGCTCACGGAAAAGAAAAACTCCGGCCTCAGGACGTGACTTTTGAAGACCTGCAGGATTGTGTACAATGGATCGCCAAACTGGGGATGACTGCCAGCTCCCAGGCCAGGACTATTTCCGGCCTCAAAGCCTTTTACAAGTTCCTCCTGCTGGAAGACATGGCCCATGACGATCCCACCCAACTACTCGAAGCCCCGAAGATTTTACGCAAGCTGCCCGACGTACTCACCTTTGATGAGATTGAAAAGATCATTGCCCAGATACCGCTGGACACCGCCGAGGGGCACCGGAATAAAGCCATCCTTGAAACCATGTACAGCTGCGGGCTGCGGGTAAGCGAGGTGATTAACCTCCAGATCACCCAGCTCCATATGGACGTGGGATTTATCCGGGTAATCGGGAAAGGCAACAAGGAAAGGATGGTACCTATCGGGAAAGACGCCATGCGGCAGATAGATATTTACCGGAGAAATGTTCGTATAACGCTGCCCGTTAAGCACGGCGAGGAAGATACCCTTTTTCTCAACCGCCGCGGCGGCGCACTGAGCCGGGTGATGATCTTCCTTATTATAAAGGAGCTGACCCAAAAAGCGGGTATTCATAAAAATGTATCGCCCCATACTTTCCGGCACTCCTTTGCCACCCACCTGGTGGAAGGCGGCGCCGACCTCCGCGCCGTTCAGGAAATGCTGGGACATGAGAGCATTACTACTACAGAGATCTATACCCACCTGGACAGGGAATATTTAAGAGATACCCTGATGCGTTTTCATCCCCGGTTTTGAGCGTATAAACGAAAACAGCTACCGGGGAAAGGTAGCTGTTTCATTTCTGCTGTTAGAAGGTCACAAACAATCGGGTAGTTTTTGCCATGATAAGGAAGGTATACACAAACAATCTTGTTACAATAAGCTATGGGTTAGCAAGCGGTATTTATCACTCTTCTTTCTCTTCTGACTGGTGAGGGTGATCACATCACTGAACCAGTTGCCAAGCTGGTCGGAGGCGCGTTTCACCCGGGACGACCGGTAAATTATATTGACATTGCTGCAGGGGCCCAGGTCTTGCCGGTTAGGCATACGGGCCATCTTTTCGTCTTCTGCCCAGAGCAACTCGTTGTTCCTGTAAACTTTGAAATATACATCCGGTCCCAGGTTCCTGCGGCCGGGAATGAGGGAGTGCATGACACCGTTTGCAAGGTGCTGTCTTGAAAAGTGAAGGGTATAGCGGCCTACCTCGTTGGTATGCGCCTGCCCGATCAGCTTACCGGTGAGGGCATTATAGGCTTCTACTTTCAGGTGTGGTTGTCCTGACGCCGCCATGTGTGGTTTTACCAGTCCGGTGATCACCCAGGCGCCGGCGTTGGCGTATATATTATGCCAGGTAGCGGCCGGAATAACATAAGCATAGGCGCCTACATAACCGCCGCTGTTACGTTTCCAGTGCAGCACCAGTTTGCTCAGGTGGAAATTGCGGGACTGTTTCGTGCCGTTCTTTCCGGGCAACTGATCCAGGCACAAATCCAGTTCCAATGCTTCGGTGAACAGGTGTACTTCCTTCCACTGGAGACTGAAGTTGCCTTTTTCATCCAGGGTGGCCTCCGCCAGTAACCTGTCGGCCTTCATCAGTACTTCCCGGGCCGACAGTGGTTTCATGTCGTTAAAAATTCCGAGGGGCTGATCTGCCGCCTGTAATACAGCGGGCAGGTAAACCCGGATACGCGCATTGGCCAGGGGCTCTACGCAATCGTTACAAATAAGTGCAGAGATGTTTCCGATTAATAGGTAACTCATAATTTTATTTTTTTTAAAGAAAAAAAAAGGGGTTAACGAGCATCACCTGATGAATTGATTCTGCATAATACTAACCGAAAAAAACAAACATGGTAGAAAGGCCAATTACTTTGAACTTTTCTGAGGACAATAGATTTAAAGCCGGTTGACAATACAAAGATTGAGAACTTTAAAGGAGCAGTCAAGCGTTTAACAACTGAAAAAAAGCTTTACGTAGAACTACGCAAAAGGAGGAAGGGAAATACGGTACCCACCTTTTAGCCGTTTCCTGGTATGCAAAAAGTGATGCGTATAAATACGCATTTTGAAGTGGCGGATACGTAATCCGGTATGCGTATGGAGATCCATAAAATCGCGGAAAGCCAATAGCACACCGCATTCCCCCTGCGTAAAAACGCAGTTGCGGCTTATATTACCCGTCAATGGCCGGATTGTATATGCAATTATTTATAATAATTTTACAGCAAAACTAAAACTTACCTACTATGAATGATTTTCCAAAAAGGCCGATCCCTTCGGATACCGGCGCTTTCATTTCACTTGAAGAAATGGTCACCCTTACAAAAAATCACGATGAGGATCATGTAAATCAGAAATCCTTTGGTACCCATGTTAAGGCGATGTGTTTTGGTAAGGATAAAATTATTGAGTTGCTTGACCAGCCCGGCGCAACTGCTTTAAGAATCTATTATGGTATTAAAGTAGATACCGACGGAGATGGAATAAAGGAGAAGAAGATGATCCTGGTAGCGGTAGATGAAGAGGGCAATGATATACTCCCTACTGAAACCACCAATGCCGGCCCTGGTGGCGTAGTGTCCAAAGGCGCTATGGCGAAAATTCTTGATTCAGGACTACCATGCCCCGAATATTGCTCAAAACCAGGAGGAAAAGGATAAGTGATAAATAATATCATCAACACAGCCATCTCGTGAATGTAACTTTATTTTATACTATTTTTTACAGCATGGTGGGGGTCGAAGCACTGGTCTTGATCCCCTTCCTTTTAAATTATAAGTCCCTGAATTTTTCATCCAGGTGCCTGCTTTTTTATATAGTAAGCTGTATTGTCTTTGCCGGAGGGTCTGTTCTTGTACAACGGTATATCGGGAATAACATGTGGTTTTTCAGCCTTATGCACTTCATCCAGTTTGCGATCCTCTCTGTATTTTACTACCGGAATATTTCTAACCCCACTATGAAAAGCATTGTAAAGTATATGCCTTTCCTGTTACTGGCGATATTTATATTTGACCTGTTTTTCATAGAGGGGGTCCGCGCATTTAACTCCATTTCATCGGGAGTGAAGCAGCTTGTAGTACTTACCTATGGTCTTTATCTCTTTTTACAACTGCTCAGAGACAGGAATCTTATTGAAAAATCGATATACATTGATTCTTTACCAATATTCTGGTATAATTCAGGGATCTTCATCTTTGCCTGTACCGAATTTCTATTTTGCATCAGCTATAACCACCTGCAGGCGCTTTTCACCACGGGAATAGCCAGAATGGGGATGACCATCGCAATATTGAGTATCAATTATATTGTTGGAATGATATCAATGATTCTTCTTTATATTGGGTTCTCTAAGATCAAAAAACTAAAACATGCGAATTATTGATGTTATTGTAATTGGTACTACAGTAATGTTAATGCTGGGAGTGATCGTGATATTGCTGGTAATGCTCCAACAAAAAATGGTTATCCAACATAAACTTGATATACGTGACAAGGACCTCCAGCTCCAACGGGAACGCCTCATCGCAGTACTCCAGGGACAGGAACAGGAACGCAAACGTATTGCGGAAGACCTGCACGACGAAGTGGGCGCCCAGCTATCCGTGCTGAAACTCAACCTGGGCGGCCTGCAGCCACTGCTGAAAACCGGCAACGGCGAAACAGAGCGGCTTAAGGAAACCAAAGACTTCACAGACACCATTATACAACAACTGCGGTTCATCTCCCAAAGCCTGCACCCCCAGGCGTTGGAAAACCTGGGCCTGGCACATGCGCTGGACTCCTTCTGCAACCTGATGAACAAAAACAAGCAGGTAAAAATAGCTTTTAAAACTGCCGGCAACGGGCAAACCGTTGACCGTGAGAAGGCACTGAATGTATACCGCGTAGTACAGGAACTCATCAATAATATCCTGAAACATGCACAGGCAACAGAAGTACTGATCACTTATCAAACCACTCCTTCCCTGCTTACCCTCACCGTGGAAGACAATGGAAACGGCGCTTTACTAACGTCGCTGGCCGCTTCCCGTACCAAAACCGGCAGCCTGGGACTTAAAAATATTGAAAGCCGCCTCAATATTATCGGTGGAAACATTAACTTCACTCCCGGAACACCACAAGGTACCATTGCTACGATAAGTGTAGAGAATTATCAGTCACCTGCACAGAATAGTTGATACTTATGTTGTTTTATTACTAAATTGCCATCCGGTTGTGTTGAACCCGCTTGTAACGACATGACTCATAGTAATTTATTCTAAATAAAATAATAGCAAATCTTCTAACTGTCCACCTATGGCACACATAAAAGTGGCCATTGCTGATGATCACAAGATCTTCCGCAGTGGAGTCATAAACACACTGATTCCTTATGAAAATATCAGCTTCGTTTTTGAAGCCGACGACGGCCTGCATCTGCTGCAGATCATGGAAACACAACAACCGGATGTTATTCTGATGGATCTTAAAATGCCTAATATGGATGGCATCGAAGCCACCATTAAGGTAAAGGAAAAGTATCCTGACGTAAAGATCATTATACTCACCATGTACGAAGACGACAACTTCATTGTACACCTGGTGGAAAACGGCGCCAACGCCTACCTGTTGAAAAACGCGGAACCGGAAGAGATCTATGAAGCCATCTGTACCACCTTTGAAAAAGGATTTTACTTTAATGATAACGTAAACCTGGCACTGCTTAAAAAAGTATTACACAAAAACAAACAACAATTTAAGCCAACACTCAAAAACGAAATCCAGCTCAATGACCGGGAGCAGGAAGTACTGAAGCTGATCTGCAATGAACTGACTACCCAGGAAATTTCTGAACAGATTTTCCTGAGCCCCCGTACTGTAGAGGGTATCCGTCAAAAACTACTGGAAAAAATCAACGTTAAAAACAGCGTTGGCCTGGTACTGTATGCATTCCGTAACGGATTAATAGAATAGTTTTAAATACCCACCAAATATGAGTACTATCAGAACCTTTGCCGCTACAGCTGGCGCTATGCTGCTGTTGTATGCCGGCACTACCCTGGCCCAGGGCATTAAAATGCCTGCGCCAAGTCCTACGCAAACCATTAAACAGGACTTCGCTTTATCCAATATAGAGCTGAGCTACTCCCGTCCGCTGAAAAACGGCCGTGTAATCATGGGCGACCTGGTGCCTTATGGTAAAGTTTGGAGAACCGGCGCCAACAGCGCTACCACCGTTACCTTCGGAGAAGATGTAACTTTCGGCGGCGTACCCGTGAAAGCTGGTAAATATGGTTTACTTTCTATCCCCGGCGCACAGTCATGGACCGTTATCCTGACCAGCAGCCTCGATGTAACCAGCCCCGCCGCTTACAAACCTGAAAACGATGTGGCCCGTGTAAACGTAAAACCCGTTGCCACTCCTTTCAGCCAGGAAAGCTTTACCATCGGATTTGAAAATGTACGTTCCAATTCCGTAGTACTGGCCCTTAGCTGGGATAAAACCAAAGTACCCGTAGTGATCAAAGCGGACATCGACGATAAAATTACCGCACAGATCAACGATGCCATGCAGAACGCCGAAAAGAAACCTTACTTCCAGGCAGCCGTATATTACTATGAAAATGGTAAAGACATCAACAAAGCGGTAGAATGGATCAATGAGGCTGCTACACAAAGCCCCGACGCTTTTTGGGTATGGTATCAGAAAGCCCGCATCAATGCGAAAGCTAAAAATGTGAAAGTAGCAAAAGAAGCAGCACAGAAGTCAATAGAACTGGCTACTACTGCTAAAAACGACGACTATGTAACGTTGAACAAAAAGTTACTGGCTACCTTAAAATAAGCAGCACGCGCGGAGGTAGTCTGAATCGGGATTAGGCTGATTAAGCTGATTTAGGGATTTGACCACTTTTGATTTTAAAAGATTAAGGGAGATAAAGCGGATCATTCGCTTTATCTCCCTTAATCTTTTAAAATCCTTATAAAATCCAAAAAGTAAAATCAATGAAATCAGTATAATCAGCCTAATCCCGATTCAGACAACCTCCGCGTATTCACAAAATACTGGAAGATCCAACCCAGCAATACCACCAGCATACAACCAATCGCATTAAGCCAGAGGAAAGACACCGTACCGGTCCAGTAAATCACCAACACCACTATTTCCCCGATAATAGCCGCCCAGAAAGTAGCCGTGCCGCCTACCCGCTTCAGGTAAAAAGCCACCATGAAAATACCCAGGATCACCCCGTAAAACCAGGAACCCAGCACATTCACTACTTCTATCAAACTACCGAGGCTCCCCGCAAACTGCGCCACCAGGATACAGAATACACCCCAGATCAATGTCCACAGTTTGGATATTTTGAGATAATGCTCTTCTGATGCATGCTCGTTGTACAATCTTTTGTACACATCTATCACCGTGGTAGACGCCAGCGAATTGAGTGCCGCAGCAATACTGCCCCAGGCCGCCAGGAAAATGATGGCAATCAGTAATCCCACCAGCCCTTTTGGCAAACTGTTCACCACAAAGTGAAGGAATATATAGTTGGTATCGTTGGTATCCGCAGTAGGGTCTGATTCTTTGATGAGCGACAGCGCTTCCGTTCTTACCTCCTGCGACTGATCATCCGTTTGCTGTAATGCTTTTTTTGCGGAGGCAATTTGTGCGTGGTTGTCTGTTTCCAGCGCAGCGGCCAGTTGCTTTACCTGCTGCTGTTTCAACGAACCCAGTTCATTGTACTGATCTTCCAGCTTCTGCAGCGCCGGCCCCTGTTCAGTTTTATGCACCCTTGCCAGTTGTGCTTCATTAAAGAAAATGGGCGCACGGAAATACAGGTAAAAAACAAATACCAGGGCGCCTATCAGCAGGATCAGGAATTGCATGGGTACCTTCACCAGGCCATTCATCAGCAGGCCCATACGGCTTTCTTTTATCGATTTTGCAGTAAGGTAACGGCCCACCTGCGACTGATCCGTACCGAAGTACGACAGCGCCAGGAAGAACCCTCCTATCACCCCGCTCCAGATATTGTATTTATCCTGCCAGTCGAATTTCGTCACAATCACATTCAGCTTATCCATTTTACCGGATACCTGCAACGCCTGTTTAAAACCAATATCCGCCGGTAACAGGTGCACTACCATCCAGCCTGCGAGGAACATACCACCAAAGATGATGGCCAGCTGGAACGTTTGTGTGTAGGCCACTGCGCGGGTACCGCCCGCCACGGTATAAATGATCAGCAATCCGCCCATGATCATATTTGTCCAGTACAGGTTCCAGCCCAGTAAGGATGACAAGATAATAGAAGGTGCGCAGATGCTGATACCGGTTGATAAACCGCGTTGGATCAGGAATAATGAAGACGCGAGGGTACGTGTTTTCAGATCAAACCGTTGTTCCAGGAATTCATAAGCCGTATATACTTTCAGTTTATGGAAGATGGGAACAAACGTAATACAAAGCACTACCATTGCCAGGGGCAAGCCGAAGTAATATTGTACAAAGCGCATTCCGTCCGTATATGCCTGGCCGGGCGCTGATATAAAGGTAATGGCACTGGCCTGGGTACCAATGATCGACAGCAGAATGATATACCAGGGCATAGACTGGTTATCCAGGAAATAACTTTCCATGTTTCGCTGGCCACGGCTTTTCCAGACACCATAAAATATAATTACAGTGAGGGTACCAATCAGTACTATCCAATCTAAAGGACTCATGAAAATGTTTTGGTGAATAAGTAGAAGAATACTACCAGTAACAGCAACCAGGCTATTACCAATACGTACCACCACCCCCATGATGGAAACAACGGCGGTTTTTCTTCCTGCAGGTTATCTGCTGCCATAGTTTAATCGTTTGAATTGCTTTTAGTCCACATACTGCTGGTCAACAGTCCCAGTGCAATACCAATGATCAATCCCACCTGTACGCGCTTGATGGTAAATCCTATCAGCAAGCCGAGGATAATACAAAAGCCGGCAGCGATCTTCAGCCTGGGACGATTTTGTTGATGCTTCTTACTCATTTTCTTTCATCCCCTATTTTACAGAAATCAGGTTTACAAATAAACGATAGGCGCCGGGTACGCCGGCTGGCAGCTGCCTGAAAAATGATAAGCCGGTATATACATAGCATCCTTTGCCATAGCGGGCAACGAGGGTAGATCCATCGAGCGGGCCTTCTCCTTTGTCGTTCATGCTGAAAGGCTTATCATATGCTTTGTCGGCATTAGCCGTGTAATATAATCCTCTTTCCTGTACCCATCCGTTAAAATCGGCGGCGGTAATTTCGTTTGGATAATGCAGCACCGGGTCTTTCGGGTTATTAAAGGTTACCGTAGCATTTTCATCTGTTACCCTGTCGCGCGACAGTCCGAACGGATACGGTCCCAGGTTGCCGGTTACCAGCGGGCCATTCACGTTGTACTGGATCACCAGTTTGCCGCCGTTGTTTACATATTCCATCAGCTTTGGCTGCCAGTATTTCATACGTGCGTTTACGTTATAAGCGCGCACGCCGGTGATAATGGCATCATATTGTTGCAGGCTGCCATTCATGATATCTTTTTCGCCCAGCTCGGTTACATCGTATCCTACCTGGCGGAGCGATGCCGCCACCATATCGCCTGCGCCGGGGATATATCCGAGGCGGTTGCCGTTATGTTTCAGATTAACGGATACCAGCCTGGCCTGCGCCGGAGGGAATAGGGTGATTACGGGAATATGATCGTAGCGGATCTGTTGCAGGCTTTGCGTATATTCTTTACCGTTACAGGTCATTACAACGGTAAAAGTATCTGCATGATTTTCTGCTACTCCTTTAACCGGCTTGATATCAAACCGGAGTTCCACCTCATCCCCTTTCTGTTTTAAGCTGAAGGGCTGGCTGTTGCCGTCGGTAAAGCCGGCGGGTAATTGCAGGCGTACCGTTCCCTGTGTGTTATCGGCCATGGCGCGGAGCTTCACCGGCACCGACTGTGCTTTGGTATCTGTAAAAATATATACCTGGTTGCTGAGATCGGCCACTACCGGTGGCGCTATTACCAGCGGCTGGTACAGCTCTCCTTTTACCGGGTCGGTGTATTTATATTGTAAGGCGCGTGCAATGGTAAATGGTTGTCCGCCGATAGTAAGATGGATTTGCGCCTGCAATGCAGGAATATTCTCCGGGTTGCCTACCAGCAACGGATCATTGATGATGTAAGTGCCTACCGGGTGTGCGTCTGCCAGCCAATAAGGTTGCGACTCCGGTGTGTTGGCGGGTACCTGCAATGTTTTGGAGATGCTGGTAAATTTATTGAAGGCCAGTGGTTGCGGATCGCCGGCGTTGATGTTGCCGGGCAGATCTATCTTATCCAATGTTATTTTTACCGGGCCCCTGTTGATCAGCTGCACGGTGGCTTCCATATTGGTTCCGGGCACTACGGTGGGCGATGTGCTGTAAGCCTCTGCCCATAAGCCTGCGCAGGCATAGATCAGTTGCTCGGTTTCTTTCAGTTTGAGATTGCGCCAGTATCCTTCGGGTAAAGCCTGAATGGCACTGCGTATTTCCAGCAGGGCTGGTACGGAGGCGGCAGGATCTTCCATGTTGTAAGCAGCCAGTGCGGCGTCTACAAGGGCGCCTACTTTAGCGCCGCCGGAAATCCTTGTCCAGCTGGTATTGATATCGTCGAGTAAGCTGTTTTTTGGTGTGTTGCCTTTAATGGTCAGGAAATATTCCTGCGAGGTGCCGCGGGATGCCGGTACGCCAAATCCCTGGCTCTTGTGCTGGGAGCGGCTTTCAGCGGCTATTTCCCCGAAGCCTTTTCCAAGCAATGGGTTGTAAGCGCCTACGTCTATTTTAAACTGATCGTCGGAAGTGGTGTTCACGTTGCCAAAGCTGAAGGTATTCCAGAGGATCCGTTTGGCCTGCCAGGGTTTCACCACTTTTAACTGTTCCGGAAAGCGTTTTGGATCGGCGGCGGCGCTATACGCTTCTTCCGCCAGCATGGCCGAAGCGGTATGATGCCCGTGCCCGGCGCGACTATCGGCCGGGAAGCGGCAGATGATCACATCCGGTTGAAATTTACGGATCATATATACTACATCTCCCAGGATCTGTTCCCGGTTCCAGATGGTAAATGTTTCCTGCGGATTTTTGGAGAAGCCGAAGTCCTGCGCGCGGGTAAAGAACTGTTCCGCTCCATCGATGCGGCGTGCTGCCAGTAGTTCCTGCGTGCGGATCAGTCCCAGTAATTCTGACTGTTCGTTACCTACGAGGTTTTGCCCGCCATCACCGCGGGTGAGCGACAGGTAGCCGGTGCGATACAGTTTTTCTTTTGCCAGGTAACCGAGCAAACGGGTATTTTCATCGTCCGGGTGGGCGGCAATGTATAATACGCTTCCCAGCGTATCTAACTTTTTTAATTGCAGTTTTATGTCGGCTGCGTTCCATACAGGTGAAGGCTGTGCCAATGCGGGTAAACCCAATGCTGCCAATAAAATTATAACCAGTGCGGTAGATCGTCTTATAAACATTTGGTGGTACGTGAATTTACAGATGGCCAAAAGTAATAATTAATTAGTGGGACGGGAAGATAAATATGATGAGCGTAGCAGAACATAGGATAGTTGTACTCCAGGTACATATATGAACAGTGACTGTATCAAAAACGAACAATTTAAATATATTCTAAATATACATTATTTTGGTTTATATGTGTCCCGGGCAATGGCATCCTCTTTGGAGCCATACGAACCACATATTCTCTGCTATGCTAAAAAACTACCTGACGGTTGCCTGGCGCAATCTGATCAAAGACCGCCGGTTTGCTTTTCTTAACTTAATTGGTTTATCTACAGGACTCGCCTGTGCGCTCCTGATTTATGTGTGGGTACAGGATGAATTAAGCATTGACAAATTCCATAAGAAAGACGCCACGCTTTTCCAGGTATTGGAAAACAGGGTGCAGGCAAGCGGCATCTGGACGGCGAAATCATCTCCGGTACCTATGCCCGAAGCCTTGAAAAAAGACATGCCTGAGGTAGAATATGCCGCCTATATATCTCCCCTGAGGGCATCTACACTCTCTGTAAAAGATGATGATGGCATAAGGACTAAAGGAAAATACGCCGACAAAGATTTTTTCAATATGTTCTCTTATGATCTGATTGAGGGAAATCCGGATCAGGTGCTGGCAGATCCAACATCTATTGTGTTATCTGATGTAATGGCTACCAAATTGTTTGGCAGCTCCAAAAATGTGGTAGGTAAAACAGTAGACCACCAGCATCAGCAAAAATTTGTTGTTTCCGGTGTATTTAAGGCGCCTGATCAACATTCGTCTGAACAATTCGACTTTGTTTTACCCGTCCGTGCACTGGATATGATAAAGCAAAACGCCAATAATTGGGACAATACAGGGTATTATACGTTTATAACATTAAAGCCGGGCACCAACGTTGACAAGTTCAATGCTAAAATCGCCAACTACATTAAGGTTAAAACAAACAGTGAAATTACTTACCGTACGCCATTCATTCAGCGCTATTCAGAGAACTACCTGTATGGCCGCTATGAGAACGGTATCCAGGTGGGAGGCCGGATAGATTATGTACGCCTGTTTTCCATCATTGCCATTTTTATACTAGTGATCGCCTGTATCAATTTCATGAACCTGTCTACCGCCAAAGCATCCGGCAGAGCAAAAGAGGTAGGCATTAAAAAAGCAATGGGCGCCGGCCGTGGCACACTTATTCTTCAATATCTCGGCGAATCTATGTTAATGGCTTTTGCGTCTCTGTTGCTCGCTATTCTAATGGTGATATTGTTCCTTCCGGTTTTCAATAATATTACAGGGAAGCAGCTTTCGCTGTACCATTTTGATAAAACACTGATACTGGCAGGACTTGGCATTACACTCTTTACTGGTTTAGTAGCGGGCAGTTATCCTGCATTTCATCTTTCAGGTTTTAAGCCTGCTGCGGTATTGAAAGGAAAGATCAACGGCTCTGTAGGAGAACTGCTGATCCGGAAAGGATTGGTTGTCTTCCAATTTTCCCTCTCTATTATACTGATCGTTGCGGTATTAGTTGTTTACAGGCAGATCAGCTTTATCCAGACAAAAAATCTTGGCTACGACAGGGACCATATAGTTACGTTTCCGAGAGAAGGAAAGCTGTCGCAGTATGAGGTAAGTGAACGTTTTCTTGCTGAGGTGAAAGAGATACCGGGCGTAACAACCGCCTCAGGTATGGGGCATGGGTTGACTGGTCATAGCAGCGGTACTTCCGACGTGATATGGCCAGGAAAAGATCTGAAGGATGCCACCGAATTTGAAGTGGTACCTGTAAATTATGACCTGTTGAAAACGCTGGATATAAAAATAAAAGAAGGCCGGGATTTTTCCCGCGACTTTGGCGCAGATAGTTCCATGCTTATCTTCAACGAAGCAGCAGTGAAGTTCATGGGGATGAAAGACCCTATTGGAAAGCAGGTTAAATTATGGGGAGATAACATGCGGATTGGAGGAGTTGTGAAGGACTTTCATTTTGAATCGCTTCATGAAGAGGTAAAGCCGCTGTTTTTTCAGCTGGCTCCCCAGGATGCCAACCGGTTTATGATTAAAATACAAACAGGCCGGGAGAAAGCCGTAATAGCCAGGCTGCAGGAATTGTACCTGCAAATGAATCCAGGGTTCTCATTTGAATATAAATTCCTGGATGAAAGATACCAGACTTTATATGCTGCTGAAAACCAGATCTCCCAGTTGTCAAAATATTTTGCAGGTCTGGCGATTCTCATCTCCTGTCTTGGTTTATTCGGACTGGCCGCCTTTACCGCGCAGCGGAGAAATAAAGAAATTGGCATCCGGAAAGTACTGGGCGCTACGGTGAGCACTATTGTGATGATGCTGTCAAAAGATTTCCTGCGACTGGTGTTAATCGCCATGCTGATTGGCTTCCCCGTGGCATGGTGGGCTACTTCGCAATGGTTGAAAGGGTTTGTCTACAGCATTCATATAGATGCGGGTGTGTTTTTAATTGCGGGTATTTCAATCATCCTGCTCACCTTCCTCACCATCAGTTTCCAATCAGTGAAAGCAGCATTGGCTAACCCGGTGAAGAGTTTGAAATCCGAATAGGCGTTAACGTTAGTGCATAAATAGAAAAGGCCCGGTGAGAACCACCGGGCCTTTATTTCTTCATAAGCAAAAATCCAACCAGCTCGTAAGCAAAAACCAATTATTAACAAAGGCGGTTTAGATTTAATTGTAACCTTCGTTCTGCTGGTTGCGTATGTTGGGGTTAGCATCCAGTTCTCTTTGTGGTATGGGCAATATTACTTTCGTATTAGGCCACACTACCAGTATCGTTTTGTCACTCGCCAGGTATTTGGTGAATGAACGTTTTGTTCTGATTAAGTCAAACAGCCGGTGCCCTTCAAAGGCCAGTTCCTTTCTTCTTTCCAACAGGATTGCGTCCAGGAGTGCCGGTCCGGTAACGGTTACCGGCGGGGCGTTATGGTCGGCGCGCTGTGCCACCAGTTGCAGGTCAGCCTGTGCTTCCGCGGTGCTTCCAAGGTGTGCTGCTGCTTCTGCACGGATCAGGTACAATTCTGCCAGCCGCATCACTTTAATACTTTCTGTAAACGTGCTCACATCTTTGTATTTGGTGATGATGTTTGCCGGATCTTCGCCACCGTTGCCGGAGCGCTTACCCTTCTGCAGAAAATCCCTTCTTACATCTGTTGCCTGGTAGATATTGTAGATGTTATTCGTTGCGAGTACATCACCGTATCCATCCTGGCTGAACATATAACTTAAGCCATCTGTATTCCGGTTATCTACCGGGGTATTGATGATTTCAAAAACTGTTTCATTGTTGTTGGTGATCTTAAAATCGCTCACCAGTTTTTCGTTGGGCAATAATGCGTATTTATTGGACTGGATCACTGCGTTCGCGTAAGTGGCGGCGCCCTGCCAGTCTTCTTTATACAACAATATCCTCGACAACAACGCTTTGGCAGAATACACATTAATACGTCCGGAAGAGAAAGCGGTGCTTTTGCTTTCTTCGAACCGGCTGATCGCCGTGGTGAGGTCGCGGATGATTTGCGCATACGTATCTTTTATACTGCTGCGTGAGGGCGACTGCACCGAATCCACGTTGGTGATGGTCACAATAGGAATTCCCATGTGAGTGGCACCGGGCGTATAATTATACGGTTGCGCAAACATGCGCGCTATATCAAAGAACACCTGCGCACGCAATGCGTATGCTTCTGCCACAATCTGTTTTGCCTCTGTGCTGTCGGCCGCCGATGGTAACAGGGAAATGTAAGGCCCTTTCATAATTACCATATTGGCATTAGCTACTACAGCATATAATTGATTCCAGGAATCGGTAGTATACTGATCGTTGGCCGTAACAATATACTGGTCCTGGTTACGATACCGGTTGCTGTTGATGACACTGATAAAACCATTGTCGGACCGGAGATCCGGCAGCAGCGGCATAGTACGTCCATAATAATTTTCATTCTGCATCAGCGAATACACGCCGTTGATGGCTGCCCGCAGCCCGGGCAGGTCGGTAATAGCGCGGCCTGTTTCTGTTGACTGATCCGGCTTCTGATCAAGGAAATCCTTGCTGCAGGCGCCGAGTAAGCCAGCCAGTAATATCAGTACCCCGTATGTATATTTCTTTTGCATGAATACCTTAAAAATTTACATCCAATCCTACCAGGAAGGTTTTAAATACCGGCGGACGCTGGTCGTAATCCCCTGTTACCGGTACTTCCGGGTCCATGGTGAGATACTTGTCTTTTACATACGTCCATAAATTATTGCCGCGTACATATATTTTCACTTCGTTGATGTTGGCTTTCCTTAACCAGTTTTGTTGCAGGTTGTAGGCCAGCATCACATCCCTCAGCCGGATGAAACTGCCGTCGTACAGGAACCTGGACGAGCTTTGGTTGCTTAACCCCGATTGTGTGCCACCGAATACTACTTTGGGTACGTTGGTGATATCACCGGGTTTCTGCCAGCGGTTTTCGTAGATGAGGCGCGACATTTTTGCGCCGCCGCCAAATCCGCCGCTGCCGTCTGATTCTGTGAATGTGCCCCAGTTGTCGTATACTTTATTTCCCCAGTTATAAAAGAACTGGAAGCTCAGATCAAATCCTTTGTAGCTGAAATAGTTGGTAACGCCGCCATAAAATTTTGGCAGGGCGCTTCCCTGGTTAAACCGTTGCGCTTCGCCGTAAGAGTTGGTGGTAGTGGTTTTAGACGCATCTTTATACCACAGTGCTTCACCGGTTTTCGGATCGGCTCCTGCAAATCCTACCAGGAAAAACTGGTAGAAATCAGTACCTACTTCCCTTTTGTACGGCACGCTGGTAATCGGATTATCCAGCCGGGTAATTTTATTATTCAGCGTAGAGATGTTGGCATCTGTATGCCATGAGAATTCATTTTCGTTTTTTGCGATGATGTTGCGGGAGGAAAGAGATATTTCCCAGCCGCTGTTTTTCATCTCACCGTTATTTCTAAAAACAGTGGTAATACCATTTGCAGAAGATACCGGTACATTAAGCAGTAACCGCGAAGTGGTTCTGTTATAATATTCCACCGTACCGGACAACCTGTTTTTAAGCAGGGCAAAATCGAGTCCTATATTAAATGGCCGGTTCTGCTCCCATGTAAGGAAGGGATTGGGGTATTGCGTAAGCACATACCCCGGTTTCCCGTCATAATCATTTGCCGGACTATACAGCGACAATGAAGCATAGTTATCAATAGCCTGGTTTCCGTTGCTGCCGTAGCTCGCTCTTATCTTTAGTTCGTTAATAACGCTTACATTCTGGAGGAATGGCTCACGGTAGATATTCCACGCGGTTCCGATAGACCAGAATGCGGCACTTCTTTTCTGACGGCCAAACCTCGAAGAGGCGTCTCTCCGGATGGAGGCTGTCAGGTAATATTTCTGTTTGTAATCGTAGCTGTTATTCAGAAACAGTCCTGTTAATGAATTGGCGCTGGATACAGAGGATACACTTTCCGGTTTGGAAGCGTCTGCCAGCAGTTGCAGATCCGGCAGCAGGTTAGATGCTGCTGACGCGTTGCCGCTGTTGGTAGTTTTCTGCGCTTCGTATCCTATAAAAGTGTTGATCCCGTGGTAACCCCATCGTCTGTTGAACCGCAGGATATTTGTAGATACCCAGTTGTTCCACAGGCTGTTGTTCACCGATACCCAGCCATTGGTATTTCTTCCATCCCCGAATCCCGGTGCAAAAAATGAATTGCTGCGGGCGTAGTTCAGGTCGAGACTGATCTTCGTTTCAAAGGAAAGAAAATCAGTGAAGGCGTATTTGGCGCCGGCGCCTCCGAGCAGGCCATAGATGGTACCTGTGCGGGTATCGCCATTCAGTACGGCCACCGGGTTAAAGGTGTTGTTGTAGCTGAAGTCGTAGCTGCCATCTGCGTTATAAATTTTCAGCCACGGTTGCAAACGAACGAGTGAGCGTACCGGGTTGGCCATCAGTCCTACATCTCCTACTGCGTTTGCGCGCTGGTAGGATAACGACAGGTTAACGTCGAACGATAAGCGGTTGGTGGCCTGGTTGCTCAGGTTGAGCTTACCCGTCATACGTTTATAGTCCACTCCTTTCAGGGCTGATTTGGAATCATATAAGCCGCCGGAAACATAAAATTTTGTTTTATTACTTCCGCCTGCGGCAGATAGATTAGCCTGTGTATAGCTTCCGTGGCGCGTTAGCACATCGATCCAGTTGGTATTAACGGTAGTATCCACACCACGTGCGCGGAGTTCCCGTTGAAAACCTGCTTCGCCGGTGCCATCTGCTTTGTGCGCCCATCCTTCACGGAGGAGTTCCATCATCTCTTTGGTATTGAGCGGATAGTTGGCCTGCGGAATGGTGAGCTGGTTGCTGCCTCTTTGTACGGTTGCACTGATCTTTGTTCTGCCCAGGCTGCCGGTTTTCGTTGTAATTAATATTACGCCGTTGGCAGCGCGGGAGCCATAGATCGACGCAGAAGCTGCATCTTTTAAAACAGAGATAGAGGCGATATCAGCGCTGTTAATTCCTGCGAGGGAATTAACATTATAATCGGTGAGGTTGTCTGTTACCACAGGTGTGCCGTCTACCACGTAAAGTGGCGAGCTGCCTGCGGTAATAGAACCTATACCACGTATGTGAATACTGGGTATGGAACCGGGCTGGCCGGAACCATTGGTAGATTGTAAGCCGGGTACATTGCCTTGTAAGCTTTCCTGGAAGCTGCTACGGGGCGCTTTATCATACAATGAAGCACTGACCATAGTAGCTGAACCTGTCAAAGAACTTTTTGTTTGCACGCCATAAGCCACTACCACCACTTCGTTCAATCCTTTGGAATCGTCTTTCAGCATAATGTTGAGGGGAGCAGTGTTGTTTACCGTTACCCGCTGTTCTTCATAACCGATGAAAGAACAGATCAACGTTGCTGAGGAAGGCGCTTCCATATGGAATGTTCCATTCTCATCTGTAGTAGTTCCCTTATTGAGCCCTGCAATACGCAAACTCACACCTGGCAGCGGATGTCCGAAAACATCTGTTACCGTTCCGTTGATACTGATATTCCTGATCTCTTTGTTTTCAGGCGCTATTGCCACAAGGGTGGCAGAAAGCTGCTTAAATGTGAGGCCGGTGTTTTTCAGTATCTTCTTTAAAATATCTTCAGTCGAAGCATTGGTTTCATTCACCGACACTTTTTTTCCTGCCGGAATAAGATCGTTGCGATACACAAAACGGTAACCGCTTTTCTTTTCGATCATCTTCAGCAGCCGTGTCAATGGCAATGAATCTGCTTTGATGGAAATGCGACGATCCTGTTGACCGAAGACATTCCCCGTTATTTGCAAACAGGTAATAAGAATAATAAAGGACACCAGTTTCATTATCAGTACAACTTTTCCCTATGTTTTTAGACGCAAAAGGATTGCATAATGTATGATTTTTTTCCATACATTTAGGTTGTAAAAGGTCATAAAACTACGACAGGACTACATTGCCAAGTGAAGCTAACTGCCGTTTGATCTCAACAAAAGGGGTAAATGTTTGCAGCATTTGCCCTTTTTTTTATCTGAGAGGTATCGATTTTCTATTGACTTTCCCCCTTTACTGGGTAATAAATACTTCATTGCTTACTATCCTGCAATGAAATGATGTTGTAACCTTCAGCGCTTCCAGTACTTCTGAAAACGATTCATTTTTAAAAGTGGCGGTGAAATGGTAGTCTTTTAACTTGTTCCCGTTGAGATGGATTTTAATACCATACCAGCGTTCCATTTTCAGCGCAATATCTTCGAAGTTGTCGTTGTCGAACACGAGGTAGTTGTCGCACCAGGCGGTTTCCGCCACCATGCTGTCCTGCGCGTTACTGCGAATATTTTCTACCTTATAGCCTGCTATGAGGTTGGGTTGGGTCAATTTATCTGCTGGTGTATGTTGTAAGATGATCTTTTGATTAGGCGCCAGTTTCACGTTCCTTTCCACGCCATCATTCAGTATTACTTCCACTGCGCCGGTGATCAGCGTAGCTTCTGTGGTATGATCCCCTGTGTATGCTTTTACATTAAAGGAGGTGCCCAATACTTTGATATCCATTTTGGAAGTATGGATAGAAAAAGGTTTGGCTGCATTCTTCGCTACATCAAAAAAAGCTTCTCCTTCCAAAGTAACTTCCCGGTTGCCCAGGTTGTTCATATCAGGATCATAGGTTAAACGGCTGCCGCCATTGAGCCATACTTCCGTTCCATCGGGCAGTTGTGCCCGGGAGCGGGAGCCATCGCGGGTATAAATGGCCGCCATCGCTGCTTTTCCGGCTTTTTGCGGATACTTTACTGATAAGAGATAAATACAATAGCCTCCCAGTACCACTACCAGTATAGAAAGAACAGCCACCCATTTGCGGAAATTCCTTCTTACTCTTTTAACGGGCAATTCTTCCTGCGGAAACTCCTGTTGCATTCTTTCCAGGTGTTTATCCAACGCACGTTCCGTTCTGGTTTCCCATTCCGTATTGCTTGCTGGCTGCGGCCAGTTGCTCAATACGGATAATTTATATCTCAGATCCGGGTCTTTCTGCAATGATGCTTCCAGTTCACGCAACTCCTCCATCGTGGCCTCGCCCGATACTTTCCTTCCCATCAAAAGCCATATTCTTTCCTGTTCCATGTGTATGATACAAAAGCATGATTATATAGAAGGACAAGTAAATTGAAAGAATCTACTACTCCGTCTAAAAAAAAATTTAAATTATTTTGTTTTGATGAAGGAGAGGTTAATTACCTCGCTGATTTTTTTGAGTGCCTGGGCCATGTGCACATCGATGGTGTTCACAGAAATATCAAGGATCTGGGCTACCTCTTTATATTTAAGACCGTCTTCGCGGATCAGTTTAAAGATCATCTTCCTTTTGGGCGGGAGTGCGTTTACGGCGGCTTCTATCCTTTTCACCATTTCCCCGGAAATGAAGATCTGTTCCGGTGTGGCGTAGCTCACGCTGATGTCTACCGTTACTTCATCGAGACTGAAGTGCTGGGTGCGGGCTGCTTTATTTAAGTAGTTGAGGGCAATATTTTTAGTGGATACATAGAGGTATACCCGGAGGTTATCTACCTGGAGCAGGCGTTCCCGCTGCTTCCAGACGTTCATAAACACATCTGACGCAATTTCTTCCGCAGACTCCCAGGACTTCACAATGGAAAAGGCAAACTGACTCAGCGGCTTGTAAAACAACCTGAACAATGCTTTATAAGCCTGTTCATCCCCTAAAGATGCCACCCGTTCCACCAGTAGCTGTATATTAGCTTCTTCCCTCAATGATTTGGTTTTTGGTTGAAAGTTGATCCCTAAAGATAATACAGATTTTTTTTTAATTTGATCTTGTCTTACATCTTTTTTTGTATAATATGAATTGATCCTAAAGTATATAGACTTTACTGCTTTATTACCGCACTACTTTTTAAACATAAAATACACGGCACCGATGAGGAAGAAAAACGATACGAGGTAATTCCATCTCAGGGGTTCTTTAAGGAAAGTGACCGCGAAGATGCTGAAAACGGTGAGGGTGATTACTTCCTGGATGGTTTTGAGCTGGAAGCCGCTAAAACCCTCCTGGGCGCCATAACGGTTGGCAGGCACCATAAAGCAGTATTCAAAGAAGGCAATGCCCCAGCTGATAAGGATTACCTTCCAGAGGGCCACATCCTGGTGTTTGAGGTGGCCATACCAGGCGAAAGTCATGAAAGTATTGGAGACTGTGAGCAGGATAATGGTGCGCATGTGTGATTTAAAATTTGCGCAAAACTATTATTTTTTCATGGATAGTGCATGGATAGTGCATGGATAGTGCATTAATAGTGCATGAGGAGTGCATGAGGAGTGCATGAGGAGTGCATGGGAACAGTATGGACAGTCCATGAGATACGCATGTGCGACGCATGCCCCAGGCACTGGAGAAGTATGGGGTAAAGCGGATGTTGTCTTACTCAGGATTAACCTGATTATATTGATTTAGGGATTTGATCACTTTGGATTTAAAAGATTTGAGGAGATGTAAGCGGATTATAGACGATTTATTGGATTTATTATAATATAATTAAGAGTGCTTCTTTGTGCTAACCAATAGCTCCCGTACATCTACGTCTAATGCAGCAGCGATTTCAAATAAGGATTCAATGGTAGGCTGCATTGTATTAGTACACCATTTTGAAACGGTGGTTATGCTTACTCCCAGCTCTTTTGCCAACCAGTTGTTACTCCTCCCCGTCTCGACAATCATTATTTTGATCCGGTTAAATGTCTTTTCAGGCATCAATCTACATTTTGTACACTAAAGATAACAAAATGTAGTTCTTTTAAAGGCATATATTAATTACAAAGAAATAAATATAATCTTATAGACCACTTTTATTAATTATTAATTAATAATTATTATCTTTAAGTAAACATTCAACCATGCAATCCCCGTTAACCATCTTTGTTTTTAACCAAAACCCGTTGCGCCTTTCCGAAGAAGAATACCATTCTCCGGAAACAGTCCTGAAAAACTACTTTGAGCTATTTGGGCCGGGCGAAACCAACGATATCCTCTCCTCTGTACAAACCGAAGCCCTTACAAACCCTGGCAGTCCCTATAGCGCCGTGAGTGAGCGCATGAAAGTGATGTCCTGCTTTACGGAGCTATACCGGCTTATAGAGGCCGCCTTTGTCATCTCCCAGAAAAAATAAGAACACATTGGCTGCTAACCCAACATTATTTCTCCCCCAAATCAGAAAAAAAATAAAATCAGCGTAATCAATGTAATCCGTCTAATCCTGGGAAAGACAACCTCCGCGCACAAAAAAAAAGAGGGACCGTAAGAGGCCCCCCTGCATCAAACCAAAATGGGTTTTCCATCATGGGCTGATTTTGTGTTGTTGGTTGCTATTTCATTATTAAAAACTATTGTTCTAATTTGATTTCGCCCAGATCGGTAGCTTTACCGTCTTCAACTTTTACATCTTTGATCACGGCATTTTTGTAAGGGCTTTTACCGAGAATAGTAATGGTGTAAGCACCTGCTTTTGCAGCCGGGATAGTGAATGCACCCTGGGAGATAGCGCCTTTCAGCTTATCTGTACCATTGTCTGCTTCTACTTCGGTAGCACTGTCGGCAGGCGTGATTTTACCAGTGATAGAACCACCTTCTACAGCCAGTACTTTCAGGGAATCTTTACCTTGTAAAGAATCTACCTTCTGTAATGAGTCGATTCCGGTTAAAGAATCTACCTGCAAGGAATCCATTCCACTCAGGGAATCTACCTGTAAGGAGTCCATTCTCTGCAATGAGTCAATTCCGCTCAGGGAATCTACTTTCTGGAGAGAATCGATTCCCATTAAGGAATCTACTGTCATTAAGGAATCAAATCCTTTTAAAGAATCCAGGCGCTGTAATGAATCAACACTGAAAACCTTTACTGAATCAAGGCTAACAAGGGAATCTGTTGCAATTGAATCTACCATTGCGGCAGTGCTGTCTACAGATTTTACTGCGGTTACATCAGCACTTTTAAAAGCAGACATTCCGATTACCATTGTTGCTAAAGCGAGCGTTCCTACAATTGATTTTTTCATGGCATCAATTTTTGTATGGTTAATATTTATGATGAATATCCCCGGCCCGGATGAATGTGCATGGTTTTTGTTATATGCCCTCATCGTTGGCTGCCGTATAATAACAATACATCCGACAATTCACTTACCATTAGTCAAAGAAATGTTAAAGTGAAAAAAAGAATTATGAGACAGTATACTGGCTGCTTTCGTAATTAGTAATTTTAAAAATTATCTTCGCACTACGGAAACAAGACAAAAGATCAAAAGCATGTTGCAATTGAGTAACGACGAAATAGTAAAAGGCATCCGGAGCAGAAACAAAGATGTATTCGAAGCTGTTTTTAAACAGTTCGCCCCTTCTATGTATAATATAGCTGTCCGGTATGTAAAAGATGAAGACGACGCGAATGATATGGTACAGGATGTTTTCCTCAACTTGTGGAAAGGTGCGGAAAACCTGGATGAAAGAGCCCCTATTAATCATTATCTCGCAAGGGCTACTGTTAACACCTGTTTAAACCGCATAAAAAAAGAACAACGGAAAGAAGTATACGCCAAGGAGCAAATGCAAACCGCCAGCCCCTCAGAAAATAATCATTCCCTGCTGGAACATAAGGAACTGGAAGCCAAATACCGCTCTGCCCTGGAGAAATTACCGGAACAATGCCGCCGTGTTTTTGAAATGAGCCGCCTGAAAGGCTTGTCGCCAGCCGAAATCGCCGAACAACTGAATATCTCTATCAATACAGTATACGCCCATTTGACCACAGCTTTAAAACGATTGCGGGTAGACCTTATTAATAAGTCGTAGGATGCGCCCGAAATTTTTTTTATTATCGCTTAATGGTATAACGTTCCCTGGTTGTATTACTAATAAGAAGCCATGAATAATCAAACAGATATAGATATAGTGATCCGTTACCTGGAAGATCCGGACAATGAGCAGCACAAAATGCAGCTCAACGAATGGATTCAACAGGATGCTGGTAACCTGGACATCTTCCTGGATATGAAAGGCATGTGGCACGGCGATCCGCTCCCTGCTGCCTCTGCTTTCGACACCCAGGGACAATGGCAGGCACTGGATACCATGCTGGATAAGGTTCCTGTAGCTGCTGCGCTTCCTGCACAAAAGAAAAATACCCGCGTGATCAGGATGAACCGCAGGTACTGGTGGGCCGCCGCCGCTGTGCTGCTCATTGCCGGCACCTGGACCTGGCTCGGACCCGGCGGGTATAAAACCTACGCCACCGCCCAGCAACAGGATAGTTTGCGCCTGCCCGACGGTTCTATGCTCTACCTCAACGCTCATACACAGGTACGCTACGCCCGCGGATTTGGAAAAGATAACAGACAGATTAAAATAGATAAAGGAGAAGCCTTTTTTGATGTTACCAAAAACGACGCCCTCCCCTTCATTGTAAATGCCCCCGAAGTAGAAGTACAGGTACTCGGTACGGCCTTCAACGTAAAAGCCGCCAACAGTGGCGTTAAAGTATTTGTGCAGTCAGGAAAAGTAAGCGCCGCCTACAAAGGCACAGAGAAAAAGGTAATCCTTACCCCCGGTGTGGAAGCCTCTCTGAAACATAATGGCAGCGAAATAGATACCCGTACCCATAAAAAGAACAACAATATTCTGGCCTGGAAAACCCGGACCTTAACATTCGATGATACCCCGCTCACAGAAGTGGCGGACGCCCTCGAAGATTTTTATAATGTACAGATCAAGATCAGCAATCAGCAACTGGCTGATAAGAAACTGCTGGCCACCTTCCCCAACATGTCGCTGGACGAAGTACTGGACATTATGAGAAAAACCCTTCAAATTAACATTTCGCATAAAAACGACCTGGTAGACATCTACTAATACGCGCCTGACTTTTTATTTATGCAGCAATTATTGCTACAGGCGCGTATCTCCAATTCCAGGTTTGGACGCGTGCCTGATTTTATTTTCGTTGTTATCCTGGTACTGGCCAATGCTGTAGCTATGGCCCAGAATACTAATGCCCCTCCCAAAAAGGTTTCCCTTCAGTTTACAAATGCCAGCCTGAAAACCGTGATCCGGGAAATAGAAAAACAAACAAAGTATACCTTTGCTATTTCTTCCGGAGAACTGGAAACCCGCCAGGGCGTTAGCTTACACGTTCACAACAGTCCCCTCCTGGAAGTACTGCCCAAGATATTCCCTCCTGCAAAATATAAAGTAGAGATAAAAGACGGACAAATTATCGTTATCCCGCTCAACGCCACCGCAGCAGATCTTACGCCTCCTCCCAATACTAATCCCAACCCTGATAAATGGACCGTTACGGGCTCCGTATCAGACGGTATGCAGCCTTTAAGCGGCGTATCTATCCGGGAAAAAGGCACTACTAACGGTACCGCCACTACGGAGAACGGCAACTTCAAAGTAGACCTGGCCAACGGACAGGCCATCCTCCAGGTATCGCTGATTGGCTTTGAAACCAAAGAGATTGCCGTAAGGGACAGAAGGAATATATCCGTATTGCTGCAACCCGACCTGCGCAAACTCAACGAGCTGGTGGTACTGGGTTATGGCCTGCAGAAACGCGCCAACATCACCGGCGCCATTGCGCAGGTAGACGGCGTACGGCTCAGAAGCCGGCCCGTAGCCAACGTCATGGCGGCTTTGCAGGGCACTGCCACCGGGCTGGTGGTAACGCGCAGTAACGGTCAGCCTGGCCGCGAAGGCTTTAACATACAGGTACGCGGCGTGGGTTCTTCCTCCGGTAGCAATACCCCCGTGATCATCGATGGCGTACCCGGTTCCCTCGCCGTAATTAATCCCGACGACATAGAATCAGTATCCATCCTGAAAGACGCGGCGGCCGCCTCTATTTATGGCGCCCGTGGCGCCGGCGGCGTAGTACTGGTTACCACCCGCACCGGGAAACCCGGCAAGCTGAAAGTGGATTTTAATACCCTCGGCGGGTTTGAAACTCCCATCCGGTTGCCCAACCGGCTACCCTCCTGGCAATCAGCCGCCATGCAGAACACGGCCGCTGAAAATGCCGGTCAAACCGCTCCCTGGGACCCTATGGAAATAGATTTGATGAAGAAAGGGAACCATTATGCGATCGACTATCAAAACCCTGATTACTACAAATACTATTATAACTACAATCCTTTACCGGTGCTTACCAAAAGCAGAACCGGCATCGAAAACTATAACCTGTCGGTAAAAGGCGGCGATAGTTCCAACCAGTTCTCTGCATCCCTGGGCTACTTCGGGCGGCAGGGACTATTTGCCGTTGGCCCGGACCGTACCCATCGTGTGAACGCCCGGGTGAATATGAACAACCGCTTTAGTAAACACTTCAGCCTGGAAACACGGCTGTCGTATGCACAAACCAATACCTTCTCCCCTTCACAGCCGGTGGAAGGCCCTAACGGCTTGCTGGCAGGCATTTTCCGCGGACCAGGCAACGTGCCGGTGTATGTACCCAATACCAGCAACTACGCCTATGGCGGCGCACCGGGATACGCTGTTTTAGAAGATGGCGGTGAGCGCGATGAAAAGAATAATTATATAGATGCAGTATTTACGCTGCGGGCCGACAGCCTCGCAAAAGGACTCACCCTCCGGCTTATTTACAGTCCGCAGAAACACACCCTGCAGGACAACCTGGGCCGCAATACCATTGCCCTGTGGAACCGTGTGGATACTGCCATGCTCATACAGCCGCATAACATGCTGCAGAAAAGCAAGCTGGAAGCAAAAGGCGGTAACCTCCAGCTGCTGGCCGACTACGATATAAAAGAAGATAAACATAATATACACCTGCTCGGCGGCGCCACGCAGGAAACCTATAACACCACACAAAATACAGCTGCATCTTATAATATCAGTCAGGCTGAAATCAATTCCAATCACTTTAATAACGCTCCCGAATACACGCAGTTACTGGCTGCCAGCGGTTCTTTACTGTCGATATTCGGTAAGATGAGCTATAACTACGACAACCGCTACTTACTGGAAGCAAACCTCATCGCATCGCGGTTATCACAGTACAGTACTTCCTTTGTTGGCGGCGAACAGTGGCAGGCGTTCCCGTCGTTCTCCGCCGGCTGGCGCCTGAATAACGAAACCTGGTTTAACCGCGCGTTGCCTTTTTTCAATGAGTTCAAACTGAGGTGGTCATGGGGCAGATTGGGGAATATCAACAGCTGGAACAGTATCCCCAACGATGAACGGTTACAAACTTTCAGCTTTAATACCCTGCCGCGTTTTCTGCCATTTGCATATAAGAACCCCATCATCCAGGCACAGGGATGGGAGAACATTTCCACCAATAACTATGGCTGGGATGCTACCTTATTCAGAGGCAGGCTGACGATTGCCGCCGATTACTTTATCAAACATAACCGGGATATGCAGATCCCGGTACTGACCGCCTCCACAGACGGCGCCTGGCCGCTGGACTTTCACCGTGGCGAAATGAAAACCTGGGGCTGGGAAATCAATGTGGGCTGGCGGGACGACCGGGGGCCTTTTACCTGGTATATTAACGGGAACCTCTTTAACAGCCGGAATAAAGTACTGAGGAATAATGATGTGGCGCCGCAGGCAGGCTGGAACCAGGGCATTGCCGGGTATCCTTACTCCTCCCTGTTTGGCTATGAGTCTGATGGCTATTTCCAGTCGGCCGCTGAAGTGAGCGCACACGCCTTCCAGCATGAAAACACCGGTCCGGGTGATCTTCGCTACAAAGACATCAACGGCGACAACAAAATAGACAATGCCGACCTGGTATACCTGGGCAGCACCGATCCGCAGCTCTCCTACGGCATCGACGCGGGCTTTGCCTGGAAAGGGTTTGACTTCTCTGTTTTCTTCCAGGGGGTGGCTCACCGCAAGGTGATGCCCGATCCGCGCTATAATCTTCCTTTTACCGGCAACTGGCAGCAGCCCTGGGATATCAACCAGGACTACTGGACGCCGGAAAACCCCGATGCATTATTTCCGCGGCTGTATCTCAACGATCAGCAGAATACCGCCCCTTCCTCCCACTGGGCAATGAATGGCGCCTATATCCGGCTGAAAAACCTGCAGGTAGGCTATACCTTACCGGCCAGTTGGCTGAAGAAAATATGGATTACTAACCTGCGTATTTATTTCTCCGGACAGGACTTATGGGAAACCACTAAAATGAAGATTAAATATTATGATCCGGAACAGGCAGGAGGTTATAACGGGAACGTATATCCGTTTTTCAGATCATATACGCTGGGGTTGACTGTTGGCTTCTGATTTGGCAGGACGTTATGTTATCCGGTAGCGGCTCATCACCTTGGGATCTATTTTCAAATCGGGTCGAAAGCGCATAATACCTCTTACAAAATGCGCCAGCAGGGCATTCCCATTGGGCACCAGGAAAATTCTAAACTGCACGGCCTGCAGTTGTACAGCCCCTGATTCGTTTTTGACAAAAATATACAGATCCGGATTCGTTTCGCTGTAACCCCAATCGGTCCAAAGCACGTCGTACACACCGCCGCTGCTGTTTGTACTCAACGTCTCATAACACAACGACAGCACAGGCACGCCTTCGCCGTACTGGTGCAGCCCTTCAGCGTTTACCTCTGCCCGTGTATATTTGGGCTTACCAGACCGGTAAGAGGCAACTGCCATCCATATCAAACCACATAAAACCGGAGCCGCAATACCTATGGTAAGCATCCGGATGCTTACCTCTTTTATCCAAAAGGAAAACACGACGCCTGCCAGCAGCATGGCCAGCACCACTGCAAAACAGCCCAGCAGAAATACTTTTAGCACAACAGTTTGCCGCGTTGCGGATGTTGAATACAACGGAGGAAATTCTTCTTCATTGGGCAACATAGTAAGTTGTAATTACTGTTTGAGTATGCCTGCTACTCCGTTTTCTTTCCTGCGAGCAGGTACAATGCCGCCATACGTATAGCCACACCGTTTTCTACCTGGTCGAGGATGATGGACTGACCAGAGTCTGCCACATCAGAGTTTATTTCCACCCCGCGGTTAATGGGTCCGGGGTGCATGATTACAATTTCTTTATTCAGACTATCGAGCAGTTCGCGGTTTACGCCGTATGCGAGGGAGTATTCACGGAGAGAAGAAAACAGCGGGGTGTTTTGTCTTTCCAGCTGAATACGCAGCACATTCGCCACATCGCACCATTGCAGGGCTTCGCGGATATTGTAGCTCACATTTACGCCGAGTGCGGCGGCCATGTATTTCGGGATGAGTGTGGGTGGGCCTACCACCGTTACTTCTGCGCCCAGTTTTTTGAGGCAGTAGATATTGGAGAGGGCAACCCTGGAGTGCATGATATCGCCACAAATGGCTACCTTCTTGCCTTCCACACTACCAAGTCTTTCCCGGATGGAGAAGGCATCGAGCAATGCCTGGGTGGGATGTTCATTGATACCGTCGCCAGCATTGAGGATGGGCACATTGATGTGCTTGGCCAGGAAATGCGGCGCGCCGCTGGCAGAGTGGCGCATCACCACCATATCCACTTTCATGGACAGGATGTTGTTCACCGTATCTATCAGCGTTTCTCCTTTGGATACGGAAGATCCGGAGGCAGAAAAGTTAACCGTATCTGCACCCAGGCGCTTTTCCGCTAACTCAAAAGAGATGCGTGTGCGGGTAGAGTTCTCAAAAAATAAATTTACAATTGTTGTATCGCGTAGCGTAGGAACCTTTTTAATAGGTCTTTGTAAAACCTCCTTAAACTGGTCGGCTGTTTGAAAAATAAGCTCTATATCCTGGCGCTGCAGATCGCGAATTCCGAGTAAGTGTTTTACAGAAAGTGACATTAATGTGCAAATATAAAGGGTGAAATCTGAATTCTGAAATCCGGATTCATTTTAGTCAATCAGAACTACTTCGTCTTTACCATCTCTTTCGTTCCACAACACCCTAACTTTCTGGGAAATGAGGGCATCAATGGTACGACCGGTATAGTCCGGCTGAATAGGCAGCTGCCTGCTGAAGCGGCGATCGATCAGCGTGAGCAGCTCTACCGCCGCAGGGCGGCCAAAGTCCAGCATCGCATCCAGCGCAGAACGGATCGTGCGGCCGGTATACAACACATCATCTATCAACACTACCTTTTTATTTTCTATGGAAAAATCAATATTCGTTTCGTTGGGTACATGCAGGGTTTTACTCTGGTTAAAATCGTCCCGGTAAAAAGTAATATCCAGCTTACCGTAGTCGATACGCGCTCCAGGTACTAACTTCAGCAAGGTCTGATGAATTCTGCCGGACAAATAAATTCCCCGGGGCTGCAATCCAATCAGCACGGTTTGCTCAAACTGTAAGTTATTTTCTATCAACTGATGACAAAGCCTGTCTATCGTAATAGCCATTTGCTTGCCGTTTAGTATGGTTTTCAAAACACAACGTTTTAGGGGCCAAAAATAATGATTAAATGCTACAGATAAAAAGCTGAATATTAGAAAAGATTGATAAACAAGGGAATATTTCTAAAACGACGCTGTTTCCCGCACTCTTTAGTTATGCAAAAACAGAAATATGACAGGTTGCTCCCCTTCTCTTCGTACTTTAGCGTTATCAATAACGGGGTATGAAACTTTTAAAGACCATTTTAGCTATGACCGCCTTTCTGCAATTATGGGGAAATAATTCCCAGGGACAACTGAAAACAGGAGATAAAATTCCGGCCTTCACCTTACAGGATCAAAACGGGAAAACTTTTGATATCAACACAGTACTTGGTAAACAACCATTGGTTATTTACTTCTATCCGAAAGATGAAACCAGTGTATGCACCAAAGAAGCCTGTTCGTTCCGTGATTCGTACCAGGACTTCCAGAAATACGGCGCGCTGGTAATTGGCATCAGTGCGGATAATGTAGCTTCGCACCGCAGTTTTGCTACACACCACAATCTTCCTTTCACCTTGCTCAGTGATCCGAAAAATGAAGTGCGCAAATTATTTGGCGTGCCTAAAACCTTTGTGATACCGGGTCGGGTAACTTATATTGTAGATAAGAATGGGGTGATTGTGCATGAATTCAATTCGCTGCGCGATGGAGAGAAACATGTAACAGAGTCGCTGGCGGCGTTGCAGAAGTTGCAGTAAACTACAACTTCCTCATATCCTTAAACGTAGAAATCTCTTCTTTAAGCGCAAACAGCTGCATGCCCCATATGATCCCAAGTACCAGTGCAAAAGCTACCAGCGCCAGGGATAAAGATACCTGCATAAAGCTGCCTTCTTCGCGGTTGGTAAGGGTAATAACGCGGATAAGCGCAATGAGGCCCACACCAAAAAAGATGGCGGCTTTTGTTCCTTTCTTACGGAGTTGTTTTTTAAAATACTCATCAAAAGCGCCGGCGGCGGCAATACTGGCATCCGGTTGCGGCGTTCCGTCGGCAAGCAGTAATTGTTCGAGATCTGCTACACGGTAGTGCTCATGGTGTTCTGAGAAGTATTTTTGTAAGATATCTGCCTGCATAATTTCCTGGATACTGAATGAGGGTGCAAGGTACAAAAAAGGCGATGGATATAAATCCACCGCCCACATATAAATCATGAACATTTACTAAGCTTCTTTCAGGAACGGGTACCGGTAATCGGTAGCAGGTACAAAAGTTTCTTTGATGCTTCGGGCACTTAACCAGCGATAGAGGTTCAGCATGGAGCCGGCTTTATCGTTGGTACCGGAAGCGCGGGCGCCGCCAAATGGCTGCTGTCCTACTACTGCGCCGGTTGGTTTGTCGTTGATGTAGAAGTTACCGGCGCTGTTTACCAGTGTGCGGGTAGCCAGTTCTACAGCGTAACGGTCCTGCGCAATAACTGCACCGGTCAAAGCATACTCGGAGGTAGTGTCTACCACCTGCATGATTTCTTCAAACTTCTCTGCATCATACACGTGGATCGTTAATACCGGGCCGAAGATTTCTTCACACATGGTGATGTATTTCGGATCGGTAGTTTCGATTACGGTTGGCTCAATAAAATAACCTTCCGCTTTGTTGTAATTACCACCAGCGATGATCTTTACAGATGGATCTTTCTTCGCATTGTCGATGTATTGGGCGATCTTATCAAAAGAGCGTTCATCGATCACAGCGTTGATGAAGTTGCTGAAATCTTCTGTGGAACCCATTTTCATGGTTTTCAGCTCAGCAACTAATTTGGATTTTATATCGTCAGCAAGATTGTTTGGTATATATGCACGGGAGGCGGCAGAGCATTTCTGTCCCTGGTATTCAAAAGCGCCGCGGGCAAGGGCGGTAACGGCGATGTCAACATCGGCTGATTTGTGGATCAGTACGAAGTCTTTACCACCTGTTTCACCAACGATGCGCGGATATGTTTTGTATTTGTGGATGTTTTCGCCGATGGTTTTCCACATGGTCTGGAATACGCCGGTAGAGCCGGTGAAGTGGATGCCTGCGAAGTGAGGATCTGCGAAGCAAACGTCTCCTACAACCGGGCCGTTTGCATATACGAGGTTGATAACGCCTGCAGGCAGACCTGCTTCTATCAGTACCTTCATGATCACCTGTGCGGCGAATACCTGTGTATTGGCGGGTTTCCACAATACCACGTTACCGCACATAGCGGCAGAAGCGGGCAGGTTACCGGCAATAGCGGTGAAGTTGAAAGGAGTAACGGCCAGTACAAACCCTTCCAGCGGGCGGTATTCTACCCTGTTATGGATACCGGGTGCGCAAACCGGCTGCTGGCGGTATATTTCGCTGAGGAAGTGTACGTTGTAGCGGAGGAAGTCGATCAGTTCACATGCGCTGTCAATTTCAGCCTGGTAAGGGTTCTTACTCTGGCCCAGCATGGTAGCGGCATTGATATGATAGCGGTATTTGGTGGCCAGGAGTTCGGCAGCACGCAGGAAGATGCCGGCGCGTTGCTCCCAGTCCATATTAGCCCATTTTTCACGTGCCTCCAGCGCTGCTGCGATGGCGGATTTCACATGAGAGGCGTCACCCATATGGAAGTGACCTAATTTGTGTTTGATTTCGTGGGGAGGGCGCAGATCAACGGTGTGTCCGGTGCGGATTTCCTTACCACCGATATACATAGGTATATCTGCTACTTCGCTTTTGAAGGCGGCTAACTGTTTCTTTAATGCAATTCTCTCAGCAGAACCGGGTGCATAAGATAACACAGGCTCATTAGCAGGCGCTGCGTACTCAAAGTATCCTGTATTCATTGTATCCTAATTTTTATATTTGTTTATTTGATTATTTGTAAACCCGGAGGCAAACAAACAATCAAATAAACAAATGACTACGAGTATTGTTTCCGCAGCAAAATTAAGTTATACAACGCCTACGCGCTTATTAATAATTAGTCGATACTTATTAATTATTGTCCTCTTCCTTCTGCATCATCAGGTATGCTTTCACAAATCCGTTCAGGTCGCCGTCCATTACAGGTCCTACGTTACCTACTTCAAAGTCGGTGCGGTGGTCTTTGATCATCTTATACGGATGGAATACGTATGATCTGATCTGTGATCCCCATTCGATTTTGCGTTTGTTGGCGTTGGCTGCATTTTTCAGTTCTTCCCTTTTGCGGATCTCTTCTTCATACAGGCGTGATTTCAGCATGGTGAGCGCTTTTTCGCGGTTCTCTCCCTGCGTACGGGCCTGCTGACATTCGATGATGATGCCGGATGGGATATGCTTCAAACGTACGGCTGTTTCCACCTTATTTACGTTCTGTCCGCCCTTACCACCTGAACGGTAAAATTCCCATTCCAGGTCTGCCGGGTTTACAGCAATCTCGATAGTATTGTCTACTAACGGATATACATATACGGAGGCGAAAGAAGTATGTCTGCGTGCATTGGAATCGAAAGGTGAAATACGAACCAGGCGGTGTACGCCGCTTTCTGCTTTCAGGTGGCCATATGCAAAGTCGCCATCAAATTCCAGTGTAGCGGATTTGATACCGGCGCCATCTCCATACTGCGTATCAATTTCTGATACTTTCCACCCCTGTTTTTCGCCATACATGCGGTACATACGCAGCAGCATTTCAGCCCAATCCTGGCTTTCCGTGCCGCCTGCACCGGAGTTAATGGTTAGTACTGCGGGCATTTCATCTTCCGGCTGGTTGAGCGTAGATTTAAATTCCAGGTCGTCCAGCGCTGCTACTGCAGCATTGTAGGCCTGTTCCACCTCTTCTTCCGTTGCTTCTCCTTCTTTGAAAAAATCGTTCAGTACAGCGCTGTCGTCAATAGCAGCGTTTACCTGATCGTAAAGGTCTACCCAATATTTGTTCACCTTTATTTCCTTCAGAATCGAAGTCGCTCTGACATTGTCATCCCAGAAACCGGGCGCCAGGCTTAATTGTTTGTCGTTTTCTATTTTTGCTAATCGGTCAGGTACGTTAAAGAAAACCTCCCAGGACATATAAACGGTCCCTCATAGCTTTAAGTTGCTCAGCTGTCATAGCTGGCAAATGTATGGAAAAAACGGAGATATATACTAACGGCTTTCAAACTTTGTTTTGATTGTTTACTTTAGCATAATTTTTGTGTTGTAACACCGTAACCATGTCACTAATATTATAAAAAGCACCCATCTGTTATGGTGAGTCACGAAACCCTCCACTTTAAGAACCGGTCCATCTTCAACACACTTGGTTTTATTATTATGATAGCTGCAAATGCACTGGCAGTGCTGCTTCCCATCAATGGTAAAACCACCGCGCAGATTTCCGAGGAATATCCTAACCTGTTTATACCGGCGGGAATCACGTTCTCTATCTGGAGTGTTATCTATCTTTCTTTAACAGCTTTTATCATATATCAATTATGGTTATCTTTTTCCAATAAACAACCGGCAACGCTGGCGTATGTGATGCAGCGTATGAAAGACTGGTTCCTCATTTCCAGTGTGGCCAACGCCTGCTGGCTGTTTGCCTGGCATTATCATCTTATACCGGTGAGCGTGGCTATCATGGTAATCCTCCTGATTTCGCTGATCATCATCCATCTCAACTTTGGCATCGGCATCGCTCCTGCTACGCTGAGGGAGAAAATATTCATTCATATTCCTTTCAGCATCTACCTCGGATGGATCTCTGTTGCCACCATCGCCAATATTACCGCGCTGCTGGTATACGCCGGCTGGGATGGCAACCGCCATGCACAGGTGCTGTGGGCCATTGCCATGATCAGCCTGGGTACCCTGCTGAGTATAGGCATGGTACTGCTTCGCAACAATATCACTTATGCCCTTGTTATTGTGTGGGCTTTCTATGGCATCCTGCTGAAAAGAAGGGCCGCTGATGTAATGGACGAGAACTCCATCATCCATACCTGCATTATTGCCATTGGCGTGATTGCTATAACAATTTCCTGGCAATTGTACAGGAAACAGAAATCATAAATCTAAAAGATTATTTTTGATGCGCATTTAATATATACACGACTATGTTTCCATCTACCAATCCAACAACCACCAAATCGTGGGACGCCTTAAAGAAACACGCTGAAGAAATGAAGAAGGTACATATGCGTGCCTTATTTATGGAAAACAAAGAACGCTTCAGTGAGTTTTCCCTGAAATTTGAAGACATCCTTTTCGACTATTCCAAGAATATTATTACGGAAGATACCCGCAGCCTGTTATTAGGACTGGCAGCAGAATGCGGCGTTGCGGATGCGATCAAAGCGATGTTTGGTGCAGAAAAAATAAACGTTACAGAAAACCGTGCTGTACTGCATACCGCTTTACGCAACACGTCCGATAAACCTGTTTTACTCGATGGCCGCGACGTAATGCCCGATGTAAAAGCAGTACTGAACAAAATGGATCACATCTGCCGCCAGATCCACTCCGGCGAATGGAAAGGATACACGGGCAAGCCTATACGTTACATCGTAAATATTGGTATCGGTGGTTCCGACCTCGGCCCGGTAATGGTTACAGAAGCCCTGAAACCTTACTGGAAGCCTAACATCCAAACTTACTTTGTGTCTAACGTAGATGGTACACACATCGCGGAAACACTGAAAAAAGTAACACCGGACGAAACCCTGTTCCTCATAGCCTCCAAAACATTTACCACACAGGAAACCATGACCAACGCACACACTGCGCGCAACTGGTTCCTGGAACACGCGGGAGATGAAAAATTTGTGGCTAAACACTTCGCCGCTTTATCTACCAACGAAAAAGCGGTGACCGCCTTTGGTATCGATCCTAAAAACATGTTTGAATTCTGGGATTGGGTTGGCGGCCGCTATTCCCTGTGGTCTGCTATCGGCTTATCTATTGCACTCACCATCGGGTTCGACAACTTCACCCAGTTGCTGGATGGCGCTCATGCGGTAGACAGGCACTTCGCCGACACTCCTGCGGAACAGAATATACCTATCATCATGGCGCTGATCGGCCTGTGGTATGGCAACTTCTTCGGCAGCGCCACAGAAGCCATCCTGCCGTACGACCAATACATGCACCGCTTTGCTGCTTACTTCCAGCAAGGTAATATGGAAAGCAACGGTAAATCCACAGATCGTACAGGCCATACCGTTAGTTACGAAACCGGCCCTATTGTTTGGGGCGAACCAGGCACCAACGGTCAGCACGCGTTCTATCAACTCATTCACCAGGGCACCCGCCTGATTCCGTGCGACTTCATCGCACCGGCCATCAGCCACAACCCTATCGGTGATCATCATGTGAAACTGTTGTCGAACTTCTTTGCACAAACAGAAGCGCTGATGAATGGTAAAACAGAAGCAGAGGTACGTGCTGAACTGGAAAAGTCCGGCGCTCCTGCTGAAGAAATTGCGAAGATCCTGCCATCGAAAATTTTCCCTGGCAACCGTCCTACCAACTCCTTCCTGGTAAAGGAAATAACACCACGCTCCCTCGGCTCACTGATTGCGCTGTACGAACACAAGATCTTTGTGCAGGGTGTAATCTGGAACATCTACAGCTTCGACCAATGGGGTGTGGAACTGGGTAAGCAGTTAGCGAGTAAGATATTGCCTGAACTGGAAAACAACGACATCATACTGAACCATGATGCGAGTACGAATGGATTGATCAATGCGTGGAAAGGCATGCGTACGGCGTAGTTGTTCGCCTTCGGCGAACGCGGATTTTGTCTTTCTCAGGATTACGCTGATTATACTGATTTTCTTTTTTTTGATTTTATAAAGATTAAGAAAAGATAAAATTGAGAAATAAAATAAGGGAGATATAGACGAATACCGCCTATATCTCCCTTTATCATTTATAAAATCAAAAAAGTAAATCAGTATAATCAGCGTAATCCTGAGAAAGACAAAATCCGCAACAATAAAAAACCCCCGGAGAAATCCGGAGGTTGCCTATTATTTTTTGTAAAAATCTCTAAGTAAAAATCTTACCATTTGTCTACCTCATCAGAGCTATGTGAAGCCGGGGCGGCTACTGACGCCTCAACAGGTACTTCCACCTCTACAGGGACTACTGAAGCGCGAACTTCAGATCCATCTGCTTCTGTTTCGTCCTGTTCTTCCTGCACATAATCATGGTTGTAGGCATCAAAGTCGAAATCGGGCATCAACTCAGTTTTAACATAGTTGATGGTTTCGGTTAGTGCGTTCAGGAACTTGTTGAAGTCCTCCTTGTACAGGAATACCTTGTGCCTGTCATAACCGTTGTCATTAAAACGCTTCTTACTTTCTGTTATAGTAAGAAAATAGTCGTTTCCCCGAGTGGTCTTTACATCAAAGAAGTACGTTCTTCTTTTGCCCGCTTTCAATCGTTTAGAAAAGATGCTATCATTGTTTCTTTCCTGTTGATTGTTGTTTTCGTACGCCACAGTTGATAGATTTAAGTGTTAACGAATCAAATCCTGTTACAATAAGAGACAAATATACTATTGTTTTACAAATATCAAAATATTTTTAAATGATTTTGAAAAATCATAAAAGCCACGTGTAACGGGCTGCGACAGGGTATATACAAGCACATGATTGCTACTCACTTACACTTTCATCGTCGCCGGATTGCTGACGCGCGTATAGTTCTGCGTAGTATCCATTCAATGATAATAAATCATTATGTGTCCCCTGCTCTACAATCTTTCCTTCATCGAGTACAATTATGCTATCGAACTCAAACAAGGCAAAGATCCGGTGAGTGATAATAATGGCAGTTTTGTTTTTCAGATAGGCATACAGGTTACCTATAATCTCTTTTTCGGTGCGGGCATCTACGGCAGAGAGGCAGTCGTCGAAGATAAGGATATTGGGATCCTTGATCAGCGCCCTCGCAATGGAGATCCGCTGCTTCTGCCCCCCGCTGAGTGTTACACCCCGCTCCCCGATGGCGGTATCAAAGCCATCGTTGAAGCCCAGGATGTCTTTCTCCACAGAAGCCTGCCTGGCAGCGGTTTGCACAGTTTCAATGCTGGCGCTCGGATCGCCGAAGCGGATGTTATTGGCAATGCTGTCGGAAAACAGGAACACATCCTGCGGTACATAACTGATCTGGCCACGCAAATCGGCCAGCCGGAGGTGACGGATATCCTGGTCGTCTACCATCACCTTCCCCTCCTGCGGATCGTACATCCGGATGAGCAGCTGCGCCAGCGTACTTTTACCGGAACCCGTTCTGCCAATCACCGCTACCTTCTGCCCCGGTTTGATATGCAGGTTAAAATTGCTGATGGCGGTAATCCCTGTATGAGGATAAGTAAAGGTTACATTCTCCAGGCGCACCCCTCCTTTCAGCTTCACTGATTTCGCATCCGGCTCATCCTTAATAGCAGGCGCTATCTGTAAAAATTCGTTTATACGTTGCTGTGAGGCCGCCGCACGCTGGATCATAGACGCCACCATCCCGATAGAAAAGAACGGGAACATCAGCATGTTCACATAAATCACAAACTCCGCCAGGTTGCCCACCGTAATGTTCCCCTGGATCACCTGGATACCGCCAATGAAAATAGTAAGGATCACACTCAGGCCAATCATCAGCGCCATAGTGGGCTGGAACAGCGCGTCCGTTTTAGCAAGACTGATAGAACTATCTTTATAGGCTTCACTGGCTTCTTCAAAATGACGCGCACTTGCATCTTCCTGGATATATGATTTTATTACGCGGATACCGGAATAAGATTCCTGCGCAATGGAAGTAATGTTGGATAACTGCGCCTGGATCCGCTCACTTTTACGGTGAATGATCCTGTTCACATAATAAATGGTTAAGGCCAGGAAAGGCAATGGCGACAAGGTATACAGCGTCAGCAACGGGTTTACCTGCAACATCAGGTATACAATGATCACAATGAGAAATAAAGTCCGGGATGCATACATAATAGCAGGACCTACGTACATGCGTACCCGTGATACATCTTCAGTAATACGGCTCATCAGGTCGCCGGTACGATGCATCTTAAAAAAGTTAAGATCCAGTTTCTGATAATGCTGGTAAATTTCATTCTTCAGATCATATTCAATATGACGGCTCATCACAATCAGCGTTTGCCGTTGCAGGAACAAAAAGAATCCGCTCAGTAGTGCGAAGATGAGGATGCTTACGCCGTAAAACGCCAGTACATGCGTGAAATCGGCACGGAATGCCACTTTCAGCGCAGTATTATCCAGCAACCGGTATTCGTCGATATTATGCGCCAGCAGGTCGAAGATCTGGCGGACCATGATAGGCTGGAAAACACTGAATACAATGGATATAGCGGTAAACAACAATCCCAGGATCAGCAGCCATTTATTGGTAAGAAAGTATTTATTAAGCGCGGCAAGGTGTTTCAATGGTCGTCAATTTGCAAACAAAAATAAGGCATTCGAAGCATATAGCTATAAAGGAGAAGACCCGGGCAGATAATCTCTCCGCCCGGGTCTTCTCTCAAAAAAATATATACTTTACTTCGCGGTAAAAGACCCCAGGATCTCTTCCAGCGCCGGTTCATATTTCACCAGGTCGTTGGCGAGTGTAGTGAGGGTAATAGCGTAAGCGATATTATTTTTCACCAGGATGGTTACCTCTCCGTTAAGCAGGGTGCCACTTTCGCGGTGGGCATACTGGCATTTCATCCATTTGGCTTTTACGCCGGTAACGGTACGTTCGCCGGTATCTATCTTTTTATAATCCACGAAGAAACTTTCCATTTCTTTCTGGGTGCTTTCCATCACCTTATCCAGCGTAAATCCTTTCTTCAGTTCCTGTGTAACGATATTTACATTGGCCTGGAAGGTGCTGTCGTCGGTGATTGGCGCCATCATAAAGGTGTATTCAATCCGGCTCATCACCGTATCTATCTTTGTCCAGCCGGTGGGGGTATTTACCGTAAAGGTTCCCCGGCCGGCGTTCATGCCCGGCGATTTTCCTGCCAGCTCCAGTACTTCTTCGCTGCTTAATTCTTTAGGGGATTTGGACGCATTGTTGCAGGCTGCAATGCTTAACAAACAAACTGCTGCTGCGGAGATCAATTGTAGTTTCATCGTGCACAAGGGATAAAAAAACCGCTCCGGCGTTGCACCGGAGCGATTGGGTGATTATAAACTTTTCAGTGCAGCTACTATCCTGGATTCTGCATCCGCAGCCGCTACTTCTTCTTTCACAAATTTCTGACCGGTAATATTTTCAAACAGTTCAATGTAACGTTCGCTTACGCTTGTTACAAATTCGTCTGTCATTTCCGGTACCTGCTGACCATCTTTACCCTGGAAACCGTTTGCCATCAGCCATTCACGTACAAATTCCTTGCTAAGCTGTTTCTGCTGGGCGCCGTTTTTCTGGTTCTCTTCATAACCTTCCGCGTAAAAATAACGGGAAGAATCAGGAGTATGAATTTCGTCGATAACATAAATGGTATCGCCGATTTTACCGAATTCGTATTTGGTATCCACCAGGATCAGTCCGCGTTTGGCGGCCATTTCCTTACCTCTTTCAAATAAGGCGAGGGTATACTTTTCAAGTTGTTCGTAGTCTTCCTTACTTACCAATCCCTGTGCAATGATCTCATCACGGGAAATATCCTCATCATGTCCTTCATGCGCTTTGGTAGTTGGAGTGATGATGGGCGACGGGAAGAAATCGTTTTCCTTCAGTCCTTCCGGCATCGTTACACCACACAATACACGTTCGCCGGATTTGTAAGTTCTCCAGGCGTGACCAGTGAGGTTACCGCGTACCACCATTTCCACCGGGAAAGTTTCGCATTTCAGCCCGATAGTTACATTTGGCAGCGGAGAAGATTTTACCCAGTTAGGAACGATATCTTTAGTCGCTTCCAGCATAATGGCCGCAACCTGGTTCAGTACCTGTCCTTTGTAGGGGATCGGGCGTGGCAGCACCACATCAAATGCAGAGATACGATCGCTTACTACCATTACCATCAGCCTGTCATCAATGGTGTAAACATCACGTACTTTCCCTTTGTAAAAGGCAGTTTGACCTGGTAATTTGAAATTTGACTCTAACATGAATAAAAAAATATTAATAATTAAAGATGAAAACCACTTTTACGAGATGCAAAAGTAATCAGGAATCACTTATCGTGTAATTTTTTTTCTTAGGGGATTTTGTCTTTCTCAGGATTCCCCTGATTATGCTGATTTATATTTTTAATTCTGTATAAAATCTCAAAAAAATAAAATCTAACTAATCAGCATAATCAGGGGAATCCTGAGAAAGACAAAATCCGCGCGATTACAACTGTATGCTGTTGCTGGCGTAAGGCCGGAGCAGGCTGATGATCACTTCATTCTCGGCGTAAGGGGTAAGATAATCCCGCACGTGCGCTGCTTCGGCGGTATTCACTTCTGCGGGCACATAACCCATTCCGTAAAAACGGCCCTTCTCCATCAGGATGCAGCTTTTCTCGCTGCTGTTGCGGCCTTTGTCTACGATGATCACGGAAGGCTGCTGTTCCTGTAAAAATGCAATCGCCGCTTTCATGCGCTCATTATAGCTTTCGGGCCGTTCTACCTTTTGACAGGCACCCTTGCACGTACCGGCGGTAATGCCGGCGCAGGTACCATCGCCTTTTTGCAGGAAACAGAGTTTGGGGCATAGCTGGAATTCCTTTATCAGGGAGCGTAACAGCCGGTGGCCATCTATCAGCAGGTTAAAGCTGTGAACGGGGTGCGAATACTTCCGCTTCTTTTCTATGGCAAGCCGCAGGTATCCCTGCTGGTCTTCAAAAAGGTAAAATCCATACCTGAACTCCACCCGTTTCTGGGCGTAGTTGAAAACAGGCCACAGGCGCTTTATTTCAACAGATTCCAGGATGCAGGCCATCAGCTCCGTAGCCGTTTCCTGGTAGGAAATGCGGTGAATGGTACGCAGGAAATTCTGCCGCTGGCGGCTGGTGCTATGGCCGGTAAAATGGCTGTTCACCCGTTTAGCCAGGTCTTTTGCTTTGCCTACGTATACTACTTTGTCTTTGTGGTCGTGGAAATAATAAACACCGGGGTGAGCCGGCAGTCCCTTTACCTGTTCCGGTGGCAGGTTAGGCGGCAGGAATTGTTCCTTTGATCCTACCTTCAGCATGGAAGCGATCACCTTCTCTTTATCGTTGGCCAGCAGCATCCCGAAAAGCACGGTGGTGGCTTCCGCATCGCCACCGGCCCGGTGCCGGCCGTTTACCGGTATGCTGAAATGGCGGCAGATATTACCCAGGCTATATGATTTCAGCCCCGGGAATATTTTGCGTCCCAGCCGTACCGTGCACAGCTTCTTTGATTGCAGGTCGAACCCTGCATTAGCCAGCTGGTGCTTTATAAAGGAGTAATCGAAGTTTACATTATGGGCTACAAAGATCCGGTCTTTCAGCAGGCCGTATAATAAAGGAGCGATGGCCTCAAAGGGAGGTGCATCTGCCACCATACTGTTGCTGATACCTGTCAGTGATTCTATGTAATAAGGAATGGGGATGCCAGGGTTTACCAGGGTTTGGTAATGCTGCGTGACTTCGTTCCCGTTATACAGGAAAACGGCGATCTCCGTTATACCATTGGCGCTGGCATGCCCGCCCGTCGTTTCAATATCTACAATTGCATACATCAGCTACAAATATATGGATTGTTGCCGCTTATTCAAGCGCCTTAATCCAAGTAAGGCCAGCAGGGTATAAAACCCGGAGAGCGCCACCAAATGCAATACAGAAGCCGCATTATCGCCCAGGGTACCGCCCATTTGTACGATGGACTGGTATACCCTGAGGAAAGGCGTGGTGGGCACCATCGACGATAACCACTGCAGCGGTACCGGCAGCGATTCATACGGCCATGCATAGCCTGCGATGAGGAATACCGGGTACGTGGAAAACACCATCATCTGCGCCGCCATCAGCTGGCTGCGGAACATGCTTCCCAGCCATATCCCCAGCGGGATCAGCGTAAAAAAGAAAAGGAAGAACACCACCGCCACATCCAGCACCCGTCCGCGGAAGGGGATGTTGAGGGTGGTATAGTTAACAGTCATAAAGAAGAAAGCATAACAGCAAAAAAGCAGCATATAAAAAAGGCCCTTTCCCCAAAGGGCGGCCGACAGGCCGCCACCGCCGGTTTTCACCAGTTCGGGTACGCGTCCTTTTTCTTTGTCGAGCGCCATACTTTCCGAAAGCCCGATCAGCAGCGTTTGCTGCAATATCAGCGCCAGCAGCCCCGGTAGCAGGAACGCACCATAACTGGACCGGGCATTATACATTGGCCGGTAATCGAGATTCACCGGCTGGGTTTCCCGCAAAGCCATCTGTGAATTCAACCCCTGCATTTCATTATACTTCAGCCGTACCCCCGCCCCTACGGTAAGCGCCAGCGTGGTAATAGCGCCGGCCAGCTCGCTGGAAGGCAGGAACCGCGCGGCATTCACAGCCAGCACAATATCGGCCTGTTGCAGGGCCAGCACTTTTTTCTCTACGCCGCGGGGAATATACAGGTAGCCCTGGCATTCGCCATAGTACATTTTGTCCTGCGCATCCTGTAAGTCCCTCGCGCCTGTTACGGCCGCAATCTGCATTTTATTCAGTTGCTGCAGGAAGGCGCGGGATAGTTCACTTTTGTCGTCGTCGGCAACGGCCAGTAATACTTTCTCTTCTACCTTATAACTATAAATACTGCCATAGAAAAAAGCATAGAGGAGCGGCGCTATCAGCAGGGTAAGCAACAAGCTGTGGTCGGTGGCCACCAGCCTTACTTCCCGCAGGAACAACCGGGTGATATGTTGAAAAAAATCACGCATGCTGTAAAGAGAGTTTATTTAGTTTCCGTTGCAGGAACAACAATGCTACCGGGAACGTTACTGCTATATAGATCAGCAGTTGCCCGGCTTCCTTATATACATAGTGCATCGGCAACTCCATAAAATACACTTTAAAGAATCCATCCAGGAAAGGTGTAAAGGGCATCAGCCAGGCGTAGTACTGGTCGTACCACGGCATGGCCCAGCGGGGAAAAGTAAAGCCGCTGAATACAAAAGCAGGGGAAGTATAGAACAGGCCCAGGTCGCAGGCCACCATTACATCGCTCACAATGGCAGACACCATCAGGCCAATACTGATACATCCCATAATCAGCAACGTAAATAGTATGAACAACGGCCAGGAGCCGCCTATCCTTCCGTGTGCAAAAAGCGGGAACACAATACACGTTACCAGGATGTAATGCAGCCATCCTACGCTGAGGTGCGCCAAACCCTTTCCCAGCAACACATTGGAGGCAGAGCCATTGGCCATTGCATTCAGTTCTGCAAACGTGCCTCTTTTTTCTTCGAGGTTCAAAGCAAGTACTGTTACCATAATGATCATCATCTGGAGCGCCACCGCAATTAACCCCGGCACCAGGTATTGCTGGTAATTGTACTGCGGATTATAAAGCATGTAAGACGTGAGCCGGATGGGCTGTACCAGCGCCATCGCCTTACCTGCGGGCATGCCCGTTTTTACAAACTTCTGTAGCGTAACGCCCGAACCCGCCGTAATCAATACTTTGGCGGCATCTTTATAGATCAGCTTCGCCGTTACAACAGCGGCGGTATTGGTGTACACGGTGATATACACCGGTTGACGGCTTTTGATATGGTCGTCCATTTTCTCCGGGAAATGGACAGCGCCCTGGATGATGCCCTGTTCCATCATCTTCTGCAGCGTTACTTCGTTATCTACCTGCTGCGTGATGTGGATGCTCTCCGTTTGCTCCAGCATAAACGCAAACTTCCTCGACAAAGGCGAATGCGACTCATCCCAGATGGCCACCGGCAAATCACGGGCAAACTGGTTATTATAGATATAGCCATACAGCAGGCATACCAATGGCGGCAACACCAGCAATACAATGTAGTGCTCCGGGAGGGTAAGTATACGCTTCCATTCCCTGATCATGATATGGATAATGGAACGCATCATGGCAGGTTCATGGAGGCAGTCATACCAGGGCGCAAGCCTTTGATAGCCGCCTGGTTAACGGGTTTCAGATCTACCGTAAAAGTGCGCAGTTCAAATTTACCCTGTTCTTTTACCGGTACCCAGTTGGCGAAAGTGAGCGAGGGAGCTACTTTATGTACCTCCGCTTCAAAATTTTCAGGATCACATCCCGGTACGCGCACCGTAACACGGGCGCCTAAAGGGAAACGCTGCATATCATCCTGGCGCACATTATACGTAATATGATAGGTAGCCGGTTTCTGGATAGTCATCAGCGGATAACCGATCGCCACTATTTCTCCTTCTTCTATTACCATTGAAGTAATGATACCATCTGACGGCGCATGGATATAAGTATTATCAGATAATGCTTTGGTGAGTTCGTAGCCCTGTTCTGCCTGGCGTACAATAGCGGAAGCGGTGGTGATCAGTTCCGGGCGACTCCCCTGTTGCAGCATATCCATATTCAGCTTGGCCGTTTCCATTTCTTTTTTGGCGGCCTGCAGTTTGAAATACACCAGGTCTTTTTCCTGCCCGGAAATTACCTCATCATTAAAGAGGTTTTGCATACGCTGATAGGTTTTCTGCATCAGCTCATACTGTTGCTGGGTAATATTGTACAGGTTATCGGCTGCTTTGATGGCTTCGGGGCGGGCGCCTTTCTGCAGCAGTGTGAGCTGTCCTTTTGCTGCATCAATGGCAGCCTGCGCCTGGTTACGGATGGCATTGATTTCGGTAGACCGGAGCACGCCCAGCAGCTGGCCTTTGCGGATGGTATCACCCTGTTTTACCAGGAGACTATCCAGGCGGCCGGGGAATTCTGCTGCCACATCCACATAATCGGCGTCCACCATGCCTATCATTGATTTATCTGCTGCTGCCGGCTTCTTTACAAAGAAGATCAGCGCGACAACCAGGATAGCAATGGGGATCAGCAGGGCCCAATAATTTTTTAATACAGCTCTCATGAAAAAATCTGTTTATCTGTCAACGTATTCTGCAAATTGTTCCGGTGTACCTATAACATTCCAGTATTGCGCCAGTGCAAGGTAGTAGCCCATCACGGCGGTATAGTAGATCTTCTGCATTTCCTCTTCCTGCAGCAGTGCATCATTTACATCTTTTACAGACGACAACTGGTTTTGCATACGGTCGGTTACCAGCGTAGTGGTGAGGTGCGCCTGTTGCCGCGCGCTATCCAGCGACGCCACATCATTCTGCAGGGCTTTCATTTTATTGATCGCTACTTTCAGTTGCAGCTCCAGCGAGGTTTTGGTGTTCAGGGCCGCCATCTGTGCTTCTTCCACCAGCATTTTACTGGCTTTGGTACGCTTATATTTCTGGAAGCCGTCGAAGAGGTTCCATTGCATTTCCACGCCTATGAGCCAGGGCGGTATGGTTACCGGCAGGTCTTTCTGATACAGATTCAGGCTGCCGATGGCAAAAACATTGGGCAGGGCGAGCGACCGGGAAGCCTTCACGGCTACATTTGCCAGGTCCGTTTTATTTTCCACCAGGCGGTAAGTAGGGTTATTGCGGAGTAATTCCAGTTGGCCCGTTTCCGTTACCGGCTTCAGTTCATATTCCAGTGTGTCGTTAATTGTTATAGGGGTTTCTATCGGCTGCCCGAGCAGGTCGTTCAGTTCCAGCAGCGCGTTTTCCTTTTCCAGCTCCAGGTTGTTGTACCGGTTGGTGGCCTGCACAAAAGACACCCGCGCCCAGTTGAGCAGGTATGGCGGCAGGATCTGGTTATCTTTTAAAGAGGTGGCATAGTCGCGGTTCTTCCTAAAAGATTCCACGATCACGGCTTCATGCGCAAGAATAGTGTTCAGGTAAAGAATGCGGAGGTACTGGGCGCTGATGGCAAAGAATAATCCTTTTTCCACTACCTGTTGGTTAAACTGCCCGGCGGTTACCTGTGTTCTGGCCAGCTGTTGCGCAGTAGCAATTTTGCCGCCCAGGTAAATAGGCTGCCGCAGTGCGAGCGCCGCGGTGAAATAAGATTGTTTGGTCAGCTCCGGGTTATAATCGGGGTACACCGTATTGATGATCCCTTTGGTGGTATTATAAATAACGTCCTGCACATTTTGCGGAAGCGGCTGCCCGGTAATTTGCTGGTAAACAGTATTGGCCGTATTCACGCTTTGGGCAGATGATCCGTTCACCACGCCATCTTTTACCTGTTGCAGATTTATTTCCAGTGGTTTGCCGAGATAGTTGTAGCCGGCCAGCAGATCCACTTTGGGGTAATACGACCTGTTTTCTGCCTGCAGGTTATACTCACGGGCTTTCAGGGATCGCTGCGCCTGCTGCACCAATGTGTTTCCCTGTTTGGCAAGCCGGTAACATTCCTTTAAAGTGAGCTGTTGTCCGTTTTGCTGACCGTGTGCATACAATACTGGCAGTAACGGAATTAAAAACAAGTAATATCTCATACGGTTTTCTTTACATCAGGAAGGTTTCCGGTTTGACCTTAACACCTCAAAACAATCTTTCATGCATAATGTTTGAAGTATTTGAAAAAAATTATACATCATTTGATAATAAAGGGCTTATCGTAATATTTATTACCTTTAGCGCATACACAAAAAGTACATCATTATGTGTATTTGATCCATTTGAACCCATCAGTTTTCACCCGATATTTGTGATACAAAAGATTGAACAATAAGTTCCTGATCTTGTTAAAATAAAGTCCTGCAGCGGTTTACGCGGCATTACAATTCTTTGATTCATTATAAAACTACATTTACTTATGGCAAAACAACAATGGGTAGCCGACGCCAGTCACAGTGAGCTTGGATTCAAAATCCGTCACCTGATGATTACCAATATCAATGGTAAATTCAACAACTTCACCGTGGACGCAGAAACAGAAGGAGAAGATTTTATGACTGCTAAAGTGAAAGTAGCGGTAGATATAGATTCTATTTCAACAGGCAGCGCCGACAGGGATCAACACCTTCGTTCCCCGGATTTCTTTGATGTAAACACCTACAAGGATATCATTTTCGAAACTACCAAATATGAGAACGTTGACAACGACGGTTCTTATGAACTATACGGAGATCTGACCATCCGCGGGGTAACCAAAAACATCAAACTCGCCGTAGAATTCGGTGGTGTGGTCAAAGATCCCTGGGGCAATACCAGAGCCGGTTTTACCATTAACGGGAAAATTAACCGTAAAGATTTCGGCCTTAACTGGAACGCGGCTACCGAAGCCGGTGGCGTACTGGTGGGCGATGATGTAAAAATCTACGGAGAAGTGCAACTGATCAAAAAGCAGTAAGATTATCAGCTGTTAGTTTTTGCACCCGCAAAAACTAACAGCCAACTTTTAAAAAGGGGGAATTATGAATGAAATAACCGGCCTGCATCATATCACGGCCATTTCAGGCAATGCGAAGAAGAACTTTGATTTTTATACCCGTGTGATGGGATTACGTTTTGTAAAGAAAACGGTGAACTTTGATGATCCCCACACCTATCATTTTTATTATGGAGATGAAACCGGCACGCCCGGTACTATCCTCACTTTCTTCCCCTGGGAAGATATTATGGCCGGCCGCAGAGGTACCCACATGGCTACCGAGGTAGGCTATAGCATTCCGGAAGGCAGCATTGACTTCTGGTTAAAAAGATTTGAAAAAGAGAACATCATCTATAATAAACCATCTTCCAAATTCGGGGAAATATACCTCACCTTTATTGACCCCGATGGATTGAAAGTGGAACTGACTGTTCCGGAAAAGCCGGACAACCGCACACCGTGGGTAACCAATGAAGTGGGCGAAGAAAATGCTACCCGTGGATTCCATCATGTTACCCTTACGCTGGAAGATGTGCAGCCTACTGCCGACCTGCTGGTATCAGTGTTTGGTTACAAACTGGATAAGCATCATACCAACCGTTACCGCTTTGTGAGTCCGGCTGGTGATACCGCCAATTATATTGACCTGGTAGAAGCCAAAGGAGAATCCCGCGGGCATGTTGCCGGCGGAAGTGTGCACCACATTGCTTTCCGGATGAAAGACGACGATATGCAAATGCACTACCGTCAGCTGCTGGAAGACCGTGGCCTAAACGTTACGCCGCAGCTGGACCGTAAATATTTCCGGTCTGTTTACTTCCGGGAGCCGGGCGGCGTGTTGTTTGAACTGGCTACCGACGTGCCTGGCTTCACCGTAGATGAGCCGGCAGCCGAACTGGGCACGCACCTGATGTTGCCGCCGCAGTACGAGTCGCAGCGGGATGAGATTGTCAAAAAACTGATTAAACTGGACTGATATGGATTTTAAACCTATGCAGTATGTATACGAAGCGGTGGGTAACCCCACCGCCTATACGCTACTGCTGTTGCATGGCACCGGCGGAGACGAACGGGATTTATTACCACTGGCAGGATCACTGGGAAAAGGTTTCAATATCCTCAGCCTGAGAGGCAATGTACAGGAACACGGCATGCCACGGTTCTTCCGTCGTTTAGGCATGGGCGTATTTGACGAAGAAGATGTACATTTCAGGACGCACGAAATGGTGCATTTCCTGAAAGAACTAGCCACTAAAGAAGGCTTTGACATCAATAAACTGATTGCTGTTGGCTATTCCAACGGAGCCAATATTGCAGGCGCCGTGCTTATCTTATACCCGGAGCTGCTGGCCGGCGCGGTTTTGTTCCGTCCTATGCAGCCATTGGGCGGTATAGAAGACAGCTTCGAAACACTGCGGCAACAGCCCGTATTTATGAGCGCCGGCACACAGGACGGCACCGTAGATCCCGCAGCCACGGCCGCTTATGCCACCCTGCTTAACAGCAATGGCTTTAAAGTAAGTACATTCGATATTCCTGCCGGTCATAACCTGGTACAACGCGATATTACTTTGGCAGCAGAATGGATGAAAGATAATTTTCAGTAAAAAAAATATATGGACCAGGAAGTTAGAGTCAGTTTATCCGGCCGCCCTTACCAGGTGTCAATAGATACAAGAGACCACCGCTGGCTGGCAGACGAGCCAATAGAAGCCGGTGGCGACGATACCGGTCCCCAGCCCGGGGAATTACTGCTGAGCAGCCTGGGCTCCTGCACCGCTATCACGCTTAAAATGTACGCCGACAGGAAGAAGTGGCCCGTAGAGAACATTGAAATTGAGCTGCGCTTTAACAGCGCCGCGAAGCCGGACCCGCTTACCACCGTGATTGATATCGACATGCACTTTACCGGTGATCTCAGTGAAGAACAGATAGCCAGGCTGGAGCAGATAGCCCGCTCCTGCCCTATTCATAAAGTATTGAGCCATCCCATTATTATGAACACAAAAGCCGTATAAAGATGAAAGACATCACCAAACACTACTCCAACGGAGAGGTAACCATTGTATGGAAGCCAAATGTGTGCATCCACTCGGAGATGTGTTTTCATGGACTGCCGTCCGTATTCAATCCAAACCGAAAGCCCTGGATTAATGCGCAGGGAGCCACCACTGAACAGATTGTATCGCAGATCAAACATTGCCCTTCCGGCGCGCTGAGCTTTTTTATGAATGCAGACGTGGAAAAACAGGGCGGCGTGGAACCACAGATCACCGCGGAGAGCATTGTGGAACCTACTCCGAACGGACCACTGCTGGTATACGGCAATATCATTGTAAGAGATGCTACAGGAAAGGAAACACACAAAAACAAGGTAACTGCTTTTTGCCGCTGCGGCGGGTCATCCAACAAGCCTTACTGCGATGGCACACATACTAAAATCAATTTCTCAGACAAATCCTAATTAACCTTTATATGGAACTCACCATCAGGAACAACATTGCAAAGAAACAGTTTGAAACGGAAGTGGAAGGCCATACCGCACTGGTAGCCTATACCCTGTTCCCCGGCGGCATTGCTTTTATGCATACAGAAGTACCACCGGAACTGGAAGGCCGCGGCATCGCCGGACAACTGGCCAAATACGTACTGGAATATGCCCGGGAAAACCACCTGAAAGTAAAACCTTACTGTCCCTACGTGAATGCCTATATGAAAAGACATCCTGAATACAATGACCTTTTATAACTTTATCATCTCCTAAATTCCTTTTCTATGCAATTTTTGAAATTCATTCAGCAACCCTGGCATTGGTCGGTATCGGGGTTGCTGATTGGCCTTACAGTGCCCGTGCTGCTGCTGTTGGGCAATAAGGCGTTTGGCATTTCTTCCTCGCTGCGGCATATCTGTGCGGCATGTTTCCCGGCGGATATTTCCTTCTTTAAATACGACTGGAAAAAAGAGGCATGGAACCTCTTCTTTGTAGCCGGCATTTTACTGGGCGGATTTATTGCAGGGCATTACCTGCAGGATGGCAATGATATCCAGGTGGCAGCGGCTACACAGGCCCGGCTGGCCACTTACGGCGTGCATGATTATTCGGCTTTGCTACCGCCGGAAATATTCAGCTGGTCCAACGTGTTTACCTGGAAAGGACTGGTATTTTTTGTTATTGGCGGTTTGCTGGTGGGCTTTGGTACCCGCTATGCCGGCGGCTGTACATCCGGTCACTCTATTATGGGATTGTCTAATTTGCAATGGCCATCACTGGTGGCTACGTGTTGTTTTATGGCCGGTGGCTTCTTCAGCGCCAACCTGCTTATTCCTTACCTTTTTAAATGGCTGAACTAACATGAAAAATATCAGGTACCTGGTAGCAGGAACTTTCTTTGGTATTGTACTGGTAAAGGCGCAGGTGATCAGCTGGTTCCGTATCCAGGAAATGTTTCAGCTTACTTCCTTTCACATGTACGGCGTGATTGGCACCGCAGTAGTTACAGGAATCATTTCCCTGCAACTGATCAAACGGTTTAAGATCAAAACCATCCAGGGCGACCCCATTTCGGTAGCGCCTAAAACTTTTAATAAGGGACAGATCTTCGGAGGGTTGCTCTTTGGCGTGGGATGGGCCATCACCGGGGCTTGTCCGGGTCCGTTATTTGCGCAGATCGGCACCGGCTTCACGGTAGTGGGTGTTACATTACTGAGTGCTATTGCTGGCACCTGGATATATGGTGCGTTAAAGCCGAAACTGCCGCACTAAAAAAAAGCTTCAAGGAGCTGGCCCTTGAAGCTACGGTTACTATTCTCTACATTCACGGATAATTATTTTTTCAAAGCATCTTTAATTGCTTTCGCGGAATCCTGGTGCGCCTTCAGTGTAGGCAATGTATTTCTGGCCCAGGTTTTCAGGTCTTCGTCTGTTACATTATCTCCTGCTTTCTCAAATTTATTCACGTCTTTATCGTGGTCGTCTACCATCATACTCATATAGTCTTTGTCGAACTCCTTACCGGTTTTCTTACCCAGATCCTCAATATGTTTCTTTGTTTCTGTAGATAATTCTGCCGGTAAAGTGATACCCTTTGTTCCTGCCAGCGCCTTTAATTCATCCACTGCTTTGGAGTGATCGTTTACCATCATGGTAGCAAAAGCCTTTACCCTTGTACTCTGAGCTTTTTCCTGTGCCAGCTTACCCATTTCTACTTCCATCATACTACCATTCGCAGCCTCTACCGCAAATTCAGATGATTTTTCATCTACCGGCTTAACAGTTTCATTAATATCCTTTGCACTGTCTACCGGTGTTTCCGATTGTGGATTTTTCGCTGTATTGTTACACGACTGTGTCATCCACACGGCTAAAAATGTTGCCGATAAAATAAGTAGCTTCTTCATTGCATATTGTTTTGGGTTTGTAATAGGTGTGCCTGTTTTACATTATTCAACTTTGCAAAAACGGTACCCTGAAAACAAATATCCTTCAAACACAATACAGCAAAGGATTTCAGAGGAAACTCAAAAGCGAGCTGATACCCCGGAAATGTAGATTGTTTTCCCCGTAACGCGCAAGAAAAAAGGTTATTGTAATAATTACAATAACCTTTTCCCTTTATAAACGCCCGCTCTTATTGAGATTGAGCGAACTGATAAATAATAATGATAGCGGCAATGATAGCGAGAATAAGGCCCACTATTTTCATCCAGCTGTACGGACGATCGCCGGTTACTTCGCCGGTGCAGGCATTTACCACAAAATGATAGAGTTTGCCTTTGTACCGGTAAGCGCTGATCCAAACCGGCAGCAGCAGGTACTTCAGGCCAAGCTGGTTGTATTCCACATCGTAGTCATCGATACGTTGTTCGTCGCCGCCAATATCATTACAGATCTCATCACGGATCACCGGGTCCATTCTTTTTTTGGCGATCACCAATGCCTGTTCAGCATTGGTTTGGTACAGCTCCGCCCGGAATCCGCTGAGGTAGCGGCCATCGTACTTCTTTAGCTGATCGAGGTGCCAGGGCTCCAGGATCTGCGCCATTTTCAGCGGCAACGACGGGCTGGCGGATACCAGTACATCGCGGAAGTTATTGTTTACATTACCGGAAGCAGGATACCATGCGGTATGCCGTACCTGCCGGGTACGGGTTTCCGTGCGGCCATTTACTTCTACTGTATAACTTTCCGTAGTATAATAGTATTCGCCGCGGGAACCGGAGTATTCGGTATACGTATCTGTATCATAGCTCCAGTGCGGGATATATACGCCTTTCAGTTGCTGTGAGGAGCTGTCTTTTACTTTCTTCACCAGGTCGGATGGGGCAAACCAGAGTTTTTTCATCCAGGTTTGAAAGTGGTCCACAGCGGTTTTGTCGCTCACTACAAAAGGCAATACATAATGCGGTTGCAGGATGGACGTGGTTTGCGCAGTGTCCACCACCAGCGGCGACGCGCAAAACGGGCATGAATCGGCGGTTACATTGGGCAGCATGGTAGTGGAAGCGCCGCAACCAACGCATTTCACTACTACCGCCTGTTGGGTAGCTTCTGTATGATTTTGTTGGGAAGCAATAAAAGCGTCATAATCTATGGGCTGAATAGCAGCGGGCTGCGTATCATCCTCAATCTGATTCACAGTACCGCAGTATTCACATTTCAGGCTGTTGGTGCCTGGTGCATAATGCAGTATAGCGCCACAGTTCTGGCATTTCAACGAGTTAACTGTTTCGCTTGTTTTTTCCTCAAAAGACATAGGAACGTATGGATATAATGCTGCCGGCATCCCATGATGCCGGCAAGCCTGCTTTTGTTAAGGTAATGGTGGTGGTACGGTGGCTAATACCGGCGCCAGTTCCGGCACTGTATTGGCGGCGGCCCATGCGGCCATACCGGTTTTCCACACAAGGGTTTGGGCATTCAGGCTGCCCGCAGCGGCCAGCTGACGAAGTTGATCCGCATCAAAGGGGCCGGTTTGTTTGCCATCTACTGCCACAAAAAAAGGTGCAGCGCCGGGTAACGGAGGTGGTGCGCCACCGCCTGCGTTGGCCTGCTGGTTATTGTTCTGGAAGATGTTACCTACCTGTCCCATCATAGCTGCGCCCATACCGGCGCCTAAGCCTGCAGCTGCGAGTCCGCCGCCGGAAGGGTTTTCCGCTGCCTTTTCCATTGCGTTGGCAGCCTGGAATTGTGCATATGCGCCGAGGTTCCCCACAATGCCCATGCTGCTGCGTTTGTCCAGTGCCGCTTCCACTTCCGGTGGCAGGGAGATATTTTCTATCAGGAACTTGGTCAGTTCCAGTCCGAGTTCATTAAATTCAGTGCCTATCTTCCCGGTGATCTGGGTGGATACTTCTTCATAATTGGCTGCCAGGTCCAGTACCGGCACCTTTGCTTCTGCCACGGCCTCCATACCACGCGAAACTGCGAGATTACGCAGTTGCTCATTGATCCCTTCCACGGTGAATTCGGGGTTGGTAGCCGCTACTTCCTTCAGGAACTGTGCAGCATCCTTTACGCGGAAAGCGTAGCTGCCGAATGCACGCAGTCGCACCGGTCCAAACTCCGCATCACGCAGCATTACCGGGTTCTTGGTGCCCCATTTCTGGTTGGTAAACTGCCGCATGCTCACAAAGAACACATCGGCTTTAAAAGGGCTGTTGAAGCCATATTTCCATCCCTGCAAGGTGCTCAGGATAGGCATATTCTGTGTAGTAAGCGTATACATGCCGGGTTGGAATACGTCGGCAATTTTACCTTCATTCATAAAAACGGCCACCTGTGATTCACGCACGGTAAGCTTGGCGTTCATTTTTATTTCATTCTGGTAGCGGGGAAACTTCCACACAATGGTATCTGCGGACGGGTCGGTCCATTCAATAATGTCAATAAATTCATTCCTGAGTTTATCAAAAATTCCCATGGTAACAGGTTTTAAGTGGATCAAATTTAGCCAATTATTCCCTCGAAAAGCTACTTACGAAAAGTTATAATTTATGTAAACTTACTTCACCACGGTTTTCAGCCACTTTTCCATGAGCGAAGGCCAGGCTTCCCCTGCCGGGTTGCCGTTACGCAAGCCGTATCCGTGACCGCCTTTGGCATAAAAATGCAGTTCCACCGGCACTTTGGCATCGCGGAGGGCGCCGGCCATTACCAGGGCGCTGTTGCCATAGAAATCATCTGCAGTGGCAAAAAGAAACATGGAAGGCGTTTCACTGCTTAATGTCAGTTCAGGGGTGAGCGCCCTGTTTTCTCCTTTATCAAGATAAGCGGGGTAAATGAGTGCGCTGAAAGCCGGGCGTGCAGATAAGGAATCTGCTTTATCAATTGGCGTATAGGTATGTACGTTATATTGCGTAGAGGCCCTGGCAGTAAGACTTCCACCTGCCGAAAAGCCCATCATTCCTATCTTGCCGGGTTCCAGCTTCCATTCTGATGCCATGCTGCGCACCAGGCGGATAGCGCGTTGTGCGTCCTGCAGGGCGCCGGCTTCTTTTTTAGGCACCCGGTATTGCAATACAAAAGCAGTATACCCCAATTTATTGAGCCAGGCGGCTATTTCGTATCCCTCCAGGTTAATGGCCAGGATACTATAACCACCACCAGGACAGATGATGATGCCGGCGCCATTGCTGTTAGAAGCTTCCGCCGGAAATACTTCCAGGATAGGATCTGTAACATCGGTAAGCCGGGTTACATTATTGCTGCCATCTGCCGTTACCTTTGCGGTTTGTTTGGCGGCTGTTTCACCGGGCACCGCAGCGGGCCAGAGATGGATCTTCCGCTGTTGCGCGGTAATGGCTGTATTTACTCCTAACATCATTAATAAGACAACTATTTGTTTCATAACCGGATTTTCAAATTCATATAATGAAACAAATGTAATAAAAGAAAGGAGCAGATAAAAGAACAGCTTCCCAAAAGGGAAGCCGTGTTCAGATCTAACCGGCAGGATATGCAGATCCTGTCAGTGTTTATGCTAATGAAAACAGCACTGTAGCAAAGGTTATTGGTTCCTGACCTGGTTGACTAAATAGCGTTGCAGGTAATTACGATGGTCCGGGTTACGGTATCATCCCCGAATTTGCCGGTACCGGTAATTGTAAATGACGTGGCGCTTGTTTTCACTGCCTTGAAAGTTCCGGTAAAATCATCTTCTACCGGTTGTTCCAATGTGCCGTCTGCCTTCAGGTTCCAGTTAAAGGTGCGCGTTTGCGGCATATTCCCGTCGCATTTGGTGGGGCCTTCATCTTCCACACCGGTGCCATTTGCATTATAGATCACGTAATCATCTTTTGTGCATGCGGGAAGATCTTTATAAAGATCCTGCACTTCTTCTTCCTCTAAACCGGGACTGATAGTCATGGCTTTGATCTGCCATTTTTTGCCCACCAGGAAAGCGGCGTTCATTCCTTCTTCGTTACCTGGTTTATTCTTTTCTTTTTTGCATTGTGTAAAAAACAATACGCTCATAAAAGCAACCAGTAAGAGGGCAACACGCTGCCGGGGGAACATTAAAATTTTTCTCATGATTAAATATAAAAATTGTGAAACAAAGGGTTAATGGGTGCAAAGCTAGTGTGCACCGGCGTTTCACATCTCAGTATAAATACTTAATCAAAAAAATGAGGAGAAGGACGGAGAAAAAAAATCACCGGGTAAAGCGATTGCCCCGGTGATCTATATTTTATTTTACACGCTTTTTTATTTTACACATTGCAACCAGGCTTCCGTCATCAGCTGGGCGCCGGCTACGCTGGGATGTACACCATCGCCGGTCCAGTAGGCGGCCGGCGCTGATTTCTGTGCTTTATCAAAAATAGATTGATAAGGAATAAAAGTAGCCTGGTATTTGTCGGCCAACTCCCGTGCAGCAGCGCGGTATTCATCAAAAGCGGGATACCACTTATCATCTACGGCCTTCACGCCTTTTACCGCAAAGGGTTCACCGATGATCAGCTGTACACCCGGCAGCTGCTCTTTGGTGCGTGTCAGCAGTTTATCGTAGTCGTCGCGGTAAGTTTGCACCGTGCCTTTATAGTTGTTGCTCAGCGTGTGCCAGTAATCATTTACACCTACCAGGATGCTCAGCACATCTGGTTTAATCACCAGGCAGTCGATATCCCAGCGGTCGGCCAGTTGAAATACTTTATTTCCGCTGATGCCTTTATTATATATCTTCAGATTCTTATCTGCATTTTTTAACAGCATAGCTGATGCGGCCATCAGCGCGTAACCGCCGCCCAGTGCGCCGCCTGCATTAGGTTGATCGTTATCGCGTTTACGGCCTGCGTCGGTGATGGAATCGCCCTGGAACAATACCACGCTTTCCTTTTTCAGTATTATCTTCTTAGGTTTTTCTGTTACCGTTGCGGCGGCAACAATATCTGGAATGCTGATGGCAGCAAGGGTTCCCAGGGAAACATTCCTGAGAAAATTACGTCTGTTTGATGAATTCATAACGATCCGGATTAAATGTTAGTTGCGGCATAGTCCACAATCAGGCACTTAAACTATAAAAAAGAATTGATATTTTATACAAACGCGCTGAAACCGGTGATAGCCCTGCCCACAATCAGGGAATTGATTTCCTTTGTACCCTCGTACGAGTAAATAGCTTCTGCATCGGCCACAAAACGCGCTACATTATATTCCAGCAAAATACCGTTGCCACCCATTACTTCCCGCGCACGGCTTACCACATCGCGGGTACGCAGCGTACAAAACACTTTGGCCAGTGAGGCATGTTCGTCCTTTAGTCCGCCGGCATCCTGTATTTCCGATAAGCGGAATACCATTGTTTGCATGGCAGTAAGATTAGACAACATTTCCACCAGGTGCCCCTGGATCAGCTGAAAAGCGGCAATAGGTTTTCCGAACTGCTTACGTGTTTGCGTATACGCCAAGGCATTTTCATAGGCGCCACGTGCGCAACCTACCGCTTCCCAGGCCACACCTGCGCGTGTCATGCGAAGTACGCGGGCTGTATCTTTAAAGGAAGATGCATTTTGTAAACGGTCGGATTCTGCAATGCGGCAATCTTTCAACGTGATCAATCCATTCTGCACAATACGTAGTGCCATTTTATCATGGATCTTTTCCACGCTGAAGCCGGGCGTATCTTTTCTCAGCAGGAATCCTTTCACCTGGTTATCGTCCACATCCCTTGCCCATATAACAATTACATCCGCGAAGGTGGCATTACCGATCCATTTCTTCTGGCCGTTTAATATCCATGTATCACCTTCCCGTTTAGCCGTAGTGGTTAGTCCGCCTGCGGTACCGGAGCCTACTTCCGGTTCAGTGAGACCAAAGGCGCCGATAATATTCAGCTGTTGCATGCCCGGCAGCCATTCCTGTTTCTGCGCTTCGGAACCCAGCATATAAATAGATCCCATTGCCAGTCCGCTTTGAACGCCGAAGAATGTTGCCACCGAAGCGTCTATACGCGCCATTTCCATTGCAATGATACCTTCCATCAGGAACGACCGGTTAGGGCAGCCATATCCGTCGTAGGTAACGCCGCAGATATTCAGCTCCCTGAATTTGGGAATGATTTCAAAAGGGAATTCCGCTTTCAGCCAGTATTCATTAACGATGGGCTTGATTTCCTTTTCCATGAATGCCCGTACTTTCAGTTGCAGGGCCCTGTCTTCCGCATTGAGTTTTGCCCCGAGGTCGTAGAAGTCGCCCTCGATAGGCGGCAGTTCTTTCTTCTTACTACCGCTGGTGAGCATTTTCATTAACCCGTTCAGTTGTGTGTCATCCATTTTTCCTACCGATTCCATCACCTTTGGCAGGTCTACTTTTTCGGAGAGTTTAGCCAGCATGGCGAAATCGATGCTCTTCAGCAGGTGGTATGCATTCTTCAGTTTCGTGAGAGGTCCGGACATCTTACATGGTTTTGCTTAAAAATACGGAATATGGGCGACGCGGATATTGTCTTTCCCGGGATTACGCTGATTATATTGATTAGGAGGGTATTTAAAGGTGGCATGAACAATAGCCAGTTCATACTTAGCACATGCTTTACACATGCCTTTGACGTGGAGAGGACCTGGACCTGACGTGGAGGGGACGTGGACTTGATCGGTAATGCATTGTGTATCAATGCGCTATAGGGGGTTCCGGGAAATTCCTGCGAAGGGTTCCGTCAGAGAAAGGAACTGTATATCAATACTTTATGCAGATTATAAAGATAAACGGGATCTGTTGAAAATCCAAAAAAATCAGTGTAATCAGCGTAATCCAGGGAAAGACAATATCCGCGCCGATGGCAGATCAGGATAATTTGGGGTTACCAATAATGAGTACAGAATACAGGAAAATGGCGGGAGTTTAAAATAGGGTTGCATAGAACCATATGCAACCCCGGTTTAAAACACAACTAAAAAAAACTAACTTCTAACAAACATATAGGCATAGCTGTTATATTGCTGACGCAGAAAATTGCGAATCCCTCTACTTCTTTCAAAAAAATATTAATCTTTTCTACTAAATAAAAATATTATCTGTAATGTGTAAACTGTAATTGTTTTCAAAAAGATAGTTACTTTCGCAGCGATCATTTCATATACTAAAACTTCCTGAAGGTTAAATGATTACATCACCTTCTTACCAGGCATATAAAGAATTATTTCATTCACAATACAATGACTTATGTAACTATGCCTATAGTTTTCTGAAAGACGATGCAGCAGCAGAAGATGTTGTACAGGAAACTTTTATTAAGCTTTGGGAGAAACACCGGCAGCTGATAGACATACCTAATATAAAGGCATACCTGTTCCGTGCAGTCCGGAATAATTCTATTTCCGTGCTACGCAAACAAAGTACAGAGGAAGCCGGCAACAAGGGCTTTGAATGGCTGGCAGAAACGGCGGAAGATCCCGACGCAAAAGAAGTTGAAAATGCAAAGCCTTACTACGAGCAACTGGTGTATGAAGCTATTGCCAACCTTCCCCCGCAATGCCGGGAAGTATTCACCTGCTGCAGGTTGCAGGGAATGACACATCAACAGGCGGCCACCAAACTCGGTCTTTCCGCCAAAACAGTTGAAAACTACATGGGGCGGGCATTGAAGTTGCTGCGGAAATATTTGCAGCAGTACGGACTGCCTGTAAGTATCCTGTTTTTACTAAAAATATTCATGCCCCTATAGAGGGTTGTTATATTAATGAGCGTTATTTAAGTAGAGCACACTGTATTATGGAGCATTTTGATACCTACCTGCATGAGATAATTGCCAAAAATCTGTCTGGTCAATGTACGGAAGCTGAATCTGCTGCCCTGCAACGATGGCTGGAAGCTTCTCCCGAAAACCGGGCAGAATATGAGGTACTTGCAAAACTATGGCAGGACAGTCCCGCTGCAGTTGTGCCCAGGCGGGAGTACAATACTGCCGCTGCCTGGGATAAAACAGACCAGGCGATACAACCGGCGCCATCCCGTGTAAAGGTACTTTACACCAAATATGCTGCCGCTGCAGCTATCCTGATATTGCTGACTGCCGGCGCATGGTGGCTGGAAACTCGCTCGTCGCTGAAGAAACATGAACTGGCAGCCAACGATGGTAAAATAAAAAGCCTGGAATTACCTGATAAATCAATGGTAACACTCCGGCAGGGCGCTATGATCCGGTATATCAACGGCTATCACCACAACCAGCGTATCGTGGAACTGGAAGGAGAAGCCTTCTTTGAAATAGCCAGTGATCCGGAACACCCGTTTTTAGTAAAAACGCCCAATCAATCGGTGATTGAAGTACTGGGTACTTCCTTTACCGTACAAACAGGGAAAGACAGTACCGCCGTTACTGTTGCTTCCGGCAGTGTAAAACTCGGTGTGGAAGGCGATACCGCCGCTGTAATCCTGAATAGTGGACAGCGCGGTGTGTGGGGCAACGGGCAGTTGTATGCCAACAATAACCACAACCTGAATTTCATTGCCTGGAAAACAGGTATTTTGCAATTTAATGACCAGACACTGCTTGAAATATTGCCACAATTAGCCGACTTTTACGCAAAAGATATCAGGGTTGATGAAAAATACAGGGAAACTGCATCGCAGCAAAAAGCTACGATTACATTCCGCAATCAGTCCTGCGATGATGTTTTGCATGAATTACAACTATTGCTTGGGTTCCACTATCAACAGGACGGCGATTCCATCGTCATCGGCCAGTAGAACAACAAACCCTCTTTTCCTTATTTATGGCATGCTGTTGTTGCTGTTCCCGTTTCAATTCCTGCAGGCACAGCACAACGGAAAGGATATTCTCCATCAAAGCTATACCCCTGCTTCCCGGCAGGGGACTATTTTATTTTATATACAGGATCTCCAGAAAGTAACCGGTATCAACGTTTCCTATAGCTCCAGCTTTTTGCACCTCAATAAAAAAGTGCAGCTCAGCGGAACAGAACATACCACCGGCGACGTACTGAATGCCATCCTCCAGGGTACCGGCATCCAGGCGGCTGCTCTGAACGGGAAAATATTCCTGCTCCGCGAAACTTCCCAGGTACAATACTATACCATCAGCGGATTTGTAAAAGAAGTAAACAGCAATGAACTGATCATTGGCGCGTCCGTATACGACCCCGTTACCCGGAAAGGAACCGAAACCAATGCCTATGGCTTTTACAGCCTGCAGGTACCGGACACCTGCCTGGGCGTGGTGTTTTCACATATCGGCTACAAACCCGTGTTCCAGCACCTTCCGCCACCGGACGACGGGCAGCTGGACATACACATGGAGGCCCGCAGCATGCTGCAAACGGTGGTGGTAAACGGCGAAAAGGAAACCGTTAATTCACAGCCGGGGTACATTAATATGCCCGTTGGATATGTATCCAATTTCCCGGCGCTGATGGGGGAAAAAGATGTACTGAAATCACTGCAGCTGTATCCCGGTACCGGCAGCTCCCTGGAAAGCAGCAGCAACCTGCTGGTAAGAGGCGGCGGTGCAGACCAGAACCTGTATCTCCTGGATGGCGTTCCCCTTTATCATACCGGCCACCTGTTCGGGCTTTTCTCCATCTTTAACGGAGACGCAGTGAAAGATGTGTCGCTTTATAAAGATGCCTTCCCGGCCCGCTATGGCGGCCGCCTTTCTTCAGTAGTGGATATCCGTACAAAAGACGGGAATATGAAAGAATGGCATGGCAGCGCGAGCCTGAGCCCCGTTTCCGGCAGCGTCCTGCTGGAAGGCCCCATCGTAAAGGACCGCAGCTCCGTTTCTTTGTCTGTAAGACGATCATTGGTAGATGCCCTCTACGGGAGAGCTTATCTGAAAGACTATGGCAAGTATTATCTCTACGATGTAAACTTCAAACTCAACCAGGTTATCGACAACAAAAACAGGATCTATGCGAGCTTCTATAAAGGACAGGATAAGATGTTTATCAGGAGCGAGAACCCTGTTATACAGTTGTTTGATGATTACAATTTTGACTGGAGCAACATTACCGCTGCTGTTAAATGGACCCGTGTGGTGAATCCAAAAATATTTTCCAGCACCACTGCTACCTACAGCCGTTTTTATAACCTCTTTACGCAAAATTCCATCATCCCCCTCTCCTTTTACGACTCGCTGTTTGTAAGAGGAAAAGGCGTTTCCCGGGTCAGGGACGTAGCCATCAGGAATGAAACGGAATATGCGGTGAGTAACAGTCACCATATTTCCTTCGGCGGCGGGTACACCTATCACAACTTTGCGCCCACAGCCTATCATAACAACATCTCGGCGGGAGAAGCCACACAGCGGAAAGCGCCCATTTATTATATGTCGGAGTTTTCCACATATGCGGAAGATGAACTCAGCTTGCTGAACGACCGGCTGATTGTGCGGCCCGGACTGCATTTCGGCGCACTGGCGCAGCGTTCCTCCTTTTATGCCAGCTTGCAGCCCCGCCTCATGCTGCGGTGGAAGCTGCCCCATTCACAATATGTACAGGCCTCGTTTGCTGAAATGACGCAGTTTGTGCACCAGCTTACTACTCCGGTGCTCAACCTCCCTACTGACCTGTGGGTGCCCAGCACTGAAAATATTAAACCGGAGCATGCCTATTCCTACAGCGTTGCTTATCAGCGGCAATGGAGCAACCAGTGGCGCTTTAACGTGAACCTCTATTATAAACAACTGAAAAATATTGTTACCACCAACACGGTGCTGAATATCTTTGATAACTCTGATCTCTGGGAGAAAAAAGTGATCGCCGGCAACGGCTATAACTACGGCAGCGAATTGCTGCTGGAGAAAACACAGGGCAAGCTGACCGGGATCTTCTCCTATACCCTGTCGTGGGCCTGGCGGCAGTTCGACCGGCTGAATGCAGGGAAGATGTTCCCTTATAAAGAAGACCGCCGCCATAATATTTCCCTGGCGCTCAAGTACCGGTTTAATCCGAAATGGAGCCTGTCTGCTTCCTGGAAGTTCGCCTCCGGCGCGCCTTTCACCCTGCCGGTGCAAATATTCCCGGACTTCGACTGGGGCCGTAATATCAAAGGATACCTGGATGAACGCTATTCGCCGTTCTCCACTTACCAGCTAAATTATTTGCCCTACATTTCCCGGTTAAATAATTACCGCCTGCACCCGGTGCATCACCTGGATCTCGGCGCTACCTTAAACCTGGGCAATGAAAAACGCTTTCATCATGTGATCACTGCGGGTGTATATAATATCTATAACCGCACGAATCCTTTTATCGTGAGCTTTGACCAGTTCTCTTATTTTGACTACAGTGACGTATACCCGTTACAGTTATATCAATATAGTTTATTCAGAACATTGCCGTACCTGACTTATACGTTCAAATTCTAATTATGAAGTACCTGTTTATATTATTCCCGGTTTTGATGGTGCTGCTGCTAACGGCCTGTGAGCAGGAATTACCGCTTCCCCCCAACAATGCCGTTCCCAGGGAAGTGGTGTACAGTGAGCTGGTGGCTAACAGCACACCGGAAGTGCGGGTAGGCAAAAGCAAGCCGGTAGGCCCTGGTATCAACACCGGTTTCGACCTGGTGGAAAATGCAGATGTACAGCTGCTGGATAAAAACGGGCAACAGCTGGAAACACTTACGTACATGAAGGATTCCAGCAATGCCATGAGTGTATACCGCGGTAAAACCATGCTGGATGCAGGCAAAAATTATAAAATACAGGTAATGGTGCCCGGCCTGAAAACCGTTACCGCCATGGCTTCTATCCCTCCTCCTTTTAAAGTGGAACTACAGGATACCCTGCGTACATTGCTTAACGGACGGCCCGTGTTACGCTTTCATTTTACCGTGAATCCTATTCCCGGTGTGAAACAATACCTGGTGATGGAAGCAGTAAAGCAAAGCGTTACCACGGATACTACTTTTTCGTATAGGGGTCGCCGGTATAGGAAGAGCGAAAACGATTCCCTCTACCAGAAAGTAAAAAACCTGCCTAGCTGCAATCCTAAAAAAGACAGCAGCTTCCTCAATGATTATCTCCGTATACCCTGCTATACACAGGATGAGAATGCCGACAACAACCAGATTGGTGGTTTGAATGAAAACTATAACAGCATCCTGTTTACACAATCGGGTAAGCCGCTTACCACTTATTTTTATATCAATGCCACCGCCCTCAGCTCTAATCCTGCTGAAGCCATTGCGCCGGTAGGAAGGGTGCTGGTATATGTAAAATCTGTCTCAAAAGAATATTATGATTTCCTGCTCACCTATGAAAAGGTAAAGCGGAATCCGGGGCTGAACAGCCTTATACAGGCCATTCAGCTCAGGAGCAATACGCAGGGCGGACTTGGTATTGTGGGAGGTAGTTACCAGAAATTGTATTATCTCTATTACGATAAACTATAAGCGGTTATTTTACTTCGTAGGTGTTATCCCGTTGGTTGATGTCTGCTGCCCAGGTGCTTCCCAACGTTACTTTTTTTATTTTTTTGGGAGATGAAAACAGGAGTGAAATTGTTTTGTTGCCCTTCTCCCATACCGCGATACTCCGGTGTAATTTCGTGGTGCTGTTGTCATCAAAGTAGATGGTTACATCTACCGGAACCGGTTTATTTCCGATTGAAGTGATCTCGATGGTCCCTTGCTTTCCTTTTTGTGTTACCCGTGTGATGCCGAGGTCGGGAAAGCCGTTGTCGAAGAACCAGCTTTTCCAGAACCAGTCCATATTCCTGCCGGCGCCGGTGTTCATGCAGTAGAAAAAGTCGTACGGCTGCGGGTGTTTACCGTTCCATTGCGACATATAGTAATGCAGCGCTTTCAGGAAAAGGGTATCGCCCAGCATATCTTTTACGTAGAGGTATCCGAGGGCTGGTTTGGGATAGGAATTGGTTACATAGGCATCCGTGGTTTGGTTGGAGGGCGTCATAATGGGCAGGTCCGCCTGTTTGCCGGCGATGTAGTTGTAAGGCAACATGCCATAATCATCCACGATGGAGCTATCGATCAGTGGTGAAATGATCCATTCGCCGATAGTAGCCCATCCTTCATCCATCCAGGCGTATTCCGTTTCATTGGTGCCCATGTAAAAGGGAAAGAGCGTATGAAAAATTTCGTGGTCGGTTAGCTCGATGGTTTGGGCTTTATCGGCCAATGGGTTGTCGTTTACCATCATCGGGTATTCCATTTGGTCCAGTCCGTCGAATACCGTTTCGTGCGAATACGGGAACGGCCATTTAGGAAAGTGGTGGCTCATCTTATCTACAGTAGCGCGGGCGTAATGCACTACATCAAAGAAATCGGCATGTGCGGGGTTAAAGGCTACATCCACGCGGGTGCGCCTTTTGGTGGCGGCATCTACTTCCACGCTGGTGGCGTTCCAGCAGTAGTGGTTGCTGATGGCAAATGCAAAGTCGGTGACGTTGGCCGCCTCATACTGCCAGGTATTGGCGCCACGCCCGCGGGTAATGTTGCCTTCCCGCACATCGGTGCTATCTATCACCGCGATGATATCGTTGCTCTTTTCTGCGGCAGCAATGCGTTGCACATACTTATCGTTGTATACGGCCGCGGTATTTTTCAGATCGCCGGTAGCCCATACCTGGTAGTTGCCGGGCACTGTGATGGCTACACGAAAATCGCTGAAGTCGTTGTAAAACTCCTGCGTACCCATGTAAGGGATCTGGTCCCATCCGTTGATATCGTCGTATACCGCAATACGTGGAAAGAAGTAGGCGATGAAATAAGCACCGGAGTCCACTACACCGGTTCTGATGTGCGTGTTTTCGTTCAGGGTATAGGAAAAGTCGAGGTTAAACTGTACCGACTGCCCCGGGTAAAGATCGGGGATGGATACCGGCATATTGGTGCCGCGGATGGTAACCGGCAATGGTTTGGCTTCGCCGTTTACCTTCATGTTCTTTATAACTACGCCGTTGGTAAGGTCTTCCGGGGAAACCGCCATATTTCTCACAGCTCCTTTCTGGAAGAGGTTGGGAAACAGTTTAAAGTTAATGGCTCTTAATGTATCGGGGCTGTTGTTGGTATAGCGGATCTGTTCCGAGCCCGATACTTCGTTTGTTGCCGGGTTGAAGGCCACTTTAATATCGTATCCTGCTTTGTTCTGCCAGTACCTGGCGCCCGGCGCGCCGCTGTAGCTGCGGGTTTGATTGTCGTATGCCTTTTTGATGGTCAGCGGCATATACAAAGGGGCTTGGGCGGTAGCCTGCTGAAACGCTGCCAGTAGCAACCATAAAATACAATATTTCCTCATAAGCTATATAAAAGCGGTGGCTTCAAAAGTAGGGAATTACCCGGAAATGGTGTGGCAGAAGGAAATGCTATGGGATATGGGTGGTATCCACCGGCGCTTTAACAGAATCTGCCGGGATACGCAAACTATCTGATGGGTTGGTATGCAAACTGTCGGTGGCTGAATTCGTACTGTCTTTCCCGTTGGCCCCTTTCCCGGGCAACGGAATAGTGGGCGCCGTATTGCGGCGTTTGGGGGAGTAAGCGCTTACTGAACCCTGCTTCTGCATATCATTCATTGTTTTTTTATCAAAGAGATATTTAGGGTGTTTCTCCGGCCGGAGTCCCCGTTCAAACTGGGCCTCCGCTCCCACTGCGGGCGCCTGGTACACCTTCCGGGAGGAATGACAGGCCCATAAACAAATACCGGCAGCCAATACGAGGTACTTCATACAAATGAAAATAAGAATGAATACAGGCAGAGGGGGGACATCTTTTAAAACGGTAAAGCCGGGGCGTTTATTATCAGCAGGGAACGCTATGTGCTGCATTTACCCGTGATGATACATTTTGAAATGTAACATCGCTGTATTAAATTTAGCATAAATTCACTGGTTGTCATCCCCTTATTCTAATATTTTATATCTTTAACCGCTATTTCAATCCCGATGAAAACCCTCCCTCAACGGAGAGTCACGGCTACATTCGTTATTATAACAAAGCACTATGAAAGTATCAACAACCAGCTTCCCAAGCGTTTTTGAAACCGCATTCGGAAACACAGAAAATTCAAGTAAGGATCTTCTCAACGGACTAAAAATTAAAAAGGATGAAGCCTGGTACCTGGTAGGCAACCTGGCCAAAAGAGGTGGGATCAATCCCGGCAGAGTTACCAATGCGTCGCCCACGGAAGAGGATTATGAAATACTGTTTAAAGCTGCTTTGCTGAACACCATTGATAAAGTACAACAACCCATTGCCCTTACCGTTGGGTTCCCCTTCTCCACTTACAATATTTACAAAAACGCTGCGGAGCAGTTTTTGAGTAAACGTCATTTCCTGATCGATTACGATACGCAGACTTACAATACCAAAGGTTCTTTCAAGAAAGCGATGTTTGATATTGAGAAGTATGAAGTGATCCCTGAAATCGTAGGTGGTATCATCGGGTTAAAGAAAAGTATCAATGAACCGCAGCTGGACAACTTCATTGCCATCAGTTTTGGGTTTGGTACCATTGAAGGCGGCATGGCCACCGGCGATGGGCTGGTTCACCGTACCTGCTTCAGTTCCCACGGTATCCGTTATGCCATTAACAACCTTACCCGTGAGCTGAACCAGAAACACTACCTGGAAATGAAGAACGAACACCAGGTGGATGATGCTTTCATGAAAGGTTCTATTTTCACCAACCGCAAACGGATCGATCTGCGCGACATGCGTAAAGGTGTGCTTACGCAATATTACCGAGAAGTTGTTTCTCCCCTGATGCGCAGTTATTTTACGGACCTGGATTTTGAAACCTGTGAAAAGATTTACCTGATGGGCGGTGGCGCTCACTATCGTGAACTGACAGATGCTTTTGTAGAAGAGTTCCGTGATTTTATCCCGGTAGAAGTTGCTCCTGAACCAGAAAAGCTCATGAGTATCGGTTATCTTTATAATTCATTGAGAATATCAGATAATAAACCTCAAAGAAGCGTGGGGCTTGACCTGGGTAATTCCAGTTCTATTGTGTCTACTTTTGAAGATGTAGCACAGCATTCTCCCGCTACACCTAATCCCATCACCCTCTAATTTATCCTTGTGATCAATGTCAGACATATTTTCCGAAATATAATTGTTCCCGGAGCCTTTCGTATCCCAAAAACAGTTTCCGTGAACGGTAGTATAGATGCTTCTGTTTCCGGTCGTATTGACGGGAACGTAAGAGGCGATGTAAAAACCAGCGGCAAGCTGGTGGTTAGTGAAACAGCGAGCATCCGTGGCCATATATATGCTGCCGACCTGGTGGTACACGGGAAAGTGTATGGCGATGTGTACATTACCAACAAAGCCCATATCAGCAATAAAGCGCTGGTAAAAGGCGATGTAAACGCGATGGTGCTGGAAATAGAGGAAGGCGCTGTGGTGGAAGGCGCTATCCGTAAAAACGTGCAGCCTGTTCTGAAAGCCGATCTTAGTCATACCCCGGTTGCGGAGGAAATCAAGGTGTCTGCCGCGGTAGATGCTGAAACCGGCGGTCATGAAGAAGAAGAAAAGAACACCAGCTGGTTCTGACAAATACTACTGCCAGTTTTATACCTCGTTCGGGCGGTTGTTTCCTTTGATGGCAACAACCGCTTTTTGTTGCTACTTCTTTTTCAGAGGAGTAAGTAATTGGGTAAGACCGTTCATTTTTATCACCAGCATGGTTTCGAGGAGCATCCCCAGTTTGCCTTTCGGGAAGCCTTTCCGCTGGAACCACTCCAGGTAACTTACCGGCAGGTCGCAAAGCACCACATCTTTATACTTTCCAAACGGCATTTTCATCACTACCAGTTGCTGCAACATTTCCGGATCGGGCTGTGACATCTCCATAAAAAACTGATTTATAATTAAGCCGGCAAATTAAAATTATAAATCCATTTTCCCACGCTTCTTCGTAATTTGTAATAGTCTCAAACATAATCATGCATGAAAATTTCCCTGATACTGTTACTGGCGCTTTCTTTTGCAGGATGTGTACAGCCCGGGGCTAAAATCAGCCTGGCTAATTCCAACACCCTGGTAGTAAAGGATCTCTTTGAGGCTTTCAATGCACACGACTGGCAAAAGCTGGCGGCCTGTTACAAGGATACCGCTACTTTCCTGGACCCTTCCTTTGGCCCGGAACCTGTACTACGTACCCGGGAACAAACCGCTCAAAAATACAGGGAGCTGCAACAGCTATTCCCCGACATTCATGATGAAGTGGTGAATGTATATGCCGATAAAAACCATATTACTGTAGAATTCATTTCCTCCGCCACCGGCCCTGATGGCAAAAAGTGGCGTCTGCCCATCTGTACGGTGTTCACCATAGACGATGGAAAAATTGAGAAAGACAACACTTATTACGATAACCGTCACTGATCATCTTTTCAATAATCCTCCATTCTCCAGCGCATCAGATACCTGGGTGGCAAAGGCTTTGGCAAATGATTCCAGGCTGTTGGGATTGTAGGTTTCAGATTGACCGGACCATACCAGTTTGCCGTCCTGTTTCAGGTCGTACAGGTTACTTTCCAGGAAGTATCTTTTATCGGTAGTATAATAGCCCGGAGAATACACCGATCCGTACATATAACCATAATACCCCCAGAACCGGCCATACCAGCCGTATGCAGGGTAAGGAGCATAGGAAACGGAACCTGGTACATACCTGGTTTGGGATTCCTTATTCACCAACGAGGTGGTTAACACGGCAGTATACCCCGCATCCAGCATTTTCTGCGTGGCAGCGCTTTTATCCTGGTCTGTTAAGGGGTTGAATTTAGGCGGAAACAGGTCCAGTCCCTTTCCGGCTACAATGCCGCGTTTCTGAAGGGCGGCCGCCATCTGGGTTTCCACCACCTGCTGCGCCCCCACGTTTGAGGTCAGGGAGGCCACCAACATATTATGATACCCTTCCACAGGAGCTTCCGGCGCTTTCCAGGCTCCTGTCATGTGTACGGTGGTACCACATGCGCCCAATAATAGCACCATGCCAACCAGCATGGATGTGATGATCGCTTTCATAAAATTTGTTTTTATGCGCCCATAGGCTGCAATAGAACAACAAGACACCCTGTAAAAAGTTTACGCCAAAAAAATGACAATCCGGTTTTAACAATCCCGGCAGTATGAGTGTAATAAGGTGTACATTTATATGCCAGCATAACATGAATATGAACTCAGATAATAACCGGGAATTAACGACCCTGTTAATGGTGGATGATGATGAGGATGACCAGGAATTTTTCAAACTGGCGCTTGGCACCATCAGGGAAGAAATTACCTTTACCGCAGCCAGTAACGGCCAGGAAGCGTTTGATCTGCTCCATACCCGGACTATTATGCCGGACATTATATTCGTAGATATGAATATGCCGTTAATGAACGGTTTTGCTTTCCTCGAAAAAATAAAAGCTACGCCTCACCTGGAGCATATTCCGGTGATCATGTTTTCTACCAGTGATGAGAAGCATGAAATAGCCAGGGCGAAATCACTGGGTGCAGTGGATTTTATCACCAAGCCTGCCCGTTTCAATGAGTTATGCCGGTTGCTGCAGGAAAAGCTGGATTTATATGCAAAGGTGTAAGCGTCTACTCTCCTACGCGTTCTGCACAGGCTACCCTGTAAAACTCATATCCTTTTTCCGACCGGCCGGGTAAATAGTGTTTCCGGTATTCGCTGGCACCCAGATCCTCCAGCAGATGAAAGTTATACTGGTGCAGGTAAGCGGGTAATGCAGCCGGTTCAAAGCCAAACGTCCACCGTTCCTCCAGCTCCGCTACGTCTTTAAGCAGTTTTTCGCCACCATAAAATGCGGCAGGGTTGTCCAGCACGGCCTGGTGTACATAGGTAAAAATGACCCTGGAACCGGGTTCAAAGCGTTGCAAAAATGCGAAGGTGCTGTCGATGGCTTCTTTGTTGAGGTAATTGGTTACGCCCTCCCAGATAATGGCGGTGGGCACGGTAAAATCAAAGTTATTCAGTGCGCTCAGCTGATCAAGGCTTTGCCGGTTAAAGTCTATCTGGTAATAATATACTTTGGCCGGCAGCTTATGTGCGCGTAATTTCGACAGCTTATAGGCAGCGGTATTGGGATGATCGATTTCCACCACTTTAAGTTGACGAAGAAAAGGTAAACGCAATCCGCGTGTATCAAAACCGGCGCCGAGGATATACACCTGCTGCGCGCCTTTATCAACCGCCTGCAACAACAGGTCATCTATATACTTTGTACGGGCAATACCGGAAGATAAGGCGCCCGGGATCTTCTTCCGGATAATCCACTCCGCGAAAGACCTCCAGCCTGGTATCCGGCAAAGCCATACGCCTAATTTCAGCCTGCTGTCAAGAAACCAGGAGGCAAATTTGTCGGTGAACAGGCGCCGGTCCCGGGAACGGGTGGTTTCCAGCGCCCGGAATAAGGCCATATATTGCGCGGTTCTACTCGTGACGTCTTCCTTCATGGATGGTGTTTTATGAACTCCCCCTTTAATTTAATCAAAAAATACGAATATCGTTTTGGCCCCACCCCGTACCTGGCAGTCAGGCGGCATGACCAGATCGATAATTTTTGCGATTATTTCAAAATAATACCTATTTTTAGAAAAAAATCTAAATCGTATCACCAAAATGAGTCAGCCATTAAATATTGACAAATTAGACTTACAGATCATTTCGGAAATGTCAACCGACGCCGGTATCTCTTATGCAGAGTTAGGTAAGAAGCTCTTTGTATCCGGTGGTACTATTCATGTACGCATCAAAAAACTGCATGAAATGGGTGTGATTAAAGGCACCCGTTTACAGGTAAACCTGCGGGCTATCGGGTATGATGTATTGGCCTTTATTGGTATTTACCTGGAGAAAAGCTCCCTGTATGAAAACGTAGCCAAGCAGTTATTAAAGATTCCGCAGATCGTAAGACTGAACTATACCACCGGTTCTTACAGCATGTTTGCGGAAATCATTTGCAAGGACAGCGGGGAGCTGCGCAAAATATTGCAGGACGATCTGCAGCATATTAAGGGAATAGAAAGAACAGAAACAATTATTTCGCTGGAAGAAAGTTTTTCAAGACCTATTAATGTCAGTGAAGTAGTGTGATTATAAAAGACATAAAAAAAACGCTGTTCTGTGAGCAGCGTTTTTTTTATGTCTTTCGTTAACGGCTAAACGAAATGCCGGAACGATGATTTATAATTTACGTGCATCGCGGGTACCGGCATACAGCTCGTATTCCAGCAGGCGGCAATCGATGGTGCTGTTATAAAACTCTATCCTGCGTTTGGCTTTGAGGCCAATCTTCTTTGCCAGTTCAAGGTTACCGGTGAACACGTATCCAAAATAGCCACCGCATTGTTGTTTCATGAAATCACCGATACGGCCATACGTTTCTTCCAGCGCTTCAATTTCTCCAAGACGCAATCCATATTCCGGGTTCATGTATACCACGCCGGCAGCGCCTTCCGGCACTTCTGTGCTGGCGAAATCGCATACGCGGAACTCAATCATATCTTCCACGCCGGCGGCCTTTGCATTTTTACGGGCGTTTACAATTGCCATCTCACTCAGATCGGTAGCGATAATGCGCAGCTCCGGCACTTCCACGATCTGCTTTTCCAGCAATCCTCTTTCATCGAGATATACGTTTTCATCAAAGCCCCGCAGGTGCATAAAGGCGTAGTTATCGCGGAAAAGACCGGGGCGGCTGTTGGTGGCTATTAATGCCGCTTCAATGGCAACGGTGCCGGACCCGCACATGGGGTTGATGAAAGGCGCTTTACGATCCCAGCGGGAAGCCAGGATGGTAGATGCCGCCAATGCTTCCAGCATGGGAGCGCGGCCGGGTATTTTACGGTATCCGTGCCGTGCGAGGGAATCGCCGGTGGTATCTACAAATATTTCTGCATTTTCATTTTTCCAGAACAGGTGGATTACTGCCCCGGTCAGCTCCGCACCGGTAGAAGGGCGCTTGCCTGTTTTTTCGCGCATACGGTCCACCACTGCATCCTTCACTCTCAGGTTGGCAAACATGCTGTTGTTGATCGTTTCATTCTGCACATTGCTGGTAATGGAGAAGTAACCATCTTCCGGGAGAATGGTTTCCCAGGGGTAGGATTTCAGCTGATTGTATATTTCATCGCCGTCGGTTGCTTCAAATTGTTTCAGGCTGTACAGCACCTGGCTGCCGCAACGCAGGTTCAGGTTAAGGCGGATACACTCATTGAGAGAGGCATTCAACCGCACACCGGTAACGAATGTTTCGTCTACAGTAAAACCCAGATCTTTTACTTCCTGCTCCAGGTAAGGCGTCAGGCGTTTGTTACAGGTGATGGTAACGGTTCCCTTTGTTGTATATAATGACATAAGGCCGCAAATTTACCAATCTTTATGATAATCCCCGTGCATTCCTTATTTTAACAGTTCAAACATACTTCAGCACCTATGCGTTTTTATCTCTCTTTGTTATTGCCGGCGGTTCTGTATTTCCCGGCGAAGGCGCAAACAAAAGCACTGCCTGTGCGTAATGAACTCATTATGCCGGTGCCGGTTACGCCTTCCAGTCATGCGTCTACCGTTACGGCGTTGTCTTCCGGGGATTTGCTCAGCGCCTGGTTTGGCGGTGATGAGGAAGGAAGTAAAAATGTAGAGATCTGGTCGTCGCGCTTTACTGCCGGCAAATGGCAGGCGCCTGTGAAGCTGGCGGATGGTATCATTAACGACACGCTTCGCTATCCCTGCTGGAACCCGGTACTGTTCCGTACCAGGGCCGGGTTGCTTTGCCTGTTTTATAAAGTGGGTCCCAATCCACGGGAGTGGTGGGGCATGGCCCGCTACAGCAGTGATGACGGCAGCAGTTGGTCATCTCCCGAAAAACTACCGGATGGCATGTTGGGCCCTATCAAAAATAAATGTATACAGCTTCCCGACGGGCGCCTGCTGCACCCTTCCAGCACAGAAAGCGTGAAAGGCAATCAGTGGGTATCTCATATGGAGATCAGCGACAGCACCGGGCATCAATGGCAGAAGGTAGCTATCGACTGCGACACATTTGGCGTTATACAACCTACGATACTCACGCACCGCGACGGCCGGCTCCAGCTGCTGTTCCGCAGCCGCCAGCATGTGATAGCCACGAGTTGGTCGAAAGACCACGGCGCCAGCTGGACACCTGTTACCGCGCTGAAGCTGCCCAATCCCAATTCAGGCATTGATGCAGTAACCCTTCCCAATGGCGCAATGGCATTGGTATATAATCCAACAAAAGGCGGAAGCGACTGGTCAGATGGCCGCAATGAGTTGCGGGTGGCCGTTTCAAAAGACGGCATCAGCTGGAAAGATGTGTATCAGCTGGAGAAGCGTGCAGGCGGCGAATACAGCTATCCCGCCATAATCGCCACCGCAGATGGTTTGGTGCATATCACATATACCGACGACCGGAAAAATATCCGTGCAGTAACCTTACAATTGAAATAAACTTAGTTCCAGATTTCATTGGCAGCCGTGAGGATCACCGGTTCGTGGTCGGTTACCACGATGGTGTGTTCGTGTTGCGCAACAAAGCCGCCCTTGTTGCCCACCAGTGTCCAGCCATCATTGCTTTGATTGGCAAAAGAGGAGATGGTGGAAATAAAGGTTTCTATTGCCACTACAGAATTCTTTTTAAAACGGGTGCGGTTAAAACGGACATAACAGTTGAGGATGTCATCCGGCGATTCGTGGAGGCTACGGCCAACGCCATGTCCGGCGAGGTTGCGGATTACGGTGTATCCTGATTTGCGCGCCTCGGTTTCAATCAGCTTGCCAACGTCTGCCACGCGTGTGCCTCCTTTGATATACTGGATAGCCTTATAAAGAATTGCTTTCGAAGCGCTCACCAGCGCCTGGTGCTGATGGATGTCTTCACCCAACACAAAGGAGCCGCCATTATCTGACCAGTAGCCATTCAGCTCTGCAGATACATCGATGTTCACGAGATCGCCTTCCTGCAGTATTTTTTTGCCGGATGGAATGCCATGCGCAATTTCATTGTTCACGCTGATACAGGTCCAGCCCGGGAAGCCATAGGTGAGCTTTGGGGCCGACTTAGCGCCTAATGCGTTTAATATCTCTCCACCATATTCATCTATTTCTTTTGCGGTCATACCCGGTCTGGCATAATTCCTCATTTCCTTCAGTGTAACGGCTACTGCTTCACTCACTCTTTTCATGCCATCGAGTTCCGCTTCTGTAGTTATAGACATAGTTATTTTTCTTTAAAAATACTGATAAAAAAACAAAGCCCGCAAGTTATGCGGGCGTCGTCAGATTGTTTTAACAATTACATGAGGATGCCCCACTCATCATCCCGCTCCGGATAATCCCTGAAACGTTCCGTACCGCCTCTGTCTTTCCAGTCGGAATCAATTACCAGCTTGGAACTGATACCACCCCTGGGATTACAGATGAGTGTGATACGCAAACGATCGGCCTCATACACTTCCATCATATGATCATAAATGATATTGATGAGCCGCTCATACGATACAATGATATCACGCAAATGATATACATAATGCTTCAGCGACTTCAATTCAATGATCTTATTTTTTGGATAGAAAGTGATGTAGAGTTTGGCAAAATCGGGCTGCTCCTGCACGCCCAGGAAAGTAAACTCCGGCACCTTTATCTTCATCTCATATTTTTCCTTTGAGGGATTTGGTAATCCTTTCAGGATTGTTTTATCAATGTGTTGATAGAGCTTTTTAGACATATAGGCTTATGTTATTAACGTGGCGCAAAGTAATATTTCTCCGGATCAATTCACTTGTACATCTTCACAAGATAAGATTTATTGAATATACTTTACAGGCACTTCATCGGTAAGCCATACGCCGTTATCGGACAGGTAAAACAGGATGCCACTCCGGTGCATGTCGCCGCTGCGGATGGTAAGGATGTGTGGTACTCCCCTCCTGCTGCCTACTTTTTCTGCTGTGGCCCTGTCGTCTGTAAGATGTACATGTTGCCGGTTCATTTTCTGTAAACCGGTTTTGCGGATCTGTTCCATAAACCTCACCACGGTGCCGTGGTAGAGGAATTCCGGCGGTGTGGCCGGCGGCAGGTTCAGCGATACTTCCAGGGAATGTCCCTGGTTGGCGCGGATCATTGTTTTGTTTTCATTGAAAGAAAAACGTTGCTTATCATTTTCTGCTACAACGGTTTCCAGTTCTTCCATCGTGAAATGATGTCCGTTTGCCCTGCATTGCTGCAACAGCGTGTTCACATTTGCCCAGCCGTGGGCATCGAGCGTGAGTTGTATGGTATCCGGGCTATGCCGGAGAATAAAGCTCAGTAGTTTACTGATTGATTTGTTGTTCATATTATTTAAGTTGATCCCGCACTACCATGAGCGCATAACCGAGCAGGTTATGACCGCGCCACTGCAGGGGATTTTCCACATGTTCATTGGAAGCCGCCATACCAATGCCCCATATACGGTCCATCGGACTGGCTTCTACTAAAATACGGTCATGTGTATTGAGTAAAAAAGTTTTTAAATCCGGGTGCTGTGAAAACTTATGAAGATTTCCATTCACTACCAGGTCAAATTTATGCGTGTCCCAGGCGGCGGCGTCGAAGTTCTTTACTTGTCTGCCGAGCTTTTTTGCTTCATCCGGCGTGTTCACCAGCAGGATCTTCTGCAGGGTAACATCATCGTTGAACAGCCTGGCTTTGCCCGCCATCATCCAGTGTTCCGCCGTTTTATAGGTGATGCCATCCACGGTGAAAGGAGCATGCCACCACTGGCTGAAACAGCTTTGGGTAACGCTGCCATCCGCAGATGGCTTGTGTCCCCAGAAGAAGATGAATTTTATTTTTTCTTTGGACTGATACTTTGCGATCAGCCAGTTGTTATCGTACTTCATTGTAAGCGAGTTTATGTTGATATCCAGTGTTTCGTGGGCGATGGCCATTCTTTTGTTCTTGTTCATGTTGTTTTAGTTTTTCACCGGGGCACTGGAATGTTGGCGGGGTTAACAGTTCCGTTGCACAGGTGCAGGGTTTAAAATTCGTTTACGTCATTATGACGCAAAGTAAAGAAATATTTTGCTAATGAGTATATTTTTTTTCGGGAGATAGGAAATGGAGTAAGGGAATCTGATAAATAAACCTGCGCGGAGGGTGTTAAGAAAGCTTGTTCTTCCCCTCTTCCTAAAAATAAATTTGGAATTTAATTGTACACAATCTAATTTTACAAAATAAATATAAAATACTCATGGAAAAAATCGAAAAGTTATACACGGCACACGCCACCGCCACCGGCGGAAGAAACGGACATGTTAGCTCATCAGACGGCGTACTGGACCTGGAAGTAAGAATGCCAAAGGAACTCGGCGGCAGCGGCGGTGCCTACACCAATCCTGAACAGTTGTTTGCTGCCGGCTATGCTGCCTGCTTCGACGGCGCCCTCAACCTGGTAATCAGAACGCAGAAAGTAACCGCAGGCACTACACAGGTAAATGCAGAAGTTAGCCTGGGCAAGAACAATAACGGCGGTTATGGGTTATCAGTAAAGCTACTGGTAGCAATTCCGGATGTGGAACCAAAACTGGCACAGGAACTGCTGGAAAAAGCACACCAGGTATGTCCTTATTCAAATGCTACCCGGGGTAATATTGAAGTAGAATTAGCATTGATCTAAACTCCATGTCATGAAAGTATTAATCGTACTAACCTCGCACGATGAATTAGGCAACACCGGTCATAAAACCGGTTTCTGGGTAGAAGAATTTGCTGCCCCGTATTATGTGCTGGCGGATGCAGGGGCCGAAGTGACGCTGGCTTCTCCCAAAGGCGGCCAGCCTCCCATTGATCCGAAAAGCGAGCTGCCTGAATTCCAGACAGAAGCTACCACCCGCTTTAAGCGCGATGAAGCGTTGCAGCAAAAACTGGCTACTACCCTGAAGCTCAACGAAGCAGATGCCTCCGACTATGATGCGGTGTTCTATCCCGGCGGTCATGGCCCACTGTGGGACCTCCACAATGATCCAAGTTCCATCTCACTGATTGAAACGTTCTACCGCCAGCATAAGCCTGTTGCATTTGTGTGCCACGCCCCTGCTGCATTGCTCAAAGTAAAAGGCCCGGATGGCGCGCCACTGGTGAAAGGAAAAGAAGTAACCGGGTTCAGTAACACGGAAGAAGAAGCAGTACAGCTCACCAACGTAGTGCCGTTCCTGTTAGAAGACGAGTTAAAGAAACTGGGAGGGATTTACAGCAAGGACCGCGACTGGCATTCATACGCACTGAAGGACGGATTGCTGATCACCGGTCAGAACCCTGCGTCCTCTGAAGCTGTAGCCCGGATATTAATGGAAACATTAGCTTAATTTTGTGTTGTTAAATAAGCGACCTTGAAACAACTGAAATTATCAAACCAACTTTGCTTCTCATTTTATGCCCTGTCGAGGCTGGTAACTTCACATTACCAGCCTTTACTTGGCCCATTGGATCTTACCTACCCGCAGTACCTCGTGATGCTGGTGCTATGGGAACATGATATCGTATCCGTAAAAACACTGGGGCAGCAACTGATGCTGGATTCCGGTACTTTAACGCCACTATTAAAAAGACTGGAAACAAAAAAGCTTATCAAACGTGTACGCAGCAAAGAAGATGAACGCAGCGTAAATATTCATTTAACCGCCGCCGGACGGCAATTGCAGCAAGAAGCGGCAGACATCCCCGAAAAGATCAGTTGCAGCATGGGTTTTACGGAGAAGGAATACGATACCCTTAAACCGATGATCAACAATATTCTGAAAAGACATGCTGACGAATAGCTGGTTTATTTCACTATGATTTCTTCCACTGAATTATTATCTTTCTCTCCTATAGTTTTGTAAACCTTATTTAATTATTCCACGCTATGGAGAATTTCAACATCAATCGTCGCCGCTTCCTCAAGGGAGCCACGGCTACGCTCGCGCTCTCTGCTATCGGCGCCAGTGCGCTTGATTTCATTAACCCCGCGAAACCTTTACGGGTAGCGCTTATCGGCACAGGATGGTATGGCAAAAGCGATTTATTCCGGCTGATCCAGGTAGCGCCGGTAAAAGTAGTAGCCCTTTGTGATGTGGATAAGAATATGCTGCAGGCCGCTGCAGAAATGGTGCGCAAACGGCAGTCCTCCGGTGAAACACCCCGCCTGTACGCCGACTACCGTAAACTGTTATCCGAGAATGAACTGGACATTGTATTGATAGGCACTCCCGACCACTGGCATGCCCTGCAAACCATTGAAGCCCTCAAAGCCGGCGCCAATGTATATGTGCAGAAACCTATCAGCGTAGATGTAATAGAAGGCGAAGCGATGGTGGCCGCCGCCCGCAAATACAACCGGGTGGTGCAGGTAGGCACCCAACGGAAAAGCACCCCACACCTCATTGATGCCAAAAAGAATATTGTAGATGCCGGCCTGCTCGGCAAAATATCACATGTGGAAATGTGCTGCTACTATCACATGCGCAACAACGGCAATCCACCCGTACAGGCAGTACCCGATTATTTCGACTACGACATGTGGACCGGCCCCGCTCCCCTGCGGCCTTACGATGGCTTGCCACATGTACGCTGGTGGCGCACTTTCATGGAATACGGCAACGGCATTATGGGCGATATGTGCGTGCATATGTTCGACACCGTACGCTGGATGCTGCAACTGGGCTGGCCCAAACGCATCAGCTCTACCGGCGGGATTTATGTACAGAAAGAAGGCAAATCGAATATTGCAGATACGCAATCGGCCATCTTTGAATACGACGGACTAAATTGTGTATGGCAACACCGCACCTGGGGAACAGCCGCCGATCCCAAATACCCATGGTCATTTAAATTGTATGGAGAGAAAGGCACCCTTGCCGCCAGCACCATGTCGTACGACTTTATCCCTGAAGGCAACGGTACTCCTATCCATAAAGATGTAGTATTCGAAAAGGAAAAGTACCCGGAAGACCTGACAGAACCAGCTATTGAGCTGAACGCTGCACCGGCCACACGCCTGCATATGCTGGACTTCCTGGGCGCTATTAAAAATGGCAGCAAACCGGTAGCGGATATAGAAGAAGGGCATATTTCCACTGCGAGCTGTATCCTCGCCAATATCTCCATGCAAACAGGACGGCCCGTAATATATGATCCGCAGAAACGGATCATTACCGGCGATCCTGCTGCCACAGCGTTATTGCAACGGCCGTATAGAAGTCCATGGATACATCCGGTGGTATAACTATTTTCAGCAACATAAATAAAAAGAACGGCCTCCTATGAGCACCGTTCTTTTTTTATCTTCCTAAAAAATAAAACTACTCCCTGATCACCTTCACCTGCGCAGGCGCTTTGATCTCCGACTTAATCTTTCCATCAGCCAGGCGTGTATGCTTCACCGTTACAATACCATAAGGCGTAGGAAAAGTACCCTCTGCAAATTGCAGATCTCCCAGGTGAGGCGTTACCTTAATCACTTTACATCCGGGCGCTACCACCGAAATGCCGAGTATGTGCTCCGTGAGCCACGGCGTAGGCCCGGAGGCCCAGCCATGACATAAACTATGACGGAACCCTTTATAACAATAAGCGCCATAGTCGCCATGAATATCTTTTTGCCCGGCCGGTACTATTTCATCAATGCGGGAAGCGTTGGGAAGCCAGTCCATATTAAAGTCTTCCCAGAACGTAGTGGCGCCCAGCTTCAGCATAGCGCCCCAGTAAGTGCGGATATCGTTTAGCCCTCCCTGGTAGTCGCCCGCTTTGGCTTTTGCCTGCAGCATATAGTAACCATAGAAGGTGGAATAATCCTTTACGCCACCCACGCCAATAATTTCATCGTTGATCTTTTTTGCGGGCACCAAACCTGATAACGCCATCAATGCAGCGGCCTGTTTGGAGCCGTTTGCATCGGGTACATTTAGCTTCAGCCGGGCAATAGCGGCTTCGCATTTCTTCACGGTGGCTTCATCGTTGAGTACTTTGCTCAATGCAGCGCCTGCATCCAGCGTCATGATCATCATGGCCTGTAGCCCTGCATGAATGCCGGGTTTATTTTCACTGGAGGGCCAGTCGAGGAAGCGGGTACCGTCATGCAGGTCCTCACTGTTATTGGCGTCTATTTTCTTTGAGAGGTGATCCAGTAATCCTTTCAGGTAAGCGGCCTGTTGTTTCAGATATGCAAGGTTGCCGGTATGCTGGTACCAATCGCGCTGAATAAGCACCCACCACATGGAATACGACACCATGCCATTCATATACTGCGGCAACGGGGTAATATCGCGGGAAAGATCCAGGCTCTTTGGCACCACTTCATTATAGCCGAATACCGCGCTGATAGTAGATGTTTCCGGATGCATATCACCAATCCATACGAGACGGTCGCGTTTGATGCCATCCCATAAATAGTCCTGCATGTTCAGATGCACCGTGTATGCACCCGTCAGCCAGATCTGGTTCAGCAACGTATCGCTGCATTTAAAAGAGCCCAGGTAAGGCAGATCGCGGTATACGAAGATGGCCCTCACTTCTTTGAGTTGCAGTTCCGTGTTGTCATCCAGCAGATCGATCCTTACAAAACGGAAACCGGTGTTGCCTACTTCGAGTTTACCCAGCCACGGTACTTCTACAATCATATCGCGTACGGCGTGGTCGTTGGTGGCATTCTTCCCGGGTTCAATATCACTCATCGCTTCACTTACAGATTCACCAAAGCGTACCCGCAGTTTTACCGGCTTACCGCTTTTATACATCCCCGTAACCAGTTGCAAACCGCCATGCAGTTCTTTGCCAAAGTCAAACAACAAGGCAGGATGTACGGCAGCCGTGCTTTTCAGCACGCACATGTTCTGATTGGCCAGGTCGGCTTGCCCGTTGCCGGCTAACAGGAAACGTTGTGCGTTGAAAATATGCTCACCGGCATTAGGTGTTTGCCATATAATTTTTTCGGGAGATAAATACCTGCGTACCGTTGCTGTTGCCTGGACCGTAGCCATACGACTGCTGTCGAACACCGGTGGCAGCTGGGCCCGGGACGAAACAGCACCTAACATTACTACTGCTAACTGTAAGATCCGGTTATATATTTTCATGTGATCAGGTTCTTTTGACTGTACTTAATATTTTACCGCAATGAGTTTTACGGGTCCTATCAGGCCGGCAGACTGATAAGTAGCTGTCGGCGTGTATGGGTTCACGTTACTCCATGTTTTTCTTTCGGTAACAGGTAGTTTGCTGTCGCCAATGAGGCGGTTTACCCACGTGTTTACCACCGTTACTATTAGCTTGTTCTCTCCTTTTTTCAATGCTTGTTTTACATTTACCCGGTAAGGCGCCGTCCATACGTTGCCCAGCGCTACACCGTTCAGGGTTACATCTGCCATTACACTCACGGCGCCAAGATCCAGGTATGGTGTGGATTCCGCTGGTAGTTCATCTACCTTAAAAGTAATTTCATAAACAGCAGTACCGGAGTAATTACGGATCTGTTCATTGGGGTGCGTGCTCCAATCGGTCAACTGATCAAACACCACCGGTTGCGCAGGTCCGCGCTTTGCCGCATCAAAGCTCACTTTCCATGGCCCCTGTAACTGCGTTAGCGTAGTTGCTTCCGGGAAATTAATCCCATTGCCTGCTGTTGCTGCATGCTTACGGAATACTACGAATCCACTCTGGTAAGGGGCTAACGTTAACGGCACTACGGTATGTGATGATTGTTGCGTAAACTCTTTCAGGTCAAGGGTTTCACCGGTTACGGCATCCCACCACTCCGGTTGTTTACCCAACACGCGGAAGGCGGGTGATAAGGTGATTTGCTGATCCGACTGATTGGTGATAAAATATATTTCTCCATCTGTGGTGGTGCGATGCGTATACAATGCCTGTTCGGGCAGCTGCGCCACATCTGCGGGCAATTGCAGGATGCTCAGTGCCTGCGGCATATCTATTCCACTAAGCACCTGCCCTTTGCCATATTTCCTTTGATGCTCCTGGTTGTTGCCCCACAGTTCCGTGGCCAGTTTTTGCACTTTCGCATCCGCGGATGGATACTGCTGTAAGCTGGGAGATCGTTTGGGTGCAGGTCCCAGGATGGTGGCGCCTTCTTTTACCAGCTGCGCAATTTTCTCCAGCAGCTCCGGCCGCATGGTTTCCAGCTGCGGCAGTACCAGCAAACGATAGCTCATACCATCCGGCAGTACCAACCTGCCATCCTTTACACGCAGGCGTTCCTGGATCACTTCTGCATTGATGTAATCATAGGAGTATCCTTTCGGTAGTTCGGGGTTTCTTACACCTGTCATTTTAGGTGCATCTTCCCCGATGAAGTAGGCGATATCATTTACTGCCTTACCTTGTTGCAGGAGGTAGTTACATCTCCTGATATAATCTATAAATGCTTTACCCTGGTAAAACCAGGTGTTCTTCCTGTTAAACTCGGTGCCAAAACCTGCGTTCACACCGGGTTCGCGGTCATCATATGGTTGCTCAATGAACACATGCAGGAGACTGTGATTGATCCCTTCGGTAAAAGACCAATCGCCACGACGCTTCAGCAGCGCGGGATAGCGGCCGTATGCATTACCGCCGGCAGTAAAAGATTCTGCGGCTACTCTTGTTTTGCCATAAATATGCGCGGCAGAAGAGGCTGCGCGGCACTCGATATTGCCGAGCGTTCCTTCATTCCAGAATTCACCCGCAATTTCATCCGACTGGCCGCCGTATTTCAGGAACTCCGAAGGGAACCCCCAGTGGCCGTAGTTTTCCAGCCATAGCTTCATCCCGTCTTTATGACTGGCTTTACGCAACCCGGCTACGTATTTATAAGCTACCCGGTCGGCTATCAGGCGGCGCAGATCCCAGAGGAAACGATCCGACTGATCAGGGGTGCCCACTACCCTTCCGGATAACACAGGCAACCACGGCAACGGATCGTAGCCATATTGTTTTTTAAAATCATCCGCCATGTCATCGGTCCAGTTTTGCGAACCGGTTTCATAGCTGTCTGCCACCACCCATTTGAGTGAGGTGCGTTCCGCTGCGGGAATGCTGTTGCGGATCTTGCCTACAAAGGCGTCATAATGGTACTGCGACCATTCATCGCTGATCTTGTCTATTTCCAGCCCTGTGCCTTCCGGTGAAGCGGGGCCATTGGTAACGCCCGTGGGCAACATACCATAGCGCACTACTATCCAATTGCCGGCAGGTACCTTCCAGTTGAGGGTGCCATTGGCTGATAAATTTTTAGTGAGATTAATAACTTTGGTGGGATCAATGATCAAACCGGCGCCGGATACTTCCGCCTCCTGCGGCCACTGGTATTCGTTCCATAACGGCAGTGGCGTCTGGAACATTTTGGCCAGCTGCTTTTCTTCAAAGCGTTCAATGCGTGGGGCCGTGAGGAGCTTTATTTCTGCCAGCGCAGGATTGCCTTCGCTGATCACCAGCCTGAACTGCTTTCCGGTAGTAGCTTTAAAGGAAACGGCTACCGGTGCATAGGGTTTAAAGCCCACATTATTTTGCGGGTTGCTGCGGTCAAATTCAAAACTCTTTACGCTGCGCCAGCTATCCCCTTCTTTTACCTGTAGTTCAAACTGTGCTTTGAAAGGCTTTGCGGCCGGGTAAATGATGAGGCTCCGCGCGGTGAAATTGCCGGTTACTTCCAGGTCGATGTGAGCGGGTGTTGGGCGACCAACCGGTGTGGTAACGGTTACTTCTTCCGTAGTATTTCCATCTGTCAGTTTTTCAATATGCTGAAACACGATGTTGGAGGTGATACGTGGCGTATGTTTACCAATATCATCGCCATCGCCATCAGGCACGGGAAAAGCCATTACAGCTACCGTCTGAAAATCCGCGGGACCTGCCGGCAGCTGTTGGGTATATTGCTGAGGGCCATGAATCGTCACTTCTTCACCGGCGAGATAGCGCATCGATTGTGAGGGCTTAATCCAGGGACCGCCACTCTGGCTCCAACCCGGGCTGTTGAACAGGCCAATATCCAGCCCTTTTTCTGAAGCCGTGCGTATAGCCGTACGGGTTACCTGCCACCATTCATCGGAAAACAGCTTAACGTTTCCGTAAGGAACCTCTTCTTTCGGATAACCTATATTACCGATAAAAGCCCGGCCAATGCCCACTTTTACCATTGCTTCCACATCCTGCTTTACACCTTCCTGCGAAATATTATCACTCATCCAATACCAGTATACACTTGGCTTAACGCTATCCGGTGGCGTTACAAATCCGTGTTGCAAAGGCGTGTGTTGTCCGCTGGCAGTTAATGCAGCCGACAACAACAGTGCAGCGGCGCCGTACTTTTTCATAACGGGAGTATACATACTTTAAATCTTCGTTTAACCGTAAAAGTTATGGTAACAGATGCCCGGTTGCCGGACTTTCGTCAGCAACAGGATATCTCCCAAAGTAAAAAACGTTATCAGTATAACTGTCCTGTACCTCCCTGCAGCAACGGGTTGCCCGGGTTGAGCATACCCATGCGGCCCAGCCATTTCATGGTGATCTGCATCCATACGTCTGTTGGCAGCTTCAATACAAAGCCGTGGTTGCCTTCGGGATAAATATGCATTTCCGCCGGTACGTGCTGGTGGCGCAGGGCCTGGTAAAAAAGGAGACTGTTATCTACGTCTACCACCGTATCGTCGCCGGTATGAAACAGGATGGTGGGTGGTGTTTGTGGTGTTACCTGCCGGTCGTTGGAATAATTTTTTATGGCTTCTTCTCCCGGCTCACTGCCAATTAACCGCAAACGGGAACCGGGATGCGTAAGGTTCTTTTCCATGCTGATCACCGGGTACACCAGGATCATAAAATCGGGGCGCAGGTTGATGCCCGCATTGGCTGCCAGCACCGGTTTGTTGAAATGGGTTCCTGTGGTGGAAGCCAGGTGCCCGCCGGCAGAGAAACCCATAATGCCTACGCGGCTATTATCGATGTTCCATTCAGCGGCATGCGAGCGGATTATTTTCATGGCTTCCTGTGCATCCTGCAAAGGACCGCTGCTTTTATCCTGCATGATCTTATCATCCGGTAAGCGGTATTTGAGTACAAAGGCAGCGATGCCTTGCTTTACAAAATACTCCGCGATACTGAGTCCTTCCCGCTGAAATACGACTGCGCGATAACCACCACCCGGACAAATTAATACCGCTGTACCGGTGGCCTTGTCTTTTGGCGGCAGGTAAGCCGTTAAAGTGGGCACACTGGTATTTGTACGGTTATTGTCTTTGTCGGTTACTTCTTCGTCCGGACCGGCAATTCCGCCGGGAGGAAGCCCGTTGTATAAAGGCATTACGGTTTGTGCATTGGCAACAATGGCAGCGAAGCTGAAGAGCAGGATAAGGAGGGCGCGCATAATATTATTTATTGGCAGTAATGATAATCAAAACTTCATAAAGTAGCATCATGTGTCACCGAATAATATTTCAGTTCTATCAGATCGTTGGGCATGGGCTTGCTGTTCCAGGACGAATGGATGGCCAGTGCTGCTCCCATCGCAGTAGCCTGCGCCATAGAGGCAGCAAAGATTTCAATATCGGGGAACAGCGCCGCCAGCAGGTTCATATAGATGGCGTTTTTACTGAATCCACCGTCAACGAATATACGTTTTACGCGGGCGCCTTTCAATACCCTGCTGGTAGCGATGTATTGCTGATTGGCAATATCCAGCATCAGCTGATGATAGGCTTCAATATCTGAAGAAAAAGTACCGAGATCGCGCTGCCCGAATACAGATGCCTGCATCCGCTGCTTGTCGGCCTCCAGTTGCGGCGCGTCCTGTTTATTCCTTTCTTTCAACTGGCGGATGATGCTGCCGTCATACTCAATCCCGCGATACCTGCCGGTATGCTGATCAAAATGGGCGGCAATACGTTTTACCTGCTGTTCATGCTCATAACCGGCAAACAGCCGGGAAGCCTTTACCGGCTTACCCTGGAAGGACATATAACATAAACAGTCTGCTTCCAGTTCTTCCGGTGTAAGTGGTGTATCGTTAAATGGATTTAAGCTGATGCACCAGGTGCCGGTGGAGATCAGTACAAAGGGTTCATGAAAATTTACCAGGTAAGGAATCAGTGCAGCGGAGCTGTCGTGCAGCCCGGTGCCCACTGCGTAGCTGTTGCCCGGGAAGGCGGCGGGCATTACTTCTCCGGAAGAAAAAAGAGGCGCCAGCTTTTCCAGCACCCCTTCCTTTATTAACCACGAATGATAATTGTTTTGTTTAAAATCCCACAGGTTGGTATGACAACCAATGCTGGTGATATCTGAGCAGGCTACACCCGACAGCAGGAAACTCATGTATTGCGGCAGGTGCAGCGCATACTTCATGCGACTGAATACTTCCGGTTGTTCGTACTTCAGCCGGTACAACTGCATGCCTGAATTGAGGCTTCCCAATACCGGTGACGCCGTTTGCACAGAGAAGGCGGTTTTGCCGCCATAGTTACTGTAAAACTGCTGACTCAATTCTTCCGGATATTCTTTCAGATAATTGTACAACGGAGTTAATGGACGCCCTTCTTCATCAATGTACACCAGGCTTGCGCCATAGGTTGAAAAGTTGATCGCTTTAATCGTTACATCTTTTCTGCTGAATACTTCTCTCAGGGAATCAAATACGGAGAGCCGGAGGCTTTCCAGGTTTTCACAGGGCGCGCCATCTTCATCCACGGTTTCCGTAAAACGGGCTGTCCGCTCAAAGATGATCCGGTACTGTTCATCAAAGAGAAACAGTTTCTTGTTGGTTTTTCCAACATCAAAAATAGCAATAACGGGAATTTCGGTCATAAACACATTTAAATTACAAACCAGTCGCCATTGTTTTAGCGCCTCTTTCACGGATCAGGTGTTCTCTCACTTTTTCAGCACGATACAAAGCTAACGGATTTAATGCACCGCCGGCCTGTATCCTGGCGGCAGCCACCAGGGAGCGCACATCTGTACGGAACGCCTGCTGCAATATTTCCTGGGCAGTAACTACATCGTTGTTCTGTTGTGCGGCCAACAGTTTCTTCCGGTCTACCAGCAACGCCTGCGCGTAGGTGATCATGATCGCTTCTACTGATTGCAGCAGATCTTCCAGCGGATCTTTTACGTTGTGCGAGGCATCTATCATCCAGCCCAGGTCTGTAGTATGATTCATGCCGCGGGCATCCATTCCTTCCACCAGTTCGTTGAAAATAAGGAATAGCTGGTAGGGTTTGATACTACCTACGGTGAGGTCATCGTCGCCATACTTGGAATCATTGAAATGGAAGCCACCGAGTTTACCTTCCATCAGCAGCAGGGCTACAATCTGCTCAATGTTGGCATTGGGCAGGTGATGTCCGAGATCTACCAGTGTATAGGCTTTGGGCCCCAGTTTATTGGCGTATAACAACGACTGTCCCCAGTCGCCCACCGTAGTGGAATAGAAATTAGGTTCTGCGGCTTTGTATTCCACGAATATTTTCCAGTGATCCGGCAGTGCCGCATAAATTTCCTGCAGCCCTTCCAGCGTGTTCTGGAAAGCATGGCGGAAATTCAGCTGACCGGGGAAGCACGAACCGTCGGACAGCCACACGGTGAGTGCATCAGAGCCCAGTTCTATACCATGACGGATCACTTCTATGTTATGTTCAATGGCTTGTTTGCGGATGTCTTTATTGACATGCTGCAGCGAGCCGAATTTATAGCTCCACTTCTGGCCCGGCTGATCCTGGAAGGTGTTGGAGTTCATCGCATCAAAGCGGAGGCCGTGTTGTGCAGCCATTGCTTTGATATGTGCAGGATTGGAGGGAATATCCCAGGGGATATGCAGCGAAATGGCGCCGCTGGATTGGTTCAGCTGATGAATCAACCCTATGTCTTCGATCTTTTCTTCCAGGTTCCGGGGTTCACCACCGCCGGGGAAACGGCCAAAGCGGGTACCACCGGTTCCGAGCGCCCAGCTGGGAATGCCCACCTGGAAAGCCATCAGCTGCTGCAATATTTCAGGCACATTTTTAATTTCCCCGGAGAGATATTCAAATGCACGCTGCTGCGCGGCCATTCCGGTCTGATTATGTTCTTCTATCCTGTATTTTTCGATTCTCATGATGATCTTTTTTAACGCAGATAAAACGATATTTTTATCTCACAAAAGCCATTGCTACACCACCATCCACATTCAGCACGTTGCCGGTAGCCTTGTTGAGTAATCCGCCTACAAAAGCATAGCAGGCGTTGGCGATATCTTCCGGTACAATGATTTCATTCAGCAGGGTACGTTTTGCATAGAATGCAGGCAGTTCTTCCACCTTTACGCCATATGCTTTGGCGCGGCCTTCTGCCCAGGCGCCGGCCCATATTTTACTATCGGAAATCACTGCATCGGGATTTACTACGTTCACGCGTATACGATCTTTTCCCAGCTCAGCGGCATTAAGACGGCTCAGGTGCAGTTGCGCTGCCTTGGCTGATCCATATCCTGCATTGTTAGGACCGGAAACCAATGCGTTTTTACTAACGATGTTCAGCACATCCCCGCCGGTGTCCTGCTTGCGCATGATTTCTACGCCGGTTTGTGTAACGAGGAACTGTCCTTTTACCAGTACATCGTACAGCAGGTCCCAGTCTTTTTCCGTATGATCTTCCAGTGGTTTGGAGATCGACAGTCCGGCGCAGTTTACAATGATATCCACCCCGCCAAAGGCCAGTACCGCGGTATTAAAGGTTTTATGAATAGATGCGGAATCGGTCACATCGAGCAGGTCGGCAGCAAATACATCTTTTCCGTACAGTTTATTAAACTCTTCCGTGGCAGATGCCAGTCGCTGTGCATCATTATCATTGATCACCACTACGGCGCCTTCTTCTGCAAACTTTTTAGCGATGGCTTTACCGATACCGCCGGCGCTGCCGGTTACCAGGGCAATTCTGCCGGTAAGCGCTTTCGGCTTTGGCATGCGTTGCAGCTTGGCTTCTTCCAGCAACCAGTATTCAATATTAAATGCTTCCTGCCGTGGCAGGGAGGTGTATTCAGAGATGGCTTCCGCGCCTTTCATTACATTGATGGCGTTGATATAAAACTCAGCGGCCACCCTGGCGGTTTGTTTATCTTTTGCGAAGGTGAACATGCCTACGCCGGGATACAGGATCACCACGGGGTTAGGATCGCGCATGGCCGGGCTGTTGGGATGTTTACAGGTATCGTAGTATTCTTTATACATTTCCCGGTAGGCGGTAAATAACGGCGCCAGGGATGTTTTTACGGTGGCTACGTCTTTCAGATCAGCATCCGGCAGAAGGTTCAGCACCAGCGGGCTGATCTTCGTGCGCAGGAAGTGATCGGGGCAGCTGGTACCCAGCGGTGCGAGCCTGTCGAGATCATTGGAGTTAATAAATTCAAGCACTCTTGCATCGTCGGTAAAATGGCCAACCATTTTCTGCTGAGAAGAGCAGTAGCCGCGTAAAACCGGCGCCAGTTCAGCGGCCTGGGCTTTACGAAGGTCGGGCGACAATGATTGTATTTTAGCGCCGCCAAACACAGGTTTATTACGACCGGTATTTTCCTGCAGGTATTCCGCGCAGCGTTCAATTACTTCCAGGGTATTGATATAACTTTCGTAAGCAGTGTCGCCCCAGGTGAACAGGCCGTGAGAGCCCAGCATAATACCGCGGATACCGGGATTTTCGTCGAGGCATTGCTTTAACTGCAATCCGAGGTCAAATCCGGGCTTTTGCCAGGGTACCCAGCCAATGGTGCCATTAAACAGCTCCTGCGTGATTTTCCGGCCGTCTTTTGCCGCCGCAATAGCAATGGCAGCATCCGGATGGAGGTGATCGATATGTTTAAAGGGAAGAAAACCATGCAGGGGGGTATCAATGGAGGGCGCTTTTGAGCTAAGATCGTAAATGCAGTGATTGAACAATTCCACCATTTCATCTTCATGCGCTATTCCCCTGTAAATATTCTGCAGGCTGCGGAGACGATCTACATACAGGGCAGCGAGGCCACTTTTCCTGAGCGTGCCCAGGTCCCCGCCGGAGCCTTTTACCCACATCACCTCTACCGGTTCTCCCGTTAAAGGATCTTTTGCGGTGGCTTTGCAGGAGGTGTTACCACCGCCGTAGTTAGTTAACCGGAGGTCTGCGCCGAGTAAATTGGAACGATAGATCAGCAAGGCTACTTCATCACCAGCCATAGCAGCGGCTGTTACTTCATCCCATAAATAGCTGACATGCCTGAATTGCGTAGTAGTTCCATCTAAAGACATACTCTATAATTTTTACGTTTTTAATTGCGATAATGCTGAGGGTTAATTTTCTAAAGAATTACCATATCCGACCAGGATTACAGAAAGAATAATGGTGAATATACCCAGGGAGATAGTAACGAATGTTTTTTTACTGGCATTTTTCCATTCCTTCAGCACAAAGCCCCACATACCGGAAATCAGGATAATAAAAGCCATGTGCAGGATCCAGGAGCTGGCATCATTGCCCAGTTTACTTTCTCCCATTCCATAAAAAAAGAATTGCAGGAACCAGGTAGTACCCGCGATTGCTGCAAATAAATAGTTCCTTACCAGCGGGGTGCTTTTGTTCGTATAGTCATTAAATGAGCGGTTACGCCTGTTGAGCAGCATGCACCAGATAAAATTGGTGGTGAGCCCTCCCAGCATAATCACTACAAAAATAACATTGTTCCGGAACAAAGGATTGGCATTGTTGGCTACCGCTGCCTTACCCATGCTGCTTCCGGCAGTAATGGCAAAACTCATGCAGGCGCTCAGGATACCTGAAACAATGGCTACCGCCAGCCCCTTACGAAGGTCAAATTCGAGGATGCTTTCAGTTTTCTGTTCACCGGTAAGCTCCTTTTCCTTGAGCATTCCCGCTCTTCCGCAAATAGCAATACCCACCAGGCATACCGCCACGCCGGATAGTACATACAAACCCCTGCTGCTGTGCAGCATAGCGCCCAGCGTATTGGGATCGTCTGTAAACAAACCACGGTAAATGGGCGGTATCAGTGCGCCAAAGGCAGAACAAAAGCCTAATGCTACCGCCATTCCCAGCGACATGCCGAGGTAACGCATGGACAAACCGAAGGTTAAACCGCCGATTCCCCACAGTACGCCCAGGAAGTAGGTCCAGAAAAGAATGGTGCCTTCCGTATTACGGATAATATCCATAAAACCGGGAACGGTTAACCAGGCGGCTACCAGCGGTACCACCAGCCAGGAGAAGATCCCGCCTACAATCCAGTAACTTTCCCAGCTCCATCCCTTTACCTTTTTGTAAGGGATATAGAAACTTCCCGATGCGAACCCACCTATAAAGTGAAATAAAACTCCCAGTAAAGCCTGCATAATGATATAGTAATTTGTAACGTGGAGATTAAAGTTTCATAAAAATAAAGCATGTACTTTTTTAAACTGTCATGGACTGTCATGGTTCCGGCCGGAGATAGCATTTATAGAATTAAATCACTATCATTGCCGGGAAAACAACCATGTTATAACCTGATAGCTAATTCCACGGATTAATACCTGATGAGCCATGAAACAACATCCGATTTTTAAATACCTTTTTATTGATGATTTTTCTGCTACGCCTAAATATTACCAGCTGGCCAACTCTATCATCAAAGCTATTGTAGACAAAAAAGTACAGCAGGATGATATACTGCCGTCCATCAATGAAGTCAGTTATGCCTTTGAAATTTCGAGGGATACCGCAGAAAAAGCATACAAATACCTGAAGGGGCTGGGTATCCTGGGGTCCGTTCCCGGAAAAGGCTACTATGTGTCGCAAACCAATCTTGACCAGCAATATAAGATACTGCTCCTGTTCAACAAACTGAGCGAGCACAAAAAAATCATCTATGATTCGTTTGCAGACAAGCTGGGGGAACAGGCCAATATCGACTTCTATATTTATAACAGCGATTTCAGTCTCTTTAAAAAATTGTTGTCACAAAACATCAATGAATATACACATATTGTGATACTTCCGCACTTCCGGGAAAGATGGGAGCATGTTGATGAAGTGATCAATACTATCCCGAAAGAGAAACTGATCCTGCTGGATAAAAAGCTGAAAGGTGTAACCGGCGAATACGGCGCAGTATATGAAAATTTCCAGGAAGATATTTACGGCGCCCTGGAACAGGCCAGGGACAAGCTGCAGCAATACCACACCATTAAAATCATTTACCCCGACAATACCTATTACCCGGAAGAAATTTACGAAGGGTTTATGCAATTCTGCCAGAACTATGCTTTTAACAGTAAAAAGGTAGAAGAAATAGGAGAAGAAGATATCCAGCCGGGAGATGTATATATTAACCTGCGGGAAAACGACCTGGTATTGCTGATAGAAAGGATCATTTCCTTAAACCTGAAGATAGGCAAAGATGTAGGGATCATTTCCTATAACGAAACGCCTTTGAAGAAATTCATCCTCAATGGCATCACCACCATTTCCACCGACTTTAAATGTATGGGAGAAATGGCGGCACAGCTGATCCTGGATAATTCCCGCGCACAAATAGAAGTACCGTTTTATGTAACCATGCGGGCATCTTTGTAATTAACTTACCTTTGGGCCATAAAAACGGAACAACATGGACACACCAGGCGCATCCAAAGACCCGCTGCACGGACTTACACTGGAAAAAATAGTGACACATCTTTATGAGAGCTATGGCTGGGAAGAACTGGGATACCAGGTAAGGATCAATTGCTTTATCAGCAATCCATCTGTGCAAAGCAGTTTAAAATTTCTCCGCAAAACGCCGTGGGCACGTAAAAAAGTAGAGGATTTTTATGTGTATTCTTTACGGAAGAAGTTATTGAAATGATGTCCGGAACCGGACACTCCCCCTTTAAAACCGGACATTTTTAATCCTTCAACACCTCCTTATCTACTGAAAACCAGCATTTTAATATGATGGCATTTACTTAGCTGCAAGTACGGTCCATCCTATAAATTGAATTCCATGTTCAGCAGTTATATTAAAACAGCTTTCAGGACAATTACGCGGAATTTCAGCTATACATTTCTCAATGTATTTGGCTTAACACTTAGTATTGCCGCCTGCCTGATCATCTTTCTCATTGTAAAAAATGAGTTGAGTTATGACAGCTTCCACAAAAAAGCGGATCGTACTTATCGTGTTAATTTGCATGCACTCGATTATAATCCCAGTACCTCGCTGGCAGTAGTACCCGCCCTGCGCAACGACTTCCCCGAACTGGAGCAAGTGTCGCAATACTGGTACCAGATCACCGGGCTGGTAAAAGCGGGTGATACGCGGTACAATGAAAAAGGATTTGCCTTCGCAGATGCTTCTTTCCTTCAGATATTTGATTATCACTGGCTGGCCGGAGATCCGCGCACTGCCTTATCGGAACCCAACCAGGTGGTGCTCACACGAAGCATTGCCGGAAAGTACTTTGGTACAAAAGACCCGATGGGCCAGGTGATTAACCTGAACAACCAGTTTAACCTTAAAGTAACCGGTGTTATTGAAGATTTGCCGGGCAATACCAGTCAGCCGTTTGTATTCCTGGCTTCCTACGAAACCATCAGGAAGGAAGTGCTGGCGCCGGCTGAGTTTTACAATATCAATGGTGGCAATGCTTTTGTGGTGCTGCCTGAGCACTACAACGTAGCAAAGTTACAGGCCAGGATGCCTGCCTTTATTACCAAAAACTGGGGCGCTGATGTCGCGTCAGGAGCAACCCTTTTACTGCAGCCGCTGAAAGAAATCCATTTTGACCAGCGTTACCTGGGTAACCCTGCCAGTCCTACCACCAGCCGGGAAACCTATTGGGGCCTTGCGATGGTGGCGCTGTTTATTATCATCACCGCCTGTATCAATTTCATCAATATGGCTACGGCCCAGGCTATACGCCGCGCAAAGGAAGTAGGTGTACGTAAAGTGCTGGGGGCTTACCGTGGTCAGCTGATCCGTCAATTCCTGGGTGAAACCACTCTGCTGGTATTGATGGCTGTTGTGCTGGGAACCATAGCAGCAGGAGTTTTGTTACCATTTGTAGCCACCTGGATGAACCTGAAGATCGGGGTATCGCAGTTAATGCAACCGCTAATTGTTGCGGTACTGGCAGCAATAACGGTAACGGTTATACTTTTAGCAGGCCTGTATCCTGCTTTTGTGCAGTCGGCCTTTGAACCGGCAACATCCCTTAAAAGCAATACGGGTATTACATTCCGGGGATTAGGATTAAGAAAGATATTGGTATCCACCCAGTTTGGCATTTCCCAGATACTGATTGCGGGTACGCTGATAGTTGGCTACCAGATGGACTTTCTCCAGAACCAGGACCTGGGCTTTAACAAAGAAGCAGTTGTTTCTTTCCCGGTACCCGACAGGAACAAGCGGGATATTTTAAAGGAGCAATTGCTTGCCAATCCCGGTGTAGCACAGCTGAGCTTTGCCTCGGGCTCACCGGTGAACGGAAGCAACTTCAGCGGGTTCCGCTGCCCCGCGGTGGGACTTACTGAAAACGATGTAACCGAAGTAAAAGCGATCGACGAACACTATATGGACATGTTTTCGATACAGTTACTGGCAGGCGAAAAAATCCGCCCAGGCACAGATGCCGACACGCTTCGCAGGGTGCTTGTAAACGAAACAATGATCCATAAAATGGGGATTCAGAACCCGGAGAAAGCACTGGGAATACACTTTTACATCAACGATGGCCCTGCGCTGATCACGGGTGTGGTGAAAGATTTCCAGAGTGAATCCCGGTATAAAAAGAGAAGACCTTGTATACTGGAATACAATGCCCGCGGTTTCGGAACGGCCAATATCCGGATCAAGCCTACTGATATGCGGAATACTATTGCAGGCATAGATAAATTATGGTCTGCATTATTTACAGAAAACCAGTTTGAGTATCAGTTCCTGGACGACCGCATTGCCAGCATGTATATACAGGAGCAAAAAATATACACCGCATTTAAGCTGTTTTCCTCCCTGGCCATCATCATTGGCTGCCTCGGATTGTATGGCCTGGTGGCCTTTGCAGCGGTGCAACGCACCAAAGAGGTAGGTATCCGTAAAGTATTAGGGGCTTCCCTTCTGAATATTGTCGGGCTATTTGCAAAAGAATTTATCCTGCTGATCTTTGTTTCCTTTTGCGTGGCGGCGCCTGTCGCCTGGTTTGTGATGACGCGCTGGCTGGACAATTTTGCTTATCAGACCCATATCGGTGGCGGTACTTTTCTTATTGCGATCTCGGTGTCTGTACTGATAGCGGGAGTTACAATCGCTTACCAGTCGGTGAAAGCCGGGCTGGTGAACCCGGTTAAAAGTTTGAGGGCGTAGCTACAACTTAATTTTCAGTCCCATTTCGCGTTTCATGGTAAGCAGCGCTTCTGCATTGCCTTTTGCATCATCTACGGGGTGATGCGTATGGGTTGTTTTGCGCAGGTGCTTGAACGTCTGGAAAGTATCCTTTGTGATGCCTTTGTACAGACTGCCAAGGTTTTGAGAACTGAATCCAAACGGGTTTTCACCAATAAAATGATGAAAATACCAGCAGATAAACATCCAGTCGAAACCGTTGTTATCGCTGATGAAAATGGGCCGGTCCTTACTAACGGAAGTGATCCATTGCTTAAAATCCTGCATCACCTGCGCAGGATCATTAAAGCCGAGGGTTTCTTCACGCGTGTGATTGGATACTGCCAGTGCTTCGGGAATAAATTTAGTGGAAATGGGTTTTAGCTGACCGTAAAAAGATTGATTCAGTTGTTCATTTACAAGGACGGCGCCAAAAGAAATCATAGAGTAATCGCCGGGAATGGGACCGTCTGTTTCAACGTCCACCATAATAAAAGCCATGTGTTATAGTTTGTTGCTTTGGGGTAACCAATGCGTTATACCTCTCACAAAAATATAAAAATATTATATAACAAAGAAAAAGGCATCCCGGCTATGCCAGGATGCCTTTAACGCCAAAGCGTTAACAGATTCTCTAATGGAGCCGCCCTGGTTAAACTAAATTAACCTTAGGTGTCCATGAATATTCTGTAGATAGCATGAATACCTCCTTTTCTTTGGTGAGTAATGAAACTACAACAAAATATCTGAATAAGAAAACGTTACTAGAAAAAAATAACATATCACCGCAGTGGAATTATGTAAATAGCTGTTATTGCTTCTTTATAACAGTTGGTAATAATATTTCGCGGATGTTTCTTTCAAAGAAATAAGCCCTGGGTATATCTTTTTCGCTGTAGCCGGCGTTCTCCATTACAATAAGACTGGCACGGGTTGCCGGATAGTAGAAATTGATGAGCGTAAATCCCATCTCCGGCATATACCCGGTGTGTCCCATCTCCTGCTTATCGTCGCTTACCACAATACCATAGCCGGTTCCTATTGACCCGTATACGGTGTGCTGCCGGTGTTCCCAAACATGCGTCATCAACTGGTAGCAGCTGTCTTTCAGTAACTTTCTGCCATACAATAGTTCATTCCAGCGTACCAGGTCGCGGGCCGTGGACACCACGCCTGCACCTGCATAGTGCCAGTCGGGAATAGTATCCGTACTTGCTTCCAGGCCACCAGAGGGCATTTCCCGGTAGCCTTTTACTGCTGGTGTATGGCCGGTAATGCCGGAGTGCGTCATACGGGATTTTTTAAACAAGGCAGACGCCAACTCCGTATAGGGCTTACCGGTAGTACGTTCCAGTACGGATTTCAGCAGGGAATAACCGAAGTTGGAGTAAGCGTATTTTGTTCCGGGCAGAAAGGCCAGCGGCGCATCAAACCACACCACGCCGGAAGTGTGATTGAGCAACTGGTGGATGGTAATGCTGTCTGCCCAGCTATCTTTTATTTCCGGGAGATAGGAATGCAATGTTTGCTGTAGCCGGATACGTCCTTTTTCCACTTGCTGCAACACCATTACGGCCGTCATTTGCTTGGTAACGGACATAATGATAAACGGGTCGTTGATGTTCAGCGCCTGCTTTGTTTCGCGGTTGGCATAGCCATAGGCTTTGGCGTACAGCGTTTTCCCGTTTTGTGTAATCAGCACTACCCCGTTGAACGGGCGGGGACTTTTGATCGTTAAGAGAGAATTCAGCCTGGCGGAAAGTGATTGTTGTGCAGTAACCAATCCCGTTGCCAGTGCCAGGATGCCGGTAAGAATGAATGAGCGGGTTTTCAACTTATTTCTTTTTTAATGCGGTAGCTATTGCTTTTTCCGCCAGTGGTCCCATTACAAGGTAGCCGGCTTTATTGGGGTGTACGCCATCAGATGTCAGTTCGGCTTTCAACCCTTTTCTTTCATCGGCCATTGCGGTGTAATAGTCCAGGTATACGCAGTTATTTTTGGCAGCGTAGTTTTTAAGGCGCTGATTCAGGTCGGCAATCTTCCCAACCGGCTCCAGTCCTTTACGCCACGGATAATCAAATGCCGGTATTACAGATGACAACACCACGCTGATACCGTTTGCCTTAGCCAGTTCCGCCATTGATACGATGTTACCAAAAATGGTTTCCACCGGGGTATAGCCGGTATTTCCTGCGATATCGTTGGTGCCCGCGAGGATCACTACTACTTTCGGTTTCAGGTTAATGACATCCGGGCGGAAACGGATCAGCATCTGTGGCGTGGTTTGCCCGCTGATGCCGCGGTTGATATAGGGTTTGCCTTCAAAAAACTCCGGGTTCAGGTTTCCCCACCCGATGGTAATGGAATTTCCCATAAATACCACCCGCTGTTCGCCCGGTTTAGGCGCGCCCACCTGGGCGTTGGCTTCCTGGAAACATTTTAAACAGGCCCAATCCTGTTTCATCAGTTCTTCGCGTTGCTTCTTTTCTTTTGCGGCGGCATCAGCGTCCGCGGTATTCTGTGCAAAAGCCGTAGCGCCCAATATGGCAAACAGGGCTACCAGTTTCAGGCTTTTTCTGTTCATGATCATACATCAGATTTTTAACTGTCTGCATTTTAGCAAATGCAGTGGAAAGTAGCAATATTTTCCGGCTTTTACAAACGCCTCTTTCATAACAGTTAACAGGCTCCGATACAGGACAGTACAGGACAGTACAGGACGCAACAGGACAGGAATGTATTATTCTTCCGCTAAATTTATTTCCGTAAAGTAATGCCGTTTCATCAAACCAAATTCCACTCGTTATGATCAGAGCTTCTATCCTTTATCAAAAAGGATCTTCCTGCCTCGCACGTTTTGGCTTCACCTGTTCTGCCTTGTTATTCATCAGCACTTTCACCTATGCACAAAAGAATAACGTTGGCGGCCAGGTTACAGATGCCGGAACGGGCTCGCCGCTTCCCAGTGTAACCGTTGGCGTTAAAGGTACCGGCCAGGGTGCATTCACTGATGCGAATGGCAGATATACCATTTCCGCCGCTCCGTCAGATTCTCTTGTTTTTAGCATAATCGGTTATGCAAGCAAAACTTATCACGTAGGTACCCGTACCCGCATCAGCGCACAGCTGGAACCAAGCAATAAAGTCCTTAACCAGGTAGTGGTTGTAGGTTATGGTACACAACAGAAAAAAGATGTAACAGGATCTGTTGGAATTGTTACCATGAGGAACATTAAAGACATGCCCGTTGCCGGTCCTGACCAGGCATTGGCCGGCCAGATTGCCGGTATCCAGGTGAGTACCTCCAATGGTATTCCCGGTGGCGGACCGCAGGTACAGGTGCGCGGCATCGGCGCTGTGGGCGCTGGCAGCCAGCCACTGTATGTAGTGGATGGTTATCCGCTGGCGTCTTCTTCCGACCAGGTATCTGATCCAATGAACGCTATTAACCCGCAGGATATTGAATCCATGGCGGTGTTGAAAGATGCTTCTGCTACCGCTATTTATGGTTCGAGAGGCGCTAACGGCGTAGTATTGATCACTACCAAACGAGGCAGCTCCGGTATTCCACGCGTGCAGCTTTCTGCCAATTATGGCGTGCAGACTATCCCCGACAAAGGACGTCCAAACCTGATGAACGGCCAGGAATTTGCCCAGTTCAGAAAAGAAGCGATTGAAGATAATATCCGTTTCACCGAACACCGCGAACCTACGGATGCAGACATACCGGAAGTTTACCGTCATCCTGAACTGATCGGTAAAGGCACCGACTGGTTTGATGCCATTACACGCACTGCGCCCATGCAGGATATTAACCTGAGCGTAAGTGGCGGTACCGATAAAATCAGGACTTATGTCTCCGCAGGTTATTACAACCAGGACGGGGTGATCATCAACTCCGGCTACAGGCGTTTTACCGTAAGAGCCAATGTAGACGCTAATCTCTCCGACAGATTTAAAGTAGGCTTCAACGTAGCGCCCTCTTACACCACCCGCAAAGGCAACACCAACGGAGAAGGCCGCGAAGGCGTTTTCGGTATTGCCAGCCCGATTGAGCCTATCTATAAAGCAGATGGCAGCTATAATGAATATATCCAGAGTCCCGGTACTTTTGGTTTGCCTAACCCGGTAATGATGCTCAATGAGGTAACCAACAAATCCAAGAGCACCCGTATTCTTTTTAATACTTACGGAGAATATGAAATTATAAAGAACCTGAAATTTAAATCCACCTTCAACGTAGATTACCAGGAAGGTAGCGCCGAATACTTCCGGCCCTCCACCATTGGTAATACCAATGCGGCGCCGCCAAGTATTCCTTCCGGAGGTTACATCACCGGGAATTACCTGAACTGGCTGAATGAAAACACACTCACTTACCAGTACAACAGCAACAGCGGGCATGCTATTACCGGTTTGCTGGGATACAGTGTACAATCACAGAAGGAACAAAATGTGGGTATCAATGCGGCCAACTTCCCGGATGATGATATCAAAACCATCAACGGCGCAGCTACTCTCACCAATAATCCTAATGTAACTGATAAAACAGAGTGGGCATTATTATCTTACCTGGCCAGGGTAAACTATGCCTATAAAGATAAATACCTGGTAACAGCTACTGTGAGAAGTGATGGCTCCTCCCGCTTTGGTCCCAACAACCGCTGGGGTACCTTCCCGTCTGTAGCACTGGGATGGCGTGTTTCACAGGAAGATTTTATGAAGTCGTCCCGTATATTCAGCGACCTGAAAGTAAGGGCTTCCTATGGTTTCTCCGGAAACTTCAATATCGGTAACTACACCTACATGAGCAGCATCGGTACCAGTGATTATGTACTGGGTGGTGCGCTGAATGGCGGCCGTGTAATGAACACGCTTGGCAATCCAAATCTTGGATGGGAAAGAATGCGTGAATTAAATATAGGCGTTGACGTTGGTTTGCTGAAAGACCGCATCTACCTGACTATCGATGCTTATAAAAGAAATACACAGGACCTGCTGTTAAACGTAGAAGTACCACAGTCCAGCGGCTTTACTACCGTAACTGAAAACAGTGGCGATATGGAAAACAAGGGACTGGAAATTGGTATCTCCTCCCGCAACATGGAAACCAAATCTTTCACCTGGACCACCAACTTTAACATTGCCTTTAACCGCAACAAAGTGCTGGCATTGGGAAAAGACAATGCCCCTATCTATTCCGGCAACAGCAGTGAAGGTAATCCTACCAATGTGAGCATTGTAGGCCAGCCGCTGGCAATGTTGTATGGATATGTATTTGACGGCATTTACCAGAACCAGGCAGAAGTAGATAAAGGCCCAGCTTTCCCCGGTGCAATTCCAGGTAATATCCGCTTCAAGGATATCAATGGCAATGGCGTAATCAATCCGCGGGAAGATTTTTCGATCATCGGTAATCCTTACCCCGACTTCAACTGGGGCTTAACCAATATCCTGAATTACAAAAAATTTGACCTGCGTGTACTGGTAGTGGGCTCTATGGGCGCCGACCGCTTACATGCCACCAATGACTACAACGGCAATATTGATGGCGTATTTAACGTACGAAAAGATGTAGCTAACAGGTGGAGATCAGAATCTAACCCTGGCAATGGCAAAGTGCCAACCACCAATGGTTCCGGCCGTGGCAGGGTAATGTATCGTGACGTAAGTTCACTGACGGTAGAAAAAAACAACTACGCATGGGTGAAAAATATTACGCTGGGCTACAGTCTTCCTAAGATGGGATTTGTGGAAAGCGCCAGGGTATATGTAAGTGTGCAGAATGCCATCCTGTTTACCAACTACAGCGGCAACCCTGAAGTAACCAACTACATGGGCAAAGGCGGAAGCGGCGCGCTGGTACCTGGTATCGACTATTCCAGTTACCCGGTTCCAAGAATTTATTCACTGGGCGCCAACCTCTCCTTTTAATTCAGTCAAAAAAAGAATAGCAACATGAAAACTAAGATACCTTTTATCGCGCTGCTTGCGATCGCACTGAATGGATGTAACAACATGCTGGATGTAAAGCCAAATTCCTTTTCCAGCGGATCTAACTATTATACTACTGAAGCACAGGTACTCCGCGCCGTGAACGGCTGCTACGGCGTGTTACAGCAATTTTATACCGGCGACTACTGGGCGATGGCTGAAATGCGGGCAGATAATACCAACTACCAGTACGATGAAAGCGACCGTGGCGCACAGCAACGGGAAGAGATCGATGAATTCCTGATCACTCCCACCAATAACTACGTGAACAATGTATGGACACAGATATACAAGAACATACAGCAATCCAACGTGATCATTACCCGCATTGACGGCGTTAAATTTTCCAACGAAGCAACTAAAAAACAGTATCTCGGTGAAGCTAAATTCCTCCGGGCCCTGTACTACTTTCACCTGGTGCGTCTTTTCGGCGGTGTGCCACTGCTGGTGAAAGAAGTGGCAAGCCCGGATGAAGCTTCCACCCCGAAGAAAGCCACGGTAGAAGAAGTATATGCGCAGATCATTGCGGATGCCACAGAAGCCGCGGCCAATCTGCCTGCCAGCTACTCCGGCGGAGACATCGGCCGTGCTACCAAAGGTGCTGCGCTGACGCTGCTTGGAGAAGTATACCTGACAATGAAAGATTATCCAAAGGCAGTAACCACCCTGCAACAGGTAACTACACTGAACTATTCGCTGGTAGATAACTATGCAGATAATTTTGATCCGGCGAAGAAGAACAATTCAGAATCTATTTTTTCGGTACAATACAATTCCGGCATCGAAACAGAAAGTAGCAACTATATTTTCAACTTTGGTCCACGCAACGGTAAAAAAGATCTGACCGGCTTCAATGGTAACCTGGGCGGCGTGAACATGCCTACTCCCAGTATTGTAAACGCGTATGAAGCAAAGGATAAAAGAAAGGATGCATCTATTTTTATGTACTCCAGTCCTACTAACGCCGCTTTTGCAGAATCAATTGCCTTTGGTGGCAAGTTACCGCTCATCCGGAAATTCTATCATCCGCCATATGCGCTTGATGGCCGCGCCAATGAAAACTGGCCCGTATACCGCTACTCGCAGGTATTGCTGATGCTGGCAGAAGCAATCAACGAAACCGGCACCGGTAATCCGCTGCAGTATATCAATCCTGTGCGTCAACGCGCAGGGTTGGATCCTTTGCCTGCTTTGAGCCAGAGCGCTTTCCGTGATGCTGTTTTTCAGGAGGTGCGTGTAGAACTTGCCTTTGAAGACAATCGCTGGTACCAGTTATTACGCACCGGCAAAGCCGTTTCCGTAATGACTGCCCACGGTATAGAAGAAAAGAAAAGGCTCACCAGGCTCAGCCCGGCATCATATAACATACAGCCGTTCCAGTTATTATTTCCAATTCCTGAAAGAGAAATCAGGTTGAATGGATTTGAACAAAACACCGGCTGGTAAAAAAAGTTAGAAAAACGGGAAAACGTTTACTATATTACTAACAGCTATAGTAAACGTTTTCCCATATCAATAGTATCAACTCAGGAACCTATTCAAGATTATATTATGACCACGTCACGTAAAAGAGCTTTCCCGCTGCTGTTGCTGGTTTCCACCGTTCTAATGACCGGTGTGGCCTGCAATAACGGAAACGACTCAACGTCAGAGCCAAAGCTAACCGGCAATCCAAAAATCGATGCCCTGAAATTACCTGATAATTTTAAGGCAGAGCGGTTGTACAGTCCGGGCGACAACAATCAGGGCTCCTGGGTATCTATGACCTTTGACACCAAAGGCCGCATGATCGTGTCCGATCAATATGGTTTTCTTTACCGGTTGCAGCTCCCTGCCGTAGGGGAAGATTCAGCCAAACTGAAAATTGAACAACTCAAAATCGGCAATGATACTTCTACACAAAAAGTATCTATGGGCTATGCACAGGGATTGCTGTATGCCTTCAACAGCCTGTATGTAATGGTGAATCACAACAGTGATGACCGTTTCGACAAAGGCAGCGGCTTGTATCGTTTACAGGATACCAACGGCGATGATCAGTTTGATAAGATCACGCTGCTGAAAGCGCTGGATGGCGAAGGTGAACACGGACCACACAGCATTGTATTATCTCCGGATAAAAAATCCATCTATGTGATCGCCGGTAATTTTACCAAAATTCCGGAGATGAATAACTACAAGGTGCCTCCATCGTGGAACATCGATAACGTGTTACCATTTATCAAGGATCCTAACGGTCACGACAACACGGTGAATACACATGGCGGATGGATTGCGCATATCGATTCTACCGGTACCAACTGGGAACTCATCAGCTCCGGCTACCGCAACCCTTTCGATCTTACCTTTAATGATGCCGGTGATATGTTCACTTATGATTCAGATATGGAATGGGATTTTGGTACTCCCTGGTACCGTCCTACCCGCATCTGCCAGGTAACCAGCGGCAGTGAATACGGATGGCGCCCGGGTACAGAGAAATGGTCGCCTGCCTATCCTGATAACTTACCACCCTTACTGAACATTGGCCAGGGCTCCCCTACCAACCTGATCTATGGCGGCAATGCAAAGTTCCCGGAGAAATACCGCAAATCATTATTTGCATTCGACTGGAGCTTTGGTATCATCTACGCCATCAGTTTGCAGCCGGATGGCGCTTCTTACAGAGCAGGTGCAGAAGAATTCCTGTCGGGTTCACCACTGCCGTTAACAGACGGTGTGATTGGTCCTGACGGCGCTTTGTATTTCCTGACCGGTGGCCGCAGACTGGAGTCTGATCTGTATCGCGTATATTATAAAGACAATAAAGAAGATAACGAACCTTTGGCGGTAACTCCACCAACAGAAGGCGCTAACATCCGCAAACAACTGGAAGCTTATCACGGTGGCGTAAAAGAAGGAGCCGTTGATTTTGCATGGCCTTACCTGAAAAACAGTGATCGCTTTATCCGCTTTGCAGCAAGGATAGCCATAGAAAATCAACCGGTGAGCCAGTGGCAGAACAAAGTGTTACAGGAGAAAGATCCTGAAACACTGATCCAGGGAACGATTGCGCTGGCACGCCAGGGCAAGGAAGATGTGAAGAAATTGCTGCTGCCGCAACTGATGACGATCAACTATGCACAGTTATCACCTTCCCAGCAGATTGACCTGCTGCGCGCTTTTGAACTGGTGTTTGTACGCATGGGTAAACCCGATGCAGAACAATCGGCACAAATAGCCGCCTACCTTGATCCGCAGTATCCCGCCAGCACCAACGATCTGAACAGGTCACTGAGTAAAGTGCTGGTATACATCAATGCACCCAATGCCGTAGAAAAAACAATGGCATTGCTGGCCAGCGCCAAAGATGATACTGCTGCCGCTAAAACGGCTATGAAATCAGCCGATCTGATCATGCGCAATCCGCGGTACGGACTGGACATTGCCGGTATGTTATCCAAGATGCCGCCATTGCAGCAAACCTGGTATGCAACCGTGTTAAGCCAGGCTAAAAGCGGCTGGACACCTGAATTACAGGAACAATATTTCCACTGGTTCTACGATGCTTTCTCCTATAAAGGCGGACATAGTTTTATCGGCTTTATCAATGACGCCAGGAAAAATGCACTGGCCAATGTGCCGAAAAAAGAGTTTGCTCATTTCAACAAAATCTCCGGCGACTCCCTGTTAAACAGTGGCGGCAACCTTGCAGCAGGTTTCGCGCAACCGAAAGGTCCGGGCAGAAACTGGAAGTTGGAAGAAGCGCTTAAAGTAGTGGACAGCGCTACTACTACCAAACGTGATTTTGAACAGGGCCGGGCGATGTTTGCCACAGCGTTGTGCAGCTCCTGTCATGGTATGCGCGGTGAAGGCGGCGTAGCCGGACCGGATCTAACGCAGCTGGGCACACGTTTTTCCAATAAGGATATCCTCGAAGCCATCATTGAACCCAGCAAAACCATCTCTGACCAGTACGAAGCCACCGTGTTTTCTTTGAAGAACGGCAGCACCGTAGTAGGAAGGCTGGTAAGCCAGGACAAAGATAAGTATGTGATTTCCCAGAATCCGTTTGCAACACAGGATCAGCGGGAATTACTGAAGAAAGATGTAACCGGAACAAAAGCATCCAAAGTTTCTGTGATGCTGCCGGGATTAATTAACCGTCTTAATGAAGACGAGCTGCGTGACTTGATGGCTTATCTGAAATCCGGCGGCAACAAACAGGATTCCATTTTCCTTGCTTCCAAGCAGCTGGGTCGTAAATAATATTTTTTCCGGAAGATAAATAACGCGCGGATGGCATTTAATAATCAGTCGTGGCAACATAAACTCTCGAATCATTTTCAGCTGGGAGGTATAGAAACGGCGGTGCTGGACAATGGCCCCGGAAGGGGCACCCGCATCGCCTGGATCAATACCGGAACCGGGTTACGTTATAAGGTGGTCATCGACCGGGCCATGGATATTGCGGATGCCTTTTATCATCAGCATAGCCTGGCCTGGTTAAGTCATGGCGGTATTACCGCACCCACGCGCGGGGCGAACAAAGGTTTGGACTGGCTCCAAACCTTTGGCGGTGGACTGATAACCACCTGCGGACTGATGCATGTGGGCGGCCCTGAAACCGATGAATATGGAGAGCGCGGGCTGCATGGCCCTATCAGTAATACGCCTGCTGAAATTGTTTCCATCATACAACCCGACCCCGTGGCCGGGCAGATGGAGATGAGCATTACCGGCATCATGCTGCAAACCAGCGCCCTCGGTCCCAAGCTGATGCTGAAACGTACTATTTCCGGTACACTGGGCAAAGCAGAGATCCGGGTGCATGATGAAGTGATGAACCGGGGCAATATCACGGCGCCGCATATGTTGTTATATCATTTCAATTTCGGGTGGCCGCTGGTAGATGAGGGTGCGGATATCTGCTGGAAAGGAAACTGGATTCCCCGGGAAGGCAATCCGGATCACATTTTTAATGCGGATCACAATTATAAAAAATGCCTCGCTCCGCTGGACAGTCATGCCGGTGGCGGCGAAGAAGCCGCGATCATTGATCCGGTTGCAGATACCGGCGGATGGTGTACCTGTGGTGTACACAACGCTGCATTGCAACTGGCGTTTTCGCTGCGGTTTAAAAAAGCGCAGTTGCCGGTGCTCACCAACTGGCAGCACTGGGGCAAAGGCGAATATGTGATGGGGCTGGAACCCGGCACCCATCCGCCTACGGGCCAGGCAAAAGCCCGCAGGGAAGGTACGCTGCTATTTATGGAGCCGGGCGAACGCCGCGAATATGAATTGCAGATAAACCTGTTACATACCAACGAAGACATCAAATCATTTCTCACTGATCTTTTATAATCATCATTTTAAAGCTCATGGAAAAAACAAGCTTAGCAGAAAAAGCACTCGAACAGGGACAAGGGATTCTCCGGCTGGCACCAAACTGGGTACCCAGATCATTTTGCGTGCCAGGACGGCGGATCAAATTACACCCGGACGATTATTACGTACTGGGAGGCGAACGTGGCGGCATCGACGAACGTTGGCTGTCGTCCACCACTCCGGCGAAGAACGGCCCTTTAACAGGCGAAAATGAAGGTTTAAGCATGGTGGTGGTAAGTGATGGCAGCGGCACACAGCAATTTTTACTGAAAGATGCCATCAGCGAATTAAAAGATAAACTGATCGGGAAACGTTTATGGGATACCTATGGCGCCTGGCCGATGTATTCCAAGTTCTTTGATAACATGGGACCACTCCCCCATCATATTCATCATAACGATGAAAAGGCAGCGCTGATCGGACAGGCCGGAAAGCCCGAAGCCTATTACTTTCCGCCGCAGCTGAATAATCATGGCGGTGATTTCCCTTATACGTTCATGGGTATTGCGCCCGGCACCACCCGCGAACAGATTAAGGAATGCCTGCTGAACTTTACCAAAGGCGATAATAAAATCACGAACTACTCACAGGCTTACAAGCTGGAACCCGGCACCGGCTGGGATGTTCCGCCGGGACTGCTGCATGCACCGGGTAGTTTGTGTACCTACGAGCCACAGAAAGCCTCCGACGTATTTGCCATGTACCAGTCGCTCGTAAACGAAGCCATCGTTCCGGAAGTACTGCTCTGGAATGGTACGCCAAAAGAAAGCATCGGTGATTATGATGCGCTGATGGACGTGATCGACTGGGAACTGAACGTAGATCCCAACCAGTTCCAGAACCGTTTTATGCCGCCCAAAACGGCAGCTAACGGGGAAGGATATACGGAAAATTGGGTATGTTATAAATCAGATGCATTCAGCGCCAAAGAACTCACTGTAGCGCCCGGCGCAACAGTAGTTATTAAAGACGCCGCCGCCTACGGCATTATCCTGATGCAGGGGCATGGCAAAATGGGTGTGTGGGATATTGATACGCCGGCACTGATCCGCTACGGACAATTAACCAACGATGAGTTTTTTATCAGCGAAGCAGCGGCTACTGCAGGAGTGAAAATTGTAAACCACTCTTCTACCGATCCGATTGTAATGCTGAAACATTTTGGTCCGGGTAATCCCGACCTCGTGTTATAATCTGTTAAAAACTACGTTATGAAAGATAATAATTATCCAAAACTGCACAATGCCACCTGGCCGGGCATTGTAGGAAAAGGAGATGGTGCAGAACCCATCATTTCATTTGATACGCTGCTGGAAATGACCGCTAACGCTGATGTGAACGGCGTTAAGTTTGACGGTATCGACATCGGGTTGTTTGACCCGCATGTATCCGCAGACAGCTCAGACGATGACCTGAAAAGACTGGTAGAAAAAGTATCTTCCTATAACCTTGAGATAGGCAGCCTCGTGGCGCCGATCTGGCCTCCCAGCGGCGGTTCCGCAATGGGCAGCAAAGAAGACAGGGCAAAATTTGTAGAGCAGGTGCGGAAGTCGTGCCACGTAGGCAAACGGCTCCGTGACCTCGGTATCCGGCCTAGCGGCATAGTACGCATCGACTCCGCCTGCAGTCCGGAAGACTGGTCCAAAGATCCCGCCGGTAACACCAGGCTGATTGCACAAACGTTCCGTGAAGCCTGTGACGTAGCCGCTGACTATGGCGAAAAACTTGCCGCAGAAGGTGAAATCTGCTGGGGTGGCATGCATAGCTGGAAAGCCATGCTGGATACCCTGGAGGCGGTAGACCGTCCCAATATTGGGTTCCAGGCCGATATGTCGCATACGTTCCTGTACCTGCTGGGGTATAACAGCCCGGAAGACAGGATACTGCCGGCAAACTTTGAGTGGAGCGACCGCGAAGCAATCAAAGCAGGGCTCCGGAAACTTACACATGCCCTTCGTCCGTGGATGATCGATTTCCATGTGGCGCAGAATGATGGTACCGTACACGGCACCGGCTCGCACGATAAAACCGGCCGTCACTGCCTGGCTACTGATCCCAACGGGAAACTGAATATTGCGGAAGATGCCGGTTTCTGGCTGCGCGACGACAAAGGCGAACTCACAAAAGCGGTGAAACATATCTGCTGGGATGGTTGTATGTTCCCCAACGCCGTGATGACCCAGGCGAAAACCTGGAACGATATCCTCGCCGCCATGATCGCTGTAAGGCAACAACACGGCTGGCAGGAATAGTTTTTTAATTAATAATCCGTGACAACTATGACAACAAAGAAAGAACTGAGGATAGGATTAATAGGCTGTGGCTTTATGGGCAGAACCCACTCCAACGGCTACCTGCGTGTGAAAAACTTCTTCCCGGAACTGGCTTATCAACCGGTGCTGAAAGCAGTATGTTCCCGCACAGAAAGTAAAGCCAAAGCATTTGCCGCGCAGTGGGGATATGAATCCGTGGAAACGGACTGGAAAGCCCTCATTGCACGTGATGATATAGATGCAGTAGACATTTGCACGCCAAACGACAAACACGCTGAAATAGCTATTGCAGCAGCTGCTGCAGGCAAAATGATCCTCTGCGAAAAACCGCTGGCACGTACGCTGGAAGAGTCGGCCGGAATGGTAGACGCTATTGAAAAAGCAGGCGTGCCTAATACCGTGTGGTACAACTACCGCCGGTTGCCGGCCGTTACCCTCGCCAAACAGATCATCGACTCCGGCAAGCTGGGTCGCATTTTCCACTACCGCGCCAACTTCCTGCAGGACTGGACCATTAACGCCAACCTGCCACAGGGCGGCGAAGGATTGTGGCGCATGGATGCAGATGTAGCCGGTTCCGGCGTAGTAGGCGACCTGCTCTCCCATTGCATTGACACCGCGTTGTGGCTGAACGGTAGCATCACCACCGTAACCGCCATGACCGAAACGTTTGTAAAGGAACGCATGCATCAGCTCACCGGCAAAGTGGAAAAAGTAAACATCGATGATGCCTGCTCCTTCCTGTGCCGCTTCAGCAACGGTTCTCTCGGCCTCTTTGAATCAACCCGTTATGCACGCGGACATAAAGCGTTATATACGTTTGAAATCAACGGTGAAAATGCTTCCATCCGCTGGGACCTGCACGACCTGAACCGGCTGGAATACTTTGATAACGCCGACGCCTCTACGGTGCGCGGATGGCGCTCCATCCATGTAACGGACGGCGATCAGCCATATATGGATAAATGGTGGGTACCCGGACTGGGCATTGGCTACGAACATTCTTTTGTACACCAGGTAGCTGATTTTCTGAAAAGCCTGGAAACCGGTGCGCCCTGTTCTCCTACTTTTAAAGAAGCACTGGAAACACAAAAAGTGTGTGAAGCCGTACTGGATTCAGCTGCTTCCGGTTCCTGGAAAGATACCAATGCTGCCTGACTACCGGTAACGGTTATACGCATCATGTTTACTATCTCCCCCGGATATACGAAAAAATACCAAACACTATTAAAATATTAATTATGCTGAAAAGAACCAGTGCAATGCTTATCCCGTTAGCCGCAGCCAGCCTGCTGTTTACCACGGCCAGTTGCCAGAACGGCAACAGTAAGACAGGCAACAGCCATACCGGCGATAGCACAGGTACCGATAAAGGCTTCGTACAGATCTTTGATGGTAAAACACTGAACGGATGGATAGGCGACTCTATTCACTGGCGGGCGGAAAACGGTCATATTGTTGGCGAAGTAACGCCAGAAACGTTACTGAAAACCAACACCTTCCTCATCTGGCAAGGCGATCAGCCGGCGGATTTTGAACTCACCTGCGAATTCAAAATTACCAGCGGCGGCAACAGCGGCATCAACTACCGCAGCGTAATGGTAGAAAATGTACCACACGCGCTGAAAGGCTACCAGGCAGATATTGACGGCGCCAACCGCTATACCGGTCAGAATTACGAAGAAAGAGGCCGTACCACCCTGGCCTACCGCGGACAGAAAACCACCATTCCCGAAGCAACCGATTCGCTGAAAAACGGCGTGAAGAACAACGCCTGGAGTGCCGCCGTTGTTACCGGCTCACTCGGCAGCTCTGATTCACTGCAAGCACTTATTAAAAGCGAAGACTGGAATAAATGCCGGCTTGTTGTAAAAGGCAATCACCTGCAGCACTACATCAACGATGTGCTGATGAGCGATGTAACCGACAACGATACGGTGAATGGAAAAACCAAAGGATTGCTGGGCGTACAGGTGCATGTAGGTCCGCCGATGAAAGTGGAATACCGTGATATTAAGCTGAAACAGCTTTAGACGCGGATTTTGTCTTTCCCGCTGATTACACTGATTATACTGATTTGCTTGATTTGACTTTTTGGATTTTATAAGGATATTAAATGATTCGGGGAGATATAAGCGAAAATATCCGCTTATATCTCCCCGAATCACTTAATATCCAAAAAGTCAAATCAAGCAAATCAGTATAATCAGTGTAATCAGCGGGAAAGACAACCTCCGCACTTTTTATTATATTAGCTGCACAAAAACAGGAAACAATGCAGTTATCTATTGCCATCGACATGGACGAAACCATTGCAGACCCAATCAAAAAAGCCAGGGCATGGTATTACAGGGACTTTGGTAAAACATTTACCACGGAGGAACTTCACGGCAAAACACTATCGGATATCCTGCCGGAAGAGCACAAGGCGAAGATTAAGGAATACCTGAATACACCCGGCTTTTTCCGCGACCTGGAAATATTCCCGAATGCAGTGGAAGTAATAAAAGAACTGAATAAGAAATATAAATTGTATATCGTATCCGCAGCGATGGAATTCCCCACTTCGCTGAAAGACAAATACGACTGGCTGCAGGAGCATTTCCCTTTTCTTGACTGGCGGCAGTATTGTTTTTGCGGCGATAAATCTATTGTACAAACAGACATTATGATAGATGACCTGATCCGCAATTTCAGCAATTTCAAAGGCAGGCCCTTGTTGTATCACGGGCATCATAATGTACACGTAGAGGGCTATGAGCGGATCATGGACTGGGAAGACGCAGCGAAGAAATTGCTGTAGTTAAAAGTTCGTACCTTTAATGACCACGCTTAAATGCCGCTTTATATGGGAAAGTTTTTTGACGATATTAAGCCCGTACACCAGGACTTTATTGCTGCGCAGAAATTGTTTTTTGTAGCCTCTGCGCCGCTGAGTGATCAGGGCCATGTAAACCTTTCGCCCAAAGGGCTCGACAGTTTCAGGGTACTTTCCTCCAACAAAGTAGCCTACCTCGATATTGTGGGCAGCGGGAATGAAACCTCCGCGCATCTCCGGGAGAATGGCCGTATTACCTTTATGTTTTGTGCCTTCGACGGGCCGCCCAATATTTTGCGTTTATACGGTAAAGGCTATACGGTGTTACCGGGTGATCCGGAATGGCCGGAGCTGTCGGCGCTGTTTACGTTGTTGCCCGCCACCCGCCAGATCATTGTGGCGGATATCCATAAAGTACAAACCTCCTGCGGCTTTGGCGTTCCGTTGTATGAATACACCGGCGAGCGGGATCATGCCGCCAAATGGGCGGAAAAGAAAGGGCCCGAAGGACTGGAAGCTTACAAAGCCGAGAAGAACCTGGTGAGTATGGACGGATTGCCTACCGAACTGGGTGCGTAATTTAATCGGTATTCACCAGCGGAATGATGTACTTACCAATCAATTCAATGGACTTCAGCAATTTTTCATGGGATAAACCTGCATTATCCATCTGAAAAGTAATCCTGGAGATGCCACCCAGTGCCTCGCTGTGGCGGAGAATCTTTTCTGCTATTTCTTCAGGACCGCCTACCAGCAGGGCACCGGTGGGACCTGTCTGTGCATCAAACTGCGCGCGTGTAACAGGAGGCCATCCCCGCTCCTTTCCAATCCTGGTGAATGTTTCGGCGTAGCCGGGGAAATAGTCGCTCACAGCCTGTTGCCTGTTTTCCGCAACATACCCCAATGAATGTACGCCTACGGTTAATTTATCGGGCGAATGCCCGGCTTTTCTGCCGGCTTCCCTATACAAGTCTACCAACGGGCGGAAACGATGGGTTTCCCCTCCTATAATGGCCACCATGAGGGGCAGTCCCAACGTACCTGCACGGGCAAATGATTGTGGGGTGCCACCAACACCCAGCCAAATGGGTATGGGATCCTGCACCGGGCGCGGATAAATGGCAATATTATTAAGCGCCGGCCGGAAGCGGCCTTTCCAGGTAACCGCTTCATGATCGCGGATATTCAGGAGCAGGTCCAGTTTTTCGATGAAGAGCGCATCATAATCCTGGAGACTATAGCCAAAAAGCGGGTATGCTTCTATAAAGGAACCACGGCCCACCACCATTTCGGCGCGGCCACGGGAAATAATATCCAGTGTGGCGAAATTCTGAAATACCCTTACCGGGTCGGCGGCACTGAGCACCGTTACCGCACTGGAAAGACGGATACGTTTTGTACGGGCTGCTGCAGCCGCCAGGATGATGGTGGGTGCAGAGTCCAGGAATTCCTTCCGGTGATGTTCACCGATACCAAATACATCCAATCCTGCATGATCGGCCATCACAATTCTTTCCAGCAGATCCGCCATTTCATCCATATTACTTTCTGCGACCGGCTTGTTGTTTAAACCATTGGTGGCTGCAAAGCTATCTATTCCTACTTCCATGATCAATCCTTTTAGGGATGTTAAATATAAGCAATTAAAAAAGCCACCAATGGTGGCTTCGGTATGATAAACACTTTAATAAGAAACTTAGTTCAGCACATAATGCGCCAGTACCTTCTGCACTTCGTATACATCCACCGATTTGCTGAATTGCTTTTTGATGCTCGGCAATTCTTCACCGGAGATCCAGATTTTCAGTTCTGCATCCAGTTCAAAAGTACCGGCTGTTTCCACGCTGAACCTTGAAATGCTTTTGTAGGAGATACTGCGGTATTCTGTTTTACTACCGGTAAGCCCCTGCTTATCGATCAGGATAAGACGTTTATTGGTAAATATAAAAGTATCCCTGATCAGCTTAAAACCCAGTTCTACCCGTTCTGAGTCAAGCAGGAGTTTGCCATAATCTTTGGTTAACTGCTCCTGGCTAACAGTGGCTGCGTTGCCAATAAGACCTGAAAAAAATCCCATATAAAAATTACGTTTGTTGTGGTGATGGGTTACAAGATATTACAAATATTGTAAATAGCAGAGAATTATGGCGGATAAATTCAGCCACGCTTTAACTACGCTTCATCCATGCTTTAAGTACGCTTCAACTACGCTTCATCTTTGGTATTCCTCACAAGGCCAATACCCGATATGAAGAAGATAACCCCGATTACAGCAGCCACCAGTAGCTGCCGCCATTGCATACTTTGCTGGATAAAACCATAACCGGCATAAATGATACCCACTATCCCCAGGATAGTCAGGATGGTTCCGAAGAGTCTTTTTACATTCATGGCTTGTGTTATTTGACTATTAATCAAACAATATCTATGCCGCGGGGGAAAGCTGTGTCTGCCGTTGGGGTTATTGCTGATCATCCGTCCGGAAAGAAGAAGCCGGTAACCCTTCCCGGTTATAAAGCTCCCCCTTTACCCAATTCTTAAATGCGTACCTCACTGCAACCGGCGCCGCCACTGAATCGCATTGAACTTTCACCTGGTTACGGTGAACAATAACCGCTGCTGCCGGATAAAAAACATGGTCGCTGCCTGCCATTTCAAAATGCTCCAAAAACTTGTTATTAGCTGTGAGTCCGTGTTTGGCAAAATCGAAATAAAGATAAGCCTGGCTTCCCCTGATCTTCATCTTTCTAAAAACAGGCGAAACGCAGGCAATATCTTTCTGATGATATGTTTTTGACAGCGCCCAGTAAGAAAGGCGTTGGCTCACCACCGTTTTATCCGGCGGATGAATATATTTTTCTTCACCCGCATCCAGTATCACGGCCATGCCTGCGTTGGGGATATCGCGCAGTGCCAGCAATTGTGATTCCCGCAGGATAGCCGGTAACTGCTCATGACGGGGATCAGCGTATCCATAAGGCGCTATCTGCACATAATAAAAGGGCAAACGGCCCTCTCCCCATAGCACTCTCCATTCCTTCACCATAGCCGGTAACAGCCTGCGGTAAAGCAACGGATGCTCCCTGTTTGATTCTCCCTGGTACCAGATAAATCCCTTCACGCTATAATATGATACCGGCAGGATCATGGCATTGAACAGCACAGCCGGCGAATGTTCCGGATTCTTTTCGGGATCTCTGATCGTATCCGGCCTGTTGGTGGACCACACTTCCGGGAAAGCCGACAATGTTTTTTCACTCATCCAGGATTGTATGGCTGTTCCTCCCCAATAAGTGGCAATGATGCCGATGGGTACGTGCAGCTTTTCATGCAGGATTTTTGCATACTGATAGGCAACAGCGCTGAAATCCTTCACGGTGGCGGTGTCTGTGACCTTCCAGCTACCATTGCAATCAGCTAAAGGTACCGGTGACACCACTTTAGGCACCCGGAAAACGTGTATATCCGGATGATTAACCGCATCCGCAATAATAGCAGCTGCGTTTAAAACCGGTTGTTTGTTGTATCCTTTCAAAGGCATTTCCATGTTGGATTGCCCGGAGCATACCCATACTTCCCCGATTAATACATCTTTCACACGGATATGCGTTGCCTCACTGGTAAAATCAACGGTATAGGGGCCACCCGCAGGGGGCGTAGGAATACGCGCCTGCCATTTCCCGGCGCTGTCTGTAACAACCGTATATCTTTTTGAGGTCCAGCCGGGCGTAATGTTCACCTGGCTGCCTTTGCCCGCCCAGCCCCACATCACGGCGTTTGCGCGTTGCTGTAATACCATATGGTCACTTATCACCGCTGGCAGTGATAAGTGACCGGTATGCGACTGCGGCAAACTTCTTAACGGAAAAATGAGCAGCACTAAAATGCTTAAAAAACCAGTTCTTGCTGACATTGTATTTCTTTCTTCTTCATAAATTTAAATTCCACATTCTTCCCCAATAGATCGGGAGCTACCTTATTATCCTGTATGCGCACATTCCTGCACCCTGAAAGAAAAAAGGCAGCTTTGCGGGCATGATAAGGTTTATAATCGTAGCTCCTGATGAGATCATTGCTGATGAACTGCAGCCCGTTTACCGATTGTGCGAATAGTATAGGATAGTCGAACGCATAAAAACTATTTCCTTCTATCCGTATATTTTTATGATAAAGCGGTGTGCTATCATTCATCACCGGGATCTCCGGGTAAATGCTGATCACCGCTTCTGTAAACTGGTAGTCAGATGTATTACACGGAGCGAGGAATTTATTTCCTTTTATCAGCAGATCAGTGATAGCGCCGGATTCATACCAGGAGTTCACATCGCCGGCTATCAGAATGGCCGAGCCACTGGATGCAAAGCTGTTGTTTTCAATGATCACTTTTTTAGGTGTGGTTACCAGCAGCCCTCTTGCACGACAGCTTTCGAAAGATGTATTCTTCACTGTAACTGCGGGAGTCCAGCTCATATTTTCGAGGCCATCTCCTTCCTGTATACGTGCCGGTATTTCGCCGGCAAGGGTGAGTTCAAAATCTGTGGTGCTTATTTTACGGAACGCCGTTACCTTGCCTTTGCCAATAGTTGCCAGTGAATGGTGATCTATAAACGCAATGTTATCGCCTGTTTCCGACCATTCCATGCCTACGCTCATCGGCTCCATGAAGCGGCACAGCAAACTGTTTTTATCCAGCTTGCTGATAATGCGCACATAAGTGCCATGCACATTAATGGGATCATCCATCAGGCCACCAAAGCGGCAGCTGTCTACATAAATATTACCGCGGCAATTGGAGAAGTGCAGCCCGTCATCATGACCACTGAAATATCTTCCCTTTGCTATATTTGGAACAATGGAGATGTTTTTAAAAGTAAGATCAGAAGTGTACTGCGATAATATCCCTAACCCTGCGCAATGGTAGCCGTTCACTTTTTCCATTAGAATGTTATCGCTGTGCGTTACAAAGATCATGGCATGATCGCGGCTGTTGTGACGCAATACCAGTATGTTTCCGGGTGAAGGCTTCCGCCGGAAAGGATGATGCAACCGCACCACGCCATTGTCCATAGCGGTGGCTTTATATCCCCGCCAGTCCGGCCCCAGGGCGCTGGGCTCATCGCCTGTTTTGTAAGCAATAAGATGCGTATCCGTTTCGTATTCCATGATGCCGGTGATCTTACCACTCCAGCCTTCGGCGGCAAACAGCATCTGCCCGTTTACGATAGTGTATGGATACTGCGCGGTGTCTATACGTACATCTATATACGCAGCGGTAGTATCCAATACAACTGCCTGCGCCGTCAGCGGAAAATCCCAGTCGATAGAAACATTGCGGAGTGTAACATGACTGCTCCGCTCAATAGTGAACGGCTGTATCCTGCCATGATACACAAATTCCGATCCTGCGCCTTCTATCACCAGCTTCTTAAATCCTGCTATCATGATGGCGTTGTACTTCGGGTTGATATCCGAGGTATTGGATTCGTAGTACACTTTCTTTACTGCGTGCTGCGGCCAGAAATCATAACGTCCCGCCGGGAAAAACAGCAGCGGGTTTTCTTTTTGCCGGCAGGCTTCCAGTGCGGCCTGTACTGCGGCTACGGCGTCTGCACGACTATCAGGCCGTGCACCAAAACCGGTTACGTATACCGTATCGTAAGCCGCGGCTCCATGTGTGTATTGCAGGCACAATACACACATGGCTAATAAAATTAAATATCTATACATAGCGCGGAAGTTAGTAGCCGGGATTTTGTTTGAGTTTTGGATTCAGGTCAATTTCTCCCTGTGGAACCGGCCAGAGATAAAGGGCGTCCACAAAATGGCGGACATCCAGTTGCTGGCCCGTCATTGTTTTAATCACAGCGCCATCCATCAGCTCTTTCGCAATACCCCAGCGGCGGATATCTGAATAGTAAATACCTTCAAAGGCCAGTTCTATCCTTCTTTCGTGGCGGATAATATCACGCATCTGTTCTTTTGTTTTGCCGGCAGGGATAGCAGGCATCTCTACGCCTTTTCTTGCCCGCACCTGGTTGATGGCATTATATACCGCGGCATCCGGACCGTTTGTTTCATTCTCTGCTTCTGCATACAGTAACAGTAAATCGGCATACCGGAACACGATGTAGTTTAGCGGGGAGTCGCCCCAGTTGAAACCATCTACCGTTAATACATGCTTCCTGGGCAGGTAGCCGATGAAGGTTGATTTTGCACCACCTACTTTGATGTTGTCATAAGCAATCCCTTTCCATACGGAGCCGGGACGGATGATGGTATAATCCAGCCGCGGGTCCCTGTCTTTAAACGGGTTGGCCGCATCATACCCGGAAGCAGGATCGGTGATCATCTTCCCGTTCTTCATCTCATAACTGTTTACGAGATCCTGCGTAGGATATGCCTGGTCCCAGCCTTTTCCGAAAGAGCTTTGAGGGCCCATAAATCCATCCAGCGGGCTGCCTTCTCCCAGTCCTGGTCCGGCATATTGCACATCAAATATTACTTCCGCGTTGTTTTCTGCTGCCACATCTGTAAACATGGCTTCGTAGTTATCATACAGGCGGTACTGGCCTTTGTCGATGAGCTGTTTGGCTACTGCCGCTACCTGTTGATATTGTTTTCCCAGCAGCAGCGCTTTTGCTTTGAGCATCAGGGCAGCGCCCTGTGTAGCCCTGCCGGTATTGGCTTTATCATACACTGCAGGCAGGGATTTCACTGCTTCGTCGCATTGTGCTTCCACAAAAGTCAGCACTTCTTCGCGGGTATTTCTGCCGGGAAGCTCTGCGCCCAGTTGCAGGGTATGTTCAATAAGCGGCACGCCACCGTAATAGTCGGCCAGGTTGTAGTAAAACAGTGCGCGTAAAAACTGTGCTTCTCCCAGCAGGCGTCCCTTCAATGTTTCATCCATTTTTATACCCGGTATTTTTTCCAGCGCCAGGTTCGATTTGTAGATACCATTGTACAGCTGCACCCATTTATCATTTACGGGTGTGATAAGCGTAGGCAACAGGTTGCCTTTGGAGATACCGCCATATCCTTCGAGATAATCGCTCCAGATCCAGGCATTGGGCGTCATTCCATCCGTCATTGGGTTGTAGCCGTAAATCTGGTAGTTGTGCTGCATCTGCTCATAGATGGCAGTGATACCGGAAAGTGCATCTGCATCCGACTTCCAGAAGTTGGTATCTGAAAGCTGGTCCGAGGGTTTGGAATTCAGAAAATCTTTTGTGCATCCTGCCAGCAGGATTATATAAAGCGCAAGCGTTATTTTTTTCATGGTACACTAGTTTAGAATGAGGCATTTATTCCCAAAGAGAAAGTGCGCACATTTGGATTCTCAATCTGGTAATCGGTGTAGTTACCTGTTTCCGGGTCCAGTCCATTATATTTTGTCCAGGTGAAAGGGTTCTGCGCATCAGCATATAGCTGTATTCCTGCAATGAATGTTTTCTTCAGCCAGCCTGCCGGGAAATTATAAGAGAGCTGCATATTTTTTACTCTCAGGAAAGAGCCGTTCTGTACCCAGAAAGAAGATGCCTGCGTATTATCGCTGTTGCTGTCTGTTGTTAACCGCGGGATATCGCTGTTGGGATTATCCGTTGACCAGGCGTTGAGGAAATGGGAATTGATTTCCCGGCCGTAACGTACGGCGCTGGTGTACCACAGGTTCTGGTAATACCTTTTCACACCGGCGATGCCCTGGAACAGCACCGACAAAGAGATGCCCTTGTATCCTGCCTGGAGGGTAAGACCATAAGTATATTCAGGAATAACGCTGCCGAGGTAAGTCCGGTCGCTGCCATTGATCACACCATCCTGTTTTACGTCTTCGTATCTAAGATCGCCTGGTTTGTTGGAACCCGACAATTTTTGTTTGGCCCAGTTGTCGATATCATGCTGATTTTTAAAAGTGCCCTGCGCCTGGTAGCCGTATAATGCGCCGATAGGTAGTCCCTGTTTGATGATAGAGTTATTGCCGATACTTTGTATTACATCGGGGTTGCCCTGGAAGCGCAACACCTTATTGGTATTGTGGCTCAGGTTACTGCTAATGGCGTATTGAAAAGATCCCACGGTATTTTTATATCCGAGTGCGGCTTCCCATCCCCTGTTCTGCACTACTGCCACGTTCTGGTATGGCGGGGTAAGCGCGCCATATAAAGATGACAGTGGCAGCTGTACCAGGATGTTGCTGGTGCGGCGGTTGTACCAGTCGAATGTAATATCAAAATGTTCCCTGAACAGGCTGATGTCTGCCCCGATATCTGTGGTAGCGGTACTTTCCCAGGTGATATCCGGGTTGGGTAATGCCTTTGGCGCTAAACCGGCCGACAGGCTGTTGCCGAAAATATAGTTCTGTCCCGCTGCATACAGGCCCATGTATTGATACAGCCCGATGTTCTGGTTACCCAGTTTACCCCAGGAACCCCTGATCTTGATATCATCTACAAAAGACAGCCCTGCATTGCGGAAAAAGTTTTCCCGGCTCAATCGCCATGCGCCTGAAAACGATGGGAATATTCCCCAGCGGTTACCGGCGGCAAAGCGGGAAGATCCGTCGTAGCGCAGGTTTGCTTCCAGCAGGTATTTTTCTTTGTAGTTGTAGTTCACCCGTCCGAAGTAGGAAGACAGTGCATAGGATGACGAGGTACCTCCCACAATGGGTTGCGACAGGCCCGCACTCAGATCCCAGGTATCGTTGGAGGGGAAGCCCTGTACGCTGCCGGAAAACCAGGCATTCCTGCTGGTTTCCCTGCTGGCGCCTAATAAAACGGACACGTGATGATCCTGTGCAAATGTTTTATCGTAGTTGAGGGTAGTATAAAAAGTAAGTGCGAGACTGTTATCGTTTCTCTGATACAGTGTAGAAGGAACGGAGGCATTGCTCACGGTTACTTCATCCTTCTGGAAGTTCCAGAGGTTCTGCACAGCGCCGGAATATTTATACTGCTTGCTTTCCTTGTTATATATTTCCGCACTGCCGTTTACCTGCCATTTCAGGTCTTTCATAATTTCCCATTCGCCATATAACTTCGCAAAAGAGTATTGGCCTACCTGCGGATAAAACCAGGTATCCATATACTGCTGCGGGTTGATGGCATTGGGACTTTCATCATCCGTGTTCCTGCCGCCGTATCTTGTTACGCCGTCTTTCGCCATAGTGGGTGTTACACCTGGTACGGAGTTGGCGCTGTAATATAACAGGGTGGTTACATCAAAGGGTTCGTTCACCTTATTCCAGTAGGAGTTCAGGTTAGCGCCTATTTTTATTTTATCGCTTATTTTATGATCCATATTCAGACGCAGGGTATATTTGGTAGCGTCTGTAGATTCCATGATCCCTTTGTTATAGAGATATCCCATAGATAGATAATAATCTGTTTTCTCATTTCCACCGCTCACCGACAGGTTGTGCCGGGTGATGATGCCCTGGCCGAAGATGACATCCATCCAGTTGGTATTGGGATACAATACCCGGTCGGTGGCATTTTTCCAGGCATCGATAGTAGCGGGTTTGAAGAGGTCCGTATTACCCGGGTTATCTGCTTTCTGGATGCGGTTCATGAGCTGCATGTAGGTTACATAGTCGGTAACCGGTTCAAAGAGATGCGTAGCTTTTTGTACGCCGGCAGATCCGTTGTAGTTGATCACCGTTTTTCCTTTTTTGCCTCTTTTGGTGGTAACGAGGATTACACCGTTGGCCGCACGCGAGCCATAGATGGCAGCGGAGGCCGCATCCTTCAGAATGGAGATGCTGGCCACATCGTTAGGGTTGAGGTTATTCAGCGAGCCCACGATGCCATCGATGAGTACCAGCGGATCGGAGTTATTGAGCGTACCTACCCCGCGGATGCGCAGTACTGCGCCGTCGCGGCCTGGCTGCCCCGAAGTTTGCGATACAGAGATGCCGGCAGCGAGCCCGGACAATGCCTGTGATACATCCGTGATGGCGCGGTTTTGCAGCTGCTGGTCGTAGTTAATGGAAGATACTGAGCCGGACAGGTCTTCTTTTCGTTGTGTGCCGTAGCCTACCACCACTACTTCACTGAGGCCGGTATTGGCAGGTGAAAGCATAATATTCACCATTGTTTGCCCGGCCAGCGGTACTTCTTTCTTTATATAACCCAGGTACGAAAATACCAGCACTGCATTATCCGGTGCGCTCAGGCTGTAGTGGCCTTTTTCATCCGTAGCAATACCGGTGGAAGTGCCTTTTACCTGGATGGTAACCCCGGGCAGTGGTTTGCCGGTAACTGCGTCGGTAACGGTTCCTGTTACATTGGCCGCTGCGGGCAATACCGGTGCTTTGGGCTTTACGATGATTATTTTCTCCTGTATGGCATAATCGAGCGGTTGCCGGGCAAAGCAGATATCCAGTACATCGCGGAGTGCGGCGTTCTTTACATCGAGTGTTACAGGCACTACGTGTTGCAGGTCTTCGTTGGTATAAATAAAGTTGTAGCCGGTCTGACTCCGGATCTCAGTAAAGATCTCTTTTAAAGATATGTTCCTGCCGGATATGGTTACCTTCTGAGCGCGGGCGGTAGCACATACCTGCAGACATGCGGCGAGCAATACAATAGCTGTGAGTTGCATAACCTTTGCAGTTGAGGAATTGAGAAGGCACAGGATTCCCCTGCCTTTGAAATAAGCATTCAAATACATACATTTGATTTGGGATAAAAGATTACGGTTACCAGAAAGAATTGTTTTCTTTTGCCTTACTGACCGGGAGCATTAGGCCGCTTCCGGTTTTTTTGGCGGTTGTTACAGTCAGGTGTTCATAACTAATGTTTTAAGGTGTGACAATTATTTTTCCATTGTTCATTGTAAAGTGTACTCCGCCTGTTTTTTCGAGTACTTCCAAAACGGTTGATACATTCACATCGCGTGGGATGGAGCCGGTAAAATGACGTTGGATATTACCCCGGATCTCCACCGCTATATTGTATTCTCTTGACAATTGCCGCATTACGGTATGGATATCATCCTGCTCAAACCAGAAAAGACGGTTTTTCCAGGCCATCACGGCGTTCAGGTCGGCGTGTTTCACTACGCGGATATTCCCCTGGCTAACCACCTGTGCCTGTTCTCCTGGCTGCAGCAGTGTGGCGTTATTGCCTTCGGTTACCTTTACGGCGCCGTCGAGCAGCGTGGTATTAACGGCCGCTTCATCTTCATACGCCATGATATTAAAACTGGTACCAAGTACTGTTACCCGTAAGTTATTCACGGTAACTAAAAAAGGTTTGTCTGCATTTTTTGCCACCTCAAAGTAGGCTTCTCCGGTTAGTGTTACCTGTCTTTGCGTACCTGTGAACGCCGCCGGAAAACGCAATGTAGACGCGGCATTGAGCCATACTTTAGTACCATCTGACAGGGTTACCTGGTATTGCCCGCCACGCGGGGTGATGATGGAGTTATACAGCGGTTCTGCAGATGCGCCTGCCGCTGAACTGTACAACAGGCTTCCGCCGGCCGATTGAATGATTTGTGTTTGCCCCTGTCGGGTAAGCAGCCCGCTGGCAACGCTGTCTAAAGTCACAGACGCGCCATTAGCTAAAATCAGGATGGCCTTTTTTCCTGCCGGTGCGGCATCATTTGCAAGCGCAGGAGCAACGGTATGCTGTGCTACCTGGCTTGTGGAAGAAGAACGGGAATACCAGCGCCACCCCCCTCCTGCCAGTAACAGGAAGGCCACTGCGGCAGCCACCTGGTAAGGCAGCCACCTGTGTGTTTTTTCTTTGCGGACCGGTACCGGTGGCGTGATACGGGCAGCCACCCCGTCGATCACTTCCTTGTGCATGGCATACAGATCTTCCTCTGCCGGGTGGTCTTCTGTTCCTACCCGGTTGATCATCTCCGAAAATATTTCCCTGTATTCTTCCTTCTCCGCATACTCCATCAACAGGATGATCTCCTCTTCACTGCAACGGTTTTCCAGAAATCTGGCAAATAATTCTTTTAAAAAAGATTCATCAGGATCTTGGTTCATATCAGCTAATACGAACGAACGAAGGTTTACATTTACCCGGAAGGAAAAAAAATTCAAACCTGTTTCTGCGTGGGGAGGAATTGTTACCGCAGGATCAGGTATGCCAGCAGTATACCGGCCACATCGCGGTTGGCCATCAGCTTCTTTTGGATGGTGCTGGTAGCCTTTACGATCTGGCTGTTGACCGTGGCAGGAGAAATACCCAGCAACTCGCTTACTTCTTTATAGGTTCTGTTTTCCAGTTTGCAAAGCGTAAATATGATTTTACGCTGGGGAGGAAGATCATTTATAGCAGCCTGTATAAGGTGCATGGTTTCTTTTTCGTGCAGCCATTCTTCTGTATGCAGGTAATACTCCTGCGCCGCAGCGAGCAACTTATCCATCAAAACCTTATCCCGTTTTACTTTCCGGTAAAAATCGATCACCAGGTTATTGGCAGTGGTAAACAAATAAGAACGGAAAGATTTCTCCGGGTCAATCGCCTCATGCCGGAGCCAGGTGTTTACAAACACCTGCTGTAGCAACTCCTGGGCAAGGTCAGCTGATTTGACCAGTTTTAATAAATTGCTGTAAATACGCGGACTGTAATGGTAATAGAGGACATGAAATGCCTTTTCATCTCCCAGGGAAACGCTGGCAAGGAGCTCTTTTTCATTGTATAACTGAACGAATGACAAACGTACCGGTTTGATTACAGAGCATAAATTTAATGAAAAACCGATACGGGATGTATTAATTTTAGGCTACGTTATTCCACATGGAATACTTCTTCCATCCCCGACCATGTTTCTCCTTTAGCGGCTGCATCCGGTAAAGGAAGCTGACAGGGCGCTGTTACTTTCCACCATTGTTGGGTGGTGCTGTCCTGCTTCATCTTCTCCATATCCGCTTTGAAATCTGTACCGGTGTATTCAAAATAGCTGAACAAAAACCAGTGATCATTTATATTTTTCAGGTAGATGGAATAATTGTGGATATGACATGCTTCAATCGTTTTCAGCACGTCCGGCCATACTTTTGCATGCAGCGATTTATAGGCTTCTATCTTCTCCGGCCGGAGGCCTGTAACCATTCCGTAACGGCTGTTTTGACGGGCGGTATCTTTACAGGAGAATAAAGACAGCGATGCCGCTAATAGCAGGTGGTGAATTTTCATAATCGTGGTTTGGTTGCGAAGGTAGTGGGTGCAGGGGAATGATGTAGTGATTTCTTTGACTTATTTCAGCACGATATTGACTATATCTCCATTACTTCCCGAATGAGTCTCCAATGCCCCGGACTTGCGTATCTCATGGACTATCCATGCACTATCAATGCACTATCTCTTCTCCGGGACCGAATAATTCCGGCGTTCCTGATAGCAGGTACTGCTACCCGGTTTAAAAAAGAAGAGACGCTGACCAGCAGCGTCTCTTCTTCATAGCAAATACATCTGTCAGAGTTTAATCACCTTAAATGTAATGGCCTTAAATTCATTTTCCAGTTTAAGCAGATAAGTACCTGCCGGCAATGAACTGATGTTCTGATTGATGCGTGTTTGTCCTTTGCTGATGCGCCAGTATTTAACTACCGCACCATGCATGTCCAGCACAGAAAGCAACGTATACACCGGTTCTTTTAATTCCAGGGTAAGTTGTCCTGTTGTTGGATTTGGATAGAAGATCACCTTTTTGGTGTCTGTTGATCCGGGTGCGTACTTTAATTTTACATCGCTGTAAGCGGAAGCGATACGGGCGGAAGAAGAGTCAATGGGCGATACCGGACAGTTGTCGATGCTGAACCAGTTGAACTTAAAGGTACCCGATGTTATATGAATACCTGTATAGCTAAGTGCTGGCAACGTAATCGTGTCGCTGATGGTTTGCCATACCCCTCCGGTAGATGGCAGGGTAATGCTGCCAAAATTAAAGCCGCTGTGCCCTATCCATATCACCGACGGCGCTGTGGACGAAATCCGGAAGCTGATGGTATACTTTCCGGCTGCAGGTACATTCAACGTGTTGTAAGCAAACCAGTCGCCCCCATACATATTGGTGAAGTTCTGTCCGCCGCCAACATCCGTGCAGGCTTGCAGGATTGGCCTGGTAGAGCGGTTGGAGGTGCTTTCTGCTTCATACTTATTATTAACCGAACAGAAATTGCCAACAGTAGCGACTGCTGTAGCGCTGATAGAGTCGCGGGATGCGGTAACGGTAAAGCTACCCGGCGTATTGCCGGCTGTGAATACACCTGTTGCGCTGATCGAATTACCGGCGCCGGTGGTTGTCCATACAGGCGTAAAGGCAAAGAGGCTGTCGCGCTGATCATACCCTTTCGCCGTAAACTGCTGCGATGCACCAAACGGTACAGCAGCCGTATCCGGTGTAAGTGTAATACGCGTTAACCGGGGTGCGGCAATTACATGCACGCTGGCGGTGTCGCTCACTGTTCCCGCAGTTGCCGTGATGGTGTAATCGCCCACCACGTTAGCCTGGAACAAACCAGCTGTACTGATGCTGTTACCTGTGCCGGAAACAGACCAAACCGGGTTTACGGTGAACACGCTGCTATCCTGTCCATAGCCGGAAACCGTGTATTGTTTTGTGGCGCCGGTGATCAACGTTGCTGTATCCGGTTTAACGGTAAGCCTTGCCAGTGAAATAGAATCGGCACGGATAAAGCGCAGCCAGTTGAAGTTCCAGCCATCTTTGCCGGCCTGGATCCTGATCGTTTTCTGTCCGGGTAGTAAGCGTATAGGCGCCGACGTTACTGTGATCCAGTTTTGCCAGCCACCGCTTGCGGGGAGGGTTACAGTTTGCAGTGTAGTGGTATCCAGCATTACCTTCAGGCTGGAAACTGAATTAACAGCCACGCGGAACTGAATCCTGTATTCGCTGCTATCCGGTACACTGATATCATATTCAAGCCAGCTGCTTGATCCAATGTAGCTTACATTCAGCCCACCACCAGTATCTGATGTGGACTCGGTGCAACATACATTGCTGTTGTCGAAACTCTCGGCCTCTATTTTTGCAGGTATCGGCTTATAGTTGGCAGATCGCCGGTTGGCAATAGCCGCGGCCGTTTTGGTGACGCTGTCTACTGTTATGGTGGCGGTAATTTTAGCGGTGTCGTTCAATGTGGCGAGCCCGCCTGCCGTGATGCTGTTACCACTGCCGGTAACACTCCATACCGGTGTAACCGCCATTACATGCCCGTTCTGGTCCAGTGCTTTGACGGTGTATTGCTGCGTTTTACCGGGAAGGAACGTCAGCGTGGCGGGTGTTACCGCCACGGAGTCCAGCACGGGTGTGCCTAATCCTTTCTGGGAAATGCGTACATAATCCACCATCATGCTATCCGGCCAATCTGCTTCTACAATGCTACCTCCCATACCACCACCGATGGCAACGTTCAGTATGAGGAAAAACTTCTGGTCAAAGGGCCAGTCTTTCCAATCGGTATGCGGATTAGGATAGGTCAGCACTTTGATGCTGTCGTACAAAAACCGGATGGAGTCCGCACTCCATTCCATGCTGTACACATGATACGTGGTATCTGCATCTGGCAAAATTTTAGTGCCTGATACCTGGCCGCCATTGGTCCAGTTATGGTTTTGCGTGTGCACGGTAGACAGTACCGTACCAAAATTATTACCTACATGTTCCATTACATCCAGCTCACCGCTTTTGGGCCAGCCGCCATAAACGCTGCTGGTGGGCATCAGCCAGATAGCAGGCCAGGAGCCGCGGGCACGGGGCAACCGGGCGCGTACATCTACCCTTCCATACAGAAAGTCCATTTTGCCTTGTGTAATCAGACGGGCAGATGACCAGGGCTCGGTGGTATTTCCATTGGGGAAATCTTTCTTGCCTTTGATGATCAGCTTACCATCTTTCACACGTGCATTATCGTGCGTGGTATCTGTATACACCTGCTGTTCTCCATTGATCCAGCCTTTGGGCTGCGGATCTACTTTCCATTTGGTAACATCCGGTACGCCATCGGTATTAAATTCATCGTTGAAGATGACCGTCCAGTTGGGATTACCTTCAAACACCACATTGCCTTTTACATTGTATGCAGCAGTGTTGGCGTTTACCAGTTCCGTTCCGGCAACAGTTAGCTTTAAAATAGCCCGGGAATAATTAGCGGGTGAGTTGCCACTGAGCGTAACACGCGCAATGGTATCATTTACCCGTTGCACATTGCCGACAGTAACGCCGGGAGGCAGGTTGGTGGCGGTCCAGTTAGCCGCGGTGAGTACGGAATCAAATACGCCTCCGCGCACCGTAGCGGTGAGTACTGCGCCATTCTCGTGCCCCATTAAAATGCTGGTATCTTTTACCGTGATACCAGTTGGGTTGGGACCCTGTACCAGGTCGAAGTACAGGATACCATTGGCTTTCTTGCCATCGATATAATGTACTTCGATGCGGTTAAAATCTGTCCGTTGTTTTACGCTCTGAAAATTAAATGTTGCTTCTTCCCATTGATTGATCTGGGTTACTTTGTAGGTAAAGTACACCGCTTTGGAGTAGTTATCGCCGGGTTGCAGCTTAAACATGATCTCATCTTTCGTGCTGGCATACACCAGCATTTTAAAGGTGCTGTTGGTAGACAGGTCGAATGAATCGGTAAGGCTGCTGCCTGCACTCATGTACTCAAAGCAGGTAGTATCCTTTATGAACTTGGCTACCAGCGGACTGGTATTCAGCCCGGATACACTGGGGTTAGGCACACCGAACTGCACCTTCCCCGTAGTGGTATTACCGGCGTAGTAGGTCCACCTGCCGGAGCAGGGGCCGCTACCTTCCATGTTATCTAAAAGCAGGTATTGTGCCTGGAGCGGACCGCATAGGAACACGCCGAACAGCAACACCAAAAGTGTTGAGATGTTTTTCATAACGCTTCATTTAGGATGAGTAACCGTGGTTATTATAAATTCGGGTTTACCAATGCATCTACACCGGGTATAGGCAACCAGTAATTTGCCTGGGTGATGGCTCCGGCAGGCTGCAGATCACCGGGATCTTTACCGGCGTTGGCTGCAGCTACCTGGTCCAGTCGCACAAGATCAAACCAGCGGCTCCATTCACCTGCAAATTCCCAGGCTCTTTCATTCACCACCGCAGCAGCAAAATCAGCGCCCGACAGGTTTGCAGCCAATGGCGCCAATCCGGCCCTGTCACGCACAGCATTGATGGCTGCATATGCCTCGCTGTTGGGAGTACCGGCAGAGCGGGCCTGCGCTTCGGCGTAGATCAGCAATACATGTGCATAACGGATCATGATCACCGGGTTGTTTGACATGTATACGGCCTTATCTCCTGCCTGCTGGATCGTGAACTTTTTATAGTAAGGATGTTTGGTGGTAGTTTGCTGCCAGGGAATGGTAGTGCCGTTCACTACAAACTCCGTGGAAAAGGTGTCGTCTTTTCTTTTGCCTGCCGGGAAGTTGTTGAAGAACTTCAGCTCCGGAAAGAAATCGCTCCAGCCGCCTTCATTTTCCGGCATGGTAGAAAGACCGTAAAATGAATTGTAGGTAGACCATTGCCCGCGGGTGAAAAGCGTGAACACATCTTCCTTTGTACCACCTGCGAAGATCTTTAAAAATCCTCCCTGGTGCAGGTCGAAACCATACGCTGCTTTATTGTCTATCACTTCTTTTGCTTTAGCGGCTGCCAGTGCGTATTTCGACTGATCCTTCAGCGGCCATCCGGCTTCTGTAAGATATACATCTGCCAGCAATGCTTTCACGGAACCTTTGTTAGGTCTTCCCGGATCACGTTTGTCGTTGGGTACCCATTGTTCTGCCCTGGCCAGGTCTTCTTCTATCAATTTATAAACATCCGCAGGTTTACTTTTTTTGAGGGTAAGAAGTTCGGGAGAATAAATTTCAGTAGGAATGATGGGTACTTCTCCCCAGAAGCGGGTGAGCCAGTAATAACACAAAGCCCGCAGGAAGCTGGCTTCTCCCACAATGGTTTGTGTCTTCGCTACAGTACCATCCGTTACCCGTGTGTAGTTGTTGATGATATTGGTGGTAGACTGGATCGTTTTATAACAGCCCAGCCAGATGGGTGTCATCCTGCCATTCAGCGAGGTAACATTGAAGCGGTCAAATTCGCGGAACTCTTCTTTATTGGAACCGGGATGTGTGGTGAGATCGTCGGCGCCCATCGTCATAGCAATCTGTGATACGCTGGTGAAACCGCTGGTCCATGGCACCATTAAGCTACCATATGCGCCGGTAAGCGCTGATTCAAGTCCTGCCTGGCTGCTTAATGCCTCCGCGCCTCCTACCAAACCTCTCGGGCTTTCTGTAAGCTCCTTGCTGCAACCCGCGGCAAATAACAACGTGGCTGCGAGAAATATCTTTTTCATGTGGAATCGTTTAGTCATGTACGTTATTTTTAAAAACTGAGCGTAACGCCTCCGGTAATTGTTTTTGCATTTGGATAAGAACCGAAATCTATTCCCTGGCGGATATCACCGTCAGCGGAATTGGCTTCAGGATCTATACCGCTGTAATTGGTGATGGTGAACAGGTTAGTAGCGTTCACAAACACTTTGATACCAAGGGCATTTTTCAGTTTTGATTTTGGTATATCGTAAGACAGGCTTACATTTTTAAGACGCAGGAAATCTGCTTTTTCCAGGAAGCGGGTACTTTGTGTGAAGTTCCTGTTCGTGGAACTGAAGGCAGGGATATCTGATGTTTCGTTCACGCCGGGAATATACCTGTCTTTAATTTCAGCCAGTGTGGCTTCCCGCGCATCTCCGCCATAGTACATGGCAGCCGCGTTATTGTAATTCAGTTTTTCAAATCCGAAGAGACCCTGGAAAAACAGGTTCAATGTAAACGCTTTGTAAGTAACGGTGTTATTCCAGCCGATGGAAGTTTTCGGAATACCTGTACCTATCACGCCATAGTCATTGGCATCTATCTTTCCGTCGCTGTTGATATCGAGGTATTTTGAATCGCCTGATTTAGCGCCAAAATCCGCGGCCTTTGCATCGCCTGGTTTCCAGGTGCCCAGGTAAGTGAGGCCCCAGATAGCGCCCAGCGGCTGTCCCGGCATTACAACAAATTCGGGTTGCTGCGACATACCACCGCCAATTTTGCGGGTATTGGGATCAAAGATCATGGTCTTACCAGCGCCGATATATATTACCTTATTTTTGATAAAAGAAACATTCACGGAGCTATTCCAGTTTACGGCGCTTTTATCAATTACAGCAGCTTCCACGGATAATTCCCAACCTTTATTCTGCACGGTACCAACGTTGCGGGTAATGGTGTTATTACCCAGGTAAAGCGGCAACGTTTCGTTCAGCAGCAGGTCGCGTGTATCTTTTATAAAGTAGTCTGCCGTCAGGTTAATCCTGTTGTTTAAAAATCCAACGTCCAGACCCACATTTTTTTGCTCGGTAGTTTCCCACTTCAGATCAGGGTTACCAATATTACCCATGACGATACCGGTCAGGAAAGTGGAATTGGTAAAAGATGCCACCCTGTTGGAATAGGCCGAATAAGTAACGTAAGGATTTACGCCCTGGTTACCTGTAAGTCCCCAGCTGCCACGCAGTTTCACGGTGCTGAGCGCCGGTATTTCCTGCATAAATGGTTCATTTGAAATCACCCAACCCGCAGACACGGAAGGGAAATAGGCGAACCTGTTATCGCCACGGAACTTGGAAGAACCATCACGACGCAGCGCGGCCGAAACAAGGTATTTATCTTTATAACCATAGTTAACACGACCTACCAGGGAAAACAAGGCCCATTTGGAATAGCCGGAAGACGGGCCTCCCGCAGTACCCTGTGAGAGGTTATACCACTGGAAATTTTCGTAAGTAAGATTGGAGGCGCCGGCAGATACATAGTTATAAGTGGACTGCTGGTATTCCATTACTGCGGTTACATCAAGATTATGTACCTCATTAAATAACCTGCGGTAGTTTAAGGTGTTTGTATTCTGGAGCGTGATCTCTTTGTTGGACCGGATACTGCTGGTTGCATTGCCTGAGTTGGTGATCTTTCCGCCGAAACTTTTGTTCTCGTATCCCAGGTAGTTCACACCATACTGCAGGTGGTAGCTCAACCCTGGCAGGATTTCAAAGCGGAAACCTCCTATCATGTTAGCCAGCATTCTATCAGTTACCGCGAGACGGTCAACAGTTAATGCCACCGGGTTGGAAAAGAGGGAGCCCACCGGGTCGTTGGGTGTGAAGGTACCGTCGGCTTTTCTTACCGGTACTGTCGGCGACCAGGTGATGGCCTGCGCCAGCGGGCTGCTTGGGCCATCGGCAGGGATGTCTACATTCTGCGCGGTGCTGTAGGAACCGGTGATGTTAAGCGTGGCAGATACCCTGTCTGAAAGACGCGAGTTGATGTTAGATCTTACCGTATAACGTTTGTAAGAAGAGTTATTGATCACGCCATCCTGGTTCAGGTAGTTGCCGGAAATAAAATAACCGGATTTGTCGTTGCCACCGGCGAGGCTCAATAAATATTCCTGGCTGGGTGCAGCCCTGAAAATTTCATCCTGCCAGTTGGTACCGCCATTAGTGCGGTAGCCTGCTACCTGCTCGTCTGTAAATGGTTTCGTGGTGCCTACCGCCGTAGCGTGTGCGTTGGCAGTTTCCGCAAAATCACCGGCATTCAGCAGGTCCAGTTTTTTAATAACGGTGGAAGAAGAAAAACGGCTGGTAAGATTCACTTTTAAAGCGCCTTTGCTGCCTTTCTTCGTGGTAACAATAATAACACCGTTGGAACCACGGCTACCATAAATAGCGGTGGCAGATGCATCTTTCAACACCTGGATAGATTCAATATCATCCGGGTTGATGGCAAAAAATTCAGCTCCTACAAAACCATCCACTACGTATATGGGGCCATTGTTGCTGGTAATGGAGTTGGCGCCGCGGATACGGATTCTCACAGCACCGCCGGGAGAACCGGCCGCATTGGTTACCTGTACACCCGCTGCCCTGCCCTGTAACACCTGGTCCAGGCGATTTACGGGCTGGTCTTTAAACGATGCCGCGGTTACCGTGGTGATAGCGTTGGTGAGTGTTCCTCTTTTTTGTTCTCCATAACCTACTACTACCAGTTCATTCATACTGGAAGCGCTGGACTGGAGTATAACCGGCAGCTCGCTTTTGGCGCCTACCGGTACTTCCTCTTTATTATAACCAATGGATGAAACAATCAGTATTGCATTTTCGGTTGGTACGGTGATGGTGTACTCGCCGTTTTCATTTGTTACCACGCCTCTGCTGGTACCTTTTACCTGCACCGTTACGCCGGGCAGGGGTTCTCCTTTTGCGTTGGTGATACGCCCTTTCACTTCCTTGTCTGGCGGTGCGTTTGCGGGTGTTACCGGCGCGCCTTTCCGTTTAATAACAATCACCTTATCTGTGATTGTATAAGTGAGTGGCTGATCCAGGAAACAGGCGTCCAGCGCTTCCTGCAGGGAAGCGTCTTTCAGTTGCAGGCTAATTTTGCTGATGTGAAGCAGTTGTTCATCGGTATACAAAAAAGTATAGCCGGTTTGCTTTCTGATCTCTTTAAAGGCCTTGTCCAGGGATATGTTACGTTGCGATAAGGTAACTGTTTGTGAATACCCGGCTGCATGTACCTCCAGTAGGGTAATGGTCATCAAAAGCACCGTTAATTTCATAATCAGGAACGTTTTTACTGATAATCGTGGAAATTTTTTGACCCACGCAGGGCTTGGTTGCCCGCTTTGGGAAAAAAGCGTCAATTGCATACATTTGTGTAGTTTGGGTTGATAATGATAATTGTCGAAAGCGATTTTAATTACAGGCCCGGATCTTACCGGGGGCGCAGCGAACGCTCCCGGTTTTTTTGGGCACTTCAAAAACTGGTAATGGAATAAACATTAAGGACTCATAACGTCAATGTTTTTTGTAACGTGGAAAAAGGATTCAGGGCGATACAATCAGTTGTTTTCCCTTTATTTCAAAATGTACTTCACCGGTTAGTTCCATCATTTTCAACACCTGCGATACCGGCACATTCCGGGGGATGATACCCCTGAAGTGGGCAGATACGGGCGCTTTGTATATTACCTCCACATCATACCAGCGTGCTATCAAACGCATGGCCGAAGCGATGTCGTTGCCTTCCAGCTGGATAAATCCATTTTTCCAGGCCACTGCTTCTTCTGTATTTACATTTGCGGGGGCAGATAAGGTGCTGTTGCTTTTATTCAGCGCAATACCTTCGCCCGGCTGCAGGCGTTTACTGTTGCCATTGCTGCTTACGCGTACGGCGCCTTCCAGCAGCGTGGTTTTAATCTGCTGTTCATTGTCGTATGCCATCACGTTGAAATGAGTGCCCAGCACGGCGATTTCGAGGCTGTCCTTTCCATTATCTGTACGGGTGGGCACCATTACCCGGAAGGGTTGGTGGGCATTGGCAGCCACTTCAAAATAGGCTTCCCCGTTCAGCTCCACCTGCCTGTTGCGGCCGTTAAAGGAAACGGGATATTTTAAAGTGCTCTCGGCATTCAGCCATACGTGGGTGCCGTCCGGCAGCGTTACCTGGAACTGGCCGCCACGCGGGGTGCGCAGCGTATTATATTGCATGGTCAAAGCATCATGTGATGCCTCGTTATAGGTATAGGTGAGCTGGCCTGCGCCCTGCCGGGAAATTTTTGTATTGCCCTGTTGCGCCAGTGTGCCGTTGATAGCGCTATCCAGCGGTACCTGGGTGCCATCTGCCAGTATAAGCACCGCTTTGTTGCTACCGGGCGCCACATCGTTGGCCGGTTTGGGTGTAACCGTTGCCAATGGTGCGGGAGCCGGCTTTTGCATCAACCGGTACGCGCCGCCTGCCAACAGCAACACACCGGATACAACGGCCGCTGCCAGCCATGCGCGCCGGTATTGCGGACGCATAGGTACCACCCTTTCTACGGGGCGGTCGGCGGCCAGTATATTAGCGGCCACCTGGTTCCAGTAAGTTTCGTCGTAATCCGCTGCTTCGCCGGGAAGTTCCTTTCGCAGCAGCATCTCCGCCAGTTGGGCGGTATGTCCGGTATCATCAGCCTGGATCAGGTCTGATAATTCCTGGAGCTCGTTGGCAGTAGCAGTATGGCTTACAGCCTGCTGCAGGAGGTATGCTAAACGGTCTTGTATCGACAATTTATGATCGTTTTTGATTGTTAATCAGTGAACGTGGTCGCTTCCTTAAAACGTGGTACTATACATACAGACGCGCAGGTAAATATTTAGGACCTATGGAAAAGAAAAAAATTTTTAACGGGTCAGCAACCACACCACCACGGCGGGAAAAAGGTGTCCCGACAGCTCCAGTTGCTTCCGGATAAACTGCAGCGACCTTACCAGGGAGTTCTTAACGGTGTTGGGGGAAATGGACAACTCTCCGGCGATCTCCGGTATTTTAAGCCCCTTTTCACGGCTTAAGAGATAGATCCGCTTTGCCTGCGGAGGCAGTTGCGCTACTGCTTCGCTTACCTGTTTCATCATGGCGTTGTATACCATTGTTTCTTCCGTGGAACTGGCCGGCGCATCCGCAGTATAGTCTGATGTAATGGCATCTATGGCCTTGTGATGAACCACCTGTTTACGGAGATAGGAAAACGACAGGTGAAAAACGATCCGCAGCAGCCAGGAACGGGGATTTTCTATTTCCGGGAGCTTGTCGCGGCTGATCCATAACCGCAAAAATGTTTCCTGGACAATATCATCTGTCACAGAACCGGTTTTGGTCAGATGTAATATCAGTGGCCGCAGCTCCGGAACATACCGGCGAAAGAGCATGCGGAAAGCGGTTTCATCGCCTTCCGAAATCAGCTGGAATAGTTCTTTATCGTTATATAGCTGCGCATGCATATGTACTGCCCCCCGCTAATGTAGGAAAATTTAATTGCGAATTAATATTTTCCTGGAAGGGATAATATGAAGAAGCCCCGGGGAAAAGAATTCCCCGGGGCTGTTATCATTCATCTAAATTCACAGTCTTATTTCATCCACCAAACTTTTACAGTATTGGAGTTACCCCCCATCTGGCCGGTTTGTGTCTGATAATTTACAGTATTGTTGATCGATTCCTGTTCCGGGTATTGCAGCCTGTTAAAGTTCACATAAGTAGCCGGGTTGCCATCACGCGGCGTGCGGCCGGTTCTTCTCCACAAGTTATAAGCGAGCCAGGGCTGACGGAAAAATGATAACCATTCCTGTGCATAGATCTTATCCAGCTTCTGGGCGTCGGTGCCGGTAAAGGCAACTTTCGGATTAGCCAGGAATGCCGCCATCTGTACCGGCGTAGGACTTGCAGGTGCTACACTCGACCAGGCATCATTGGTAACATTGGTATTGTGCGCAATAAAGTACCAGAAGTTCACGGCAGAAGTGATACCTGCGGTGTACTCCGTACCTGCGGTAACCATGTTCTTCGCTACACCGAGGCCGCGTGCATATGCTTCTGCTTTCAGGAAATGTACTTCGGCAGCTGTCAGAAACAATTCAGGCTGATAATAAATATCTCTTACTATATAATAATTAAAGGGAGAAAATTTGCAGTTGTCTTTGTTGGTGAAATCACCATCCCTTTTATCCTGGTAAGGATTGGTATTATCGCTGGCGGTGCTGCCCGGCTGAAGCGGCGCCCAGGCACCTGCCTGGTTGGTTTCAAAGAACAACACTGCCCGCGGATCAAAGATCTGTGCCGTGCTTGTACCATCCGCCATCAGGTTCCAGCAGGTAGTGCTTAAGCGTACAAATTTATGCGAGGTAAAAGACCAGAAGCGGCTGTCGTTGAGTACATAGCCACCCAGTTTGCCAGGCCACATGCCGGCGTCTTCTCCTTCGCCGATCAGCGGAATCCCACTCAGGGCGTATTGCAGGTAAGGCGTGGCGGTAGCCGCATCCTTTTCTACTATCTGCATGGCATAACGCAGCAGCAGGGAATTGCCAAACTTCTGCCACATGCTGATGTTATTGGCAAATAATGTTTCAGAAGCACCCAGCGACTGGTAAGCCTTTCCGCCCGGTGTAGTGGCAGCAGTGGTAAGATGCTGTGACGCCCATTTCAGTTGTTCCAGCAGGCTTTTATAGATACTTTCCTGTGAATCGTACTTTGGACGGTAATTAGCGGTGTTATAAGTATACGCAAGCCCTGCCTCTGAATAAGGAATATCCCCGAACTGATCGGTGATGCGCAAGGTTTTATACGCACGTAAAATGTAGGTGATGGACTGGATATTATCCATTTCCGCTTTATCTCCTGCATAAGCATTAATCTTATCCTGGATCTGGTTCAGATTCTGCAGCGTACCATAGTAATCATTCCAGATGTCCAGCGCACCATTCTGCACCAGGTAACCGGAGCTACCACTGATAGTAGCCAGCTGCGTAACCGGGTAGTAGTATTCGTTATGAATGGCCGCCTGCTCCTGCCCTTTCAGGAACAGGGTACTGATTACCCCGTTTATCATGGGCGGTATGGTAGAAACGGTAGGTAATCCCGGCGTAGTGTTGATATCCTGGAAATCTTTGGTACAGGCTCCAAGCATGATGGATGCACCGGCTATATAAAGGAATATTTTCTTTGTGTTCTTCATGTTTTACACATTTTAATCGGTGAGTAGATCTGTTCCTTTAAAAAGAAACCCTTACCTGGAAACCTAAAGAGCGGAAGCTCGGCATAGACATAAACTCCAGCCCCTGGGCATTGCCTGCACCGTTTACACCTTCCGGGTTGATATGATCGGGCAATGAAGTGTAGAGGTAAAAGAGATCCCTTCCTACGAGCGACAGTGATGCGGCCTGGAATACTTTTGTTTTTCTTACAAAGCTCTGTGGCACCTGGTAGTTAACAGCAATCTCTCTCATCTTCACCCAGGTATTTTCCAGCACAGCGCCCCTGTTGATCCAGTCGCTTCCTTTCACGCCAGAGCCCAGATCGGTACTGCTCCATACGCCGTAAGGCATGTATTTATAATAGTAATGCACTACGTTATCATTCACTTTTCCATCGGGGAATACACCGGGCAATACCACGCCCCAGTTGGTTTGTGTGCCATTAGGCGTAGTGTATGGCAGCCCGCCGCCATTCCTTTCTTTCAGTGTTTCCGGCGCCTGGCCCTGTTGCATAATGGTAGCATAGGTACCGGACCAGATGTCGCCGCCGATTTTTGCATCAATGAGCGTGCTTACAGAAATGCCGCCTTTGAACGTAAATGTATTGGTGATACCACCGGTTAATTTAGGCGTAGCGTTGCCCAAGGGCACCAATCCATCGGTAGCCTGGTACAGGGTACCGTTCATGGCTGTATTGCCGAAAGGATCCTTCACCATCAATGGCAGGCCGGTTTTTGGATCGTAGATATAATCATGCCCGTAAATGGTACCAAACTGGTCGCCCACTCTTGCTGAAATAACCGGGCCGTGTCCGCCGCCATCGTTCCAGGCGCTCGCCATATCTACGCGGTCAGTACCGTCAGACAACGACAACAATTTATTGTTGCTGTGCGCCAGGTTAAGGGATACATCCCATCCAAATTCTTTCCGGTCAATTACTTTAGCACGCAGGATCAGTTCCATACCTGAATTTTCAAGCACACCGGTATTCACCACAATGGTGCTCACCCCGGAGCTTATAGGCAGTGGAGAGCTGAGGATCTGGTTCCTGGACTTTCCTTTATAATACCTGAAATCAGCATTCAAACGGTTATGGAGAAAGCCTAACACAACGCCGAAATCAGCGGTGGTGTTAATGGCTGGTTTGAAGTCTTTCGCCGGCAGTGAGCTTGGCAGCAGGTTAGCCGCCTGGCCTGCGAATGTTAAGCTGGAATAATTATAGTTAACCTGGTAAGGAGCAGGATCTACTGCTGCCTGCGCCCACGCTACCCTTATTTTACCAAAGCTGAGGATAGCCGGATCTGTCTTCAGCAGATCAGAAAATACAAAGCTACCTGCAAAAGACGGGAAGAAGTAAGACCACTGATCTTTAGGCAAGGCGGATGACCAGTCGTTACGACCGGTTACATCCAGGTAAAGATAATTCTTGTACGACAGGTTAATGAAACTGTATACAGAATTCATGCGTTTACGCAGCTGGCTTTCTGTTACCGGGTGCGGGTTGCCGAGATAAGTACCTGTGTTCAGTGAATATACATTGGGGATTGCCCAGTTATCGTTGTAATTAAACATGCCGTACATGTCGCGCTGGTAAATGGTTCCACCCAGTGAGAACTTTGCGTTGAGCACACCGTTCAGCAGGTTTTCTTTATGCAGCGTTCCGATGAAATCCATGTTGGAAGCGTTGTCCTGCTCTGTACCATGACCATAATATCCTTTGGTGATGCCTATAACATCCGTAGGTTTGTTTTTGATGGTCAGCTCATTGGTGTTATTATCCAGTCCTCCGCGGAAAACAAAATCCAGGAAATCGGTGGCTTCATAATTCAGCTGTACGCCGGCCAGTAATTTACGCCTGTTCTGAACCGTATTATTTTCAAAGATATTCCACACGGTATAGCCGCCATTTCCCACCCACGGAAAACCGGAAAGGGTGTTCTGTGAGCCGTCTTCATTTTTATAGATGCCGATATCTTCGCCGCGGTAGTTCCTGCCGGCATTGTATACCAGGCGTTTCATCCAGGAATTGGCATCGTCGTTACCCAGTTGCGGAGGGTTATGATATTGATTAACGATGTAGGAGGAAGTAACCTGCACATTTACTCTTTTTGTGAGCTTCATGTTGGCGCCGAGGTTGAAGGTATTGCGGTAATAATCACTGTTTGGCAATACTGCTTCATTATCCAGGCGGGAATAGGATGCCCGGATAGATCCCCATTCGTTACCGCCGGAAAGGGATACGTTATGTGTTGACTGTGTACCATTACGGAACAGCAGTTTAATATTATCGGGTTGCGGTACATCTGCCTGTTGGGAACCATCCCACCAGGTGACCGTTTTGCCATCCATTTTCGGGCCCCAGGAAAGACCTGAACCGGCCCATCCCACCTGGTTCCAGGTATTTACGCCAAAAGGACCGGAGCCTGTTTTTGGATCCACAAACATGCCGCTCCAGTTTTCTGTTAACTTCGGATTGCCGTTGGCATCTGTTAAATATTGCGGCGGATCTAACGATACCATACCTCCTGCGCCATATTCATTCTGCAACTGGAGGAAACGGTATGGGTCAATATTTTTATAGCCATAGGTATAGTCCACACCCAAACCGTTGCGTTTTGCGCCTTTCTTAGTGGTGATCAGGATAACGCCGTTAGCGCCTTTACCACCATACAAAGCGGCGGCGGTGGGACCTTTCAGCACGCTGATGGTTTCAATATCTTCGGGATTGATCATGTTGATAGGGCTACCGAAATCTTTCGGAGAACTGGTGCTGGCAGCGTTTGCGTTGTTGCCGGCGTACATGGCGCTACCGGTAGGTGCATTACGCACATCGTAAGGCTGCGCAAGGTCATTGGCCATAGGCATACCATCCACAATGATCAGGGGCTGGTTATCGCCCTGGATAGTGTTGTTACCGCCAATAACGATGCGGGTGGTACCACCGTCCACACCATTCGGACTGGTTACATTCACACCTGCCATTTTTCCGGCCAGTGCATTCACAATATTGGGCGCATTGGATTTAGCTACTTCTCCCCCTTTTACTTCTTCCTGTGAATAGCCCAATGTTCTTACACTTCTTTTGATACCCAATGCGGTTACGGCTACCGCATCCAGCGAGGTGGCGGAGGTAGTCATCACGATATTCAGTACCGGGTTGGCGCCTACAGTTACACGTTGCTGGGCAAAACCAATTGAAGAAAATACAAGGACATCCCCTTCCTTTGCGTCCAGCTCAAAATGCCCTTCCACGTTGGTGACGGTACCCCTGTTGGTACCGGCCACCATTACATTCACACCTGGCAACGGGCTGCCGTCGTTGGATTTTACGATACCACTGATCTTTTGAAACAGCACGTTAAACCCCTCAATATTCATAGGGGCTTCTTTCTTCAGCACAATCTGTTCATTGATCACTTCAAAAGTGATGTGCAATGGACTGAGCAGACGGTGTAACACTTCGCCCAGCTGCTCATCGCTGGCCTTTACCGCAACCCGTTGTTTAACGGGTAATGTGCTGTTATTATAGGTGAAGTTTACGGCAGTTTTCTCCGTAATTGCCCTGAGGATATTACGCAGGTCGGTGGGCGGCATATTTAATGACACCTTTTTGCTCAATACTTCCTGTGCGTGCACATCCCGGGCGAATGTACAGGTGATCAGGCTGAGCAGAAAACCTATTTGCAGAAGAGTAACCCTCATAAAAAATATGACAGTCCGGTTGGAGTTTGCAATTTTGTGCATAACTTCAAGTGTTTTGTTGTGATTAATGAAAACGTTAGTACGACAAATCCTTTCCTGTGGCAGTTGTCCAGACGTTACAGGAAAAAATTACAGGGTGGCGGTGTTAGTGCATCGCCACTTTTTTTTGGTTGATAGTCAAGTGAACTCAGGGATCATTTTAGCGGAATTACAAGTGAACAATACTTTTAACTACAGGGCTTCCCGGTAATATATACCTGGCCCCCGCTGATTTTATAGCTGGCATTGATAGCTGCACAAATGATTTTCAGTTTATTCTCAAATGATTCATTGGTGATGGTAGTGGTGATCATGCACTTCCCAAACACTTCCTCGCTTGCATTAATTTTTATACTGTAAGCCGCTTCCATTGCCTGGAAGATGTCTGTTACGGCGGTATTGTCAAATACAAAAGGTGGTGGCTCCACGGCAGGCAGTAATGCTGCCACATCGCTGGTATTCAGCGAATCGGCCACAAATGCCGAGGTACGGGTATTAAAACGGATCTTATGATTTGGTGTAACCACATAACTGCGCTGTTCTTTATCGGCGAGGTTGTACACGGCTATTTTACCGGTTTTTACGGTCACCGTTAAACTCCCGTTTTCTGTTGTTACCCGGAAACTCGTTCCCAGCACCTTGATCCCCACTTCAGGCGTATATACAAAGAATGGCCTGGCAGCGTCTTTGGCGATATCAAAAAACGCATCACCTTTCAGAAATACTTCTCTTTTTGGTTGTAATAAAAAGGCATCGTGGCGGATAGAAGCGCCTGCATTCAGCACTACGGTGGAACCATCTGTGAGCCAGGCGATTTGATTGGCATTAGTAGTGTTGATACGGGTAAGCTGCTCATTTTCCATGTGGCTGTCCAGCTTCGCGGCTACCGGTGTTTTGTTGTCTTTTTTCAGGTAGATGGATAACAGGGTAATACCTGCCAGCACTGCGGCCGCTGCCCCCCACCACCTGTAACGCGAAATCCTTCTTATGCGTGCCGGCGCCCATTCCGTAGCGGGGCGTTCTTCCGCGATATGTTCGTCGAGGGCGGCGTATACTTCCTGCAGCAGCGATTCGTCTACTGCGGGTTGCGGTACGTTGCCCAATGCCAGCACCATACTGCGGGCCTTTTCGAGATCAGCGACCCGTTCGGGATGCGCTGCCATCCACTGCTCCCACCGGGCGGTATTAACCGCATCGGGGCGTAACACCCATTGAACAAAGCTATCGTCCCGGATAAATTCCCAGGTATCCTCTCCAAAATGCTTCATGCAGCTGTTTTTTTTGAGACAATTAACTGCCCCTTTATCATAAATGACAAAGACGCTCATTTTATACTCAAAAAATTTAAAGTTTTTTTAACTTAGGCGGAAATGCCCTGCTATAGCGGAAACAGGATGTCAGAGAAAGAGGTAAAAGGTTTCCAGCAGGCGCCGGGCGAACGGAGTGGTTTCCAGCGTTTCTTTGATGCGCCCCAGGGCGTTATAAAGGAGATTGCTCACAGACTGGTACTTCATGTGCATCAGTTCTGCAATCTGGGCATTGGTAAAGCCCATATAAAAGCGGAGGGTGATAATTTCCTGCTGCCGCCGCGATAATTTCCGGATCGCATTATCGAGCAGGATACTGCGTGAATCACTGATTTCTGCATCAATGATCCTTTCTTCTACGGTAGATTCTACCTGGTTATACTGGTGAAGGAATTTATCCTGCCTGCCGGAAGCAGTTCTGTATTGATAATTGGCCCTGATCAGTTTATACTTCAGGCTGCGGCATAAATAAAACCGTATGGCCACTTCGTCGCTGACGGTATCCCTGCTGTTCCACATCTCTATAAAAAGATCATGGATCATGTCTTTCAACTTCTCCCGGTCCGTACAAAACCTGAAACCGTATTCAAACAGGTACCTGGTATATTCGCGGTAAATCAGCGTAAAAGCAGCTTTATCGCCACCTTTAAATCGCTTCCATAAAGCAGCTTCCTCAAAACAAACGTCTTTTCTTGCAGGCATGCGTGGATCTTTTACGGCAAAACTGATCTTGGTATCAATTGGGTTGGCTAAAATTTTGGATGTACCCGAAATGTAAATATTTTTTATCAATCAATCAAATATCATTCAAATACCATAAAGGAATAACATAAAAATATCAGTAAGAAAGCTGTTTTTTTAATTGTCCGTTTTACACCTGATAATAAAGGAGGCGACATAAAATGCCATCTCCTTCATCTATTATTGATTGCTTTTATAAAGGATAAGGGCGTAATGGTGCCCTAACTTCTTCAGTCAGCCCTGAAATCATACTGATTTTTTAGTATATTTATCTTAACGGTAAAGTATACTCCTTAATTTTCACGTATGAACAATATTTCCAAGAGAAGACTTTTTGATGCTGTTGCCTGGCAGTTAGCCCAATTCCCTAAACCTGATATGCTGGCGGCTAAGATCAACGGACAATGGAAAACCTATGACACCGCCAGTGTTGTTGAAATTGTAAATCGTTTCAGTGCAGGACTGCTGCAACTGGGTGTTGGCGGGAACGACTTTACGCCCGAAGGCGCCGATAAAATTGCTATTATCAGCAACAACCGCCCGGAATGGGTATTCACAGATCTGGCTGTGCAGCAAACAGGCGCTGTGCTGGTGCCCATCTACCCTACTACCAACCCCGCCGAGCTGCAGTTTATCCTGAAAGATGCCGCGGTAAAATATATGTTTGTGAGCAGTAAGGAATTGCTTGATAAAGTAAACAGTATCCGGGAAGGGGTTCCTTCTTTACAACATATCTATACCTTTGATGAAATACCCGGCACAACACACTGGTCCACCATTCCGGCGCAGGCCACTCCCGCCTTGCTGGAGCAGGTGGAAAGCATCAAAGCGGGCATCGATCCTCATCACCTGGCCACCATTATTTATACTTCCGGTACTACCGGCACACCCAAAGGCGTAATGCTGTCGCACCATAATATTGTGTCGAATGTTTTATTGTCCAAAGAAAGTTTTCCGTTTGAAGATTCTCCGCAGCCCAGTAAGGTATTGAGTTTTTTACCACTGAATCACATTTTTGAGAAGTGCGTAACTTATATCTACCTGTATAGCGGCATCAGTATTTACTATGCCGAAAGCATGGATACACTCAGCGCCAACCTGAAAGAGATTAGTCCGGATGGCTTTACCACCGTTCCCCGTCTGCTGGAAAAAGTATTTGAAAAAATAATGGCTACCGGCAGCGAATTAACAGGTGTCAAACGTAAACTGTTTTTCTGGGCGGTATCCCTTGCCGGAAAGTATGATAACAATATCAGCGGAGGCGCGTGGTACAACCTGCAGCTGGCCATTGCCAATAAATTAATATTCAGTAAATGGCGGCAGGCGCTCGGTAATAAGATCCGGTTTATAGTAACCGGTGGCGCTGCCTGCCAGGAAAAATTACTGCGTATTTTTAACGCCGCGCAGATCCCTGTGTACGAAGGATACGGGCCTACCGAAAACAGTCCGGTTATTTGTGTGAACCGGAAAACACCCGGCGATATGAAGTTTGGTACCGTAGGTCCGCCCATTAACGGTATTGAAGTAAAGCTGGCAGAAGATGGCGAGATCTGTGTAAAGGGTCCATCGGTAATGATGGGGTATTATAAAAGACCGGACCTCACCGCCGAAACCGTTATTGATGGCTGGTTGCACACCGGGGATGTGGGATCATGGGTAGATGATAAATTTTTGAAAATAACAGACCGTAAGAAAGAGCTGTTTAAAACCAGCGGAGGAAAATATGTGGCCCCTCAGCCCATTGAAAATAAATTCAAGGAAAGTCCTTTTATTGAACAGATCATGGTAGTAGGTGAAGGGGAGAAATTTACGGGCGCATTAATTGTTCCGGCTTTTACCTACCTGAAGTACTGGATGAACCAGCAGAATATTCCTTACACCACCAATGAAGATGCCGTTAAAATACCGAAGGTGCTGGACATGTATCAGGAGGTAGTGAACAATTACAACCAGCACTTTAATCATGTGGAACAAATTAAGAAGTTTGAACTGCTTACCACAGAATGGAGTATTGCCGGCGGGGAAATGACGCCAAAGCTCAGCCTGAAAAGGAAGGTAGTCACGGAGAAATATAAAAATACAATAGCAAAAATATACAGTTAGGAAGATGATTTCCGGAATTCCTTCACGATACGTATCACTACAGGGATGGTGACTGTAACGATGATAACAATGATAAAATATTTAAGATAAGGTTTCAGGAAAGGCATGCTGCCAATGAGATAGCCGGCCAGTACAAAGCTGAATCCGTATGCGATGGAACCAATGGTAACAAACAACAGGAAGCGGCGGAAATCAAGTCCGATCATTCCTGCCACAATGGGTGCAAACGTGCGGATGAGAGGAAGAAATATGCCTGCCGTTAGCGCGGTGGCGCCATATTTTTTATAGAATGCTTCTGCTGATACGAGGTACTGCCGGCGGAAGATCCCGGAGTCTTTCTTATTCTTCAGCAGATGACCGGTTTTCCGGCCAATCCAATACCCGGTTACATTACCGGCAATGGCAGCAACGGCGCACAGCGCGCAAACCACCAGTATATTATAATTGAAATTCCCGTTGGCCGTTAGTACACCAGCGGTAAACATCAGGCCGCCGCTGGGCAGGAAGAAGCAGAAAAACAATCCTGTTTGTCCGAATACCGAAAGGAATACGATGAGTAACCCTCCATAGCTGATTAATGATTCAGCATTCATGTTATAATTTGTTTTAGGGATGTTATGCGCTGATAAAAATTTCTTTTATTAAGATAGATTTCCAGGCGCGGATCCGGGGTGTTCACGGATCATTTACAATTTAAACTTTTATTCAATTAAAAAAAGCACGCACTACGCTAATTGGCTGCGTTGTGATCTGCTACTTTAGCCGGGTAAATCCGAATACGCTGATTTCCCTGCCCGATGGGAAACGCCGGAATTGTTTGTATCTAACCACTTTATGTTAACCTTAAAAAGAAAGAAAAAATGAAATCGTATTGTTTGTTATCCCGTTGTGCGGGACTTTTTCTCCTTGTCAGTATAGTGGCATGTAAAAAGAATGACACGCTTCTTCAGTCTGTTCCTGATGCATCAAAAAACATGGTAGCCGGTACGCTGGTATCCGGTGGAGAGGTGGCCGTCCCTGTTTCCTGGTATGCGCTGGAGCTGAAGCTGATAAAAGAAACGCCGGGGTTTAGTCCACCCGTGGCAGCCAGGGCTATAGCCTATACCGGCGTTGCACTCCGCGAGGCAGTATTGGGCGGCATGAACGGAGCGCCTTCACTGGGCGGACAGCTCAACGGGCTTGGCCGTCTTCCTGCACCGGAAAGATGGAAGCGCTACAACTGGGCCATAGCTGCCAACAGTGCGATGGCGCAGATTATTAAAAGCCTTTTTGCCAATGCCAGTGTTGAGAACCTCAGCCTGATCAACCAGCTGGAAAGCGACAATCTCCAGGCGTATACGGACAGCTGCTCCCCCGAAGTGGCGACCCGTTCTATCAGTTTTGGCAAATCAATCGCCACTGCTATTTACCAATGGTCTGCTTCAGACGGAGGAAAAGACGGCTATCTGAACAACTTCCCTACCGACTATACGCCGCCGGTAGGACCAGCTTACTGGGTGCCCACACCGCCACTTTTCCAGCGCGCCATGTTACCTTACTGGGGAAAGAACCGCCCGATGGTTAAGCCTACGGCAGCTGATTCAGCAGTGATCCCGCATCCTGCTTTTTCAACAGATACTTTCAGCACCTTCTACAAGGCGGCCTACTTTGTTTACCAGAAAGGGAAAACACTTACACCGGAAGAAACCCTCATTGCCCGTTACTGGGCAGATGGCGGCGGTACCTTCACACCTCCCGGTCACCTGATTGCACTCACCACGCAACTGGTTACGGAACAACACCTGAGCCTCGGCCAGGCGGCTACACTGTTTGCACAGGTAGGAATAGGGTTGAACGATGCAGGCATCCTTTGCTGGAAATATAAATACCAGTATAACCTGCTTCGCCCTGTTACGTATATCCGCTCGCATATCGACAGTACCTGGTCGCCGCTGATAGGCACGCCTCCTTTCCCGTCGTACACGTCCGGTCATGCTACTTTTACCAGTGCAGCAGGCAACATCCTGGCTGCACGCTTTGGCAACGGATTCGTGTTTACGGATAAACAAAAAGTGCCGGAAGGATTCTCCCCACGTTCCTTCAACAGCGTCACTGATATGATCAATGAAGCCTCCATTTCAAGAGTGTATGGCGGTATTCATTACGACTTCGACAGCGAAACCGGCAGCCTCACCGGAAAGGGCTTAGCCCAGCGGGTGCTGTCGTTGAACTACTAAAGAAATGTATGTTCCGGTCAGGTGCCCAAATGAGAAAAGGCTGTATCATGTGATACAGCCTTTCTTTTTATTTGGAGTGTTACAAAAAAATATCTTTAAAACTCGATATCATCTGCTACGTTTCCACCCTGCTTTTCAGCAAACAACTGCTGATACTTTGCCTGGTAGGCTGCCTGCCGTTGATTATACCCGGCATAGTCAGCCTGGATATCCCGGTGGATCTGGTCATTCCATAAAGACGCAGCAATCTGGAAATCCCCGATGGGAATACCGTAATTATCGACGATCCACTGCGCGCCGTCCAGGCCATAGTCGTAGGCTACCTGCCGGGCCACTTCCAGCTCCTGGTAGAAGTCTTTATCCTGTTTAATTTTTTCGATATTGCCCGCACCCTCCGGTGACGCACTGGCCTTTAAGCCGCTGAACTTCGGGTGTTGATCAGCCTGACCAAAGTACTGGCCAAAGAGGGTAACAATGTGAAAGGTGGCGTCCTGCTTCATCCGCTCAGGCCACAGCAGGTTGGCTTCCTGCCAAACGGGTAATTCAACCCCCAAAGCCTTTGCTACGTCATCTTCACTTAAACCGCTGCCGAGTCTCGCGCAGGCGGCGCCGTAATCTTCTAATGTAATGCCGTGAATAGGTTCTAATAATGGATTACCAGACATATAATTTCTATTTAAGGATGATGATTAATATTATATTCATTTAGTAAACGCTCGTAAAATTTCTCATTCTCCACTACCATATCAGGTACTATCTTATTCCATTCATCAAACATGCAACGCAGGTAGTGACGGTACAAGTCCGGATTCTTCGGGTTACTGGCTTCATAGCTCCGGAGCAAATGAGCCGTTCGCTGCTCTGCCAGGCTGCGGGCCTGGTGCAATACCATACGCGCTCCTGTAGAGGGACTAAAAGTATTCTGCGACTGGCAGAACGGGCAGGTGATATAAGTATCAATAAAAAACATCCTGGGAATAGTGATATTGCCGCCACACTGTTTGCAACTGAACTTATCACGTATCCGTTCAAATGCTGCCAGTTCCTCCTGGTATGCCGATTCAAGGTCCTGTTCACCAGCGGCGCCCTGCAGCAGGGAAATGGCATGGTTTATTTTGTCTTCAAAAACATTGTGCCGGTCCAGGCAGGCCATTCTGAATGTATACAGCTTCCTGCGGTACTCACTCCCGGCACTGGAAATAATGGAGGGGAGCGATGCTTCGGCTTCCTGCATAAAACAAACAATATTATCTTCCTTTACCTCGTTCGCCTTATTCCGCATCTGGTTAATTTGTCCCAGCAGCCCCGAAAGCATATGGATGTGCGCGCGTTTATAAGGATCTGTGTCCTGGCGGAAAACTTTCTGCAGTTCAGGTACGGCAGCCGTGTTCATTTCTTCCATCCGGGCTTCCAGCTTCTCCAGGAAAACAAACCATCTCTCCTGCCTGGTTCTCATCTCTTCGATCAGGGCAAGGTTCTCATTTTTCTTATTGAATAAGTTGAACATGATCTATGAATTATTTTCCTTCCTGATATTCACACCATCCGTCAGCTTTGTATCCATGAATACAAAACCGCAGTAGGCGCAGGCAGTGAGTCCTTTGTGATAGGCCCGTCCTGCACCGCATTCGGGACAATCACGAATATCCATTCTGGCTTCTTCGTTTGTTATTTCGCCGCCATAATTTTCCTGGGTCTCCACCTTATTTTTGAGCTGTTCCAGGTAGGCTTGTATCCGTTTCTTTTCCTCTGCCATAATCCTGCGGGTTGAGGGTTAAAGTAATTTCAGCAGTTCTTCTTTCTTGGCAGCGTACTCTTGTTCTGTAATCAGCTGCGCATCGAAGAGTGCTTTCAGTTGTTTGAGTCTTTCCGTGATATCTGCTGCGGGAGCGGGTTTGGGCTGCATAGCTCCCTGGGTAACCATATTGGTGATGAGGCCCATTGTTACTGCCTGCCGGGCGCCATCTCCTAAATCGGAATGTTCTTTGTCCATCGCATTGGCGATGCTGTACTGCGAAAACTTATTCATGTCTGTTACCATGTTCATACCGGTAACTTTGTCGTATTGTTTAAGCACTTCTTCCGGCAGGGTGATGCTGGTAATGGTGAAGCGGGTAATTTCCAGGCCAAAGTCAGTGAAGTATGGCTGAAGGAGAGGTTGTATTTTTTCGTTTAGCCCGGAAATATTACCTGCTGCATCTACCACGGAAATTTGCGCCAGCGCAAGTACTTCGGCAAACTTCGGTGCTATAAAATCGCGTAACTGTAACTCCAGCTCTGTGATGCTGAGTCGTGGCCAGGTGCCTGCATACTCTTTGAAGAACTTTGACACGTCTGTAATACGGATATTATAGGTACCAAAAGCCCTTACCCGTACCTGCCCAAAGGTGGCATCCTTCATTAACACCGGCGCCGGGGTACCCCATTTGAGGTTTACAAACTGATGGGTGTTGAAAAAATAAATGTCTGCTTTAATGGGACTTTCAAAACCATATTTCCAACCCCGGAGCCTTGTGAGTATGGGAATATTTTCGGTTTTCAGGGTGTGCTTCCCGGCAGGAAATACATCCGCCAGCTGCCCTTCGTTGAGGAAAAGGGCGTGTTGACTTTCCCTTACGGTGAGTACGGCACCATCCTTAATTTCCTTATCTGCATCTGCAAACTTCCACATTAACGCATTAGGATCCGGTGTTACAGATTCAATGATTTCAATAAAAGGTAATCCCATCCTGCAAGATTTAAATATTCGGTGCTTTGACCGTAAATAGCATGTCGTTTATAGCATCCAGTATTTCTGTTTCAAATACTTCCTGTCGCTTTCTTCCTTTCTTTGTATCCGGAAAATAGTCGCTGACAGCATAATTCCTGCCAAACCTGTCTTTTTTATTAGAAATAACATACTGCAGGTCGTTATTAGTTGTTTCCTGCAAAATATATACTTCTTCAAATGACATGAGTTTCCTCGAATACAAACCAGGTGCTTTCAGATAAACCTCCCGGGTACGCTCATCAAAAACATACGTGAGGTTTACTTTAAACAGGAAGTCGTACACAGCGTAAAAGCCACAGATAACGCCTATACACATTATAAACCTGGATACCTCGTAATTGAGCGGCCATACCAGCGGAATAATGAAGGCTGCTGCCGCCAGTATTACACAGGAAATAATTTTGCCTTTGTATACGCCGTTAGGTTGGAAACTCAGTTTCCCGTCAACAGCTTTCAGGTTATACGATGCCATCATTACAGGTTTAAGCGATGTCTTCCTCCTCCAGGCCCATGATGCCGGCTATTTCTGTTGTAACCTGCTGCAACGGCTTTGTAAGAAACATAGTCTGGTGCAGCATCACCGATTTCCGTTTGCCATTTTTATCCATGATCATAGCAGCCGTTGCGTTTACAGTAACGATAAACGACTGTTTTGAAATGAGGAAATTCTGAAAGTCCTCAAACCGGTACTCCGTTGGAGACATAAAGAAAACAGGTTGTACTGAAATGGTGCGGGCATTTACATCGATCTTTAATTTGCCGGTAACTCTCAGCGCGATGATAACTGCAAATACACCTATTAACAGGCTACTCACTATTCCCCCACGGGTTAGATTATTGTATAGGATAAATACGATCAGACCAGATAATAAAAGGGCCAACAAACAAAAGAATGCTGTCTGGGATTTCTTTGTATATACATTCCCTTCGCGGGTAAAATATTGAAGCGGCTGCATGCGGTAATTCCTGATATGGCTATATAATAAATAACAGATCTCCGGATCCTGGCTAATTGATAAATGAAAATTTGTTCTCGAATACTTTACCAAACACCGGAACAGGTTTTTCTGCCTGGTTCGCCGCATTGATAATTCCCAGTATCCAGAATATAAGGATCACATACCCGATCAGGCCGAGGAAAGATAAAGAGGGCACCACGTGCGCTATTATAGTCAGGGTAATATTGAGCAGGATACTCACAATGGCAAGCCCTAACGACTGCCTCAGGTGGTACCTGAGCAGGCTGTCTGATTTCTCTTTCCCGGAGAAGTAAGCAATCAGCCAACCGATCAGGGTTACATATGACAAAATAGATAATGTTTTGCTGTTCATGGGTTCAAGGTTTTTTCGTTGGCGATATTGCCTGTGCAAATGTGCAGTGAATGTTTCTTAACCAGGCATTCAGGTAGCCTACAAAACGACTACCCAGGGGAAAAAGAGCGTCTACAATATGACTACAACATTTTCAAACATCTTACTACTATTATCTTACAAATATAAATATTTATAACTTTAAAGATCTTTTCATACTGACTATTAGTGATTTATAGTAATTTAACCGCATGAAATCATTACCATATCTACCCTTTGTTTGTCTGTTGATCTGTATATGCGGGTGGTCATGTTTTGCATTTGCACAAATGCCGCTGTCGGATAGTTTACAATCAGTAACCGCTAACCCCGCCTTCAATGAAAAGGAGAAACCGCCTTTACTTAATCAGCTGGCTGAAATATACCGGGCCAGTAAAAACTATTCCCTTGCCATGACCATAGCCAGGCAAAGTGTGGCCCTCTCCCTCCGGCATCAAAATTACCGGGAGGCCACTAAAGCTTATGCAATGCTGGCAAACATCAAATTCAATACGCAGCAATATGCCGATCTGAAACAAACTGTTGATTCCGTATTCACCAGCGCGCAACAGGCCAACGACCCCGTGGCAATGGCATATGCTTATTATACCCGTGCGCTGTTATATAAAACGCTGGATAAGTCGGACGATGTGGTAAAGTATTGCCAGCTGGGCCTCCGGCAACTGGAGAAAACCCCTGACCCCTATATTGCCGCCAAAATATATTACCAGCTTTACGTTGTTAATTCGGGCTGGAACAATGAAGAAAAGGTAGGGATCTACGCCCGGGAAGCCACAAACAATGCGCTCAAAACAAATGATTACAACCTGCTGAGCAATTGTTATACGGCCCTGTCGGTAGCCCATGAATATAAATTCAATGCTACCAAAAACCGGCAGGAGCTGGATAGTGTGCTGTACTACCTGGGTAAACCGGAGGCGATTTACCGGCAGTACCCCGGCAGGGTTGCCGCTAACACCTATGCCATTGCCTGTATAAATATTGCCAACTGCTATCTGAAATACTTCCCTGCTGAGGATGCAGCGGCCAAAGCGCAAGCTGTTCACTATGCCAGTATTGCCCGGTCGGTGTTAAAAGATGCCCCCAACAGCGAAGAGGTGGTTGCCAGCAGCTTAGGCATCCTCAGCGAATATGCCCGGCGGGAAGGCAACGAGGCACAGGCAGAAAATTATCTGCTGGAAGCCTACCAGGTGATGAAAACGGCTAACGGTCATTCTTACTATACTATAATCAATGTGGTGCAGGCACTGTCTAATCTTTATGAACAAAAAGGGGACTACCGGAAAGCGCTGGAGTTTCAAAAAGAGGCCACTCTATATAACAACAAAAATTTTAATCAGCAACAGGCGCTCAATACCCAAAAGCTGGAAATACAATACGAAACGGAAAAGAAAAACAACGAAATGCAGATCCTGAAAGAGCGGGAGAAAAGCCGCACCATGCAGAATTATTTATATGCCTGCATAGCGCTTGCCTCCCTGCTTGGACTGATATTCATGTTCCGCTCCTATCACTTCAGGTTACGTTACTCCCTGCAGCGGGAAAAGCAGCTGCAACTGGAAAAACACGAGTCTGAAATGCAGGTAAAGCTGGAAAAAGAAGAACACGCAAGGCTCAGAGCCGAGCAGCAGCTCCTGGAAACCCAGCAACAGCAACTCAAAAAAGAGGTAATGGCCAATGTGCTGCACCTCGAACATAAGCACCAGACGCTGCTGCATATCAAAGACAAACTAACGGAAGGCGACTCCGTAAACATGCAGAAAATCCTGAAGGAAGAAATGGTGATCGATAACGACTTTGAGCATGCAAAAGTCCAGATCCAACAGATACACCCCGATTTCTTTCACCTGATCAACGACAAAGCACAGAAAAAGCTCACCCTGCTTGACCTGAAGCTTTGCGCCTACCTGTATCTTAAAATGGACACCCGCCAAATTGCCCAGCTGATGAATATTGAAGCCAAAAGCGTAAGAATGAGCCGTTACAGGATCAAACAGAAGCTGGGACTGGACAAAGAAGATGACCTGAATGCTTTTTTACAGGGTTTGGGTAGTTAACTTACCCGGCCTGCCACTTCCCCACTCCGCACCATCCCTCCTTTGCTATGCCAGTTAAGCTTTCCTCCTGGCCAGATCCATTGTATTTCGAAATACAATACGAAATTAATCACTGCTGAAGATGCGAAAAAATAAACCCGCCGCTTTTGCCGCATTTTGCCGGTGTAAAGTTTTCATAGTGTATGGGGAGTGTATGGGAAGTGTATGGGAAGTGTATGGGAAGTGTATGGTGAGTGTATGGGGAGTGTATGGGGAGTGTATGGGAACAGTATGGGGAGAGTATAGGAACTGTATGGGGAATACGACACATAGACGAGTCCTAAGTATCCGAGAAGTATCCAAGAGGTATGGGAGAAGTATACAGGAAGTAGTAACTACCAATAACAAAACCCGCGATGATCGCAGGTTTTGTCATTCATAGGGGTCCCTTCTGCGCCACCAGGCGCCTGCCACTACCAGGGTATCTCTCCGGTAGCAGGGTTATTCTCCTCACTAAAAAACCTCCCTGTGGGGCCATCATCGCCGATAGTAGCGTATTTAACCAAACGTGCCCCGGCTTCTTCCACGCTGCCGGTTCCGCGGTGGTTATTGAAATCGGTAGCAATAAAGCCAGGATCAATGGCATTTACTTTAACCGGCGTGTCACGGAGTTCATAAGCCAGGGTCACCGTATACATGTTAAGTGCCGTTTTCGACGGAAGGTAAGCAGCGCCTTTATGATGATAAAACGGCCAGGAAGGGTCGCTATTCAACGTGAGCGATGCCATACTTGAACTTACGTTCACGATACGTGGCTGCGGAGCGCTTTGCAGCAAATCAATAAATGCCCGGGTAACTCTTACCACGCCATACAAATTGGTTTCAAACACCTTTTGGAAAACGGCAATATCTGTTCCGGTCGCCGTTTGCGGAAGGCCGCCGCTAATGCCCGCGTTATTAATAAGCACATCCAGTACACCGGTTTTTTTCCCTATTTCAGCACGGGCAGCATCTACTGATGCCTGGTTGCTTACATCTATTTGTATGGCCTCCACTTCATTCAACCCTTCTGCTTTGAGTTTTTCTACAGCTTCAAGGCCATTGGCCAGGTTACGGCTACCTAAGTAAACGTAATATCCCTTTTGCAGCAGCTGCCGCGTGGTTTCAAACCCAATGCTTTTATTGGCTCCGGTAATCAATACTTTTTTCATAATCCTTTGTAATTAATAGTTAAAAGTGAGTGTAGTTTTTATGACTTCCTCATCCTGTTTTATTAATACAAAGTTCCGGCTTACATGGGCCTTCCTGTTAAAGAGAATCAAACCAAAAAGTATGACTTTCAAACCTTACTCTTCCTGAATGACCGGGGAGTAGTTCCGGTAACGCGTTTAAAGTAGTTATTAAAATAGGTGGGATATTCAAAACCCAGGCTGTAGGCGATGTCTGCAACACTCCAATCGGTATGTCGCAACAGCGCTTTTGCTTCTGAGGCAATACGTTCCGCTATGTGTACAGAGGTGGGTTTACCGGTAACAGCGCTTACCGAACGGTTGAGATAATTTACGTGGACGGACAGGGTTGCGGCGAAGTCCTGGGCCGTTCTTAACTTCAACGGATCTCCGGTGCTATCAACCGGGAATTGCCTTTCCAGTAATTCCATAAATAAATAGGTGATCCGCGTAGCAGCATTTTTTTGCCTCAGCTCATTTTGTAATGGCTGAATGCTTAACGCTTCGTGAAGGATCAGCTCTATACAGCCCCGGAGCAATTCGTCTTTGTAATGATAATCACTCCTGTGTACCGACAGCATCTTTTGATACAAGCCGGTTAAAAACGCCGCCTGTTCCCTGTTAAGACGAACTACCGGTGACACGCCAAAGCGAAATAACGGGGAGTTCTGTAAGATCTCCGTTCGCTCCCTGCCGGAGAAAAATGCTTCCGTAAACAAACAGGCATACCCTTTCTTTTCCGTGGAACGGTCCACTACCGCATGAGGTATATTGGGGTTGGCGAAAAATAAAAACGTGTCATTCATTTCGATCGTTTCGTCACCGTGGTAAATGATCATATCACCGGTGACCAGCACTATCTTATAAAAGTCACGCCTGCCGTGGGGTTGTGAGGGATTTGAGATACCTGAAATTTCGTGGACCTTAAATCCTTTCAGCTTCAAATCCGACGTATAAGACCGGGCAACCGTGGTTTCAGTTTTGTTGATCATCTTACAAAATTAAGAAAATCAAACCAAAAACGGTAACACACCAGATAGAATTAGGCCCCGATAAATATCGGGGCCCTTTTAGCAAACCTACATCTGTTTACACCTTATGTGTTGTTGCACCCCATAAGTGTTCAGAAAGATATCAACCGGTTCTATCCGCTCCTCTTCCACCCGCCGCAAAAATTAAGGCTGCCCGGAATGAGCAGCCTTGTTGCTGCTTATGAAAAGTACCCGATAGCGGGTTTCTTACGGTGACGGGAAAAACGGACTAGTATACTATCCACAATCAGGTACATAGCCGGCACCACAAAGAGCGTGAGTATCATAGAACTTGTCAGCCCTCCAATGATTACCCAGGCCATTCCGTTTTTAATCTCAGCTGCGGCGCCTTTTGCCATTGCGATGGGTAACATGCCAAAAATCATCGCAAGCGTTGTCATTAGAATCGGGCGAAGCCTTTCCCTGCCTGCTTCTATCAATGCTTCCACCGTTTCAAATCCTTCCTCTCTGAGTTTATTTGTAAAGTCGACAAGGAGAATAGCATTTTTAGCGACCAACCCTAACAGCATAATCATTCCGATAATCGTGAAGATGTTTAATGTTTCCATCGTAAGCGCCAGCGCCAGTAATGCGCCAACCAGTGCCACCGGTATCGAAAACAACACCACAAACGGATACACCGCGTTTTCATAAAGCGCCACCATGATAAGATACACCAGTACGATTGCGGTGATAAGTGCCAGGGCAAGGCTTCCAAAGGCATCTGCCTGATTCCTGGAATCTCCCAGATACTGAACACTAACCCCTTCCGGCACCTTTATAGATTTTGCCTTAGCTTTGATTTCAGCGCTTACAGTACCCGTTGGCCGCCCGGAAACGTTTGCCTGCACTGTAATTGATCCGAGTCGATCCATACGCTGAAGAGTGGTTTCCCCCAGTGTTTCTTCAACATCCGCGAATTGCCGCAGCAGTATTGTTTGACCATCAGCGTTTACTACCGGCAGGTTCCTTATATTGCTGACATCCGATTTGCTAAACTGATCCAGCCCTATCCTGATATCATACTCGTTCCCATTTTGTTTGAACTGATTCTTATCATCTCCGCTGAATGCATTCTGTAGCGCCGCACCAACAGCGCCCGCATTGAGTCCGAGGAGACTCATTTTCTCCCTATTGAGCCGGATGTCCACCTCAGGTTTCCTGTTCTTTACGGACAGCTTTACAAACTGCGTCCCGGGAACATCTGCCACAACCTTCATATACTCATCGGCAACCTGCCGGATGTCTCTCAGATCAACACCTTTAATGGCTATCTGTATCGGCGCGTTACTTACATTTCCGGTTATTGAAGTGGAGGCTACTGTAAACTTCACGCCCTCTATGATGCTACTTAATTTTTGCTGCAGATACATTCCGAGTTCCTCAGCACTTTTATTTCTCTGGCTCTTATCTACCAGGCTAATCGTCAGTTCAGCCAGGTTGGCATTGGATGATGCCCCGGCCACGCTTCCGCTCACAAACCCTATACTGGAGAAGATTTTTTTTACCTCTGGTTGTTCCCGGATAATCTTCTCCGCCTGCTGCACCTTCATATTAGTTTTATAAATACTTGCTGTTGGCTCCAATTCCATATTCAGGATCAAATCGCTTTGGTCCGCCTTCGGTATAAACGCAGCTCCAATAAACCCCATCGGGATCAATGCAATGGATCCAAATATCAGGCACATTACAAGCATCAGTAACCATCTCTTTCTTCTTAACACTACCCTTAATAATCTACCATATTCTTCTTTTATCATTTCGATAAAGTACTCGAACTTCAAATTAATCCTTCCCCAAATACTTTTTGCAGACAGCTCCTCCAGTTTACCAAACCTGCTTGCCAGCAAAGGTGTGATGGTAAATGATACGAAGAGACTCATCAGTGTTGAGAAAACAACGGCGAGAGAAAACTCCCGTAAAATTGCTCCAATCATCCCGCCTGCTAATGCCAGCGGCAGAAACACCACCACATCCACCAATGTGATAGATAAGGCTGTAAAACCAATCTCATTTCGCCCTTCCAATGCTGCCTTCCGGCGATCAGCCCCCATCTCCATATGGCGATAAATATTCTCCAGCACCACAATTGAATCGTCTACAAGGATTCCCACTACCAACGACATTGCCATTAACGTCATTAGATTCAGGGAGAATCCCAGCAGGTACATGGCGATAAATGTAGGAATGATAGAAGATGGAAGAGCGATCAGTACAAATGATGCACTTCTCACACTATGGAGAAAAGCCAGCATTACAATACCTACAATTATTACAGCCAGAAACAGATCGAACATAACTGCATCAGCTGCATGCAATGTATATATACTCTGATCCGAGGAAACATTAAACCGCAGTTTCTGCCCCAGGTATTGTTTCTCTAACTCATTAAAACACTTCTTTACCCCGTCGCTTACTGCTACCGCATTGGCGTCACTCTGCTTAATGATTTGAATACCAATTGATGGAATCCCATCTATGTGGTTGATGGCTGCAGGCTTTGCCGCCCCATCTGACACATCAGCAATATCGCCTAATTTTATGGCGCCCTGAGTGGGGTGTTGCAAAATGATCAGCTTACGAAGCTCCCCGACCGAATCCACATTTGCATCGTAGCGGATGGAAAGCTCCCTGTTTGTTGTTTCAATGCTCCCGGCAGGAAATGAAAGGTTCGCATTACTGATAGCGCTTGTCACCTGCCCAATGGAAAGCCCATAAGCCAAAAGCCTGTCCTGCCTTATATTTACCTGAATCTCCCGTTTTTCTCCTCCAATAATGTTAACCTGTCCTACTCCGGGAACGTTCTGTAATACCGGGCGCAACTGGTTATCGACCAGGTCAAAAATTTTCCGGGGAGGCAAATTTCCCGTAACGCCGGCTTTAATAACCGGCGTTTCATCCAGGTTGACTTTACTTATCCTTGGCTTTTTAGCATCAAGTGGTAACTCACCGATAATTTGATCAGCTTTTCGCTGAACATCACGTTCTGCCTTATCTACATCGGTTCCCGACTTGAAAGAAATGGTAATTACTGAAAGATTTTCCTGAGAAGTTGAACTAATCTGATCCAACCCCTCCACCGAGGAAACCGCATCCTCCAGTTTTTTTGTAACATTGATTTGAACTTCAGCCGCTGCAGCCCCTGGATAGATTGTGCTGATAGAAACCGTAGGCACCTCAATTTTGGGCAGGAGATTGTAATTTAAACTCAGGTACGACTGAATACCAAACAGGATCAGTACTGTAAAGATTACAATAAGCAACAGTGGCCGTTTTATGGCGATTTCAGTAATTGACATACCTATTATTCTTTACTTAATAACATTAATTAAAGCACTGTCCTTCAGGTTAACCTGACCAGAAATAACCACCTTATCCCCTTCTTCCAAACCACCCAATACCTCCAGTTCATCTCCATAATTTATACCTACACTGATTTTCCGCAGGATAGCCTTGCCATTTATCACCACATAAACGGCTGCATCGGTAGTGCTTTCAATCAGGGCTTCCCGCGAAACAAGTAATACTTTCCGTTCAGTTTTCTTTGAGAAATCGGCATTAACAAATGTACCTGCACGCAGCGGCATGGAGTTATCATTAGGCGCCGTAATTTCAACCTGGTAGTTGAATGCCTGATTAGCCCGTGGACTAATGAAAGTTACTACCCCGGGAATAATCCTTCCCGGATAAACATCTGTGGTGATAGCAATTTTCTGGCCTTTAGCTACTTTGTAAACTTCGTCCTCCGTCAGGTTTACCTGTACTTTCAGTGAAGACATATTCACTATTGAAGCCACTTCTGTTCCGGGCCCAATGAATGTACCCTGTTCAACCGGCCTGGAAGCAATAACACCATCATCCGGCGCTTTAATGCTTGCATCGGCGATCTGTTTCCGTATCTGCTGAACAAGGTTCATTGCGTCATTATAGTTTTGTTGTATGCCCGCCACCTTCTCAGGGGTAGCAGCGTTTCCTTCCAGCAGTTCCTTGTAATTATTATTATCCCGTTCCAACTTCGCCGCATTCGTCTCGGCCTTTTGCAAGTCAAGCGCAAGCAATCTACTATCAACAACAGCGAGCAGCTGTCCCTTCTTTACATGATCACCCAAACTGAACATCACTCTCTGTAATTGGCCACCGGAAGCAGAGAACACCCTGGACTCTCTTAAAGGCGCCAGTGTACCGGTTTTCACCAGGCGCGCCAGCATGATCTCTGACTTCACAGTGTAAATAGTAACAGGTATACGGATATCTCCGGTTTTAGCTGGTAAATTTTTCGCTGCAATTTTGTTTTTATTATATGCCAACATGAACACAATAACAATTAACATTACAATGATCACCAGTATCAATACGATTCTTTTTTTCATCGCAGTTAAAGAGAATTTAAAAATGTTTTCAATGTACCCGCGGCTTTTTCAAGATCAACCCGGGCCTGGTAGTAACTATACATAGCGTTCAGATAATTATTTTGCGCCGACTGGAGGGAATTCCGGGTGATTAACCAGTCATTCAAATCAGTGGTACCCTTCTGAAATTGAAGATTCGTTACCTTAAATACTGATTCGGCCAGGTCCACATTTCGTTTATCATTTTCCATATTGGTCCGGGCCTGGGTAACTTTCGTCCGGGCATTTTCAAATTCAACGGTGAACTTACTTTCCGAAAGCTTCAAACTCTCCTCTGCATTGATCCGGCTTATCACGGCCTGCTTATGCCTGGCATTACGTTTATAGAAGTCCAATATCGGAATCGTGAGTTTTAAGCCGACCGCCGAGTATGGCAGTAATTCATCATAGGCGCCTCCCAGTTTGTTGCCGAATCCAACGGCGCCGTAACGCGCATATCCCGTCAATTTGGGCAGGCCCTCAGCTTTAATGCGGGCCTGTTCTATCTCTAATAATCTGATATTAGCGGATGATACCTTATAGTCAATCCGGGCGGCAGGAGAAAAACTGGCCAGCGAATCCTCCGGGCCAGCCAGCGGCGCTATCGCAGCAATCAGGTTAACGGGAAGTTTATCGTCAATGGGATACCCCATCTCGAATTTCAATTGATTTTCCGCTAATTGAAAATTACTCTCAGCTACCCTGATCTGCGACATTGTGTTATTGAAATCCACGGACACCTTATCCAGGTCCTTCTGTAATACAACACCTTTGGCCACCTGCAAACGGTATATATCCATCTGTTGTTCATAGGTTTTACTGTTAAACTGTAACAGCAGAATTTGTTGCCGGTACACCAGCAATTGAAAATAGGCGGCGCTAATATTGTAGATAATTGATTCCTGACTCTGTTGAATGTTGAGATCCGCCAGTTCCCTATTGAGTTTATTTGCTTTAAGGCCCGTCAGCAATGACTGATCGTATAATACCTGGTCGAGTTGTGCAAGGGCATTGGAATTAAATTTTTGTGTAAAAGACACCTTTATTTCATTTGGGCCCAGCACTCCGGCTGGAATAACATTTTGCTGCAATTTGAGATTGTTGTCCAACATTGAAGTAAGACTCACCTTTGGAAGATAATCTGCAAGAACCTCCCTGGCTTTAGCATCGGCAGCTATTTTCTGATTAGCGTAAATTCTGGCATTCCGGTTATTTTGCAGACCATACTCTATACAATGCTTCAATGTCCATTCCTCCTGGGCCTCCGCTTTGATGTATATGCAACAGATGATCAGCATTAGAAAACTTTTAGTCATACATTCTAACTTATTCCTTCGTCTGTAAAAGGACTTCTGATAAAATGCTGCTAAAATAGCCTATAGGGGAACAGCTAAAATTCATTTTATACCAAACCGGCTGGTTTTTATACAAAAGAAGATAATGGGCACTAACAATGGGACGTTGTGAACCTACCTGTTCGCAATCTTTTTGGTTACAAACTCATTGAAAAAGAAATCCCTGTAAATACTTCCGATAGGTATTTCGTTTGTACCTATGTACACGGTGTTATTATCTACAGAATCGATATGCTTAACATTGATGACATAGGATTTGCTTACTCTCACAAACATATCTTTGGGTAATTGATCGTAGATGGTTTTGATATTCATCGCCGTCATTACTTTCTGATTTTCGCTGTGCATTACCACATAATCTTTTAAGCCCTGAATAAAAAGTATGTTATTGAAATAGACTTTAAAAATTCTCCGGTCTGCTTTCACAAAGAAAAAATCATCTGCTACCTGTTCAATATTGTTATTGGTATAGTCCGCCTTTAATAATTTGGAGTATGTACGGGCTTTTTCAACAGCCTTTTGAAAACGTTCTAATTTTACGGGTTTTATCAGGTAGTCAATCGCATCTACCTCGTAGCTGTCGGTAGCAAATTCGGAATAGGCGGTTGTAAAAATCACAAATGTTTCTTTCGGAATGGTCCGGGCAAATTCAATTCCGTTAATTCCCGGCATTTGTATGTCAAGAAAGATCAACTCAACTGTATTGTTTTCTATAAAATTGGTGGCGGTTTCAGGGCTGTTGAATGAACCGATTAAATCTAAATCGTCAGTTTTGTTAATCAACATCTCTATGGCTTCTCTCGCCAATGGTTCATCGTCAATAATAATACAGTTCATAACTTTATACGCTTTACTATATAACAAAATAATCGCCTGCTATATTTTAATTCCCTTCTTTTATTACTATGCAGGTCATAGCTTTATGGTTAAAGTTACGTAATACCTTTCTGAGTCTTCTTCGATATTTAAACTATGTGTTGCCGGGAACAAAAGCTCCAGTCTTCGTTTAACATTTGCCAGCCCCAATCCGCCTGTATTACTAACAGATTTAACCATAGGTTTGGAGTTGATACATTTAAAGAAAAGTTCATCGTTTCTAACATCAAAATACAGGTTCACATAAGACGATTTTGTTGCATCATTATTGTGCTTCACTGCATTTTCCACAAACGAAATGAACAGCAAGGGAGGAATTTGCACACCGCTCAAATCTCCTTCTTTTGAAATCAGGAAATCAAAACTATCCCGCCTTACTTTCTCCAAATTTAAAAAATCTTCCAGGAAATGAATATCCGAGGTCAACAACACCTTGTCTCTTGCACTGTCATAAAGCTGATAGCGCAGTAAATCGCTCAACTTTACTAAAACTTCCGAGGCTTTTTCGGGATCTTTCTTCGTTAGAACATTGGCATTGTTTAACATATTAAACAAAAAATGCGGGTTGATTTGATTTTTCAACTGTTCCAGTTCTGCATAAGTTTTCGACTGTTTCAGCTCGTAGATCAATTGCTTGTCCATCATTCCCTTCTGAAACAGTTTTATGGAAGATGAAGCCGCTAACAGCAGCACGGTAAGGAAGGAAAAAAGCGGGATATTCAGCCCATTTTCTTTATTAAAAGGATTAAAAAAATAACCACAAACAGCCACTACAACAAGGATACCGATCACAGACAGGCAGTATTTAATATTCTTATTCCTGAACAAAAGCTTTGGCACCAGCACGTACATATTTACATAGAATAATGCAATAAAATATACAAATATCACTATCGGGTTGTCAATTACGGGAGTGCTGTTGTACAACACAGCACCTATAAAAACAATGAGCAGCAAATGCCGGAATATTCTGCGGTCGGGTGAAATCAGGAAACGAAAAAGCACGTTTTCGCTAATAAGCTGCTGATGGCTAAAATCATTCATTTATAAAATTGTATAGAACAAATTTAACAATTAAAGCGCTGGTCTGATCTGCTTTTTATACGAAAGTGTTTGCTTTTTATACGAAAACAAGACACATTATAAAAACGCATAAGACAAGAAATACATTTTGTAGTACCCCGGCATACTTTGCTATAAAAGATACCGCATTTGGTATAATTAAAAAAAGGCAGTTATCCAAAGGAATAGTTTTGTGTCGAATTTACAACTGTTAAATCGATTTTTAAAAGATGAGATACCAGATTATTTATATACTGCTGCTTATAACCGTTTCATTCGGGGCCTATTCACAACAGAAAGTGACATTGAGTGGAACAGTCACCATGAAAACAAACACCGAAACAGTAATCGGCGCAAGCATTTTCATTCCTGAAGCAAAAGTTTCGGCAATTACCAATTCGTATGGCTTTTATTCTGTCACCCTGCCCAAAGGGGAATATACAATCGTTATCAGCTGTATAGGATTTGAGAATATCGAGGAACACATCACGCTGACAGGAAACACCAAGAAGAATTTTTCGATGCTGGAAAAAAGCAGAACCTTAGATGAGGTAGTGATAAAATACAATAGTCCGGCAACCAACATCCGGAACCCGGAAATGAGTGTGAATAAGCTTTCTATCGCCACCATCAAAAAGATGCCGGCAGTTATGGGCGAGGTTGATGTTTTAAAAGCGATTCTGCAACTTCCGGGAGTTTCCACTTCACAGGAAGGAGCAACAGGCTTTAACGTCAGGGGTGGTTCGGTTGACGGTAACCTGATATTGTTGGATGAAGCCGTTGTTTACAATACTTCCCACCTGTTCGGCTTCTTCTCCGTTTTTAACGCTGATGTGATTAAAGATTTGAAATTGTATAAAGGTGGAATACCTGCTAATTTCGGTGGGCGCACCTCCTCTGTTCTGGATATTTATCAAAAAGAAGGGAACAACCAGGAATATCACGTAACGGGGGGAATTGGGGCTATTTCGAGCAGATTACTGGCAGAAGGCCCTATTGCAAAAGGTAAAAGCTCGTTCGTAGTTGCTGGTCGTACTTCTTATGCCCAGTTGTTTATGAAGCTGGCTGACAACCCCAATTCTGTTTCTTTTTACGATTTGAATGCCAAACTGAATTATAACATCAATGACAATAACAGGATTTTCCTTTCAGGATATTTCGGCAAGGATAAAATGGATTTCAGCAATTTTTTCAGTAACACTTATGGAAACTCATTCTTTAATCTTCGTTGGAATCATATCTTTTCCGAGAAACTTTTTTCCAATGCGTCAATCATTTACAGTAAGTACGATTATGGCCTGAAGATAAAATATGTTGGCATTGATTGGGTATCGGACATCCGCAACTATAATCTGAAGTACAATTTTAACCATCGTGTGTCTGATAAGCTGGTTTTGAATTATGGTCTCAATTCTATCTACTACCAGTTCAATCCCGGCACCATAAAACCTATGGATGAAAAATCGCCTATTAATGCTGACCAGCTTGAAAAAAAATACGCCTGGGAAAATGCATTGTATATCAGTGCCGAGCAAAAACTCACGGATAAAATATCCGTGAATTATGGCCTGCGATATAGCAATTTCCTGCGATTGGGGGAACAGAATGTAAATAATTATGCCAATAATCAGGCAGTGGTTTTCAATCCCACGTTACAAATTTATGAGGAAGGAACGCCCACGGGTGTAACATACTACGGTAAAAACAAAAAGATTACTGGTTTTGGAAATTTAGAACCCCGTCTGGCAGTTTCTTATAGCATAAATGACGACCAATCCATTAAGGCGAGTTATAACAGGATGAGCCAGTACATCCATTTAATTTCCAACACAGCTTCCGTCTCCCCACTCGATATATGGGCGCCGAGCGACCAGTATCTGAAACCCGAAATTCTTGACCAGGTGGCATTGGGCTATTTCAGAAATTTCAGCAATGGAAAATATTCCCTGGAAACAGAAGCTTTTTACAAGAAAATTAAAAACAAAGCAGATTACATTGACGGTGCGGAATTGATTGCCCAGAAAGCCATAGAACAGGTATTGCTAAACGGCGAGGGAAGGGCTTATGGTCTTGAAGTGATGCTGAAGAAAAATACCGGGAAACTGACAGGCTGGCTTTCTTACACACTTTCCAGGGCAGAGCAGCGCACACCGGGAAGAAATGCAGAAGAACCTGGCATTAACAACGGCGAATGGTATCGTGCCAATTACGATAAAACGCATAATTTTTCACTTACAGCCGCTTATCAACGGACAAAAAAATGGAGTTTTGGCGGCATTTTTACCTACCAAACAGGAAAAGCGGCCACCTTTCCCATCGGCAAATACCAGTACCAGGGTATTACGATTGGGAATTACGGAGTGCGAAACGCTAATTCCCTCCCGGCTTATCATCATCTGGATTTATCGGCAACCTACACACCAAAACCTGACAGCAAAAAAAGATGGAAAGGTGAATGGGTATTCAGTATTTACAATGTTTATAACAGAGGCAACGCCGCATCTATTATGTTCGAGCAAAACAGGGAAACTGGGTTGAGCGAAGCAAAGAGGATATCTATTTTCGGTATCATTCCGGGCGTGACTTACAATTTCAAATTTTAATTCTAATAATATAAAAATGAAGAATATACTTAAATACCTGGTTGTTTCATGCTGTTTTTTTCTTCTGTCCTGCACAAAAGTAGTGGAAGTAGATTTAGAAACAGCAGAACCAAAATTGGTAATTGACGCATCGATTGACTGGATAAAGGGTACGACGGGCAATGAGCAGAAAATCATACTCTCCACCACAACGGGATATTACAGTCCGACATTCCCAACTGTTTCAGGAGCGGATATAGTTGTAACAAATTCAGCAAATACTGTTTTTAGTTTTACAGAAAATCCCGGTACAGGAGAATATATCTGTTCCAATTTCCATCCTGTTATCGGGGAAACTTATACATTAAAAGTAGTTTTAAATGAGGAAACTTATACCGCAACCGAAACTTGTATAGGCGTACCGGATATTGAAAATAATATTGAACAGAATGATGAGGGCGGATTTGGAGGTGATGAAGTGGAAATCACCTACTACTACCAGGATAATGGCAGTGAGGAAAACTACTATCTGCACCGTATTCTATCACCTGTATCAAAGTTTCCGGATTATAAAGCACAAGATGATGAGAACAGCCAAGGCAAACTAATGCAGGAATATTTTTCTGACGAAGATCTGAAAGCAGGAGATCCGGTAAACATCCGGCTGTATGGGATATCCAGGAGATATTATGATTATTTCAGAAAGTTGTTAGCGGCATCCGGATCTGGTAGCGGCCCGTTTCAAACAACACCGGGTTCGGTGAGAGGAAATATCGTTAACCAGACCCATTTCGAAAACTTTGCCTATGGATATTTCAGGTTATCGGAAGTAGACGTAAAGGATTATACGATCAAGTAATTAGTAAGGCGTGATCCCTATGGTACTAAACCTTTTGGAGTTTGATCTTAAAAGATTTTTATCTTTGTGAAAGATATCATGCCCACATAGGAATATAAGAAATATGCCCACTTACGTTTTTTTCAATGTTTCAGCATATGGTCATGTGAACCCAACGCTCCCCATCGTTGCCGAGCTAAGCAAACGTGGCCATAAGGTTTATTATTTTATCGGCGAATCCTTCGCCGGCGCCATACAAAAAGCTGGTGGCATCCCGGTCATATTACCGGGAACTTCACGAAGTCGGAATACAACGCCACCGGGGGACAAAGAGATTGCGCTTTTACCGTTTTTAATGGCGCGTGAATCGCCCCGTATAGTGCCGGAAATTGTAGCCAGGTTGAAAAGTATAAACCCTGACTGTATTATATTTAATACTATGCTGCTTTCGGCCAGGCTCGCAGCACGGATATTGCGACTACCCGCGATCGGCTTCCGCCCCTTTCATAGTCCCAGGCTACAACAAAAGATTATTGAAAATTTTACTGACCCGGATTTCAAATTACTTGCACATGCTGCCAGTGAAGCGCTTGCAATGGTTACAACATCCTACCAGCTCCCTGCTCTCACCCTTCAGGAGATATTTTCAGAAGTCCCCGGGCTAACGTTGGTATTTCTACCAAAAACATTCCAGGTTGATGCAGCCCAATTCGATGAGCGTTTTCTGTTTGTAGGGCCCTCCTTTACAGCGCCACCATCAATCCCGTGGCCGGTATCCCAAAGCAGCAAGTCACCAGCAATCAGGATCTATATTTCACTGGGCACATTACGAAATAATGAACCGGATTTTTACCGCAAATGTTTCTCTGCTTTTTCAGCACCTGATTGGAGCGTAGTAATGTCGGTTGGAGATCAGATCGACTTACATACACTGGAACCCATTCCTGATAATTTTTTTGTAAAGCGCTCTGTACCCCAAACCGCCCTACTCCCTCATGTGGATGTTTTTGTTACTCATGGCGGCTTGAACAGCACAATGGAAAGCCTGTATTATGGTGTACCTATGGTTGTTCTGCCATCTATAAAAGAACAGGTAACAACGGCAGAACGTGTACGGGATCTGCATCTGGGCCTTATTCTTGACCGTACAGATTTTACTGCCGAAGCACTTCGTGAGACTGTGGCAACAGTATTCCAAAGCGAATCGATCAGGCATGCTGCGCGCGATATAAAGGACACCATACATAGCGCAGGAGGCCATTTGCGTGCTACTGATGCAATTGTTGCATTTCAGCAGGGAGTGCTTCCTTCAGCCTGATTATTATCTGCCATAGGATAAAATCTGTGGTTAGTCCTACCCGCTGTAAATTATTTGACTTACTCAACCCATAGCAATGATGCATCATTTTAGAAATAACGCTCTATATATTTTCTTTATACTACTAACCCCCAAATGTTTAATTGCCCAAACCGACCCGGCATTTAAACCCGTATCGGCAGATATCATCAGACTCTCATCTAAAGTATTGGATGAAGACCGGAAAATTTATATTTATACGCCGCCTATAGATACCCTACTACCCGGTAAGCGCTACCCCGTACTATACGTTCTTGACGGCGACAACCATTTTAGCCTGATGGCAGAATATTGCCGGTACCTTAGCCGCCGGGATGTAAATGTTATGCCCGAAATGATTATAGTGGGCATTCCTAATACAAACCGGACAAGGGACCTCACCCCAACCCACAGTATTATTGACTATGACGGAAAGCCAGACACCAGTTCAAACTCCAGGCTTAAATCTAGCGGTGGTGGTAATAATTTCTTACAGTTCATTGGTACTGAGCTGATACCTTATGTTGACGCGCACTACAAAACACAACCTTTTAAAATTTTTGCAGGACATTCATTCGGCGGTATCACCACGATCAATTGCCTGTTAACGCAGCCGGATATGTTTGGTGCTTACATAGCCATAAGCCCATCCTTTTGGTGGGATAAGGGATATTTACTTAGTCTCGCTGATGAAAAGCTAAAAAATGACCGGGTTGTAAATAAAATGATCTTTTACAGTGATGCGGACGAAGGAATGTCAGAACCGTCCTTCCATACCAACCTGTTAAAATTCGACTCTATAATAACCCAAAGAAAGATAGCGGGCTTAGATCATAAGTATGCTTACTATCCCGAAGACTCACATATGACGGAGCCCATAAAAGCCTATTATGACGCTTTGCGGTTTATTTTCAGGCAATGGGATCTGCCACAGACAGATCCGGAATTATTGAATGCCACTGTTGTAAAGCAACATTATCAGCAACTGTCTCAACGGTATGGATATTCCGTTACACCGCCGGAAGCAAATATGAACAACCTGGCAATGTATTTAATAACCCAGTATGGAGCGCTGGATAATGCAATAAGTTTACTGGAAATGAATACCCAAAACTACCCCGCATCAGCAACTGCCTTTAGCCAGTTGGGCGATGCATACCTGAAAAAAGGTGATCGTTCAAGGGCAGTTATTTGCTATAAAAAGGCGCTTGCATTAAATCCCGGCCTGCAAGATGTAAAAGCTAAACTGGCAAGGGCTTCAGAAAGCCGGTAAATAATGCAGAGCGGTACCACTGTGGTATTATCGCAGAAACTGATCCAACCGAAGAAACCGATCTCTGGCAACCGTAAAGAGCGGTTTATACCGACTGCTGCTACAGAGCAGTTGTGACATTTTTGAGAAGTTAACAATAAACAGGGTATGAACATTTGTGTAACAAATTTGGTGATTATTAGCATTGTTCCATTTTTAAACATGCTTTTTTTGCTTCTTTAACCAAATTAAACCACGATATGAAAAAGCAAAACCCACTAACAAGAGTAACCAGGAAGGTTGCTTTTGGAGCTGCTGCATTCGTTGTACTTGCAGGCGCTACAATTTTAACAAGCTGTAAAAAAGAGGCAAAAACCCAGCCCGGGGTAGTTGGTATTGAGCGTCTTTCCAATGCTGAAGTCGCGGCCCAATTCTACCAATCGGGTACACATAACGGCTTCTTTTGGTCACTTTGGAAAAGTGATGGGGCGACCGGTACAGTTAATTACGCAAATGGCCCTGGCGGAAATTACAGCGTTAACTGGAACGGATTTAATGGCAATTTTACGTGTGGCAAAGGTTATTCTGTAGGTTCCACATCCTACAAAATAGGGTATAATCTAGGTACTTATTCAAATTCCGGTGGTGGTACTTTCGGCTGGTACGGATGGACCAGAAACCCTTATTATGAGTATTATGTGAACGAAACATGGGGTGCAGTATCACCTCATACCGGCACTTATTTAGGGACATTTGAAAGCGATGGTGCAGGTTATAACGTATGGACCCGTTGGGTGACAGGTAAAAATATCGATGGTGGTGATGGCTTCAGACAGATTTACAGCTCCAGAGTTACAAAAGTTACTACCGGACAAAATCGCGTCATTACTTTTGCCAACCACTATAACAAGTGGAGTAGTTTAGGCTATACTCTTGGCCAGTTAAATATTCCGGCTATTATGGTGTCAGAGACCTGGGGCACTAATACTAATGGCAATATTAACTGTACTATTTGGGCGCAATAAACACTGATTTAAATTACCCCCCGCACTAAATACTGCCTTGCAGAAAGCAAGGCAGTATTTAGTGCGGATTATTAAACAATTAGTTATGATGAGATCAATATCTTATTTTCTTGCATTTTTCATTTTTGCTCTTTCTGCCTGCGATTCACCGGATCTTAAAAGCATTGAAGGAAATAAAAAATTTCTAATCGGAAAATGGCATAGATTTTCAATAGCAAATGGATATAGCGAATTTGATATTGATTCACTATACATAGTTTTTTATAATCAGAAAGTTGGCCGGTTGGGGCTTCCTTACAAAATAGAAAATGATTCCTTAAAATACCTTACAAATAATTACGCGGCCAAGATTACAGACTACGGTGACTCAGTACTTCTTGAAGGCAACGATAGTACTAAAGCCACCTTATATAGGTTTAAAGAACCGGATGTTCCTTTTAAAACAATCCCTGAAGCAAAAGATTCTTTGTTATTTGCATCATACATCGCAGGTTTCGATAAAAGATTAATCCGGGAATTTGAGAAAGCCGGGATAAAAATTTCTGATGGTACGGAGAAGCCTGATTTATAATACTTTGACGTAAGAAATTTACTCAGATTATACAAATGAACTCTGGTATCATACAACTTTTTTATACCTTCACATTTAACCAGGAAACATGAAAAAACAAAAAGGGAAAGATGAGGGCTTACAGAATGATGAACTGGGAGTAAAGATTCGCTCAAACGACAATCCGTATCTTTCAGTTGATAGTCAAAAAAAATTGCTGCAACCTCGCAGGTTATCTTCTTATTTTATTGTATTAATTGAAAGTGGTTCAATTACATACAATTTAGATTTACAAGACTTTACGCTTACTGACGGACACTTGCTTTTTGCAATGCCCAATCAAATTTTTACGCCACCCGCTAAAACAGACGATCTTAAATATTTCAAGCTGCTGTTTGATGAAAGTACATTAGCATTGCTGCCACAACAATTCCCCTTTTTGGTCAATCCTTTAAACGCACCAACCATAGTTCTAGACGGTGCTGCAAAAGAAAGAGTAATAAAGGTTTTTGGAATTCTAAATCAGATACTTCACATAGATAAATATGAGACCGACACTGAAATAATATTGGCTTATCTGAACTCATTGCTATCAGAATTAAACAGCGCTTATTTCAAAAACAAAGCACCCCTCAATATCTTAAACACTAACCTTTCAAAGTTTATCGAGTTCAAATTAGTCGTCGAAACGTACCTTACAGAGCAACCTTCTATCAACACAATTGCAGAAAAATTAGCTTTATCTACAAACAGTTTATACCGGATTGTAAAAGAACATTCCGGAACATCGCCAAAAGACTACTTTATTAACCGTTTGATGGCGGAAGCGCAGAGAAAATTGCGTTATTCAAATATTTCCATCAAAGAATTGGCCTATGAACTGGGCTTTAATGACCCTGACTATTTTTCAAGGCTCTTCAAAAAAAGTACAGGAAAAAGCGCCAGTGATTTTTTGCCCAGACAAGATTTGTCGGGGAAATAAATGGAATTGTCCATTTCCCCTATTTTTCAGCTCTCTACTTTTGCTTCATAAAATTCACACAAAAAATGAAATTTGCATTAGTAACAGGAGCTAACAAAAGCATTGGCCTCGAAGTTGCGCAGCAGCTTGCTCAAAAAGGAATTTATGTTTACCTCGGCAGCCGTAATTTAGAAAATGGCGTTGAAGCCGTTGCTACATTAAAAGCGAAGGGATTAAACAATGTAGAAGTTATTCAGCTTGACATTACAGATGACGAATCAGTAATTAAAGCCCGTAAAGAAATAGGTAAAAAAACAAAAGTGTTGGACATACTTATAAATAATGCGGGTATTTATGGTGGTTACCCACAAACAGCACTTGACTCAACTATTGACCAGTTTAAAGCAACTTATGATGCGAATGTTTACGGCGTGGTACGAGTTACACAGGCATTTATTGATTTATTAAAAGAGTCGTCAGAACCCCGTATTGTAAATGTAAGCTCAAGTCAGGGTTCAATCACCCTGCACAGCGACCCAACATATAAATATTACGACTACAAAGGCGCTGTATACCTTTCTTCCAAATCAGCCTTGAATATGTACACTGTTGTTTTGGCATACGAATTAAAAAATACCAACTTCAAAGTAAATGCCGTTTGCCCGGGATTTACAAAAACAGATTTCAATGGTCATCGTGGCCCCGGAACTGTTAAAGATGCCGGAAAACGGATAGTAAAATATGCCCTGATTGACAATGATGGACCAACAGGAAAATTTTTCAGTGAGGAAAATAATCCTGAAACAGGAGAAATACCCTGGTAACGAGGATTAAGCATTTTTATGGGCTTCAATGCGAATCCACATTTTGACAGAAAAAAAAATAAACCCAAACAACAAAGCCCGCGACTATCGCGGGCCTTGCAATCTTCCGGTGCTCCCTTTCTTCACCTTGGCTTTAAAATATCAGCTAATACCCGTTAATAAATTATGCTTTATCTAATAAGGAATAATTCCTTTTCTTAACCTTAAAACAACCTTCTGAACCTGTGGTGAAAAAAGAAGAATAGCGATGATGACGACCAAACCCACAAGCATAAAATCGTAATAATCCCGTGTAGCACGGGCTAATATTTGTTGTCCTGCCAGTTTATTAAAATACGCTCCTGAAACTCCTTTTGCGGTATAAATATCGCTGCCTGCATTTGTATATGTGTTTTGAATATCCAGTAAGGTAACAGACAATTGTGGGCTAGTTTCGGTTAATGTTTCCCGCACCTTCTCCCTAACTGCGGATTTGGAGAACAATTGAATTTCGTTATTAAGAGCCAGACTGGCTGTAAAACCAGTGAACCTGGCAAATATTCCCACAAGTGACGCATTTAAGGCAATCTTTGGCGGTGCTGCGGAGCTGGTAAATGAAACAATGGGAACAAATAAAACTCCCGTTGCAACGCCATAGATAAACATAGGCAGTATGAAGCTAATTGTTTCTCCCTGTACAGAAACAAAAAGTATCATATAGGCATAATACAAAGCCATAAAACCAAAACCTGCTATGATAATCCTTATCAGGTTAAAACCCATCAAAACAAACCGGGAGGTAACAAACATACTCAGTATTGTCCCAACAATTACTGCGATCCATATCGGAATAGTACTGAGGGGATCAATGCCTAAAATAACTTCAAGATAACCATAAGCAAGTCCGGTGCTTCCTTTAAAGATGTAAAACGAAAAAAGCAGTAGCAGCCCGATGACAAAATTCTTAACCTTGAAAATCTGTAAGTTGATCAATGGCCGTTTAAGCTTCGATTCCCTAATAACAAACAGCATAAGGATGATTACATTGCCAAGGCTCAGAAGAACGATTAACGGACTATCCAACCAGCCCAATTGCCGTCCGTATATCAGGAGGTATCCTAATATCAAAATAAAAGATACATAAAACAGGTACCCCACCCAATCCACCTGATAAAGCGGTATTTTCTTTGTAAATCTTGCTTTGCTGTTCATCGTCAGTAACACAACAAATGTCAGGACAATGAGCATTATATTGAAACCATAAAACAGGCAATTGAAGTCATAAAAATGAAGTACTACACTGGAATAGATGGAGTAAAACGGAACGGAGATTTGTATACTTCCATAAAGGAGACTATAGGCAATCACGCGGGCACGTGTAGACTGTAACCGTGGAAAAGTGAGTTGCAGGACGATGCCCGACATCAATGCACAGGTAATACCCTGTACAAACTGGCAAATGACAAATAGTGTCCAATTTCTGGAATGAAAACAGATGACAGAACATATTGCATTCATGGCGAGTGCCATTATCAGATATTTCCTTGGCGCAAAATACTTTACAATGCGAAAGTCCAATGCCAAAAAAGCTACGGTTGAGCCATAGATAACTATCATGCCATATTGAACATCGGTAGGCTGTACGCCATAATAGCCCATTATCGCAACGGGACTGCTGTAAAAGCCGAAACTAAAGAGGCAAGTCATCAGGATGGCAAATATCACAGATCTTGCCATCCATTCGGACACCCATCCTTTGAAAACCGGAATTTTATGTGCTTGCATGATTAATCTTTTAAAACATAAACATTGGCATTCATTCCTGCCGAGATCCTGGCTAATTTTTCAGGCGTATCGGTCAGCTTGATCCGGACGGGAATACGTTGGATAATTTTAACAAAGTTACCTGTGGCGTTATCTGGCGGAAGCAACGAATAGCGGGAACCTGTGGTTGGAGAAAGGGATTCAATGACTCCGCTGAATTTTTCATTTGAAAAGGCATCTATTTCTATGGATACTGGTTGCCCTATCTTGAAATTACCAATCTGCGTTTCCTTGAAGTTCGCCATCACCCATTTGTTTTCGGTTTGGTTCACCAAAAACGCCAGGGTTTGCCCTGGCTGTATCAACTGCCCTTCCTGGATGGTCTTTTTACCAATCTGTCCGTTAAAAGGCGCAGTGATTACGGTATATTTAATGTCTAGTTCCTGTCGTTCGAGAAGCGCTTCCTTGATTTTTATTTCTGCCGATATCGCATTACGCTGTGCTCTAAGATCATTTAGCCTGGATTCGGCGACCTGCAGGGAAGCTTTTACCTGATCATAATCAGATTGCGTGATAGCCAAAGACATACTGACATTCTCGTATTTTTGTTGCGTGGTAGATTCATCAGCCAATAGATTTTTATAACGGTCAAATTCTCTTTGCTGCTGATTCAGTTTCGCTTTTGCCCCTGAGAGCTGTGCTTTTATTACTTCGATGCTTTTGATTTGCGTTTCTTCGTTAGCAGCCAAAACAGGTAATTTGGCATGCGAACTCATTAACTCTGCTGATGCCGCATTTCTTTTCAGTCCGTATTCGTCAAGTTCAATAACCACAAGTGTATCTCCCTTCTGAACCTGCTGATTGTCTTTATAATAAATTTTGCTGATATAGCCCCCTACTTTTGCATTTACAGGTGATAAATACGCATCTACCTGGGCATCATTGGTTTGTTCATAGCGGTACCCTTTAAAAAAGTACAATGCCCCCCAAATGATAATTGCTGTAAATAAGGCGATGCCAAACCATTTGGTGAGGGTTACGATTATTTTATCTGTTCTGTTTTTGTTCATAATTTTTGTATTAAAGAATTCCTACGATTGCGAGTAACCGGATATGACTTACTTTTAAATTTGCTTGTGCAGTTGTCAGATTAAATTTTGCTTCCAGCAAAGCATTTTCCGCTTCCAAAAGATCGGTCAAAAGTGATTCCTGGTTGAGATAACTGTTTCTGATGACCCGAACGGTTTCGGCAGTTTTAGTGATATTTTTTTCTGCTGTTGCTACACTTTCCAAAGCCTGTTGCTGTTGTAAATAGGCTTCTTTTACCTGAATTGAAATTTCCTCCTTCTTAATGTTGGCTTTTTCTTTTGCCTGATTATTTACGACCTGGGCACGCGCAATAGAATGTTTGCTTTTGTATAAGTTATCAATAGAAAACTGCACCTTGATTCCTGTTTGTCCAAATGACCATAAATCATTCGAGTAAGGATAAAATGAGATCTGCGGATACGTATAATTGTAATTGGAGTACAGGGAAGCTTTAGGTAACAACCCAGCTTTAATTTGCCTGATATTTATCTCACTCAATTTAATATCGCTATTGACCATCTTATACTCCGGCGATTGGTGGAATGCAATAGCCAGGTAATCGGCGTAATCAGCATCCTTAACGGTCTCCATTTCAACACCGCCCCGATAGGTGATAGCTATCCGCGCTTCGTTATCACGCCCCATCAGGATATTGAGACGTTGGGTGGTAACACTGATTCTCTTTTCAATATCTGAAAGACTTAATTCCAACTGTGACAGTTTCACCGAGGTTCTCAGCACATCACTATTCAGCACAATACCGTTTTTGTGTAAGCTCTCGATGAGTGATAGCTGTTTTTTCTCAGCCGCAATTTCTGCAGCAATAAAATCACGGAAGTTCAGATATTTATACAGATCGAAATAAGCAACGGCAACATTGTATTTTACGCTGTATTTTTGCAGATCGGCTTCGTAGTGCTTCCGTGTCTCTTCTTCCTGCTTCATCTTGATATTTCTTCTGTCTTTACCACCATTGAAGAGGTTAAAATCGAAGTTGTATCCGACTCCGTAACCATAGCCTTTTACAGGTACATCTTGCGGAGATGAGAATAATCCATTATCGTAAATGAGAAATTTTGAATTGAGTTTTACATCTCCACCTACTGAAAGGTCCGGTAGCAGACGGTCTTTGGCTTCAAGTACTTCTAAATTGCTTTGCTGAAGATTTAAATCCGATAGTTTTAGTTGGCGGTTATTTGTTTCGGCGGCTTTCCATACTTCTTCCAAACTCAATGCCGGGGTAGCTTCTGCATCCTGGGCATGGAGAGAGTGTGCGGATAGTAGCAGTATGGCTCCCAAAACTGGATTTACCATCTTTTTTAATGCATCAAAGACAAATGTTAAATCCATTATGGGCGTGAAAGGATTAGCATTAGCAAGCCAGTAGATATTAAGTGCGTCAATTTCTTCTGCTGAATGGCATGCTGCATTATTACAAGGTTTGTTTTGTGCCACAAGCTCAACGCCTTTATCAGGGTTTATAATTTTCTGTTTCATTATGATTCTACTATTATTTCCGTAGCAAAATTACTCCAGCCAACAAACCATCATTTTATATAATTAGCCTAATATTTGTTATATTTGGCCACGTGAGTATTCTTAAGCAACTTATAAATAGCGTTGACCAGCATCCTGACTCTATCCTGGTGGTGCGGCAGCAAACCGAACAACGTTTGCCTTCACATCAACACGATAAAGCTCAGTTACTATTGGTTTTTGGAGGAATTGCCTATCTGCAAACAGGCGAAAAGGATTTCTATATTCCATCCAATCATTATATCTGGATACCTAAAAATTATCCGCACAACCTGATGTTCAACACGCAGGATCTGTATATCATAAACATTTATTTTCCCGGAAAAAGTTCCGGCGAATTCTATAATGAATTGGGCATTTATCCCGTGAGTAAGCTCTTATCTGAAATGCTGTCTTTTAGCGGAAAATGGCACGGTGATTATTTCAAAGGATCGTGGGAGTTTGAGTTTTTAACAACACTGGGGAACGTGCTGTCCAAAGAAAACCTTAAAAAGTTTTCGATTCAACTTCCCACTACCGATGATCAGCGGCTCCAGGCTATTGTTGGTCAGCTGCGAAGTCGGCTGAATGAAAACCTTGCTTTAGAAGATACGGCCAAACAATGGGGAATGAGCGTAAGAAGTTTGACAAGATTATTTCAGACAAAACTTCACATCACCTATATTCAGTATGTAAAAATGTTGCGGATTATCCGGGCTATGGAATTGATTAAAGACAGTGATCTGACTATGACCGAAATTGCCTATGAGATTGGATATTCCAATATATCTGCATTCAGCAATAATTTTCACCAATTGACGAATATGAGACCCACTGAATTTAAGACAATGTCGGGAGTGTAGAATAAATTGTAAGATAGCCTCGGGCCCATCAGGAAATTTTAGCGAGTACCTGGTCTCTGCGGTTCAATAAATTCCCACTCACTTCAATTGTCCCGATACCAAAATCCTCCATCCAATCATGCAATAAATCATTAACCAGCCCCCTTAGTTTTGGCAGGTCTGCCTGATGGCCTGGTATCAGATCCGGTTTTTCTATTGGAACAAATACGAGAAGGTCGATCCCGGCAATGACAGTTTGAGCTGTTTCAAATAGCTTCTGAATATTCAAACCCGGGTCGATAACATGCAGATAGGCTAAAATATCAATCACGCATCTGTCAAATATTACATTGTGTTCGCCTTTGGAAATCAGCCTGGCCGAATAATTAAACTGCTCAATAAAATCCTCAACTGTAGGAATTTCTGAGAATTCATATCCTGATGCTTCCAGTTGATAATATGGTTCTATTTCGAGTGTATACCCGGGGAGTTTCACCAGAAGTTCTTCCGCCAGGGTTGATTTGCCTACCCGGTGAGCACCAACTATTGCAATTCTCATAGATAATTCGATTTATTTAAAGCACTTTTACTCATTGGTCAAATTTATGCCCTAATTCACTGATTTTAATAATTATCAATGCATACTTACAACATAAAGCTGATTAAACACCAAACTGATAACTTCCGGATTTCAACGGTAAACTGTATGGCCCTGCGTTTCCTTCTCTTGTGACCACCGGGAACAAAAGGCAAGCGGCAAAGGGGTTTAACAATATCTCAAATCTGGATTTGAGATACTATATTTTGCCTCACTCAATTTTTTAAACCGAAGTTTGCAACAAAAGTTTAATATGAAAAGAGTGAACTTACTACAATTGCTATTCTTATTGTTTGCAATGCCTGTTTCAGCACAAATATTTGGAGGGAAAAACCATTCAGAAAAGCTCGATCAGCTAATTGCCGGCAATTACAATTCAATTGCCCCGGGGGTTGTCTTTTTAGTGGCTGAAAAAGGAAAAGTAATCTATGAAAAAGGTGTTGGTACCGCCAGTAAAGAGCTGAATGTTCCCATGCGCCCGGAAATGATCTTCCAAATAGGTTCCATAACCAAACAATATACGGCCGTAGCTGTCCTACAATTAGTTGAACAGGGGAAAATCTCCTTGCAGGATAGTATATCGAAGTTTGTTGAAGACTTTCCCTATAAAGGACATACTATTACAGTCGAAAACCTGCTGACACACACTTCAGGCCTGGTTGACTATGAGGTTTTGGATTTTCACATCCCAAATGCAATACGCATCGACCTTTCACCGAAGCAACTTATTGACAGTATCGCCAAGTTGCCTTTGGGGTTTATACCAGGAACAAAATATAATTACAGCAACTCCAATTATTTATTATTAGGATATATTATTGAAAGAATAACAGGAAAGAAATATAGCCAATATTTACAGGAGAATATCTTCATGCCAGCGGGCCTGACCAACACTTATTATAACCAGCCGGGACAGATTATTATGAATAGGGCATGCGGCTATACCAAAGATAGTACCGGCAACCGAAATGTTGGGTACATAAGCATGAATCAGGTCTTTAGCGCCGGTGCATTACTTTCAAATGCTTCTGACCTGTTTAAGTGGCATCAGGCTTTGTATTCATATAAACTGCTAAAAAAAGAAACACTTGAAAAAGCATTTACACCATTTAGACTTTCAACCGGTGATTCTTCCGAATATGGATATGGCTGGTTTATAAGGAATTTTCAGGGAAACAGGTCCATTGGTCATGGCGGAGCAATAGATGGCTTCAGAGCCAGTGAAATTTACTTTCCGGAAAAGGACATTTTTATAGCCGGATTATCTAATTCTGATGATGATGCTTTTTTCAGACTGTTTGAAAATGTTATCGTTCAGGTCATGGGTAAGTACTTAAAAACCTCCTATAAAGATTTAAAAATACCCGATGCCATTCTGGATAGCTACATTGGTAGCTATACGTTCATGGAAGATACAACCAATTATATCAATATTCACAGGGAAGGGAGCAGGTTATATGCGGATCTTTCGAATAAAACCGGCACAAACATGCCCTTGCTTGCCCAGTCACAAACCATATTCTATTTACCTGTAGTCAAAAGAATTCCAACAACTATAGAATTTATAGTAGAAGGTGAAAAGGTCAGAGGCCTTTATTGGATACAGGACAAAAAGCACGTAACGAAAAAACAGAACAGTAAAACAAGTACTTTTTGATTCGCGTCAAAGTCCTTATCCTGACATCACTTAACCCTCATCTGGGCAGCCCACCTGCGTACTCCACAAAAAATATTTTTATTTATGTAGTCAACTACGTAGTTTTGTACCATAAATGAATACCAATGAGTACAACACCTGTTATACAACCAATTTATAATCAATATTGCCAGGAGATAATTGACATCATCCTGCCCATCCAGCAAAAGGAATTCAATGTGCCGGTTACACTCGAAGACCAGCCCGACCTGCACGATATTGAAACAAACTACCACCAGACCGGCGGCGGTTTCTGGGGAGGATTTGTAAACGGGGAACTGGCCGGTACTATCGCACTGATAAGCATCGGGCACCAGGCGGGCGCCATCCGGAAAATGTTTGTGAAAAAGGAATTCCGCGGGAAGGAATATGGCATTGCACAACAACTGCTCGAAGAACTGATCGCCTATTGCAAATCAGTACAGATAACAGATCTGTACCTGGGCACGGTCGACAAACTCGCTGCCGCCCGCCGCTTCTATGAGCGCAACCACTTTAAAGAAATAAAAAAAACGGATTTACCGTCGTATTTTCCCCTGATGAATGCAGATAATGTATTTTATCACTTACACATTAATGATTGAGAAGCATGACAAATGTAATTGATGAATCAGGGATACTGGCTATTTCTACCAGGTTGCAGCGACTCAGTGATCAGCTGCGGAAAGACGGGCTGCAGATTTACAAGGCCAATGGGATCGACTTTGAACCAAAATGGTTCCCGGTTATCTATACCCTGCACCTGAAACCGGTACTCAGCGTAGTGGAAATAGCCATGGAAATCGGGTACTCCCACCCCTCTACTATCAGCCTGCTGAAAGAACTGGAAAAACAAAAGCTGATCCGCTCAAAGAAAGATAAAACAGACGAAAGGAAACGGCTTATCGTGCTCACGGAAAAAGGGAAAGCACTCATCACCGACATGCAACCCGTGTGGAATAAAATGGTGGTGGCTCTTACCGCGCTGACAGATACGAAAAATAACCTAATGAAAGCCATTGAGGAGGTAGAGCAACAAATGAAATCGTTTAGTTTTTTTGACAGGGCGCAACAGCTGTAAATATTATGCCAGCAGGCCGTTCACCAGTGCCTTCCATTGCAGTTTTGATATACCAACGGCGCCGGTAGCGCCTACCACCGCATTCCGGATCCTGTCGCCCAGATCATTGGTTTGTGTATTTGGCACCTCATTACGTCCGTAAACAGTGGCAGTTATTTCCGCGTTGTTACGCACCAATACAAAGGAACTACTGGCTTCTTTGCGCAGAAAATGTGCAATACCCGCACTCTTCTGGATAGGATGCTCCGACGGCCGGGCCCTGATAAAAAATACTTCCTGGTGCTCATTCAGTACCACATGCTCCTTCTGCTCAATCTTTACCCAGTCGAACCCCTTCCCTGCATTGGTACCCGGCCCGGGAATATCAATCCGTATGTACATGCCCGTTTCCGCATCGCCGGCAGCCGGTTTCCCGGCCAGATCGGTTAACTGAAACCCCGACGACATACTTCCGCTGAGCGTAGCCCAGTTATTTACATCCAGCAGGCGCGCAACCGCCGTTTTAAAAAAATCCCGCGCCGCCGCTTCATGAACCAGTGTTTTTACCTCAGAAGTTGTAGTAGCCTCACCCGTATACTGCGCCGGAATAAATGGCGCCGCAATGTTATCTGCCATAACTTTAATATTTGCCGTAAAATAATAATGTAAGTATTTCGGTAAAAAACTTGTGCCAATTTTATATTACACTACCTTTGGGGTGTAAAAGTACGGACAATGCATTGCAAGCCTGATAATTCTATCGTTCAAAACGATGCGGCGGAGCGGCACCACTTCTGACCATATTTTACGCTTCATTAAAAGCACGAATCCCACAACTGTCAACACGCTGGTAATTGTAAACACCGCCATCGCCGTAGAGTAATCTATACGCATGGGGAAACAATTTGTTGATATTTAAAGATACGGAATATGAATAGTATATACTCCCTTTTAGTGAGCTCTTTTCTCTACCTGGCCTGTACCAACGCAAAGCCTAACCAAACCAACGGCAAAATCACCGGCCGGTGGCTGCCGGTAAAATCCGTGATGAGTTGCGTTGAAGACGGCAAAAAAACCTTTGATAAAACAGATTCCAGTTTTAGTCCCGATGATGTAATGGTGTTTAAAGACAATGGCGTACTGGAAGACGGCGGCCAACGATATGAGGCATATACCATCGATCTCCAAACCAAACAACTCACCCTCCAGGAAGGCGGCGGCTACGGCATCACCTTTAAAATCCGGACTATGAACCCGGAAGAACTGGTCATCTTCCGGGAAGATGAGGAAATCTTTAAAAATAAAAAACGGCAGATGAAACTCGAAATCTACTTTCGCCGCATCTGATCATTTCAGCACCGGCAAAATAATGCCGGAGGGATGCGCTTCATCATGATAAATACGGATGGTTTCCTTTACAAAGTCTTTTTCTGTTGCTTCGTAAATATTGATAAACTGCTGTGGATTGCGGTCTGCTAAAGGAAACCAGCTGCTTTGCACCTGGATCATCAGCCGGTGGCCTTTCTGAAAGGTATGCGCTACATCAGGCAATTGGAACTTTACCTGCGTTACCTTGCCCGGCGTAAAAGGCGCCGGCTTCTCAAAACTCTCCCGGAACCGCCCGCGGAATATATCTCCCCGGACCAGCATCTGGTAGCCGCCCAGAGGATAAGGCCCACCAGCATCACGGGTTTTATTCGGCGGTGGCGTATCCTCATAGCGGAAATCGTCAGGGAACACGTCTATCACTTTTACCACAAAATCCGCATCACTACCGGTAATGCTTACACGAAGATCCACGGTTACAGGACCACCAACAGTCAAACTTTCTTTGAGCGTATCCGTTTCAAAAGTCAGCACATCGGCACGGCGCGAAGCAAAACGCTGATCATCGGTCATATAATCCCTGGTGCGGATGTAATGTACATCCTCCGTATACGGCACGGGATGCGCCGGATCACTCACATACTCACTGAAGCCGGTACTGCTCTTTTTCCACGATAGCCCCCCATTACCCTGTAAAAAAATCTCCTGCTCCGTTGCCACCGGTGGCCACTTGTCAAATTGATGCCACTTGTTTTCCCCGCTGAAAAAGATATTTGCTTCTGCGAGGTCCTGCAAATTTCCTTTTCCCTTGAGATAATAATTAAAGAAGGGCACTTCTATGTGCTCCTGGTACCATGCCGCAGTGTTACTCCCAAACTGCACATGGCCCAGGTGCGTGCCATCGTTGCCGGCCCACTGCCCATGATACCACGGCCCCATCACCAGTTTATTAAAATGGGCTGCCGGGTTCTGTTGCTCAATGGCCTTGTATAAATTCCACGCGCCATAACAATCTTCTGCATCAAACAAGCCACCTACTACCAGCACCGCGGGTTTTATCTGCGCCACATAATTCCGCGGGTCACGCTCCTTCCACCAACTGTCGTATTGCGGGTGCGCAATCAGTTCTTTCCAGAAAGTAAGACTATCGCCGGTTAGCCGGGTAAAATTTTTGATAGTACCTATCTTCAGAAAAGTGCTGTAGTTATCGGCACAAGGCAACTTCAACGCCTGCACCGGTGCTACACACACGGGCGCGGGATGCGGATAACCAAATCCTTTTGTATAAAAGCCAAAGCAATCCATCAGGAAAAAAGCGCCGTTGTGATGGAAGTCGTCGCCATGGAACCAGTCGGTCACGGGCGCCTGCGGACTCACCGCCTTCAATGCAGGGTGCCCGCTCAAAGCGGCCATTGTGGTATAAAAGCCCGGGTACGAAATACCAAAGGCGCCCACCTTGCCATTGTTTCCCGGTACATTTTCCAGCAGCCAATCGATGGTATCATACGTGTCGCTGGCTTCATCAATCTCCGTTCCCTTCTTCCCCGGAATAAAAGGACGAATGTCTTTAAACTGTCCTTCACTCATCCAGCGGCCACGTACATCCTGTATCACGATGATATAATGCTCCTGTACATAGCTGTTCCAGTAAGTATTCCAGAGATTAGGGCTAAACTGCTGCGCCCCATAAGGCGCAGCAGAATAAGGCGTGCGCGTTATCAAAACAGGATGTTGCTCACTGCTGTCTTTTGGTATATAGATGGCTGTAAAAAGATGTACGCCATCACGCATACGGATCTGCCGCTCTTCTTTATAATAATGCTCTTTTACCCATACGGAGTCTCCGGCATACTGAGCCCCTGCCGGGAGCATAGCTAATGCTCCCAGCAACATAAAAACAAATCGCTTCATCCTGCTCTCTTTTTAGTTCAAACCATCTACCATCAAGGATTCTGAGGGAAATTGGCTGGATCGTTATGAATATCTATCTCGCTTTGTGGTATAGGAAATAATAGTCTTGCCGGTGTAAGCGCCGGCGTAGTAAGATTATACTCGTTCTTCAGGTGTGCCTGCATAATGGCCAGTCCTTTTGAATAACGCACCAGGTCAAACCAGCGGTTATTTTCAAAAGCCAGCTCCACTCTTCTCTCTGCAAAAACGGCATCGCGGAAACTGGCCTGGTTGGGCAGCTCAGCGGGTGTTTTATCGGCCAGTCCGGCGCGGCGCCGTACCTGGTTGAGGAAGCCAAAAGCCGTGTTAGCGCCGGTGGCAGCGCTGTATGCCTGTTCATTTAATGCCTCCGCCTGGAGCAGCAATATATCCGCATATCTTAATACCGGGAAACTGCTGCCACCATCGCCGGTTGCGCCGGGAGGATCTAAATATTTCTTTACGTAATTGCCGGGCTGTGTGGTGGTGGCATTCTTGTACGAAACAGTATCCAGTGAGGCGATCAGCCGCTTGTCGCCGGCTTCATAAGCCGACACGATATCATGCGTAGGCCGGTTATTGTTAGAACCTCCATAGGCGACACCGTTATAATAAAAAGAAAACGGCACCATGTCGGTGAAGTAGTAATTTCCTTCGGAAGGATTTAATCCTTTTTTAAAACGGATGGTAAACAATACTTCTGCATTAAGACCGGCAGCGGGGTTATACAGTGCAGCATAATCTGCCAGCAGCGTATATCCGTTCACGTTTTTCAGTACAGTGGCAGCATCGTTCCACTTCTTCTCTGTTACATATACTTTTCCCAGCAGGCCGTTGGCACTACCGGCGGTTACTCTCCCATAGTCGTTCACGTTAGTATATACCGCAGGAAGCAGGGTGGCGGCGGATTGCAGGTCTTTCTCTATCTGCGCATATACTTCTGTTACTTCATTCCGTTTATCGTTCAGCGACTCCGTGGTTGTTTCCACTCTCGTTACCAGCGGCACTTTGCCATACAACCGCACCAGGTCGAAATAAACAAAGGCCCGCAGGAACAGGGCTTCGCCCCTGAATTGTTTTTTGGAAGAATCCGGGATAGCGGCGGCATCAATCTGGTCCAGTACTGCGTTGGCGCGGGATATAGTAAGATAGGCGCCTGCATATACATCGGTGAGAAAGGGATTGGTAGTGGTTTCGGTGAACAGGTCGATCTGTGAAGCCACGCCACCCAATGCACCACGGTCGAGGATATCCGTATTATCGCTTCTTACTTCCATCAGGTAGTAAGCCGATTTTCCATAGCTGCGGGTATTCTGCAATCCATCATAGATAGCGTTTACACCCTGTTGGAAATCGCTGGTGGTTTTAAAGAAGGTAGCCGTTGTTTGATTGGATACCGGCGGAAGATTGATAAAGTTTTTGCTGCAGGAAGTTATAACCGTTACCAGCGACAAGCCTGCTATTGCTTTTGTGATATTTAATTGCATAAGTTCCTGTTTTTAAAATGAAAGATTAATACCTGCGGTGAATGTTCTGGGCAACGGATAGGTACCGTAGTCCTCCCCTTGCGACAACGGCGCATCGGGCCGGGCATTCACTTCCGGGTTATAACCGGTGTAGTCGGTCCAGGTATAAATATTTTGCCCCGACAGGTACACGCGCAGGCCCTGGATCTTATTATTAAACAGTCGCTGATTGAAAGTATAGCCAATCGTTAAATTACGTAAACGCACATACGAACCATCTTCCACAAAGAAGGAACTGGGCTGCGTACTGTTGCCGGTAGTAACCCTGTTAGGACGCATGGAGTTGCCATCACCGGGATCTGCAGGCGATTTCCAGTAACCCGTTTCTTCGATCATCTGGTTGGCATTTCCTTCACTGTTGTACAGGAAGCGGCGCTGCAGGTTCATCACCTTATTACCGTTTGATGCCTGCAGTGATACCGTGAGATCAAAGCCTTTGTAGCGGAATTCGTTGGTGAGGCCCCATATAAATTTGGGGAAGTAGCTGCCGATATCTGTTCTGTCCGATGCATCAATTTTCTTGTCGTTTGTTACATCAATGAACCTGCGATCGCCGGGTTTGGTGCTTGCATAATGCGGATAGGCGTCTATTTCCGCCTGGTTTTTGAAAACGCCGCCATTTACATAACCATAATAGCTGCCTATGGGCGCGCCCACTTTGGTGATGTATAACTGTGAGATGGTACCATTACCACCGTCGGAAATGATAGGGGCATTATTTGCGCCGAGTTGCAGCACTTCATTTTTATTGGCGGCAATATTAAAGCTGGTATTCCAGGTAAACGGACCGGTGAAGTTGCGGGTAGTTAGTCCGAACTCCACGCCGGAGTTGCGTACTTTACCAATGTTCTTCAACGCCTTGCCAAAGCCGGAACTCAGCGGTACCGGCACTTCCAGCAACAGGTTGGAAGTAGTGGCGCGGTAGTAATCGGCGCTCAGGTAAATCCTGTTGGCAAACAACCCAATATCCAGACCGGCATTAAGCTGTACTGTTTTTTCCCAGGTAAGATCGGGGTTGGCCGGTTGTGCCAGTCCTACGCCATTTACTGCGGTACCGCTTCCGTTGCCCAACACATAACCGTTGGAGGCCAGCAGGTCGTACGCTGCATAGTTGGCAATCTGGAAGTTACCGGAAGTACCATAGCTCACCCTGGCTTTCAGTTCAGAGATGGCTTTTATATTAAAGAAAGATTCGTTGCTGATCAGCCAGCCGCCTGATACCGCGGGGAAGTAGCCCCACTTGTTGTTGGCGCCGAAACGGGAAGATCCGTCGCTGCGGATGCTGGCCGACACAAAATATTTATCATCGTAGTTATAGTTGATCCTTCCAAGATAGGAAAGCAACGACCACTGCGATTCCGTGGAAGTACCGCTGGTAATGGTGGCAGCATTTAACGTTTGTACGGCATCGTTAGGAAAGCCAGTGCCATAGGTTTCGTTGGCTTTGGTAGTATTCTTTTGTGACGTATATCCCGCCAGCACATCAAACCGGTGCTTGTTATTGATATTGAACTGGTAGTTCAAAGTGTTTTCCCAGAGCCAGTTTACAGACAATGCGGTTTGTGCCGATCCTTTCGGAATAGTAGGCGCCGCCTGTTGAATGGGCCGGTAACTCCCCAGTGTGGAAGGCCGGAAATAGTTCCGGCTGAAGTGATTGATATCTGTACCAAAGAAGGTTTTAAACTTCAGTCCCTTAATGATTTCATATTCCGCCCAGGCGCTGCCCAGGTTGCGCACGTGATCCAGTTTATCTTTGATCTTCGTGGCCAGCGCTACGGGATTTTCACCACCGGAATAGCCATAGGCCCACACATTCTGCCGGTTGGTAGCCAGCGATCCGTCGGGGTTATACACGGGGAATACCGGCGATGCTTTCAATGCGTTGCTGAGGATCCCGTCAAAGGTCCAGGGACCTTCGCTGTTGATGAGATCATAATGATCAAAGGTTGGATTAACGGTAACGCCTATCTTTAAACGGGAAGTAAGTTCTGCATTGAGATTGGCCCGCAGTCCGTATCTTTTATAGCCGGAGCCGAGTATGATCCCCTGCTGATCGAGGTAGTTGCCGGAAATGTAGTACTGGAATTTATCATTGCCACCGGAGGCCGACAGCGTATGGTTCTGGATAGGCGCTGTTCTGAACAGGGCATCTTGCCAGTCGGTGTTGGTGAGGCCCGCATCTCCCGCCAGGTAAGGCAATATTTCCGGTGCAATCTGGTAATTGGAACTGCCTCTTGTAGCGTTATCATCGGTGATGCTGCCGGAAGGTTTGAAATCCAGGTAGGCATTGTTCTTGGCATCGAAGCTGAACTTTGCCCACTGATAAGCATCCATCAGCTTTATTTTTTTACTCACCTGCTGAAAGCCGGCGTACATGTTATATCCAAAGGAAGGTGGACCAGTGGTTTTCCCTTTTTTGGTGGTGATGAGTACTACGCCGTTGGAAGCGCGGGAGCCGTAAATAGCAGCAGAGGAAGCATCTTTGAGAATGTCTATGGAAGCAATATCATCACTGTTTAAGGTGCTGAGCGGGTCAGGGGATTTCTGGAAAGATGCCTGCCCGGTGATGTTTACCATATCCGTAGCCCCCTGTAAGTTCTTCAGGTCGTTCGACAAGGGAATGCCATCGATCACATACAGCGGATCAATGCCTGCGGAGATAGAGTTCAGTCCGCGGATACGTACGCTGATACTGCCTCCCGGCGCGCCGGTATTCTGCAATACCTGTACCCCGGCTACTTTACCGGCAATGGCCTGTTCAAAGCTGGTTACCGGCTGATCCTTCAGATCGGCCGCCCGCACAGAGGCCACGGCGCCCGTTATTTCGCGGCGGCGCTGTACGCCATATCCTACTACCACCACCTGGTTAAGCGAGGAACTGGATTCTTTCAGGACAACGGCCACCGGCTGATTCTCCCGCAACGTAATACTACCCAACTGCGTAGGTTCGTAACCGATAGAGGTAAACCGGAAACTGTAAGGGGCTCCAACTACCAGGTCAGGGAAACGGAAAGTACCGCCAGCATTGGTTTGTGTAGATACCGTTGCTCCCGAAGATTCATTTTTAGCGGTTACGGATACCCCCGGCAGCCCTTCGTGCTTTTCATTTTGCACGGTACCGGTAACGCCTGTACGCTTTTCCTGCGCAAGCAGGTATAAAGGAGTTAATAGCGCGAGCAGTAATAGTGCGCTCCTCCATTTTTCTTTTAAAGAACGAATGTAAAAAGAGTCCATAGGTGAATTTTGAGGCCCCGTGCAGGTTGTTGCCATGCCTGCAGCAGTACGGGCGTCTTTTCAGATGCCTGTTGATATACCAGGGCCGGTTTTATAAAACAGCTTACTACTAGTGGGCTGATGATGCGATATTAGATTTTCAGTTTACAGCGTTAAAAGTAACAACAAGTTTTTAGTCTACCAAATCAATAGACTAATATCACCGCCAATATTTTGCGGTAGATAAATTTATCCTGTTGGGGATTGACTCTCTTAATCTAACTAATTTAATCCCGGGAAAAGATAAAACCTTGCCTGTCCGGAAATGAACACTTCTCCATAAAAACGGACAACGTGATGGCTGTTTTTATTACATTACGCGTTGATAACCAATAAGCAGAAGATTGGCATTTTCTTAGCGCCGCAATGGCCTTAACATCCTTCTATGTTCGGCAACCAGTTTAAAATCGCGTGGCGGAATTTCCGCAAGCACCTTACACATGGCCTGTTAAACCTTACCGGTCTTACACTCGGCCTTACCGGTTGTTTCTTTATTACGCTGTATGTAACCGATGAATACAGCTACGACCGCTGGATACCGGGGCACGAACAGGTGTACCGCGCCGGCATGGAAGTAAAAACCCAAACCAATGATGTGATTGCCTTTGCCAACACCTCTGGTTTCCTGCGACAGGCGTTGCTGGTATATCCGCAGGTAACAACGGCAACACGGATCTTTGAATACGGTAGTAATACGGCGGTAAGCAGCAACAGCGGTGATCAGAAAAAGTTTAATGAAAAGGGCATCTACTTTGCCGACAGCACCCTGCTGGAAGTACTTCCCTATCCTTTGCTGGCAGGTAATGCCCGCACCGCGATGAACGATGCAGATGGCATTATGCTCACCGAAGAAAAAGCGGAAAAGTATTTCGGAAAAGAAAACAATGTCAGCAGCTATCTTAATAAAATATTAACCATCAACGAAAAGAACTACCGCGTAACCGGGGTATTAAAAAACGTGCCTGCCAATACCTATTTCCGGCCCGACTTTATCATCTCCACGGTAAGTGTCTGCAACGAGCAATGGTTCCGTCGTAACATGGAAAACTGGCATGGCACCATGACGCAAACCTTCTTCAAACTAAAGCCAGGCGTGCAATGGGAAGCCTTTTCGTATTCGCCCTGTTTGCCATTGCTATCGCGTGTTTAGGGTTATTTGGCCTTGCCTCTTTCACGGCTGCACAGCGAACAAAAGAAATTGGTATCCGGAAAGTATTGGGCGCCAGCGTAGCGGGCATTGTAAAACTGTTGTCGAGAGATTTCCTGGCGCTGGTAGTAGTAGCCGCCGTAATTGCGTTCCCATTGGCGTGGTGGGCCATGAGCAGCTGGTTGCAGCACTTCGCTTATCGCGTGCCGCTGAATGCGTGGGTATTTATCGTAGCAGGTGGAGGCGCCTTGCTGATAGCCCTGATCACCGTGAGTTTCCAGGCAGTGAAAGCAGCGCTGGCAAATCCTGTGAACAGCCTGCAGGCAGAATAATTATGGCAAAGGCCCGGTACTGTTTATGCACTGCGCCTTTGCTGTCTATTTCGTATAAAAAACAATATCATCTCCATCCGGCTCGCTGTCTGCCAGCTGTTCTTCCCAGCCCACCGGCAGTTTAAAGATGGTATGTAATCCGCCCAGCAGTTCCAGCCAGCCGCTCATTTCGTCCGACACTTCCAGTGTTTCACCTTCCATTGTTTTAAACACCAGGAAAGCCGCTTCTCCCGGGTACGCATATACTTTGTATCCTGCGATATACGTTACATCCTCCCAGAAGATCGTGTTGTCAATATCTTCATCATACTTCACATACAGTGTTCGTTCATCAAATTGTATATCCATAATTTTAAGATTATTTAGTTGGTAGTAATAGTAAAATCTACTTTAAACAAACGACTGGCGCCGGCGTCATTATCAGATACCAGGTGAAGCGTAAGAACGTTATCCCGTATACTTTCCAGGCAAATGCCCTCTATCTTTTCGCCTTTAAAAGCAGGATCTGCTGTGGTTAAATTGAGCATGCCATCGGGCGTAAGGGTGGATTGTGATAATTTCCGGGAGATGTTACTGATCCAGCCAATATAACTGTCGCCAATATCGCCATCGTCGTAAGCATTGGCGGTGGCTTCGGAAGATAAAGTGCATAGTAACAGGTCTTTTTCCGGTACGTAACAAAGCTCTGATACGCCGGCAAATACAGGCGTTGGCGTTAGTAACGTAAACGGCACTACGCTAACCGGCGGAACTGCCTGTTCCCAGAAGCCCGGCTTAGTAAGTATCAGCTGGTTTTGCGGCCAGGTGTTGTTGCCGCGGTTACTCAGCAGCAAAGTATTATTCACTACTGCGGCGCCTTCTATATTCAGCTCATTGATCCCGCTGTTCAGCAGCTGCGTGGCAAAGGCCGGCGGATAAGGAATAAACTGGATACTGGCGGAGTCGCCATCCGGAAGCGGCAGCAGCATCAGCTGGCGGCGCTTTTCCGTTGCCAGCGAGCCGGATGCCAGCAGGTATGTTTTACCATGCAGGGCAATCAGTGCAGAAGCTTCATAGTCGGCTTTCTCCGCTTTTGCAATGCGCTTATCTGTCAGGCTGGAGATGGGAATACTTTTAATAACGCAGTAATCCTTATCCAGCACCTGGATACAGGTGGCGTCATCTCCTATGAGATACAACCTGCCCTCATGAAATTCCACTGCGGAGGCAGAAGGAAAATCCGGCAGCAGCAAGGTGCAGATAAGTGTGATAACCCCTTTCATGATGTTACTTTATACTGCTTACAACTTTTTTAATGGCCTGCGCCCAGAAAGTACCCAGTACTTCTGCGCCTTTTGCATTGGGGTGCAGCTGGAAAACGCCGGCTTTACCCTGCTCCTGGATAAACAGTTCCGGGTGCTTTTTAAAATAGTTAAACCCGTCGCGGTAACCGGTGAACACCTGTCCGGGATGGGTGGTGCGATAGCTGGTAACGATGGCATCCAGAACCGGGAAATAAGACTGCAACCGGGCCTGCCCTTCGGCGAGGTACCGGGAACTGTTTTGTGTATTGGCACTATACCAGATGGGATGATGCAAAATAATGATACAGCCCGGGTAGTTAGTAAACAGCTGGTCGATAATCGCTTTTACATTTAACCGGTATTGCTCGGGTGATACCGGCGATCCGTTGGGACCTTCGATGGCGCTGTCGTTGGTGCCCAGCACCATCGAAAATACCAGGATGGCGTTCTGATCATTTTTAAACGCATCCGCTGCCGCTGTAACGTTATTGAACAAACGACGGGTAGCAGGTAGAAAATCCACTGTAGTAGAACCGCTTACGCCCTGGTTGCTGTATTGCACCTCGCGGCCCGGCATAGCGCGCTTCAGCCATTCCCATGCCCTTACAGGAGGCGCTTCCTGCAACGGGTGCGGCAGGCCGCCGCCTTGCGTAATGCTGTTGCCGATAAAAACAATATCCAGCTTTTTCGTTTGTGCTACCGCGCAGGTGGCGGTGAGCATCAGGAAGCAAAGGGCGACAGGTAGTATTCTCATCATGATAGAAAAACTTTCAAACTTGTAAAATAACAAGTTCATCTGAGAATCAGACATTTTTCCTGAAAACACCGTTCATTTACTCTGCCACCGTTACCAGCAAGGGGGATTCAAACATGCTTACCGGTGAAATAATTTTCTCCGACAAAGGGATATTGTTGCCATAGATCTCTTTCATTTGCTGCTTTACGGCCGCACTGCCGAGGTCAAAATCTTTCAGCTGCTGGAGCTTACCCACTTCAAGACCGGTTCCTTCTTTATAAATTTTCCATACCAGTTCAGAACAATAAATCCGCTCATCAGACCAGCCAAAATAAAAGTCGTAGTCCTTTCCGTTGTATTGCTCCCCTGCGGTCTTCATTTTAGCTACCACCGCCGGCGTGAGCACGGCGCCGGCATCTTTCAGCCTTTTTATCACAAAATGCCGTCCCTTTCCCCTGTTAATCCATTGCATCAGCGGGGTATATCTTACCGGTTGTAAAGCTTCGTACACAAACCACTGATCATCTCTCTTAAAAATTATTCCGCAATGACTATATTTGGAATGTGTAGCCTGTTGAATGGCTGTGCTGAGGTCTGACTGGGATACCTGGAAAATGATATCCCCTTCCTGTACAGCCGGAACAGCTGCTATTGATTTTTTGGAGAGATGTTTGCCCGTAAAAATATAACGCCCCGCCATCAGGGTACCTGTTACAATGGTGAGCGCCAGTACTGTTAGTATAATTTTTTTGAGACCTGACATAAACCCGAATTTTAGTAAAAATAGATCCTATTATAATATAAGCCATAGAAAATGAATGAAATACTTATCGTGCCGGCAATTACAGCTGAAGTGGAACTGTTGCAGCAAATAGCCCGTGAAACCTTCCAGGAGAGCTTTGCAGCAGACAATACACCGGAAAATATGAAACAATACCTGCAGGATAATTTCAGTATTGCCAAATTAACTGCGGAGCTGACCGAGCCGGATTCTGAATTCTATTTTGCCATGCTGAAAAATCAGCCGATCGGCTATATGAAAGTAAATTTCAGATCGGCACAATCTGAGCTGTACAACAGCCGGGCGGTAGAACTGGAACGCATATACGTTTTAAAGTCGCACCAGGGGAAAAAAGTAGGTCAGCAGCTCTTCAACCAGGCAGTGAACCTTGCTATGGAAGCCCGCGCCCCTTTCCTGTGGCTGGGCGTATGGGAACACAATACCAAAGCCATTGACTTCTACCGCAAAAACGGCTTCTCGGAGTTTACCACGCATCCGTTTCAGCTGGGAACTGAAATACAAACGGACCTTATCATGCGGTTAAACCTGCCGCTGCATAAGCTGCAGTAAATTTATTTCCCTATATTTGATGCCCTTTTTCATTTCAAAGCGCAGTTCATGAGTCATTTCCCGGTTTCCAGTTCCAATCTCTCTGCGCCGCACCTGGCGCTGTTCGTGCAGTCACAATACAATGTAGCCAACAGCGTCACCTGCCACCTGATTAAATCAGGCGTGAACGATACCTACCAGGTGACCACTTCTGCCGGTAAATATATTTTCCGCGTATACAGCCTGAACTGGAGAACCGTCACAGACATTTCCGAAGAGCTGCGGCTGTTGCTGCTGCTGAAAGAAGGCGGCATCCCGGTATCGTGGCCGCTAGCCGACAAACAGGGCCATTTTATACAAACCCTGAACGCGCCGGAAGGCGAACGGTATGGCGTATTGTTTTCATTTGCCGAAGGAGAAAAGCTGCTGCACTACGATGATGAAGTACATGTAAAAGCCGGTATGGTCATGGCCCGCATGCACCAGCTTACACAGTCCGTACCCCTGAACAGGGTTACTTATACGGCGCAAAACCTGCTGGTGGAACCACTGGAGTCGCTAAAAAAATTCCTTCCGGCAGGTACGCCGGAAATGGCCTTCATGGCTACCGCGCAGGCGCATCTTTTACAGGTATTACAGGAAGCCGGTCCTGCTGCCATCCGGCAGGGCGTGGTACATATGGATATCTGGTTCGACAATATGAATATTCGCCCCGACCAGGAAATTACGCTCTTTGATTTCGACTTCTGCGGCAATGGCTGGCAATGCCTGGATGTGGCCTATTATATCCTGCAACTCCATAGCCTGATCCGCGATATGCCCGAATGCCAGGCTAAGGTAGACCGTTTCCTTGAAGGCTATACGGCTATCACCCCGCTCAGCGCGGAAGAGCAAAGACTGATCCCGGCACTGGGCGTATGCATGTATTTCTTTTACCTGGGCGTTCAGTGCGACCGGTACCACAACTGGTCCAATTCTTTCCTGAACGAAACCTATCTAAAAAGATTTATCAATATGCTGGTAAAACGGTACTACGAACTCTATCTGCAGAACGCATCACTCGTAAATCCATAACAACAAAGGGCGGGAAGAGGTATCTATGTAAGGTTGCAGCGTAGCAAAATAAGCGGGGTTCAGTGTAGGACATCCATCGCTGCGGCAAATGCCCTGCTCCTGTGCAGCTGCGGGTACACAGGCGTGGCTGTGCAATACTACAAACCGGTCGAACGCACGACTGTTGCTGCTATCCAGGCCATATAATTTATACGCCGTACCAAACCGCCCACTATACTTACCGCCTATACGATATTTACCACGGGAAGAACAGCGGCTGCCGGAAACATTGGAAAACACCACCTTTTCTGCGCGGAAATCCGGTCCCTGGCCATGCGCCACCAAACCGGCACTCTTTATTTTATGATGCAGCAGGTCGTAACAGATAAATCTTTTGCCACCGGAAAACACGCTGAAATCGATCAGGAAAGCGTAGCGGGTATTATAACCATGCTTCACTGCGTATTGCTGCAATGCTTTTGCCTTTTCGTGCAGCCGTGCTTCATCAGGCGCCATCACAGGCCCTGGTAGAACAGGCAGCAAAAAAAAGTGCCGGCAATAGCAAAATGCTCCATGCTTTGAACCGTATCATGTTTGTCAGATGCAGGGCAAAGCATTTTCCATATGCATCCGCAAAAAATTGCGGATGCATTTTTTATTCCCAGATATCTTTAACGTGAATGAGGATCGAGTAACGGCCCGTGGGTGGATAATGACCGATATGCAGTTGCGTTTCATCAAAGGGTTGCGGCAGTTTATCCGCATATTGCAGGTATAACTCCTGTACTACTGCAATAGCTTCTTCCTTATTTTCCACTACCCATGATTTGGCAGTTCTGTTATTATCAAACAGCTGGTTAAAGGCTTTCCGGGCAGATTCGGTTTGTTCAAAAGGCACTACTTTCAGCGTCCACACCTCTCCTATCTTTTCCGGTTCTGCGGGTGTATCCAGGTTAATCTTAAACCTTTCCAATCCCCCAGGATCCAGTGCACGCATGATATCCATCGCAACTGACATAATCGTAATTTTTTCTGACCGCAATATTACAACTTCCGGGTGTTATTCACCACCTTTTACGTTCATGCGCAGGGTATAGATGCCTTTGCCGGCGGTGATGAACAGGATATTATTATCTTTTCCGCCAAAACAGGCGTTGGCTGTCCACCCTTCCGGAACAGGGATGTGGCCGATCTTCTGCCCGTCTTTATTGACTACGGTAACGCCATTTCCGCACAGGTAAAGGTTGCCTTGTTCATCGAGCGCAATCCCGTCTGTAGATGTTTTTTCCGCCATGAGGTATTGGCCGGTTAAACTGCCGTCTGCGTTTACGTTATAGCGGTATACTTTGCCTGCGCCGATATCTGCTACATACACCAGTTTCCCGTCGCGGGTACCGATAATGCCATTGGGCTTCTTGATATCTGCCGCAGCCACTACGGCTTCTTTGGCGCCGGGAGCCAGGTAGTAAACCTTTTCTTCTTTCATATCTGGTTGCTTACGCTCCCAGTAGTCGCGCTGATAATAAGGATCCGTGAAATACATCCCGCCGCCGGGGGCTATCCAAATATCATTGGGGCCATTGAACTGATGGCCGCCGAAATTATTTAACAGCACCTTTATTTTTCCTTTGGGAGAGATGGACCATAACTCGTATTTCTCATCTGCACACGCTACCAGGTTGCCTTTGCCATCGAAATACAATCCGTTGGCACGACCCGCTTTCTCTAAAAAAACAGACAGCTTCCCTTTGGTATCATATTTCCAGATCTTATTATTGGGCTGATCTGTAAAATAGATGTTCCCTTTTTTATCGGCAGCGGGGCCTTCCGTAAATTCGAATTGTTTTGAAACCAGTTCCAGCCGGGCATTTTCAGCCACCGTTGGCGGAATGGTATCCTGTGTAACCGCCCCTGCACTGAGATAGCAGGCACCTAACAGTAACGTGGAATAAAATTTTAACCGCATATTGCTCCGTCAATTTTTACAATTGTAATCAATCCTGCAGAGAATTTTTTCTAAAAATGATGATAGTGAGGAGAAGATCGCCATCATATTTATTTATAGAGCCGGCTATGTAAATAGCCCGCCTACAGGTAAACATGATATTGATTTTGGGGTAACCAACGCTGGATGACTTGTTACCCGATTTTAGAATGGCGTTCTATACAGGTATTGGGATGCTACTCCTATGGAGAAAGGTCGTACGTTGATTACGGCGAAATTATCGTGATTAATGGCAGGGACATAGTACAAAAGCGACATCTTTTGCCTTTACACCATTATTTTATGCAGCCGGATGGTATTGGTGAGTTCTTCTTCATGGATAAAGGAAGGGGTAATGCCTGCAAATTTTTTGAAGTCGCGGATAAAATGCATCTGGTCATAGTAACCGCTTTTATAGGCGATTTCGGTCCAGGTCTTTTCCGGGAACAGTTCTTTCAGCTGGTAGGCTTTGCAGAACCGGATGAGCCGGGCATATTGTTTGGGCGGCATCCCCAGCCGTTCGGTACATTTCCGTTCAAACTGCCGCAGGCTCAGGCAGGCAAGCGATGCCAGGCTTTCTATGGTGCCGCTTCCACCGGTATTCACCAATACTGCCATGGCTTTATCTACCGGTAGTATCGGCTTTACCTGGGATATTTTTTTAAGGAGATAAAATTCAACGATACTTATCATGTGGTCCCAATCGTCTGCTTCCTTCAACCGTTCAGTGATTTCATCAATTTCATTACCATTCCCCATTAGTAAGCGGGTATCAAAATCCTGGTCGTATATTTCAGACATGGGGATCTTCAGCAGGCGGTGCAGGCCACTGGGTTGAAAACAGATACACAGCGCCAGGTGCCGGCTTCCCATGTCCAGGGTTACGGCCTGCTCCTGTGGCCCGATGGTTACACAAACCGATTTGGTAACAAAATCATTCTTACCCGCCTTCATTACTTTGATCGGGTCTTCAAGGTAAAATATAATATACCGCTGATAGGCGGGCACAAACCTGTAAATGTTTGACAGCGCCTTGTTTTGGGTAAAATCTACTTCGTAGATACCCAAATAACTCACGAGGTCCCTCAGGGCCGGATGTGGTTTATAATTCTTTGATTTCATGGACGTGTGGGCTATAGGTGCTCAGTACTGCATACTTCTGAAACAAATATATACAAATATTAAAAAAGTCAACCAAAGCGACCTATAAGCGTTATCTTCTACGGGTTAATTTTATTTTATATTTAAAGATGAAAATTGCGATAACCGGAGCTTCCGGCTATATAGGCAGCGTACTGGTTCCCCTGTTATTATCCGAAGGCCATACCCTGCGGCTGCTTACCCGTAAACCGTTGCCGGAAATGGCTCCGGAAGGTATCTGTTTCGTACAGGGGCACCTGTTAGCAGAACCGGCTATCCGCCGCCTCGTTGCAGACGCCGATGCCGTGATACACCTGGCAGCGGTGATTTCGGTAGATGACCGGCAGGATAAAACCCTTTTCGATATCAATACCGGCGGCACCCGGTTACTGGCAGCAGCCGCACAACAGGCCGGCGTTAAGAAGTTCATTCACCTCAGTTCTGTTACTGCATACAACCAGGCGCCTTACGACGAACCGATGGATGAAAGCCGCGATGTGGTAAAAACCACGCGTTACGGTTACGACTATTCCAAAGCCGTATCACAGGCCATTGCGCTGGAATATAACGGCAACGGCATGGAAGTAATAGTGCTGGCGCCAACGGCTGTAATGGGGCCGTTCGACCAGCAACCATCATTGATAGGCAAAGCAGTTGTCAATATGTACAAAGGAAAAATACCCGCCCTCATTCCCGGCGGCGTTGACTTCATTGATGTGAGGGATGTGGCGGGAGCCATTGTGAGCGCTTTAAACCGCGGAACCGCCGGCGCAGTATACCTCCTGAGCGGCGAATGGGTATCGCTCGTTAGCCTGAACAGGGAAACCGGCCGGATAAAAGAACGGCCGTTAACGCTGCCGGTAGTACCTTTATGGCTAGTATTCAGTATGCTGCCATTAGTGAGAATGCTGGCGGCCATCAGCGGCGGACCGCCTTTTTATACGCGTCAGTCGGTGTACAACCTGATTTACAGCAATAAAAAAATTGATCATGCAAAGGCCACTGCGGAACTCAATTTCCGGCCGCGGCCTTTTACCGAAACCCTGCGGGATACAATTGATTGGTTCAGACAAACAGGCGCTATCAAATGATTGACTATTTACCACTACACAGTTATGTTGTTTTTACTTATTGCTGGATGTTTACCGGCATTGGCGCAGGCATCTACCTGTTACGCAGGGAAGCGCCCTATGGCCGCTACAGCAGCGACAAATGGGGACCCATGATCTCCAATAAACTGGCCTGGCTGCTGATGGAAGCCACCGTACTGGTTTCCTTCCTCATATGGATCCCGCTGCATACTTTTAAATGGCGTTCCCCCGCCGGCGTTATGATCTTTCTTTTCCTGCTGCATTATGTGCATCGCAGTTTCGTATATCCGTTCATGATACGCACCAAAGGCAAAAAAATGCCGGTGGTGATTATGCTGTCGGGCATGCTTTTTAATACAGTGAATGGTTCCCTGCTGGGCATCTGGTTTGCCGCCATTGAAATTTACCCCAACAACCTGTTTTTTTCCTGGTATTACACGCCGCCGTTTATAATTGGTACGTTTTTATTCCTGGCTGGTATGGGTATCAACTGGTGGTCGGACTACCAGCTGATAGGCCTGAGAAAAAAACATGAAACCGGTTATAAGATACCGCAGGCCGGGCTTTTCAAATATATCTCCTCTCCCAACCTGGCAGGGGAAATCATGGAATGGGGAGGCTACGCATTGCTTACCTGGAGCCTGCCGGGGCTGGCCTTCTTTATCTGGACCTGCGCCAACCTCCTGCCCCGTGCAATGGCTAACCATCGCTGGTATCAGCAACAATTCCCGGAATACCCGGCCAACAGAAAAGCATTAGTTCCTTTTATCTGGTAACAACACGCATATGGCAAAGAAGTATAGTCAGTTTAAAGCAGCATTGGTGATGGCAAAAGCAAGCCTCATCGCCACCCTGCGAAGCCCTACTTCGGTTGTATTTGCACTCCTGTTCCCGGTTATTTTTGTTACGGTTTTTGGCGCCATGGTAGACAGCACCGCCGTGAAAGTAAAGATCCGGCTATCGCCGCACAGTGACAGCTCCGGCCCGATGTATGCAGCCATTAAAGCCATCAGTATCTTCGACCTTTCCTATGGCAGCGATTCGGCGGCGATGCTCTCCGATCTGAAAAAAGGAAGGATTGCCGGTGTCCTCTATCTTCATGCGCCCACCGTGATAAACGGCCAGCCGCAATTCCGGACGGACCTGCTGGGGAGCAGCGCGGTGGCAGATAAAATGCCGCTCATCCAGGCAGCACTGCAGGAAGCCGCCAGCCGGGTAAACCAACGCATCCTGCCGGATCAACCTGCCCCCGCTGCTATCCATGTAGTGAATATTCCCGGCCGTGTATACCGCCAGATAGATTTTATTTTACCGGGACAACTGGGTTTTTCCCTGCTCATGGCGGGCGTATTCAGCTCTGCGTTCCTGTTGTTTAACCTCCGGCACACGCTCGTACTGAAACGCATATACGTAACGCCGGTGAGCCGTGCGGCCATACTATTGGGAGAAATGCTCAGCCGGTTATTATTCCAGATCATCTGCTTTATTATTATCACCGCACTGGGATATTTTGCATTTCAGTTTACGCTGGTAAACGGGCTTCTCACGTTTATGGAAATGCTGCTGTTATCTGTTTTTGGATTGGTGATTTTTATGGGCATCGGTTTTATTATCAGCGGCATGATCCGCAATGAAAGCTCTATTGCGCCGGTAGCCAACACGCTCACCGTACCACAGATATTACTGTGCGGTTTATTTTTCCCGATAGATAATTACCCGGTGTGGTTACGCACTTTTTGTGAACTGCTACCACTTACTTTTTTTGTAGACGGGTTACGGAAAATTGCTTTTGAAGGTTTGCATATCTGGCAGATACCGCTGCAACTGGCGGGCCTGATCGTATGGGGTATACTGATTGCGGTATTATCGATCCGGTCGTTCAAATGGGAATAATAAGTTGGCGCAACTGACCCTTTTTTTGTCATATCCGGCCACCTTCTTCCCCGTAAGAGAAGCTTAACTTTATCCCATCTTATTAAACACAAATAAAAAATAAAAACATGGCAGTAGTTAATCCTTACCTGAATTTCAACGGCAATTGCGAAGAGGCCTTCAATTTTTACAAAGCTGTTTTTGGCAAAGAATTCCAGACGTTTACCCGTTTTGGTGATATGGAACATTGTGCCGACGGGGAGCAAAATAAAGTGATGCATGTGGCTATACCACTCGGTAAGGATTCTTTCCTGTTTGGCAGCGACCGGCCCGGCGCATATGGCGAAGGCACGTTAGGCAACCTTTTTCATGTGGCCATTGCAGCAGAAAGTGAAGCGGAAGCTGACAAGTTGTTTAATGGTCTTTCCAAAGGCGGACAGCCCATTATGCCAATGAACAAGGCGCCCTGGAATGCTTACTTTGGCATGTTAACCGATCAGTATGGCGTATCCTGGCTGATCAATTATGACTATGCCCAAAAAGGCTGATTCCCCGTTTAAAAGAAAATGAGGCAGCCGGTTCACTCCACTGAACCGGCTGTTGTATTTGCATGACTGATGTAGGATATGGTTCTTTGTTACTTGTTGACGATTAAGCCCGTCAATTGCTTATCCAATTGCTCGCCACGGAGGTTCTTTGCAATAATTTTTCCGTCCGGCGCAATCAGGTAGTTGGTGGGCACGCCCCGTACGCCATACTGGCGCGCCACGGCATTATCCCAGTATTTAAGATCGGATACATGCACAAAGTCCTGCAGCCCGTCTTTTTCAATGGCACCCAGCCAGGCAGCCTTCTTCCCCGGCTGATCCAGCGATACGCTCAGCACCACGAAGTTTTTATCATGGAATTTCTTGTAGGCGGCCACTACATTAGGATTTTCTGCACGGCAGGGGCCACACCAGGAAGCCCAGAAATCCAGTAACACGTATTTTCCTTTGAAGTCGGATAACTTCACAGGCTTGTCGTTGATATCATTTTGGGTGAAGTCCGGCGCGGGCGCACCAATGCCCAGTGCCTTTTCGGTTTCCATCGACTGGTAAAACTCCTGGCCGGCGGGGCTTTTCTTCAGCGCAGCCGTAAGCCCGTTGTACAAAGGCGTTAGCTCCTTCAGGTTCATGTTATTCATCACCGCCAGCTCTTTCAACGCTACAATGCTGAAAAAAGAGTTAGGGTTTTCACTGATAAACCGGCGCTGCAGTGCTTTCTTTTCATCGATAGCCGCATGGAAGCGGGTATTCAAACCATTGGTGAAGGCAGTATCATTCCTTTGCGCATCTGTGGCGCCGCCAAAATCCTTATTGATGCCTGCCATTGCAGAGTCGTAGGCCGAAATAAATAATTTATACCGGTCGTGTTCCTTGTTTACAGGCGAACCGGTAATCACTGCATCGCTGATGTTGCCCGTACCGGCAATGGTAAAGGTAGTGTTGTCCAGGTAAAGCAGCCGGCGATCCGCATCCATCCCGTGGCTACCTAGACCTGTACCTTTATGATCCACCGTCAGCATTACCAGGTAGGGCGACTTCAGCGTGCCTTTAAATTCGAAGCTGCCATTTTTGATAACGGCCGAGTCGAGGAAGGTTTCCCCGTTCACGCGGCGGTCGAGATAGGCTTTGGCGCCGGGTTCCACCTGCCCCACTTTACCTTTCAGTGTGTATGCCTGCTGTGCAAAGGTCATGGCCGGCAGCGCCAGTGCTCCTATTAACATCCCTATTTTCATAAATTAACTTTAGATAGTTGGTTTATGAAGATATAAAGCAGGATACCACGGAAATCTTAGCGTTATTCCGGTTTTTTTTATTCCACACCGTGGCGTCTGCGCGGCTTTAACAGTAGTTAACATTATCATAATAAACTAATTAGCCTTATGCCCGTCTAATACCCGTAGCCAGCTACCGGATAATTATCGACTGTTTTTGAACAATACAATCAAACCGATAGTTACTCATAGTACCTGATTGCTGTCTGTATTATTTAAATGAACCGTAAAACGCTATGAGTAGATCTACAATTGCTCTTCTGCTGTTGCTGTTATGTGCCTGCAAAAACAAAAAACAAGGGAGCACACAAACCGCTGTAAAGCCCTACCCCGTTATTGTACTGCAACCTAAAAATGCCACCATCAACGCCGACTATCCCGCTACCATTCAGGGTATCCAGAATATTGAGATCCGGTCTAAGATAGATGGGTATGTGGATGCCATCTACATCGACGAAGGCGCCACCGTAAAAAAGGGACAGCTGTTATTCCGGATCAGCGCGCCGCAATACGAGCAGAATGTAAATACCGCACAGGCCAATATTAAAATAGCAGTGGCAGATGTAAATGCCGCACAGATGCAGCTCAACAAAGTAAAGCCACTGGTAGAAAAGGACATCATCAGCGCCTATGAGCTGGAAGCCGCGGCCTATAACCTGCAATCCAAACAGGCCGCGCTGGCGCAGGCCCAGGCAGCGCTTAACAACGCCAAAACCAATTTAAGCTACACTACTATTTACAGTCCGGCCGACGGCGTGGTAGGTATCCTGCCCTACAAAATAGGCAGCCTGGTGAACAGCACCACCCCCAACCCGCTGACGACCGTTTCCAATATTACCCAGATCTACGCATATTTTTCTATCAATGAAAGACAGGGACTGGATTTCTTCCTGGCCTCCAAAGGCGCCACCATGCAGGAAAAGCTGGCCACCCTGCCACCGGTAACACTGGTGCTGGCCAATGGCATTGTGCTGCCCCGCAAAGGTCGCGTGGAAACTGCCAGCGGTTTAATTAATCCCTCCACCGGCGCGCTCAATATGAGAGCCACCTTTTCCAATCCTGATGGGTTGGTACGCAGCGGCAGCAGCGCCATTGTAAGGATCCCACAGCCGATAGATACCGCATTGCTGGTACCGCAAAAGGCCACCTTCCAGATCCAGGGCAAACTGTTCGTGTACGTATTGGATGCAGATAATAAAGTAAGATCAGTAGACATCGGCTCTAATGCCAGCGCCGCCGGGCAGTCGTTTGTAGTACAGCATGGCGTGAAAGCGGGCGATAAAATAGTGGTAGACGGGATCAGCAACCTCCGGGAAGACCTGGTGATCAATCCCCGCCTGGTAAACGCAGACAGTGTTTACAACAGTCTCTGATCCATTTAAAACAATATCATGTTAAAAAGATTTATAGAGCGGCCGGTATTATCAACAGTGGTGTCCATCATTATTGTGACGCTGGGCATATTGGGGCTGGTATCACTACCCATCTCCCAGTATCCCGATATTGCCCCGCCCACCATACAGGTGCAAACCTCCTACAGCGGCGCCAATGCCGATGTAGTGCTGAAAAGCGTGGTGGTACCATTGGAACAGCAGATCAACGGCGTGGAGAACATGGATTATATTACTTCTACCGCCGGTAACGATGGCTCCGCGAATATTACCGTTAGCTTCAAAATTGGCAGCGATCCCAACATGGCAGCAGTGAATGTGCAGAATGCCGTGGCCCGCGCCACGCCCCTGCTGCCGCAGGAAGTAACCCGTTCCGGCGTTACCGTGCAAAAGAAGCAGACCAGTAACCTGCTCATCTTCTCCGTGTACAGCACCAATCCATCTTTCGATCAAACCTTCCTGCAAAACTATACCGATATCAATATCACCCCGGTGATTAAACGTATCCCCGGTGTGGGCGATGCTTCCGCCTCCGGCAACATGGACTACTCCATGCGGATCTGGCTCAATACCCAGGCAATGGCCTCGTACGGACTGGTACCCGCCGATATCACCGCCGCACTGGCCGAACAGAATATCCAGGCCGCTCCCGGCCAGTTTGGAGAAAGCGGCGGACAATCGTTCCAATACGTGATCAGGTATCCCGGTACGCTCATCGACACCACCCAGTTTGGCAACATCGTGCTGCGTTCCAACCTGCGCAGCCGTTTGCTGCGGATGAAAGATGTGGCGCGCATTGAACTGGGCGCCCTCAGCTATTTCAACAGTACCCGCACCAATGGCTACCCCGCAGTGTCCGTAAGCGTAGCACAGGTGGCCGGCTCCAACGCCCGCGATGTGATCCGCGAAACGCTGAAGGTAATGGAAGAAGCGTCCAAAACATTTCCCAAAGGCGTGAAGTATGTTGTGCTGCAAAACGTGGACGACTTCCTCACCGCCTCTATCGATAAAGTATTGCATACACTGGTGGAAGCATTTATACTGGTGTTTGTAGTGGTGTTTATTTTCCTGCAGGACTTCCGCTCTACGCTGATACCGGCTATATCCGTTCCCGTAGCCATTATAGGCACCTTCTTCTTCCTCAAACTGTTTGGATTTACTATTAACCTGCTTACCCTGTTTGCGCTTATCCTCGCCATCGGTATTGTGGTGGATGATGCGATTGTAATTGTGGAGGCAGTGCACGCACGCCTGGACACCGGCTATAAATCCGCCCGCAAAGCGAGTATCGATGCACTGGATGAAATATCCGGCGCTATCGTTTCCATCACGCTGGTGATGTCTGCCGTATTTATCCCCGTTAGTTTTATCGGTGGATCTTCCGGCATTTTCTATAAACAATTCGGGCTTACACTGGCCATTGCTATTGTGCTTTCAGCCATCAATGCGCTTACGCTGAGTCCTGCGCTCTGCGCCATTTTCCTGAAGCCTCACGGGAAGGAACATACGAAAATGAACTTCCTGCAACGTTTCTATCATGCGTTCAATGTGGCTTTTGAAAGATTGACAAACCGTTATACCAGTACGTTGCGTTTCTTCAGCAAACGAAAGTGGATCCCGGTTATGATACTGGCTACTTTCTGCGTAGGACTGGTAGTCCTTGCCAGGATGACGCCTACCGCTTTTGTACCGGAAGAAGATCTTGGTACCATAAATTGTAACATCAGCCTACCGCCGGATGCTTCGCTGGAACGCACTGATGTGGTGGCGCGCAAAATTGAAAAGATAGCGGCCACCATCCCTGAAATCAACAACGTGCTGGCCGTTACAGGGCGCGGGCAATTATCCGGTACCGGCAGCAACTACGCGATGGTGGTGATGCGGCTCATCCCCTGGAACCAGCGCACCCGGAACATTCAGCAGATCATTAAGGAACTGAATAAGAAAACAGCGGACATGACCGAAGCAGAGATCAAATTCTTTGCGCCCGGCACCATCCAGGGTTTTGGCGCCTCCAACGGGTTTGCCTTTCAGCTCCAGGATAAAACCGGTGGCGATATTGCGCACTTTTACAAAGTAAGCAAAGACTTCCTCACAGTACTAACCCAACGGCCGGAAATCCAGTTTGCCACCACTTCTTTCAATCCTAATTTCCCGCAATACCTGATGAATGTAAACGTGCCGAAAATAAAGGATGCCGGGTTGAATGTAACAGATATCACCAACGCCATGCAGGGATATTTTGGCGGTATTTACGCCTCCAACTTCAACCAGTTTGGTCAGCAGTACCGGGTAATGGTACAGGCTTCGCCGGAGTTCAGGATGACGCAGGAAAGTTTGAACGCCGTATTTGTGCGCACCGGCGAGGGAGTGATGGTACCGATCACGGAGTTTGTGACTCTCTCGCAAACCTACGGTCCGCAAGCCATTACGCGGTTTAACCTGTTTAATTCCATCAGCGTAAATGGTACGCCTAACGCAGGGTTCAGCTCCGGCGAATCTATTGCGGCCATCAAAGAATCGGCAGCGGAAACATTGCCAACGGGCTTTGGGTTTGAGTTTTCAGGGCTTAGCAGGGAAGAATTAGCAGGGAGCAGTCAAACTATTTTTATCTTCCTGCTGTGTCTCATCTTTGTGTACCTGCTGCTCAGTGCGCAATATGAAAGTTACCTCTTACCCTTTGCCATCCTGCTGGCAATACCGGTGGGCATTTTCGGTGCCTTCCTGTTTGCGCAGCTGTTTGGTGTAAGCAACAATATTTATGTGCAGATCACGCTGATCATGCTGATAGGATTACTCGCAAAAAATGCGATCCTGATTGTAGAATATGCAGCCGAACGGCGACGCGGCGGAATGAGTATTGCAGAAGCCGCGGTGAGCGGGGCGCAGGCCAGGCTACGCCCCATCCTGATGACCTCCTTCGCCTTTATCCTCGGCCTCATCCCGTTGATGCTGGCTACCGGCGCCGGCGCCAATGGTAACCGTTCTATCGGAACCGGCGCTGTTGGCGGAATGCTGGTGGGCACTGTATTCGGGATATTTATTACACCTACTTTGTTTATCATCTTCCAAACCTTACAGGAAAAAATAAAGCGCGCACCGGAAGAAGAAGATGATGAAGAAGACGCGCAGCCGCCGGTAACAGCACCGGCATCTTAAAAAATTCTGCCGCAGGCAAATCTCAAAACAGGTAATATGAATGGTCGTAACAGCATATATGTTTTACTCACGGTAGTCCTGGCAGGATTCATTACTGCCTGTGGCATCACGAAGCCGTACCAATCGCCCGGCATTACAGACAATAACCTGTACCGGGATGTAAATACAACGGACACCAATAGCCTGGCTACCGTTCACTGGAAAGAAATTTTCACAGACTCTCTCCTGCAGCAACTTATTGACACCGGTATTCAGCACAACCTCGACCTCCAGGTAGCGTGGTCGCGCATGCGGCAGGCAGAAGCCAATTACTCGCAAAGCAGGCAGGCGTTGTACCCCGCTGTAAATGGCGACGTGAGCGCCGCCTATGCCGGCGCTTCCAATCAACAGCGTACAGGCAGAAGCGTTATACCGCAGCAATACAACGCCGGGCTCACTGCTACCTGGGAAGCGGACATCTGGGGTAAGCTGCGCAGCAACAGGCGCGCGGGTTTGGCAGCATTCCTGCAGGCATCCGCCAATGCAAGGGCCGTACAAACCGGGCTGATTGCCAGTATTGCCACCAGCTACTACAACCTCACCGCACTGGATCAGCAACTGAAAATAACGCAGCAAACCGTGGTAAACTGGCAAGCCACTGTAGAAGTGATGAAGGAGCTGAAAAAGGGTGATGTGGTAACCGGCGCGGCAGTAGTACAAAGTGAAGCCAGCAGGTATGCTGCAGAAGTAACGATCCCTGACCTGAAGCAATCGATCCGCGAAACAGAGAACCAGCTGAACCTCCTGCTGGGCCGGCCTCCCGGCCCTATCAGCCGCAGCAGCATGGACGACCAGCGACCCGTGATGCTGCTGAAAACCGGCGTACCGGCGCAACTGCTGGCCAACCGGCCGGATGTACAGGCAGCGGAATATAACCTGCGTTACTATTATGAACTGACTAATGTAGCGCGCACCTATTTTTATCCTGCGCTCACTATTTCTGCTTCGGGCGGTTATACCAGTTACTTGTCGCTCACTGGTCCCGGTTCCTGGATCAGTAACCTCACGGCGGGTTTAACACAACCCCTCTTTAACCAGGGCATTAATAAAACCAGGCTCAAAGTAGCGAAAGAGCAGCAGGAACAGGCGGCGCTGAACTTCCATACAGCAGTATTAACCGCCGGGCAGGAAGTATCAAACGCATTATATTCTTACCAGACAGCCCTGGAAAAAGGAAACTCACGGCGGCTGCAATTACAGAACCTGCAATTGTCGGTCGACTATACGCAGGAACTGGTACGATATGGATTTGCCAATTACACGGAAGTATTGAATGCACAACAGAGCCTTTTATCGGCGCAACTGGGCAGGATCAACGATCATTTGCAGCAGTTACAGGCGGTGGTATTTTTATACCGTGCGCTGGGCGGCGGCTGGCAATAGTTCCTGCCGGAATGCCAGCGCAGGTACTGCAGCAGCGCTGTTCAGCACTTCATCTACGATCCCGAAATCCCGGGCTTCCTCTGCGGCCATGAAATGATCATTCCGGAAAGCATGCTCCACTTCTTCCACCGAGCGGCCCGATTGCTGGGCAATGATCTGGAAAAGTTTTTGCTGCAACCGGCCCTGTTCATTAAAAGCAATCCGCACATCTTCCGTATATCCTTTGGCGCCGCCGCTTGCAGGATGCATATGAATGGTGGCATTGGGCAATGCATACCGCTGACCGGTAGCGCCGGCGGTAAGAATGATGGTGCCCATGCTGCCGGTAAAACCCATTGCCATAGTGGATACCGGCGATTTCAGCATTTTCATGGTATCATAAATAGCCATGCCGGCATACACAACGCCGCCCGGGCTGTTGATGTACATATTAATGGGCCGGTGGTTTTCACTGTCGAGGTACAGCAACTGCGCCACTATCAGGTTAGCCACCTGGTCGTCGATGGCAGTACCGAGAAAAATAATCCTTTCTTTCAGCAACAGGCTGTATATATCAAACGCACCGCGGCTGTCGCCGTCGATTACGGTAGGAACCAGGAATGCCATATTATTTAAAAATGGAGGTGATAGAATTGTTGAAAGAAGTATCCTGCATGAGGCGCTGGAAAAGCTGATCCAGTTGTTGGCGTTTTTCTTCGCGGGCGAGCCAGCGCACCAGCTGCAAGGTTTTCCGCTGGTACTTTACTTTTTCCCGCAATGCAGGCGCCACCAGCATCCTGGCCTGGAACACCAGCCGGGAGGAAACAGGCATTTCCCGCAGCAGGTATTGTTCTATTTCCTGTGCTTCAGCTAACTGTTTCCGCATAATCTGATTGTTTAATTTGTTCCCTTACTTTTTCCAGGCATTTGTATTTCTGTACGCTGGCAGAATGTTGTGTTTTGAAATTAAAATCTGCCGCTATTTCCTGTATGGAAAGATGATCATAATAAAATGCGTGCAGGAGCTGCAAACACCTTTTCCCGGCGGCTTTTACATACTCCAGTACAGGCTTTACCACGGGTGGGGGCGCATAATAATCTGCCGGCACGGCAATATCGCCGTCCATATTATCCAGTGGAATATGCGGACCGGATTGTTTTAGTTTCCGGATAGCAAGAATCCTGGCGATGCCTGTAATATATGCTTCCGCAGGCACCCCGGCAGGCAGTTTATTTTGCTGTTGTTTTTCGAGATAGATAATTACAGCATCCTGGAAGATATCTTTGGCCATCTCCAGGTGTCCGCCCATCCGGTGAATGACGCCTGCTACCCGTGGCAGGGTATTGCGGTATATATCTTCCAACCATTGATCTTCATGAGTACGCATATAAGCCTGGTTTTATATACTAGTGTCATTAACCGGTGATATATCACCCAAAATTTAAGAATTTTTTTTTACCTTTGCCCAACCATGTGATCAATACTCTACATACAATAGCAGGCTGATACCTGTATACATGCCGCTCCGGCGTGTTTTATCTCCCGTTTACATATTTTTTACCATCATACAGCGATGCTGCTGCATACGCTGATTTATTCAACTAAATTTTACTGCCATGAAAATGCGTACTGTCATTTCCCGACCCGCTAACCCGACGCATCCTGTCGTCGCCATTGTTCATTTCAAAACGATTTCGCATGCTTATCAGCGCACAACAACTCAGTTACCAACTTCCATCGGGGCAGTATTTATTCCAGGACGTCAGTTTCACGCTTCATAAAGGCTACAGGGCCGCTATTGCGGGCCCTAACGGCGCAGGTAAATCCACTTTGCTGAAGATCATTGCCGGCCAGGAAACTGCGTATTCCGGTACTATCCGGGCTACAGGGCCGTGTTACTATGTACCACAGCATTTTGGCCATTTTAATTCACTCACCGTGGCGGAGGCCACAGGTACCGCGCAAAAACTGAACGCCCTTGAACTAATCCTTCAGGGTGAAACCAGTCCGCACCTGTACGACGTGCTTGGCGACGACTGGGACATTGCCGCGCGCAGTGAAGCAGCCTTTGAAAAATGGGACCTTCGTGCCTTGCAACCGGATCAGCCCTTGTCCACCCTCAGCGGGGGCGAAAAAACACGGCTGTTCCTGGCCGGCATCGACATCTTTGAGCCATCGGTGGTGTTGCTGGACGAGCCCACCAACCACCTCGATTACCACGCACGGGAACAACTATACGAATGGATGGCGGTCACATCATGCACGTTGCTGATTGTGAGCCACGACCGGCAGCTGCTGCGCCTCTGCGAACCCATCTGGGAGCTGCAACCCAATGGCATAAAAACTTACGGCGGCAACTATGATTTCTACGCAGCGCAAAAAGCCGTTGAAGCAGATGCGTTGCAACAACGCGTTGCCTACCAGGAAAAAACGCTTAAAGAAGCCAAAAAGCAACGGCAGGAGGCTATAGAGCGCAAGCAACATGCCGATGCACAGGCGCGGAAGCAAGCTAAAACAGGAGGCATACCTAAAATACTGTTAAATGGCAGGAAAAATAATGCAGAAGTATCTACCGCAAAATTAAAACAGGTACACACGGAAAAAGTGGAGGAACTGCGTGCAGGCTGGCAGGAACTCTCCGCTATGACGCAGATCCAGCGCATGATGAAGGGCTACTTTGAACAATCCACCCTTCATACCGGGAAAGTGCTGGTGCAGGCAAACGGGGTGAACTTCGGATGGGCTGCTGCACAGCCGGAACTCCCGGCGCCGGATCACCAGACCTCAAACGAACCAACAAGGCTGGCATCTCCGGAAAACATGCTCTGGAAAACACCGCTCACCTTTACCATCCGCAGCGGCCAGCGGCTGGCCATTACAGGGCCCAACGGCAGCGGCAAGTCCACCTTGCTGCAACTGATACTGGGTAAGCTGGCGCCATCAACCGGTGAGCTGTATACCGCCGATACACGCAGTTTACTGCTGGACCAGGATTACACGCTGATCGACCGGAGCAAAACGGTATTACAACAGGCATTGTCTTACAACAATAACCTGCTGGAAGTATCGATGGTAAAAACGGTGCTGGTGAATTTCCTTTTTGGTCCGGATACCTGGGATAAATCGTGCGCAGTGCTGAGTGGCGGCGAAATGCTGCGACTGGCCCTCTGCAGCATGACCTTACAGGATAAAGCGCCCGACATGATCCTGCTCGATGAGCCTACCAACAACCTCGATCTGCAGAACATTAAAATACTGACGCAGATCTTCGGGGAGTATAAAGGCACGTTGCTGGTCATTTCGCATGATCCCGATTTTATCGCAGAAGTGGGCGTGGATGATGTGCTGGCGTTAAACACGTAGGTGCGCCATGATCACCTTGTAAATATCCTTTTCCCGGAAAGGCTTCAGGAGCCGGCCATTGAAGCTTTTCCGGGATCAAAAAATTACTGTAGTCCGGGAATGCCGTATATCCCATACGGACTGAAAGCTACGATGCCGGTGACTTTAACAGGTAGAAAACTTCCGGTGGCAGTGAGGTACTGATAGGTATCGCCGGTTCTGCAAAGCAACGGGAATCCGTATTGTACTTCCGTGGCGCCATAGCCGGGTATTTCTTCCAGCATTACATCGTCAAAAACCTGCTTATTTACCGGTTGACCAGCTTTATCCAGTACGGTAAATTTACCGGCTTTTTGCGCCAGGAAGCCCTGCCCGTTCTTTTCCACGAGTAAGCGGTCGTATACAGGAGGTACTATCACTTTACCGGTGCTGCTGGTATAACCGTAAAGCGGATACGCTCCATTGGCCGTTTCTTTTTTCAGCAGCTGGGATTTTTTTTCCGGGATGACTGGCGGCGCTTTGGGCGCAGGCACCTTCAAGCCATTGTGATTAAAGAAGAGATCTTTGTAGCCGCCTTCAGGCGTGTTTTGAGATGCAAATAACAAACTGGTGTCCTCCGCCGATACGCTGATGCTGTGATAGGTGGCGGGGATCAGCATTTTCTTCTTCCTGATATCATACACACCAGCGCCGGTTTCTTTCTTTACCGCTACCAGCCCGGGTACCAGGCCATCCACTTGTTTGTAAACCACGGGCAATACCTGCTCCCCTGCTGCATTATACAAGCCGTACATCTCCTGGTAACTTACTTCCAGTAAATCCATACCGGGAGCAGTAACCGTGGTGCGGTCGATATCAAAGAAGGCGGGTTCCACTACTTTCCTGTTAGCCGGGTTATAAAAACCATACAGCGCTTTTTGTTTCAGTTTGAAGAGAGGAACCGGGAAATATTTATCCAGCGTGGTTATTTCGTTGTAATCTTTTGCCAGTAACTTTTTACCGGTAGTATCCGTGAGATTGTAGTTGCCGTCAACAGGGATAATAAAATACTCCCCGGATGCTACAATATCGCCTTCGTATGCCGGGGCGATAATTACTCTTCCATCTTCCCGCAGGATACCTGTTTTACCATTTTGGGTAATCCGGAGATAGGGTCCGCTTGCTGTTTCGTCGTATACGTCGGTGATATCATCATAAATAAAATCGGCTACTGTAGCGCCGTCTTCGCTGATCAATCCGTACTTCCCGTTCTTTTGCACTTTCAGTAAACCGTTACCTATCACTGTCATGCCGGTATACTCCGGCGCCGCATATTCTTTTTTTGTTTTCAGATTGATGGTTACCTCGCGTCCCTGCTTTTTTAAACACTGTACCCAGTTGTCGCTGCGCATAAAGGCGTGTTCATGTTCATATTCAAAGGGCATGAGGATATTATTATCAAAGTCGATGATGCCCCATTTACCATTTTTTTGTGCAAACAGGTAATCTCCTTTCCGGCCGCATCCCCCGCAGTAGTCGAACGATTCATAGATGGCCGGTATCAGCAGCCGTTTTTCCGGTGTACTGTAGATGCCCCATTTGCCGCCTGTTTTCACATCAAAGTGCTCATCATCCAATATGCCTGCGTCTTCAAACTGCAGCGGCAGCAGCAGCTTGCCGTAAGTATCTGCATAAGTCATTTTACCCTGCTGATGTAATACCAGGTAAGTTTTCCATTTCAATTCGATGGTATCATATTCAGGTGGCAGCAACCATTTTCCGTTGGCGGTAACAATGCCTGTTTTGCCGTTGCTGCTTACCAGGAACATGGTTTCCTGTTCGTTGGTCACAATCAGGGAGTGTCCTCCTTCATCCGCCGGTGTGGTGGTAACCGGGTGATACAGGGCGATGATCTGATCAAATACTTTCTTACCGGTGGGATCAATGTACCAGCTCTTTTCAGCTTCCTCCATGCGGGCGAAACCGCCATGAAACACAGATCCCTGCTGCGCTGATAAGGTGTGGGCTGCCAGTAAAAAACTACCTGCCAGTAAAAAGCATATATGCCTGCCTGTTATACCTTTAATCCTCATATCCTTTTTTCTTCAGTGATTTGTATGGGAATGCTTTCCCCTGTGCATCAATGTAAAAATACCATTTACCTTCCTGTACCAGTAATGGAAAGATATTTTTTCCGTATCCCTGGTTAGTGTCCATGTTATCGTAGATGGCGGGAATGATCATTTTACCGGAGGCATCTGCGATGCCGTACTTACCAGTGCGGGTTACCTGGAATAGCTTTTCATCTTTCCGGTAGCTGATATCATCAAATTCTACCGGTAAAATTATCTTGCCCAGTGCGTCGGTTACACCATATTTATTATTGCGTGATACCTTTAAAAAGGGTGTATCGTAGATATCGTCGATATCCTCATATTCAGTAGGGAGCAATACCTTACCTTCTTTTGTGATCAGTCCCTTCAGCTCTCCTTTTTTTACCACGAGCAGGTTTCCCATTTCCAAGATATCATTGGCTGTAATGGGATAAACAATTTCTTTTTTGCGGTTAATAATACCGTACAGCGTATGTTGCGGGGTGCTGTCTATTCCTGCCAGCGCGAGGCCATTCCAGAAATCTCCTACAAAGCTGTATTCATCAAAAACCACTTCTTTCCCGTTGGGATCTAAAAATACGTTGTTGCGGGCACTGCCCCATACTTTTAACAGCCCGTCATTGAATTTTGCACTGCTTCTCTTTTCGCTTTCCGGCACCAACAGCCGCGACACCTGGTCTTCTTTAAACTCCCAGCGTTGGCTGCTGTACAGCGTATTACCGGCGAGGTCGGTGAGTTGGGTGGTGGTGGTGCCATCGTCGTTGTATTGTGTTTCCACAATCCGGTTAGTATCTACCGCGGTAAAAAATCCGTACCGTTTTCCGCCGCGGATGATCTTTCCTGAGATGTCTGCCAGTGAGGAGGTATCGCCATTGCGCAGGAGCAGTATCCGGCTGTTTTGCCACTGTATCCATTCGTACCGGGTGGGGATGATTTCTTTACCGGTGGTGATATCCACCAATCCTATCCGCTCTCCTTTTGAAACGGGCAGGTAATTTTTTTTGCTTTCCCCGGCATTATCATCCAGATAGGAGAATCCGCTGCCGTAGCCATTTACAAAACCATCATAGGCCACTGGCAGGATCGTTTTTCCGTCCATTCCCAACAGCCCTGTTTTACCATTTTGTTCTACTGCCAGCCAGGGAGTGTTTTGCCAGGAGAACGGCGTTATGCGGCTGTATGCCTGAGCGGTGAGAGGCTTTCCATTAGTATCCATCAAGCTGGTACCGGTGTCATCGCTTACCAGGAAAACCGCTGGTATGGGTGATCTCTCGTCCGTTATTGTTTGCCCCGGCGCCATTATTATGCCGCCGTCGTAGGTTTCCTGTCCTTTTGCATTGATGGCGATAATATCATTGTATCGTGGCGGGATGATCTCTTTGCCTTCGGCATTTACTACGCCGTGTCTATTGCCCATGCTCACTTTCATAACATTGCCTGTCCGGGTGGCTGCGCTGTATTGAAACGGGAGCAGTGTTTTACCGTGCTTATCCACGAAACCAATTTTATTATTTTTGGTAACGGCAAACAGCTCTTCGGTTGGTCCCACAGCACATTTATCATAGATAGCAGGAATAACGATCCTGCCGCTTTTATCCATCACGCCGGCTTTACCATTAGTTGTAAAGCCCATATAAATATTACTGCCACTGAGATAATCAAATGACTCATACTCCGCCGGAACAATGATGGTGCCGTCTTCCGCTGCCAGTCCAACTTTACCCGCCTTTTTTATTTGTATGGTGTTGTCCCTTACATAGCTTTTATCGGCTTCTTCGTATATGGGTTCCTGTAATACCTTACCGGTTTTTATATCTATCCATCCCCAGCGGCCATCTTTCTTCATTTTCAGTACATGGGGCGTGAGCGCGCTTACTTCGCTGTATAGCGGCGGACAGATAACATTACCGAGTGTATCTGCGGCGCCGTATTTCCCATTGAGCCGGGTAATAACAAAGCAATAATTTTTTGAGGAGTCGCGATCATCCTGTTCATCGGCCAGGATAACCTCATCATATTTGAAAGGGGCAATGATCTTACCGGCGTTGCTAACAGCGCCATAGGCATTATGTTTCACGGCTACAATAGTATTATAATAACCGATGTTTTCCGTTTTATCTACCAATACTGCACCGGAAATATGCAGCCATTGTTTTTGCTGGTTAATCAATACCGGGGCAAACTGTCCATCGAACCTTCCGAGGTAGCCCGCAACCACGGGCTCTTGTGCATGCAGGGATATGCTGTTTAAAAGGAGTCCTGCCAGTAAATATCTTTTTTTCATCTGTTTTGCTACATTCATGAAATGGTATTCCGCTTATGAAAAGATATGCAAATATGCGGATCTTTCAGAAAACGGGAATAATTAAAAAGCTGACAAATACTTTTCCTGTGAAGCAATCCCTTTAACCAGGTAAGTTATGCTCCTGTATTGCCGTTACTGGTTTCCAAGTAATTCCTCGTTTCCGTTCAACGAAAAGGTGCCGGGTTTTTATTATTTTTTTATTACGTTTGCCGATTCCCATTTTGGGGCGTGAACCTAAGAAATGAAAAAAATCTGCATTATGAACGGAATGACTAAATCTGTTGCCACTGCATTCCTGGGCGCGTTCACAGCGCTACAGGGGCTCACCGCAGTAGCCCAATCGAATGAAAAGCCTAAGTTGATAGTAGGCATTGTGGTAGACCAGATGCGCTGGGATTATTTATACCGTTACTACGACCGCTACGAAGCGGGTGGCTTCAAACGTATGCTGGGCGATGGTTTTTCCTGTGAAAACACTTTCATCAGCCACCTTCCGTCCTTTACCGCTGTAGGTCACAGCACCATTTATACAGGCAGTGTTCCCGCTATTCATGGCATTACCGGCAACGACTGGCCCGATCAGCTTACCGGCAGAAAATGGTATTGCACAGAAGATACCACCGTACAACCCGTTGGCAGCAGCAGCTCCGCAGGCAAAATGTCGCCGCGCAACCTGCTGGCATCTACTATTACAGATGAATTAAAACTGGCTACCAACTTCCGCTCTAAAGTAGTAGGCGTATCACTGAAAGACCGCGCCTCCATCCTTCCAGCCGGACATACACCCAATGGCGCCTTCTGGCTGGACGACAGCAACGGCAGCTTTATTACCAGCACCTGGTATATGAAAGAACTGCCTGAGTGGGTAAAGCGTTTCAACGACCGCAAAGAGCCGCAGCAGCTGATGTCTAAACCCTGGGAAACTTTATATCCCATCAATACTTATGTACAAAGCAGTGAAGATAACGTAGACTGGGAAGGTACTTTCCCCGGTGAAAAAGCGCCTGTTTTCCCCCATGCGTTGAAAGATGCTTATAAAAAAGATCCGGGTAACCTGAGGTCTACTCCCGGTGGAAACACCCTCACACTGGATTTTGCGAAAGCTGCTATTGAAGGATATGACCTCGGTAATAATACCGTGACCGACTTCCTCACCATCAACTGCGCTTCCACCGATTATGTAGGCCATAAGTATGGTCCTAATTCCATAGAAGTAGAAGATACTTACCTGCGCCTGGATAAAGACCTGTCGGCTTTCTTCACGTACCTGGACCAGCGCGTGGGAAAAGGTAACTACCTCGTGTTCCTCACTGCCGACCACGGCGCCGCTCATGCCATTAAATTCATGGAAGAACATAAGCTGCCAGCCGGCATAACAGAAAGCAGGAAACTGGTGGCGGGGCTGGACAGCACGCTGAATGTACGTTTTGGCGTAAGCAAACTCGTATCTTCATTTATGAATTACCATGTGAGTTTCGACAAAGCAAAAATAGCTGCGTCTAAACTGGATTATGATGCTGTGAAGAAAGAAACCGTGAAGTACTTCGAGGCGCAACCGGGTATCCAGTTTGCCGCCGACCTGGACAATATCGGCGTGAATCCTTTGCCGGAGCCACTGAATACAATGGCGATCAATGGCTACAACCGTAAACGCACCGGTTCCGTAATTGTGATTCCTGAGCCAGGATGGTTTGAAGGTTCACTGAAAGGCACTACCCACGGTAACTGGAATCCTTTTGATATCCATATTCCGCTGGTATTTATGGGATGGCATGTAAAACATGGCGCTTCCAATGAAACCGTGCATATGACAGATATTGCCGCTACCCTGGCTGCCATGCTGCATATACAAATGCCGAGCGGCTGTGTAGGCAAACCGGTGAAAGAAATACTGCAATAATATATTCCGGGAGGATTTTCACTGAATGAACATCCTCCCGGATTTTTAGTTTTATACCCTGCCCATAAAAGGATCTGTTATCCCTTCTGCTCCTGTTTCCACTCTTCCTGCATACCGCTGACTAAACGTATCAAAGCCCGCAGCCTGTACGCTGAAATCGTACCAGCCATGGCTTTTCTGCAGCGGCAATACCAACTCCAAACTGGCGCCGGCGGCAATGCTCCGCTGGATTGCTTTTCCTCCGTATGCATTATCTGTAATACTGAAATCACGCGCATTACTACCGGTGTTGGCTACACGTAAAACCAGGTTACCTGTTGCTTTCTTTTTCAGCTTACCATTTGTTTCATAGCCCAGCTCCAGGTCCAGCTGCGGATGTTTGGCGGAACCTTCAAACGCGCGGTAGAATCCATTGGGGCCATGCAGGTGCAGCTGGTAACGGTTATCTGCAAAGGCTTTCGCCGGCCACTCATACGTGATGGTGTCGCCTGCGGCCACCGCAAACGACCAGGTTCTTCCTGTTTCCGTTTCACCTGTTTGTTCGTCTTTATAAGGAAGATGGGTGTATACGGTAAACGGTGCGCCATGTGCGCGGTCGCCGAACAATTGTTTATCCGCTTTCATTTTCAGTGTCAGCAATTGCTCCCCGGCTTTCCACTGGCCATCCGCCAGCAGTTCATAAGGCAATGCGCAGGAAGGGCGGGTGCCTTTCTCCTGTTGTAAAATCGTAGTGCCGTTGCCGTTAGCAAAGGCTTTTACATCTTCACTGGTGATTTTTTTAAACCCTGCGGGTACTGACTTAAAGCGGGCGTTATTAATATTTTCCACTACGTGGCGCTGGTCCAGGAAAATCTGCCGGGCCGGTGTGGTGGTATTAAACGGGCTGAAGGCAGCAGTGAGATCGCCGCTGATGGTGCGTCTCCACTGACTGATATTATCCAGGTGCACCTGTTTGTTTAACTTCTTACTAAAAAATGTTTCCAGGAATTGTAAGGTAGAAGTATGTTCAAATACCTGTGAGCATACCTTTCCTCCCCTGCTCCAGGGCGATGCAATCATCATAGGCACCCTGAATCCCAGTCCTACCGGGGCTTCCCGGGCCTGCTTTTCACTTACGCCCTGCTTTAGTTCATGTGCCAGCCGCACCTGTTCTATTTCCGTGTCTATTCCTGCGGAGCATTTCCCTGTACCGGGTTTGTTATTATCGCAGATGGAGAAAGGTACCACATGATCGAAGTAACCATCATTTTCATCATAGGTAACAATGAAAATAGTTTTCTTCCAGACCTCCGGTTTTTGCGTGAGGATATCCAGTATTTCGGATACATACCAGGCGCCATACCAGGGAGCGCTGGGGTGATCGGAGAAATTCTGCGGGCCTGCCAACCAGGATACCTGCGGCAATGCGCCTTCGTTTACATCTTTACGGAACTGGTGAAGCACGTCGCCGGCGGGTACCGTGATGGTGCGTTCCTTTGATCCGTCTTTATAGTTTACTGTTGTTACGCTCCGGAATGCAGGATCGTTTTTATTGACTACAAAAGCCCGTTGGTACAGCGATTTCTGCTGGTCCGTTAATTTCTCATAGCTTTCTTTATTCCACTTCAGCAGTTCCTGGGTAGCATTGTCCAGCACTGTTTGCTTTTTGGAGATGTCGGTGCGGATCTTTGCAGCGGCGTCATCCGAAGAAGGGCTGGCTTCCTGGAGTTTATTGATTTCGTCCGGCAGGGTGTCTACCTGTTTCAGTAGTCCGTTTACATAGCGTTCGGAGAACTTCACGTTGTAGGCTGCGAAAAATTCCAGGAGGTTACAGCCAAAATTTGCGAGCCATGCTCTTTCCTCCCCTTTCCATCCACCACCACAGCTGATTTCATTCTGGTAAAACTTCCACGCAATATTATTTTCTTCCAGTAATTCCGGGAATGTTTTCCAGGGCAGTTTACCGTAACTGAAGTCGTCGTTGCGGATATGCGCTTTTGGCAATCCATCTTCCTCATGTACAATTTTACCTGTCCAGAAAAAGGAGCGGTTGGGCGTGGTGCTGGTCATGGCTGAGCAGAAGTTCTGATCACATACCGTGAAAGCGTCTGCCATTGCGTAGTTAAAGGGAAGATCCTCGCGGGTATAATACCCCATTGTTAAAGGCATGGCGGCGTATTCCTTGTTACCGGGTGTTTTTGCAATAAGCCATTTATCGTAGCGGCCTTTGTTGTAGGCATCTACCTGGCTGGGCCTGGAGTGCGGCAATGCGCCCATCCAGGTGGCTTTGGTATCTTTAATATTGAGACGGAAAGGTGCGTAGGTATCGCCTGCTGCGTTGGTTTGAAACCACACCGGCTTTGCGTCCGGCAGCCATACGGCGCGTGGATCGTTGAATCCGCGGACACCCTGTAAAGAGCCAAAGCAGTGATCAAAGGAACGATTCTCCTGCATGAGGATCACAATATGTTCTGCGTCGAGGAAGGTGCTGCCGGGAGCGGGATCTATTGCCAGTGCCCGCTGAATGGATGCGGGCATCATGGTAGATAAGCCAGCTGCACCAGATAACAATAAAGATTTTTTTAGAAATTCTCTGCGTGAGTCCATTTATATTCCGATTGAGTGGGTTTTACATTGTTCATCTAACAAAATAAAAAACATTCCCAAAGAATGCAACGGCGCCTCACATTATGTGTTTGTTATGCGGTATATACGGCTATGGCTGAGGACAACCGGTAAGTGTGTGCCATTCGTGTTCGGTGCGGGTCATGAGGAGGGCGTTGTCAAAAGCGACACTTCCTTTTTTAAACACAGCCGTATTCTCAAAAAAGCTGGAAGCTACCTGTATCAGTTGCAGCGGGCTCACTTTCCATTGATAGGTTTGTAGTTTTAATCCGTCGAGCGACTGCTGGTTATTGGGAGAATAGCCGACCGCACCACCTTCAAAAAATGCGGAAGCATTTTCCAGGGTTTCAAAAACGGAGGTAGCCGGGAATTCGCTGGTGCTGCGCGCATCTATGGAAATGGATGTTTTATCTGAGCTGGTAAAGTCGATATGAAAATGTCCAGCTGCTTCCTTTACATTAAAATCAGCCAGGTGATGTTTGCCTGGAAACAGCCGTCCACCGGCGAGGGCATTGAGCCTGGATGAAGTATCCCTGCGGGGGATATACACGCCTTCTTTGATAACACCATTTTCCTCCCACTCTACCGCAATACGGTGCGCGCCATTTTCTGAGGAGATGCCTGTAAAATCCGGCCAGCCTTTTGGCTTGATGTGTTTTAATCTTATCAGGCAGATGCCGGCAATGGCTTTGCCTTTATAAATCTTGGGACGGAAAGGCGACGGCAGCAGCGACTGAACAGCTTCGGGGTCTACAGTAAAATTTACCAGGATGCGGCGGTCTATATAACCATGTATAACGGGTAGCTTCATATAGGTAAGGATCTAATTAAAGATACATCAAAACAGCCATCAACAGCATTTTAAAAATATTGAACAAATGTTTTGAAAAGTTGTTCAATTATCTATCTTTGTATAAATATTAAACTCCACACCCGATATGGCGGTAAGCGAAAAGAAAGGAAATATAGATGCTTCCACGGAAGAGCGGATCAAAGCCGCAGCCAGAACTGTGTTTACAAAGAAAGGATACCAGGCTACCAAAGTAAGGGATATTGCGGCAGAGGCAGATATTAACCTGTCGCTGGTCAATTATTATTTCCGCAGCAAGGAAAAGCTGTTCCAGTTTGTGATGGCAGAGGTAGTGGAGAAATTAATTACCGCGGTAACACTGATCCTCAATAACGAGCAGCTAACCGTGCAGCAGAAGGTTGAGCAGGTAGCCAATCACTATATCAACTTATTGCTGAAGAACCCGGACTTCCCCTTGTTTATGGTAAATGAGATCTTTGCCGGCACCGATGAGTTGTTGAAGGATAACCGTAAAGATGCCATCTTCCAGTCGCATTTCTTTAAACAGCTGGCCGCCCTGCAGAAAGAAGGAAAGCTGAGTATTCACCCGATCCAGCTAATGATGAACCTGATAGGCTTTGTGGTAATGCCTTTCCTGGCCCGGCCCTTACTGGAAAGGAATAAGGTAGTGAAATCAGGGGAATTCACCGCCCTGATGGAAGAACGGCGAAAGCTGATACCCATCTGGATCAAAGGCATGCTGAAATAGCTGCTTTTTTTTGCCCGGAAATTGAACAACTTTTCAAAACAATAATTCAAACTGAGTGTTGCACTATGAACTTATTTAAAGCTTTGTGCTGTTTCATATTACTGGGGCCTTTGGCGGACAGGGCATGGAGCCAGGCCCCTGCCCTCACTATTGAAGAATGCTATACCCTGGCCAGGCAGAATTATCCGCTGATCAAACAATACGACCTGATCAGCCGCAGCAGCAGGTATTCGGTGGAGAACGCGGGTAAGCTGTATTTGCCGCAACTCACCGTAAGCGGGCAGGCAACATACCAGTCGGAAACCATCAACTTTGGCGAGGTGATCCCTCCAATGCCCGGCGTAACCTTTCCTTCGCTGAGCAAAGACCAATACAAAATACAGGCGGAGATCTCCCAGCAGATCTATGACGGCGGCGTAAGCAAGCTACAAAAGGAAAGCAGCCGCGCCAATGAAGCCATACAGCAACAACAGCTGGAAGTAAACCTCTACGCTATCCGCGACCGCATTACGCAGCTCTACTTCGGCATATTGCTGATGGACGCGCAGCTGGAACAAAACAGGTTAAGGAAAGCAGACCTGCAAAGCGCCACCGATAAAGCGCAGGCGGCCCTTAATAATGGGGTAGCCTATCGCAGCAACGTAGATGAACTCAAAGCAGAGATCATGAACACCGACATGGCCGCCACTGAATTCAGCGCTAACAGGAAAGCCTATATGAAAATGCTGGAAGCTTTCATACACCAACCGCTGAACGATAGCACCAGCCTGGCATGGCCCGCACCCGTGGCGCCACAACAAGGTATACATCGACCGGAAATTACTTATTATGATATCCAGAAAAAAGCCTTCGACGTACAGGAAAAACAATTGCAATCAGGTTACCTTCCTAAACTGAGCGCGTTTTTCCAGGGCGCCTATGGCCGGCCTACACTGAATATCGTTGATAACAAATTTGGTACCTGGTGGATGGGGGGCGTACGGCTTAACTGGTCGTTAGGCAGTCTCTATTCCCTGAAAAACAACCGGCAGCTGCTGGATATCAACCGGCAAAAACTTGATGTGAATAAGGAAACATTCCTGTTCAACACCGGCATGAGCCTGCAGCAACAAAACCAGGATATTGATAAGTTTGCCACCCTGATAGAACAGGACGACAGCGCCATCACGCTCCGCTCATCAGTGAAGAAGTCGGCGCAGGCGCAGCTGGATAACGGCGTTATCACCGTGCATGAATACATCTCCCAGCTGAATGCGGAGAACCTGGCGAAACAATCGCGGATCCTCCACAGCATACAATTATTACAGGCTCAATACAATTATAAAAACACCTCCGGGAACTGATTAATTATTGCATATGAAATACAACATAATACCTGGTATAGCCCTTGTGATGATGATTAATGCCTGCGGAAACGGCAAAAATGACTATGACGCATCCGGCAATTTTGAAGCAGATGAAGTAATCGTATCTGCCGAACAAACCGGTGAAATACAGTCCTTCCCTGTAAAGGAAGGCGACAAACTCACTGCCGGGCAGTCCGTTGGCCAGATTGATGTTACCATCCCTACCCTGCAAAGAGAACAGGTACAGGCATCGATCAATGCGCTAAAAGAAAAAACCCATGATCCCGTACCGCAAAGAGAACTGGTACGCAGGCAACTGCTGGTGCAGGAAGCACAACTGCAGCAACAATACCGGGAAAGAACACGGACCGAAAACCTGGTGAAAAGCGACGCCGCCACACAGAAACAACTCGATGATATCAATGCCCTCATTGTACAGCTGGAGCGGCAACTCAGCGTAACCCGGCAACAACTGCAGCTCAACAATTCCAATACTTCTACCCAAAACCGTACTATACTCAGTGAAAAAGCGCCGCTGGAAAAATCGCTGGCACAGTATGCAGAGCAGATCCGCAAAGGACAAATCATTAACCCGGTGAGTGGCGTAGTACTGCTGAAATATGCACTGCAGGGAGAAATGGCCACCATCGGGAAACCATTATACAAGATCGCCAATATCGATACACTTTACCTGAAAGCCTATGTAACCGGCGTTACCCTCCCGCAAATCAAGCTGGGGCAACAGGTGCAGGCGCGTATCGACCAGGGCGAAAAGAATTACAAATCATACCCCGGTGAAATTACCTGGATCTCCGATAAATCTGAGTTTACACCAAAAACCATTCAAACAAAAAATGAACGGGCCAACCTGGTGTATGCCATCAAGGTAAGGGTAAAGAATGATGGCTATCTGAAGATAGGCATGTATGGTGAAATGCTGATTAATAAAGCATCCAAATGAGCGCGGTAACACTGGATCATATCACCAAAACTTACGACAAAGGTAAGGTGCTGGCAGTAAATGATGTTTCGCTGCAGGTGGAGGAAGGCGAGCTGTTTGGCCTGATAGGCCCGGATGGCGCAGGTAAAACGTCGCTCTTCCGCATTCTCACCACCTTGTTGCTGCCGGATAAAGGTACGGCCAGCGTACGCGGTTATGATTGTGTAAAAGATTATAAAGAGATCCGCAATAGGATCGGTTATATGCCGGGGAAATTTTCCCTGTACCAGGATCTGACAGTAAAAGAAAATCTCGATTTCTTTGCCACCCTCTTTGGAAGCACCATTGAAGAAAACTACGAGCTCATTAAGGATATCTACGACCAGATAAAGCCTTTCAGCGACCGCCGTGCCGGGAAACTCAGCGGAGGCATGAAACAGAAGCTGGCACTGTGTTGCGCGCTGATCCACAAACCGGAAGTATTATTTCTCGACGAACCCACTACCGGTGTGGATGTGGTTTCCCGTAAAGAATTCTGGGACATGCTGAAGCACCTGAAACAACAGGGCATTACCATCGTGGTATCTACTCCCTATATGGATGAAGCCGTGCTTTGCGAAAGGATTGCGCTGATACAGAATGGTAAAATTATGTCAGTGGACACACCGGATAAAATCATGGCGCAATTCCCGGTGAAACTTTATGCCATCAAGGCGGACAATATCTATCACCTGCTGACGGACCTGCGGAGTATGCCGGAAATAGACAGCAGCTTTGCTTTCGGGGAGTACATCCATATTACACTTAAAGATGCCGGCGCGGATATAGATACGCTGCAGCGTAACATAACACAACGGGGACATACACACGTAGATATAAAATTAATTCATCCCGGCATTGAGGATAGCTTTATCCGGTTAATGAACCAGGCATAAAACAGGATATCATGGAAGAAAAAGTGATTGTATGTAAGGATCTCACGAAACGGTTTGGCGACTTTTATGCCGTCAATAAAATTTCCTTTGAGGTAAACAAGGGAGAGATCTTCGGGTTCCTGGGCGCCAACGGGGCAGGCAAAACCACTGCCATGAGGATTCTCTGCGGGCTCTCCCACCCTACTTCCGGAGAGGCTATGGTAGCGGGTTTTGATGTATATAAACAACCCGAATCCATCAAGAAGAATATTGGCTATATGAGTCAGAAGTTTTCCCTGTATGAAAACCTGACGGTAGTAGAAAACATTGAATTCTTTGGCGGCGTGTACGGCGTTTCTTCTTCCGAGATCCGTAAGAGAAGCGATAACCTGATTCAGAAATTAGGGCTTACAGCAGAAGCAAAAAAACTCGTAGGTGCGCTGCCGTTAGGCTGGAAACAGAAGCTGGCTTTTTCAGTAGCTATCTTTCACCAGCCGCGGATTGTGTTCCTGGATGAACCTACCGGCGGTGTGGACCCCGTTACCAGGCGGCAGTTCTGGGATATGATCTATGAAGCGGCGGCAAGCGGCATTACCATCTTCGTAACCACCCACTATATGGATGAAGCGGAGTATTGTAACCGCGTTACCATCATGGTAGATGGCAAAATAGAAGCACTGGATTCTCCTGCCAACCTGAAAACGCAGTTTGAGGCCGATAATATGGACGAAGTATTTTACCGGTTGGCCCGCAGGGCCAAAAGGTCGGGCGACTAAAACATTTCTATGAAACAGCTTCTTGTTTTTATCCGGAAAGAATTTTTCCATGTATTCCGCGACAAACGGACCTTACTGATCATGTTTGGCTTGCCGGTAGCGCAGATCGTGCTGTTTGGCTTTGCACTGACCAGCGAGGTAAAGGATATTACACTTACGGTGATTGATAATTCGCGGGACGCCAATTCGCAGCAGCTGATCCGTAAAATAAAATCATCTTCCTACTTTATCGTAAATGAATCCTCCATCGATTACAACGATATAGCAAACTCCTTTAAAAAGGGCACTACAAAATGCGCGCTGATTTTCCCTGCCGGTTTTGGCAACGACCTGCAGCATGGGGGAAAGGCGCAGCTACAGATCATTACCGATGGTTCCGATCCCAATACTGCCAAAACCGTGGTAAACTATATCACTGCTATCACAACGGCTTACCAGCAGGAAATCAGTCCTTCGCCGCAATTGCCTTATACCATTGTTCCCGAATCAAGGATGCTGTATAATGAAGAAGGCAATGGCTCGCTAAATTTCATTCCCGGTGTGATGGCCCTGGTGCTGATGATTGTATGCACCGCGCTCACCTCGGTATCTGTAGTGCGCGAAAAAGAACTGGGTACCATGGAAATATTACTGGTATCTCCTTTTAAACCGCTGATGGTGCTGATTGCCAAAGCCATTCCTTACCTGATACTATCGCTGGCGAATTTTGTGCTGATCCTGGTGCTGGCGGTGTTTGTGCTGGATGTGGGCATCAAAGGCAGTATCCTGCTGTTGTTTATGGAAAGTATGCTGTTTATCATTACCTGTTTATCATTTGGGCTGATGATTTCCAACACCACCAACTCGCAGCAAACGGCGCTGCTGCTGTCGATGATGGGACTGATGATCCCCACCATGATCTTTACCGGCTTTATGTTCCCGATAGAAAATATGCCGAAGATATTCCAGCTCATCTCCAATATTATTCCTTCCCGGTGGTATTTCCTGATCATTAAATCGGTAATGCTCAAAGGACTTGGATTTGAATATGTCTGGAAAGAAACGATGGTGCTGTTAGGCATGACCATTATACTGCTCACTATTGCCCTCAAAAACTTTAAAACGCGGTTATCATGAAAGTGCTGGGTTATCTATTGAAAAAGGAGTTCAGGCAGATTTTCCGGGATAAAACGATCCTGGCCATGATGTTTGCTATGCCTACCATACAGCTGGTCATTCTCCCCCTTGCCATGAACTTTGATGTGAAGAGCGTTAATCTTGCCGTAGTGGACAATGACCACAGTTCTTATTCCCGGCAGCTGATTGCGAAAGTAGGCGCCTCCGGTTATTTCAAAATAGTGGCTGCCGAGCCTTCCTTTCAGCGCGCCATTACCTATATAGAAAGGGAAAAAGCTGATGTGGTGCTGGAGATCCCACCCAATTTTGAAAGCAACCTGGTAAGAGAAGGCAAACAGCGTGTAGGGGTATCCGTAGATGCCATTAACGGCACCAAAGCAGCCATTGGCGGCAATTACCTCATGACGGTAATTGCGGACTTCAATAAGGACATCCCCATTAATACCGGCAGGAATAGGACGCCGCCTGCGGGTGTGATTGATATTACTTATTCCAACTGGTTTAATCCGTTGGCGGAATACCGGTTTTATATAGTGCCGGCAATACTGGTGTTGCTGCTTACACTGATCGGCGGCTTTATGTCGGCCCTTAATATTGTAAGGGAAAAAGAAGTAGGCACTATAGAACAGATCAATGTAACCCCCATTCAGAAGTGGGAATTTATTCTTGGCAAACTCATTCCTTTCTGGGTGGTGGGCATGATTGTGTTTACACTTGGTTTGCTGGTGGCCTGGGGAATATATGGCATCTGGCCGGTGGGGAGTTTTGTAACAATTTATGTATTTGCCGCCATATACCTGGTAGCATTGCTGGGCTTTGGGTTACTGGTATCTACCTATACCAATAACCAGTTGCAGGCTATGTTTGTAGCATTCTTTTTTATGATGATCTTTATGCTGATGAGCGGGCTGTTTACCGCCGTAGATAGTATGCCGCCCTGGGCAAAGATGATCGCCAATTTAACGCCCGTCACACATTTTATTAAAGTAATCCGGACCATTGTGCTGAAAGGCAGCGGCTTTGCGGATGTACAGATGGAGCTATTATACCTGGTATTGTTTGCAGTGCTGTTAAACGGATGGGCCATCTTTAATTACAGGAAAACAAGTTAAGCCGTCACCTCTTTTCTTAATGATCTTCCGTGCATCCGCTCTAAGCATATTACGTTTTTACACAGTATATATCTCCTTAACATATCACCAACCGCGTGTGATTACCCAAAAAAAGGTGGTTTCCAAGTCTTCCTTCAAAAAATTACAAATCACTGACTATCAGTAAAATACACTGTAAACCAGGCTCAAACACCCGTTCCTTCTGCTATTTCAGGGCCTTTTAACGCGTATTGTTAGAAAAAATATTGAAATAAAATAGATTTTATGAATAAATTTGAACAATCAAGTAGCTACTTTTAAAATTTTAAAAAATGAGCAATAAACCCGCTACCTTATTTGACAAAGTATGGGATTCACATGTTGTGAGGAAAATTGAAGATGGTCCGGATGTATTTTTTATCGACCGCCACTTTATTCATGAAGTAACCAGCCCTGTGGCTTTTCTTGGAATGGAAAACAGGGGTTTAAAGGTAATGTTTCCTGAAAAGACGTTTGCCACAGCTGATCACAATACGCCAACTATTAACCAGCATTTACCGGTACAGGACCCGCTTTCCGCCAACCAGCTGAAAGCCCTGGAAACCAATTCCAACAAGTATGGTATTTCTCATTGGGGATTAGGTAATCCCAAGAATGGTATTGTGCACGTGGTAGGTCCGGAAAATGGTATCACCCTGCCGGGTATGACCATTGTATGCGGTGATTCCCACACCTCCACCCACGGCGCTTTTGGCGCTATTGCATTTGGTATCGGTACTTCTGAAGTAGAGATGGTACTTACCTCCCAGTGTATTATGCAGCCGAAGCCAAAGAAAATGCGGATCAACGTAACGGGTAAACTGGGTAAAGGTATTACACCGAAAGACGTAACCCTTTATATTATTTCCAGGCTCACTGCTGCCGGCGCTACCGGCTACTTTGTGGAATATGCCGGTGATGTTTTTGAAAACATGAGCATGGAAGGTCGTATGACCGTTTGTAATATGAGTATTGAGATGGGTGCGCGCGGTGGCATTATTGCGCCGGACGAAACCACTTACAACTATATCAAAGGACGTGAGAAAGCGCCCAAAGGAGCTGCATGGGATACCGCGCTGGCTTACTGGAAAACGCTGCGTACAGATGAAGGCGCCACGTTCGACAAAGAGTACACTTTTGATGCGGCCGATATTGAGCCGATGATCACTTACGGTACCAATCCGGGTATGGGTATGGGCATCACCAAACATATCCCTTCTGCGCTGGCCGGCGACAGCAAATCCAGCTACGAAAAATCATTGCAGTACATGGGCTTCCACGAGGAAGAAGCCATGCTGGGTAAAAAAGTAGATTATGTATTTATAGGCAGCTGCACCAACGGTCGTATTGAAGACTTCCGTGCATTTGCTTCTATTGTAAAAGGAAGAAAGAAAGCAGATCATGTAACTGCCTGGATCGTTCCCGGATCACACATCGTAGAGCAACAGATTAAGGAAGAAGGTATCCTGGATATCCTGACAGAAGCCGGTTTCCAGCTGCGTCAGCCCGGATGTTCTGCCTGCCTGGCAATGAACGATGATAAAGTGCCCGCCGGCAAATACGCCGTGAGCACCAGTAACAGGAACTTTGAAGGCAGACAGGGACCTGGTTCCAGGACCATGCTGGCCAGTCCGCTGGTAGCCGCTGCTGCTGCAGTAACCGGCGTGGTAACTGACCCGAGAGAACTGATTGCTTAATCATCCCCTTCTTACAAATTTTATAAACGATCAACAAAAAATGGCTTACGATAAATTCACGATATTAAGGAGTACAGCAGTACCCATGCCCATTGAAAATGTGGACACTGACCAGATCATTCCTGCACGATTCCTGAAAGCTACTGAGCGCACCGGCTTTGGCGATAACCTGTTCCGCGACTGGCGCTATGAAACAGACGGCACACCAAAAAAAGATTTCGTTTTAAATAACCCGATCTATTCCGGTAAAATACTGGTAGCGGGTAAAAACTTTGGCAGCGGCAGCAGCCGTGAGCACGCTGCGTGGGCTATCTACGACTATGGGTTCCGTTGCGTAGTGTCCAGCTTCTTTGCCGACATCTTCAAAAACAACTCTTTAAATATCGGTATCTTACCCGTACAGGTAAGCCCCGAATTCCTCGATAAAATATTCACAGCGATAGAATCCGATCCCAAAGCGGAAGTGGAAATCAACCTGGAAGCGCAAACCATCACCATCCCGGCTACCGGGGAAAGCGAGTCCTTTGCCATCAACAGCTATAAAAAGCACAACATGATGAATGGCTATGATGATATTGATTACCTGCAGGCCATGAAGGACGAAATAACAACATTCGCCGGCAAGAGCCTGTACTAAAACATTCCATAAGTATTATGCCAGTGACCCAGCGCCACGTTGAAATAATGGACACCACACTCCGTGATGGTGAACAAACCAGCGGAGTATCTTTTTCGCCATCAGAGAAACTAACCATTGCACAGCTTTTACTGACAGAGGTAAAGGTTGACAGGATTGAAATTGCCTCCGCCCGGGTTTCAGAGGGTGAATTTACTGCGGTAAAGGCAATTACCAAATGGGCCAAAGCCAACGGCTTTTTGAACAAAGTGGAAGTACTCACCTTTGTGGATGGCGACGTTTCCGTAGAATGGATGCTGAAAGCCGGCGCCAAAGTAATGAACCTGCTCACCAAAGGCTCGCTTAATCATTTAACCCACCAGTTAAAGAAAAAGCCCGCGGAACATTTCGCAGAAGTAGCTGCCGTGATTGCACTGGCCAATAAAAAAGGACTGGAATGCAATGTGTACCTGGAAGACTGGAGCAACGGTATGCGACACTCCAGGGAATATGTATTCCAGTACCTCGACTTTCTCCAGAAGGTACCCGTAAAAAGGATCATGCTGCCGGATACATTGGGCGTACTCACACCTGATGAAGTAAAGGAATTTGTTACGGAGATCGTGCAACGCTATCCGAAAAGTCATTTCGATTTTCATGCGCACAACGATTACGACCTCGGCACCGCCAACGTACTGGAAGGCGTAAAAGCAGGCGCACATGGCATTCACCTCACCATTAACGGCATGGGCGAAAGAGCAGGTAACGCTTCGCTGGCCAGCGCCATCGCTGTATTAAATGACTTTTTACCGGAAGTAAAAACCTCCGTGGCCGAAACCTCATTGTATACCGTGAGCAAGCTGGTGGAAACCTTTTCAGGATTCCGCATCCCGGTGAATAAACCGATTGTGGGAGAAAACGTGTTTACCCAAACAGCCGGTATTCACGCGGATGGCGACAAAAAAAATAAACTGTACTTCAGTGACCTGATGCCGGAACGTTTTGGCCGTACCCGCAAATATGCACTGGGTAAAACCAGCGGCAAAGCCAATATTGAAAACAACCTGCAACAGCTGGGCATTAAACTGTCGGACCCCGATCTGAAAAAGGTAACGCAGCGGATCATCGAGCTGGGCGACCGGAAAGAAGTGCTTACGCAGGCGGATCTGCCTTATATCATTTCTGATGTGCTGGACAGCAACCGGATCGAGGAAAAAGTGACCGTAGAAAACTATGTGCTCACCCACTCCAAAAACCTGAACCCTTCTGTTACCGTGAAGATCTCCATTAACGGGGAAGTATTCGAGGAACATTCACAGGGCGATGGCCAGTACGATGCATTTATGAACGCATTAAAGAAGGTATACAAAAAGCTGAAGCGCGACCTGCCCACACTGGCGGATTACGCAGTGCGCATTCCTCCCGGCGGTAAAAGCGATGCGTTGTGCGAAACCATTATTACCTGGAGCCTGAACAACAAAGAGTTCAAAACCCGGGGACTGGACAGCGACCAGACCGTATCTGCCATTAAGGCCACACAAAAAATGCTGAACCTAATCTAAACTATCAATAACAACTGAATGGCTACCAAACATATTTTAATAGTTCCGGGTGATGGAATCGGACAGGAAGTAACTGCAGTAGGAAAAAAAGTATTGGATAAGATTGCTGCGAAATTCGGGCACACCTTTACTTATGATGAAGCGCTGATAGGCCACGTAGCCATTGAAGCCACCGGCAACCCGTTACCGGACGAATCGCTGGAAAAGATGCGTAAATCAGATGCCGTGCTGTTTGGCGCGGTAGGTCATCCTAAATATGATAACGATCCTTCTGCCAAAGTAAGACCCGAACAAGGCCTGCTGAAAATGCGCAAAGAGCTGGGGCTGTATGCCAACCTCCGCCCGATTAAATTATTTGATGAATTACTGGGCGCATCCAGCATCAAACCCGAAATATTAAAGGGCGCCGATATCCTGTTCTTCCGTGAACTGACCGGCGACATTTACTTTGGTGAGAAAGGCAGAAAGAATAACGGCGACACGGCGTACGACATAGCGGAATACAGTCGCTATGAAGTAGAACGCATTGCCCGCAAAGCTTTTGACGCGGCAAGAACCAGGAGGAAAAAACTCTGTTCCGTTGATAAAGCCAATGTTATTGAAACTTCGCGTCTCTGGCGGGAAGTAGTGCAGAAGGTAGCATTGGAATATCCTGACGTGGAAGTGGAACACCAGTTTGTGGATGCCACTGCGATGTTGCTGATCAAGGACCCGCGCCGTTTTGATGTGGTGGTTACTGCCAACCTGTTTGGCGACATCCTGACCGATGAAGCGTCGCAGATAGCCGGATCAATGGGTATGCTGGCCTCCGCCTCTATTGGCGATGGTACAGGCGTGTATGAACCCATTCATGGCTCCGCGCACGATATTACCGGTAAAGGCGTAGCCAACCCGCTGGCCTCTATCCTATCTGCTGCCCTGTTACTGGATATCTCCTTTGGTATGAAGGCAGAATCAGAAGCCGTGATCAGCGCCGTGGACGGCGTATTGAAAGCAGGCTTCCGTACCGGGGATATCGCCGACAAGCAAACACCGGCCGATAAAATACTGGGTACCAACGCAATGGGAGAAGAAGTGCTGAAATTACTGTAGGCAATACTGACAATCTATAAAACAAATGCCTCCCTCCGGGAGGCTTTGTTGTTTTATAGCCGAACAATAATAACCCTGACGGAATCCCGCCCATAAATGTCAGAATTGCACCACACAGGTATTCAATTTCCGGGGTATGTTTGTGATGTACTTAAAAACATATCATTATGAGAAGAATAGTTTCCTTCATGCATGTTTCCCTGGATGGTTTTGTAGCCGGACCTGCCGGAGAAATGGACTGGATCAGTGTTGGCGATGAAATATTTGATTTCGCCGCACAACGTACCAACGAAGCAGATACCGCCTTATATGGCAGGGTGACCTACGAAATGATGGACAGCTACTGGCCTACCGCCGCCGACCAACCCAATGCCAGCAAGCATGATATTGAACATTCCACCTGGTACAACCAGGTAGATAAAATAGTGCTGTCCAACACGATGAAGGGAGTACCGAAAGACAAAACCACGGTGATCAGCAATGACCTCCTCTCCGGAAAAATCAATGCCCTGAAACAACTGCCCGGCAAAGAAATTATCATGTTTGGCAGCCCGGGCGCTACCCAGTCGCTCATGCAACACCACCTGGTAGATGAATTCTGGCTGTTTGTAAACCCCGTACTATTAGGCGAAGGCATTCCGCTGTTTAAAGATATTAAGGAACGCGTAGCCCTGAAATTAGTGGCAAGTACGGCCTTCCCTGATTCGGGCGTAGTGTGTTTGCACTACGAGAAAAAATAAATCTCTTTAGAATATGAACGGCTGATAGGATCTATCAGCCGTTTGTATATTTACCGTTCATCATCTTCTAAAACATCCGGTAAGTACATACCTATATTTCCTGTAATAACACTCCCGTTATAGCATATAAATTGCGCTAATAATATACATTAGCAGGAAATAAACCCCTACAGATGAAAAAGAAAACGGTCTTTTTTATTGCCCTGATAATTTCCGTCACCACTTACATAAATACCTGCTTTTCGCAGGTGAAAGCCCAGGGTTTTACCATCAGCGGCCAGCTTCGTGCCGATGACCCTGCGTTGCTGAAAGACGTGGTGATACAATTGCTGAACGCCACGGATAAGAAGATGGTAAAAATTGAATACGCCGACAGCACCGGCAGGTTTACCTTTGAGCAAATACCCGCGGGCAGTTATGTGATTGCTACACAGAGTATGATTTTCGGGAGATATGAATCCGCCCCGTTCCGGCATGAAAAAAATACCACGGCCGGTACTATCCCGTTGCAGGTGAAGTCCACCGCTTTAAAAGAAACATCGGTGACAGCGGTGAAACCCTTTATCCAGCAGCAATACGACAAAACCGTACTGAATGTGGAAGGTTCCATTTCCGCCGCCGGCAGCACGGCGCTGGAAGTACTGGAAAAGGCGCCTGGCATTACCATTGACCAGAACGATAATATTGCCATGCGTGGCAGGCAGGGCGTGCTGATTATGATAGATGGCAAACAGGTGCCCATGTCGGGGCAGGACCTGGCCAATATGCTGCGGAATATGTCGGCCAGCCAGATTGAAACGATCGACCTGATCACCAACCCTTCTGCTAAATACGATGCCGCCGGCAACGCCGGTATTATCGACATCCGGCTGAAGAAAGGAAAGAAATCCGGCACCAACGGGAATGCGTCTCTCAGCCTGAGCCAGGGCAGGTATCCCAAAGTAAATCCATCTTTCAACTTCAACAGCAAACACCAACACCTCAATATTTTTGGTTCTTATAATTACAACTACCGGGAAGAGCTGAATGATCTTACCATTTACCGGCAGTTTTATGATGAAAACAATGCCTATACCGGCGGCAACAACTACCAGAACTTTTTCAAGTTCCGGAACAACAATCACAATGTGCGTTTGGGAGCTGATTACAACATCAGTAAAAATGTGGTGGTGGGTTTTGCTGCCAATGGCATGTTCAATGCCAGTAACATCACTACCCATAGTGTAGCCCAATCTGTTGATGCGCACCAGGCAAATACGGGTTCCTTTATTACACTGGGTGATAACTATCCCGGCAGGAACAACCGGAGCATCAACCTGAATTACAAACACACGCTGGATACCAGCGGGCGGGAACTCACCGCCGACCTGGACTACGCCCGTTTTTCCTCTTCCGAAAAACAAAATTATATTACCCGCTACTACGATATCCGGCAGGTGGAAAGCAAAACACCGTATGCGCTTTTTGGCGACTTAAATGGTGAGCTGAGTATCCGCTCTGTGAAAGTAGACTACACGCAACCCCTGAAAGTGATTGGCGCCAAACTGGATGCAGGCGTTAAAAGCAGCTGGGTGAAATCAGATAATGACGTGCAGTTTTTTGACAGAAGCAATGGCGGCAATGTTTTGGACAAAGGCAAAAGCAACCGTTTTATTTATAAAGAAAACATCAATGCGGCGTATGTAAATGCTTCCAAAAAATGGAAGCGTTTAAGCATGCAGCTGGGCCTGCGGGTGGAAAATACACGGGCCGACGGATCCCAGGTAACCAATGCGGAAACGTTTAACCGGAACTACACCCAGCTGTTTCCCAGCGGCTATGCAGGCTATGAATTCAACGCCACGCACGACCTCGGGCTTTCGGTGAGCCGCAGAATTGACCGGCCCTCCTACCGCGAGCTGAATCCCTTTAAAGTATTCCTGGACCCGCTGACTTCTTCCGCCGGAAATCCTTTCCTGTTGCCGGAACTCACCAACTCCTTTGAAGTAACCCATACCTTCCGGCAGCAGTACACCACTAAATTAGGGTATAGCCGTACCCGTGATAACATCCTTACCGTATTATCACCGGATGAAGCACCGGGTGCGGTGATCCAAACCGGCAGGAACCTGGCGAAGTACGATTATTATAATCTCAGCTTTGGCTTCCCTGTAAATATCCGCAAATGGCTGAGCAGCACTAATACCGCGTTGGTGTATTACGGCCGCTACAGCGGTAACCTGGTGAATACGGATCTTAATGTGAGCAGGGTATCTTTCAATTTCAATTCGGTGAACACCATCACTTTAAATCCGGTGACCACCATTGAAGTAACTGGCAGTTATGAAAGCCGGTCGTACTACGGCTTCCTGGACATAGGCAGTTTCTGGTTTGTAAATGCCGGTGCGCAGCGGCAGTTATGGAACCGGAAGGCATCTGTAAAAATAAACATAGCCGATATTTTCTTTACCAATCAAACCAATGCAGTGACCCGGCTTACCGGCTATGGCGAAACATTTAAGCAGAAAAGGGATACTCGTGTAGCCACGCTCACCTTCAATTATAAATTTGGCGGGAATGGCGCCGGTAACATCAAAAGGAAGACCGGCGGCGCCGAAGAGGAAAAGCGCAGGGCAGGATAAAAATTTATACATTTATTGCATGAACTTAGTTACCGAACTGGAAGAACTGGCCCTGGCCACCCGTTTAAAACGGCTGGCAGAACGCTTGTCGCAGGACGTGAGCCAGATATACAAAGAATCGGATCTGGACTTTGAAGCAAAATGGTACCTGATCCTGGAATTGCTGAGCCGTGAAAAAGTGATGGCTATTACGGAGATCTCTTCTTCGTTGCAGCTGAGTCATGCTGCGGTAGTACAGTTTGCGGAGCAGATGCAGGCGCATGGTCTTATTAAAACAGCGCCCGATGCCAAAGATGCGCGGAGACGGCTTATTTCCCTGACGCTTGCCGGTAAGCAAATGCATAAAAAGATCGGTCCTGTTTTGCAGGTGATCAAAGAAGAAAACCGGAAATGGCTGGCCGAAGCCAGCGCAGACCTTTTGCAGCTTTTATCGGAGCTGGAGAAATCGCTCGATGAAAGAAGTATGTATAAGCGTATTAAGGTGAGCCTGGTAGAGCAATCTGCCAGGTGAGCCGGTTATCTAATACCCAGTTTATCCAATACATGGTTAACCACTCTGTCGCAGCGGATAAGATGGAATGGAAATACGAGGTCGTTTTTATAGTAATCGGAGATCTTGCCGCGCAGCATGAGCCGTGCCCTGATATACCGGACCTTTACATTTACCGTGGAGATATTCAAGGCAGCAGCGGTAGCTGCTACGTTTAAACCTTCCACTTCCCGCATTACAAATACCAGGCGGTACTTTTCGGGAATCTGCAGCAGGGCCAGTTCCATTACCCTTCCCAACTCCTTATCGATAACTTTTGCCACGGGCGACTCTTTTATACCGGCAGCATTTGCCGGGTGATGATCATCTAATACAGATATATCCTCACTGCCTGACCGGCTTTTCTTTTTGAGCAACTGACTGCATTCATTAATCATAATCCGTGTAAGCCAGGTACCGAAAGCCGATTCCTTTCTAAACTTATCGAGGTTATGATAGGCATTGATATAGGTGTTCTGCATCATATCCTCCACATCCATATCGTTGTCCAGCATCGTCATTCCTATGCGGAACAGGCGGGCGTTGTGACGTCGCATCAGCTGCTCATACAGCCGCTCTTCCCCGGCCAGTACTTTAGAGATTAACTCGTTGTCAATTTCAATGTCGGTTTGCGGCAGTGTGGTCATTCTTCATTTATTAGATGATTAATCGGTGGAGAAGTTACAAAAAACTTTTATGGGATTTTGTAACCATTTGAATTTTTTATACTCTAATTACTATAGGGCCTGTTAACGGCCCCTATTTTCAATATAACCCAATCGTGTAGCGCATGGCTATGAAACCAGATAACATTTTTCATCTTCCCGGCATAAAAATGCCGGAGCTAACCCATCAGAAAATCCAGGAGCTGAAGAAAACGGCGAAAGGAAAACTGATCACCGGTACCTCTATTACGGCGTTTCCGGCATTGTTAAAATCAATGGAAGCTGCGCTACAGGAGCAACTGGCGCAATACGATCATATCAAACAAACCAATGGAGAGAACGCCAAACGGAAAATGCTGCTCCTGGAAATGCTGGACGATCATCTTTACCTCGAATTTGCCTATCACATTATGTTTATCAAATGGCGGGAACAACAAATCAGTAAAGCATCCTGATACCGGCATCTGTGACGTATGTTGCTAATCTCATTAAAACTATACATTTGCAACCAAACAAATGTTATGGAGAATTACAGCATCGTCATTTTTATACTGGCCATTATGATTGTGCTGTCTGCGGTGGCAGACAAGATAAAGTTACCCTACCCGGTGCTGCTGATTTCTGCGGGAATAGGCATTGGATTTATTCCTGCCCTGCCAAATATTACGCTGAACCCTGATATTGTGTTCCTGATATTTCTCCCGCCATTGCTGTATGATGCTGCGTTTAACATCTCCCCACAGGAATTTAAAACCCACTTCAACACCATTGGCACGCTGGCCATTGGCCTGGTATTTTTAACAGCGGGCGCTGTAGCAGTGATTGCGCATTATCTTATTCCCGGCATGAGCTGGCCACTGGCTTTTGTGCTGGGCGCTATCCTGTCGGCCACAGATGCCGTGGCGGCCATGAGCATTACCAAAGGACTGGGACTTTCACATAAAACCATCACCATCCTTGAAGGGGAAAGCCTGATCAATGATGCTTCCGCACTGGTAACCTATCGCTTTGCCATTGCGGCGGCCACAGGTACCGCCTTTGTATTCTGGAAGGCTACGCTGGAATTTTTTATACTGATGGCGGGCGGCGTACTGGCGGGCATAGTAGTGGGCAGGATACTGGCCGTGATCCTGAAAAGGGTGCATAAAAACGACCTGGTTACCATCAGCTTTATGCTGCTCATGCCTTTTGTTACCTACCTGCTGGCAGAAGAGCTGCATGTATCCGGTGTAATTGCTGTAGTGGTGCTGGGGCTGGTGATTGCAAGGATCAGCGGGAAGGTTTTCCCGGAGAAATTAAAGCAGCAGTCCAGGTCTATATGGGATATTATCATCTTCCTGCTGAACGGGCTGATCTTTATTATTATCGGGCTGCAATTTCCCTATATCATTAAAAGTATCCCCAGTCACCAGATCCTGCCCTATATCGGCTATGGGTTTATTATTACAGTAGCCGCCCTGTTGTTACGTATGGGCAGGGTATTTCTCCAACAGATCAATTTAGACCAGGCCTTCAAAAAGGGTAAGGGCCGGATCACTGAAAACGCCCTGCTGGATTTCAAGAACAGCCTGATCATCAGCTGGTCCGGTATGCGGGGTATTGTGTCGCTGGCTATTGCCATCGGCCTGCCATTGACGCTGAAAGACGATGCGCCGTTCCCGGAGCGGAATGCGATCATATTTATTTCCGTGGTGGTGGTGCTGTTTACCCTTATCGGGCAGGGCATTTCTTTACCCTGGATTGTAAAAGCTGTAAAACTCTCCCCGGCAGACAATAAGAAGCCGCAGCACTGATTGATTACTTCGCGGATGCGTCGGGCATGCTTCGGACATGGGTATCTCATGGACTATCCATACTGTTCGCATGCACTCCTCATGCACTATTGATGCACTATCCATGCACTATCCATGCACTACCAATAATGCTGCGCCCGCTAATACTTCCATTTTTTTTATCCGGGAGATGACATACTGCGCAGGGTATAATTGCCTGCAGGCAGTTCAAACAGCGTATAGCCATTCCTGGTTCCTTTCTTTTTCATATGCCCGCTGCTTTCTTTTACCTGCGCGCCTTCCGCCTCCGGGAGTTCCACGGTTGCCGTGCAATTGGGAGGAACGGTTACCTGCAGGGTAATGCCGCCGGCAGTGCGTTGCCACGCCGTTTTGATTTCGCCTGCGGAAGAGGCAAAGGAGGCATGCGCCCAGCTCAGTTGGGAAGCCGTTAACAGCGGCGGGCGGATCACAAAATGGCGGAAACCTTTCCCTGACTGTGGATCGCGGCGTATGCCGGCTACCCCGTTAATATACCATGCGCCCGGGTAAAGATAGGAACTGTGCAGGAGTGAATGACCGGGCAAATCTTTCTCCCACATTTCCCAGATAGTAGTGGCGCCGTTGGCTTTCATGTAACCCCAGCCGGGATAGGTGGTTTGCGAGGTCATGCTGTAAATAAGATCATCGCGGCCTTCATCACGCAGGAGTTTGAACAGGAGCGCGCCACCGGTAATGCCTACATGAATATGGCCTTTGCGGTTGATGAGGATCTCTGTTTCAAGTCTTTTCATTACAGCAGCCCGCTGTGCCGGTGGTGGCACTTCTGCCAGCAAGGCTGCGGCCAGATTGGCCATAGAGCTGTCGGAATAACTGTGATCAGCGGCATTGTAAAACTTTGCGTTGATAGCGTTACTGGCCTCCGCAGCCTGTTGTTCCCATTGCACGGCGGCAGTATTTTTACCCAATACCCGCGCAATTTTTGCGGCGGTGCGGAGGTTAAATACGCGGTAACAGTTATTGAGGCAAACCGTTTGTGGTTTATCGTTATTCATGCCTTCGGCGGTAGCGCCCGGCCAGAGCCAGTCGCCCAGGAAGTCCCAGGGGCCGCCAAACCTCATGAGCAGGTGATCTTTCGTTTGTGTATCCAAAAAAGCCAGCCAGTTTTTTATCATCTCAAAATTCTTTTCCAGCACCCTTCTATCGCCCTCCTGCTGGTACAGGAACCAGGGCAGCGATACGCAGATGCCACCCCAGGAAGGGCCACCGCCGCCCATAAAGGTGGGCGCCGTATGTGGCAGAATGCCTTTATGCAAATACCGGCCACTCATCAATCCTTTGTGTGCCCAGGCGGTATCATACATGTTGCCTACAATGGATTCGGTTCCCTGCACGTCGCGCCAGTCTTCCATCCATTTGGTATAAAAGGCGCCGAGGTGGTAGTTGAACATGCCCGTTTCGCAGGTAGCGTGTGCATCGCCGCCGTAGCCGAGGCGTTCGCGCTGCGGGCAATCCACCACATACCCGCCGAGTGACAGGTTTTCGTAAGTCCAGCGTACCCGGTCGTAGATCCAGTTCTGTAACGAATCCGAGCAGGCGAAGGTAGTAGCGGGTTCATAGGCCGTGCGTACCAGCCAGCCGCGGATATCGTCCGGGGAGGGTTTGTATTTCAGTCCGCGGATCGTAATCCACCGGCCGGAGCTGTAGTTAAAATGATTGCGGAATTCACCGTGTCCTTCTTTGCCGATGATAAAGGCGCTGTGCAGTCCAAAGGTCATATCCATCTGTTCCCTTTCGGAGAACTGAAAATCGATCCGGTCGCCGGGTTGTCCTTTTACGCGGATGGCGGTCCAGCCGGCGAAATTCACGCCCATGTCTACACGAAAACTCCCATCCGGGCGGGCTACAACCGCCACGGGTGTTATTTCGTTCATTACTTTATTGGGCTCCGTCATTTGTGCCGACAGCAGCAAACGGGGATGGTATTCCGTGGCTGCGCGCCAGGTGCTTTCATCGGCCTGGATGGTGTTCCAGTTGTCTATCTCTTTACTGGCATCCCACAACTCGCCGCCCATGCGGTTGGAGTCCCATACGCCGAGGAGTTTATTGGGACTGGGATGTGTGAGCCAGGTGCGGTCTGTTTTAAGGAACACGGCAGGTGTTGCCGCGTCCTTATTATAAATGGCGGCCTGTGCTATCACGATAGGCGTTTGCGGCTTGCCTGGCGCAATATAGGGCCCGAAGATAGACCAGGAGGTACCGAGCCAGAGGGTGACCACATTTTTCCCGGGATGCAGTGCCGACGCAATATCGTAGGTCACATAGCGCGCCCTTTTCACATGATTGGTAACTGCCGGGGCCATCACGCCGTCGCCTATCTTTTTTCCATTCACATACAATTCATGAAATCCTACAGAGGCAATAAAGATATTGGCTTTCTGTGGCTGTTCTGTGAGGTCAAATGTTTTCCGCAGCCAGGGGTCAGCAATATTGCAATCCCGCTGGCGTGGATCAAAAATCTCGTCCGAGCCTATCCATGTAGCTTTCCAGCTGCCGGGTTGCAGCAAACCGGTAGTCCAGGTAGCGGTGGAACTCCAGTCTGATACACGCCCCTTCTCGTCCTTTACGCTTACTTTCCAGTAGTACCGCTGATCCTCCCGCAGGGGCCTGCCTTTGTAGTCGATATGCTGCATATCGTCTGTAGTTACCCACCCCGTGGACCATACCGTGCCTTTATTGCTTTCCAGCTCCTTTGCCGTGGATGCCACCAGGATACGGTATGCCGTTTGTCTTTGCCCATAGGCATTGGAATCGGTGGCCTGCAATGTCCAGCCCAGGCGGGGTTGCAGCTCATCGATGCCAAGAGGATTGACCAGGTACTCACAACGGAGATTCACGGGCAGTACGGACGACTGCCCCCTGGCGCAGATAGCGGTGGTGCATAATACCAGCAACAGCAAAAGGGGAAACCTGTTTTTCATAACGGATAAACGACGCTTTTTACGCGGGTGAACTTAAAGTTAAAAATTTGTCCGGGCAACCTGTACTATCCTGCAGCTGATAACTGCCGGGAGAATTGTATCTTTATACAAGACTTCTTTCTACTTACTCCTAAAGGATGCGTGAATGAAAAAATCACTGCTGCTGTTCTACTGCCTTATTTTATGGATCCTTCCCGCTATTGCCCGCCAGGAGCCGCCAGATACGGTTAAAACCGGCATATACATTACCAGCATCCATGATATCGACTTCAAACAAAGTGAGTTTACCGTGAACCTCTGGTTATGGCTCACCTATAAAAATAAACAATTCGATTTTGTACAGAACCTGGAAATCCCGCAGGCCAAAACTTTTACAAAATCCTACTCCACCATCGACTCCTCCAATGGCCGGATTTATTTGCTGATGAAACTGCAATGCGTGATGAAAGATTCCTGGCGCATCAACAACTTTCCCTTCGACCGGCAGCGGTTGCGGTTTTCTATTGAAAACTCCCAGTTCGATTCCAAATCACTGGTATTTTCGGTGGATTCGCTGGGTAAACATTTCGATCCCCGCTTTACGCTGAGAGGATGGACTATCGACAGCTTCCGGATAAACACTGGTACAAAAGCCTATGAAACTGCCTTTGGCGACAACAACATTCCCAGTCCTCATACAGAATACAGTAATTTTACCGTGAGAATAGGAATCAGCAGAGATGCCACCCAGTTGTTCTGGAAGATGTTTCTCGGTATGTACGTTTCTTTCCTGATTGCGTATATCTGTTTTTATATACACCCCGACAATATTGATTCCCGGTTTGGATTGGGCGTTGGGTCGCTGTTTGCGGCCATTGGTAACAAATACATTATTGATTCTTCCCTCCCCGACTCCACCACTTTTACACTGGTGGATACCCTGCATGGCATCACCCTGTTCTTTATTTTTGTGGTGATCACTTCGTCTGCATGGTCGTTGCAGCTCATTAAAGCGGATAAATTCAGGCAGAGCCGCCGGCTGGATATCGGGTTATCGATAGTGGTGCTGCTGGTGTATGTGCTGCTGAATATTTATTTTATTACGCAGGCGGTGTATGGGAAGTAGTCCCATCTCCCTACTTCTTCACCCGGAAAAAACTGATATTCTTTCTCTGTTCAAAGCCCATGTGCTCATACAAACGCACTGCACGTTCATTGGTCCGGGTTACATGTAAAAAAGAGGTAATGCCCGCACCGGCGTGCTGATAACATAACTGTGTAATCAGCTTTTGCGCATATCCGCGGCCGGTATGCTCCGGGTGCGTGCAAATAGCGCTTAATTCTGTAAACCCGGTTAGCTGCATCCGCTCGCCGGCCATAGCGATGAGTTGACCGTTGTGCCGGATGCCATAGTAATTGCCCATCAGGCGGGTACCGTGATTGAAAAAGCCGGGCTGGATGCTATTGATCAGTTCATACATATCGCCGGCGTCTTCCGGTCCCAGCAGGGAAACCATTGCCGCGTCTTCTTCTGATAAAGGTGGGGGCATAGTTCTCCGCACCATCTGGGCGCAGGGCAGTTCATTTTCTACGGTCCAGCTATCTGGTAATACAGGCAATTCGCCGATGATATAGAATGTTTCCCCGGCATCGATCAGCGTATCCAGTGCTGCAATGCTGTCGTTGTTCGTTTGCCTGGCGGCAATAAAGGGCGCAATTTCCCGGCGGTATCTTTTAGCCTGGTCTGTTCCTTGTGCAAAGTGTGCATGCTCACTGGTTAACGCACCCCAGGCGGGGTTGTCTAAAATGGTTTCCTTCATGGGGCTAAATTATGTATTTATCAGAAGAAATAACCGGAGCGGGATATTTTTTGTCGGGTGCTAACGTGAACGGATATATTTTTCAGGAAGTATCCCCTATAAAAAGGCGGTTCCCTTTGGAGGAAACCGCCTTTCTTTTTATACCTGTTAGTGTTCCAGGTTTAATATTTCTATTCTTCTGAAATCAACGGGTTGACCTTCGCTTTGCAGGGCAATAAAGCCTTTGGAAAGCAGCTTGCCATCAACTTTAATGGTAGAGTCGTAGTTCTTTACCACGCCGCCGCCAATCTGCGGTTTGGAATACTGCAATACCGTATCGCCGTTGATGATATGTGTGATCAGGGAATCGCCGAGTACAATCAGTTCGCCCCTCACCCACTGCTCACCATCATATGTTTTGGAGGTAGATTCGATACAATGCGTTTCGTCCAGTTTTCCTTTGTATACCACATTGGTGCCAGGGGAACACATGTTACCCGTGGGTCGTGGTTTTCCATCTCCCAAACCGGCCAGCAGCTGCATTTCCACGGAGATGGGCCAATCCTGTTCTTTAGGCATGGTGCGTGGGTCCTGGGAGTGAAACATCACGCCGCTGTTCAGCAGGGTATATTCCGGTGCAGACGGATACCATTTTCCCACAAACCGGTATTCAAATTTGAGATGATAATGCGAGAAGGGTTGTTTGTAGTAGAGATGCCCGAACTGATCGTTAAAATCGCCGTACTGGTCGTAGCGTATTTTGATGATACTGTCTTCCACCCGGAAAGTATTTCCGAAGTTCTCTCCTGTTTCGTGGTGATGGATTTTCACGATCCAGTCGTTGATATCTTTTCCATTAAACAGGGACACCCATTCGGGTTTCTTATCCTGTTTTTTTGCTTCATTGCAGGAAATACTGCCTGCCAGCAGTGCCATCATCAGCAGTTTACGTAACGTACGGGTTTTGTTCATATAAATAATCAGAGGTTTTATTTTCATTTCTCTTTTTTCCGGCTGCCCGCTGGTTGTATAACACCACCGGATTGCTGTTAAAATAAAATAAAACGGACAGAAAAGTAAATAAACTGTATGATTGGGAGGGATTTATTTGCCGGGAGGAGAAAAAAAAGCCTGGCGGAGGGCCAGGCGATGGGGTATTACAACTGGAATGCAATTGATGCGTCAGGTAGATTATAAATTTTTGAGCCACTATCATAAATAAGGGACTTAATAGCAATACCATTAATTAACCCGTTTGCTGCACTACTGGTAGCATCATCATTTATGAAAAGATAGGCACCATTAGCGGGGCCGTAATCTGCGTTATATTCTCCATAACCATCCATACCACTAACAGCGTCGCGGACAACACCAACATACAAATTCCTGGTTCCGTCAGCGCTATAAGCGGGCAACACAAATTTCTCCGACATGGCGCCCAGGGCAATATTTTTTATGGTAGTAACGGAATCAGCTGGATTAGCCGTGTAGTCTTTACTGTTATTGCGATAGATAGTAACATTTATTTTCCCGGAGCCAAATCCGGTATAATTATTAACAAGGATGAAAGCGATACTATCGCTGGATGGGCGGTCAAAATCACCCGGGTTTACAAAGCGGTTAAATCCCAGCGTAGGATCATAAGCATAACTAAGTGACACTCTATCTGTTTTAACCGTTACAGTAGTATCAACCAATGCCTCAGCAGCACCTGCTTTATGGATACTGATATTTAACTGCTCCTTTTGTTTCAGTACTACGTTAAAAAATCTTCTGTTTGTTGTTTGTGTTTGTGCCAGTTTCCCATCTATATATAAGTCAAGCGTGTCACCGGTTTGGATCACAAAGGGAATATAAACTTCCACAAATTTCTCGCCTTCAAGCACAGTTCCTTTTTTACAAGATAACAGCTGCATACCCAATAATATGCACAACAAAAACATTACAGTAGAATACCTCATTTTATAAAACGTTGATTAAAAGTGGCTGATCTGTAAAACAGACCAGCCACGCCATAAAGAATAATTAGTAAGCAAAGACAGTCCATCCGCTGGCCCAGTTGTTGGTGCCATCAAATGCGCCTCTGTAGGTAGTACCGGTTAAACCTGCAGGTAAACCAGTAGTTAAACCGCCGGTTAAAGCAGGAGATGCAACGGTAGGAGCACCTGTTCTAGGCATGTAGAAGCCAGCAATACCTCTGTTGAACGGATTCACCAGTTTGAGGGAAGCGTTCGGATCAGCAGCTACATATGAAGTGTTGTTGTCAACGCCATCAGGGTACGGTTTAGTACCGGCATATGCAGGGCTGCTGGTAAATGCCAGGTTGAAAGCATGTACCATGTTGTTTTTAATGATTGAAGTACCATCGCTATATCTCTGCTGAGTAGTCTGGTCTGCTGCAGTACCACCGGTTGGAACGGTGTTGTCCAGCAAAATACCATTGTTAAAGCCGAGGAATACAGAGTTGTACACTTCAAAGCGGCTGCTTCTTCTCCACTGCGCTGCTACACCGTATTTACCGGTACCAGAAGGCGCGAAAGTGGTTTTAGTAGCCAGGGCCTGGTTAGGCAGGCCAATGATAGTCAGGTTGGCAATCAGCGGTTTAGTAACCGGCAAAAGTGGCTGACCAAATTTGTTGTTGTCTGATTCAATACCATTAGAGGCACTCTTGTCTGCGCGGGTAGAATCTTCTACTACCAGTGCATACTGAATGCGGCCACGGTAACCGTTGTCAAAATCCAGACCATCGTCCAGCGGGTTAACAACTACCAGGTGTTTTGCATTTACAGTACCTCCAAAGAATTCGATACCATCATCAGCAGCTTTGTACACTTCTACGAAGTCGATTTCAGTTCCGCTACCAACGCCGGCCAGAGTAAGACCGTTGATTTCGTTGTCTGTTGCCAGTTCAAAACCTGCGTACTCGATACGAACATATTTCAGTTTACCTGAATTGTCTGTATCAACAGAACCACCGTAGTAAGGAGTCAATGGAGGAATACCACCAATACCTTCCACTTTGGAAGTATCGCCGTTGTTGGTAGTAGCTCTTCCGAGGATGATAATACCAGCTGTTTGACCGGCAGCAGGAGATGCGCTGTTGGTAGTAAACACAATCGGAGAAGTAGCAGTACCAACGGCTTCAATTTTTCCACCGCGGGAAACTACCAGACCACCGCCTGGGTTAACACCAGGAGTACCTGGAATTCCTTTAATAACAGAACCGGCATCGATCTGGATTACATCGAGGGTATCGATGTATACCAGTCCGCTCAGCAGGTAAGTACCACCTGTGAGGTGAATGGTATCACGGATAGTTTTTCCGGTACCTAAGATACCACTGAGCGTGGCACCATTTGCGGGCACAATCTGGGTAGCGCTCACAGGACGGTTAGCCTGTTGTGCGTCTTTTTTGCAAGATGCTGTGAACACGCTGGCAGCCAGGATAGTTGCAGCTGCGGCGTAGAGGTTAAACCTGGTCATCAAAAAAAGGATTTAAATTAGAAAATAATAACAATGATTGAAACTGTATATACCGGTATGAATACATGCTGGTTGAATTATAATTCCTGCCTGTTGTTAAAAACTATATCCTAACGTGAAACTGTAAGTCCTGCCTGGTTTTGCCTGATAAAATAAGATGTCTTTGTCTTCCTGATACAACATATCCTTCACGGGGTGTTTTTTCCCGTCTCCTATATCTCCATCTCCTGCATTTTTATATATGATAGAATAGCTGTTGAGCAGATTACCGACGTTGGCGCGGAATAACATTTTATCTTTCAGCAGGTGAAAGGCAATTTGTCCATCGAGCGCTTCTACCGGGCGTTCATACAGCGACATATAGGAATTCTCATTAGGCATAAACAGGCGGTTACTCACATAATTATACAGGAGGCTAACAGATACGAATTTCACATCGTAGTACACGCCACCATTGATCATGTAGTTGCTGGCGCCCTGTTGTGGCCTGTCTTCCCAATCCCCGATATCCTGTTTCAGCACCATCTTCTTTGATCCCGCCGGTTCTTCCACATAGGTAGGATTAATGGCTTTCCGTACCCGTGAAAACAGCCTCGTTCCATTGCCGTACAAGGTGAGATTGCGGATCACCGGTACATCAATAAAAGACAACGATTTCCTGATTTCCATCTCCACTCCCCTGTTCTCTGCCTGGTGATTATTAAGCAGGGTGAATTCATTAACAGCATTAGCCTGGTAAATCTCCATCGGGTTGTCTATTTTCTTGTAGAAAAGTGACAGGGATAAAATTTCACCGGGACCGGGATAATATTCATACCGGAAATCCAGGTGCTTTAATTTGCTGGATACGATAGGTCTTGTACTGTTATATTCTCCTCCCAGTTCAAAATCATATTCGCTGAAGAAGGATAGTTCGCGCAGATCCGGCCGGATAATGCTCTGGGCGTATGTTGCGCGGAAGTTCATTTTAGGCGTAAGGCTATACGTCAGACTGGCAGAAGGAAACAGGTTCCAGTTCTTTTCCCTGTTATAAAGGGAGCTGAGATCATACGCTTCATGGTCTGTAATTTCACCGATACTTTTTTCCAGCACCTCATTAATGCGGTTGATGTCGTAATATTCTGCACGCACACCCCATACCAGCCGGAGCTTACCTGCCAGTTTATGATCAAACATACCATAAGCAGCATGCAGGGTGGCATTGCGTTGGAAATTATCGGAGAAGTCGTCAAAGGCAAACGTGTAACCTTCGTGAGCAGGATTAAAGAAATAATCCATCGGCTGTGGAATCTTGGAATCATATCCACCTGTACCGGCGCGGGCTACGTAAAAGGAGCGGTCTTTATACCAGCCGGCATATCCTGCTTTAAAAGTATTAGTAACTGCCGCATTCCCGATATTAAAGCGGAAGGGCACTACGGTATTCACATCCCAGTTCAGATCCGATTCATAAGCACGTGTCCACCAGCGCATGGCGCCATCAATACCGCGGGATTGCGGAGGACCTACCATCATAATAGGAGAAGTTGTAAGACTGTCGTCCGGAGCTGGTGAACGCAGGTAATGATTATCCGGCCGTTGCCTGTCGAGATGCACATACGTACCGGACCATTGCACTTTAATCCCTTTACCACCAACTGCATGTTCTCCTTTCAACTGCGTTTGCCACAATTTTGTCCATTGCACATTATCGTAAAAGCCAATCGTTGGCGCAGGTACTCCAATACCACTACCATCTACCCCCTTTCCCATAAGGAGTTGCTGGTCCAGCGTATTTAAATAAAGGCTTTGCAGGCTTATTTTATGTTTACCGGCGCTATAGCCTATTCCTGCCAGAAAGCCGGTGTTTGTAGAAAACCCATATTGCTTGCCTTTAAAAAGAACAGAATCTTTCTTAGTTACCAGGCTGGGAGCATATATGTAGCCGTCCTTCTCTCCCATCCTTATATCCTGTGTTTGTAAGGTATTGCGATAGCTGGCACTGGCGATCAAACCCAGCTGCCGGCCTTTACCCAGATTGAGCACATGCCCCCATGACAACTGGTAGTTTTGCGAAGGGTGTGCATTCTTCTGGTATACTTTCCAGTTATTGGAAATAGAAGCCGGATCTTTTAATACATGCCCCGTACCTGTACTGCCCGGATTGGTATTAGCCAGGATATCATCCAGGTTTTTCCAGTTCAGTTTTCCAAAGAGATCACGGTGGGAAGATGGTTTGCCAAGATACTCGCTGCCGCCTATTTCCAGGCTGTTGAATGCTTTGCCGGTAGTATTATCATTGATGCTGCCGCCAATGGAAATGGTGAAAAAGTTTTCAGTAGGAATGGCTTTTGTTTCCACGTTCACCAGTCCGCCGCCAAACTCCGCGCTCATATCCGGTGTAATGGTTTTATATACGGTGATGTTATCGATAATGTTAGAAGGGATAATATCGTAACTGAAGTTCTTCCTGTTCAGTTCTGTGCTGGGCATGATCTGGCCGTTGAGCATAGCAGCGTTGTAGCGTTCGCTCATACCACGCACCACTACATATTTGTTGTCTACTGTGGTTACACCGCTGATGCGTTTCAGCACCTCTCCCACATTTTTATCGGGTGTGCGGGCAATCTGTTCTGCACTGATGCCATCGGATAAGCCGGCGGCATTTTTCTGTTTGTTATAGAGGGCGGAAATTGTTTCCCGCTTTGCCGCGGCGCTTACTGTTACTCCTTTGAGGTTGGATGATGAGGTAGCCAGCATTACATCTTTCAATGTTACCTTACCCGCTTTTACCACTACATTGTTAAAGCTGGACTGGGAGAAGGCCAGGTGACTGAAACGTATGTTATACGTACCTTCCGGCAGCTGAAGGCTATAAGTACCGTCCACACGGGAAGTAGTAACGTGATTGTTATCTCCTGCAAAAATGGTTACGCCGGGTATGGATTCATTCTGGTCATTAAAGATCTTTCCCTGCAAAGTGCCTGTCAGTACCTTACTGGCTACCGTAGCTTTACGGTCTTCATTGCGGATAGCAATGATATTGTCTTTCACCTCTACGTCGAGCGGAAGTTGCTGATCCAGTAGTTGTAATAATCCGGATAAGGAAAGCGTGCCTTTGGGAATATTGATGCTTAAAGATTCCACCTGGGCGGGATCATACAGGTACCTGTAGTTTCCCTGCTGCTGCAATGATTTCAGGATTTCCTTCACCGGTTGTTTTCCGGCAGGCAGTTTTACCGTTTCCGATAATCCCTGGTATTGCTGGGCGTGCAAAAGTGAACTGTTGAGTAGTGAAACAAAACACATCATTAAGCATAATCTGCGTACAAATGGCATCATTGATCGTATAGCTTTTATATTGTTTTTAAAAACGCCCCATGTGGGCAATGGTATGGCCGCACAGCAGTTCCGGCTGCTGACAGGTTAAAAAATATGAACGGGTATGTAATTAGTTTTTAGTGATTGTGCATCCTTCCGGTGTATATTTCACCTGTAGTTTGTGAACGAAGGTGATAGCTGATATAATTGTTTTGAAATCGTCTGATGTATTAAACATTCCTGAGATACGCTGCTGACCAGCATCTCCTGTTGCAATCACCTTTTCACCATACTGCCAGGATAATCTTCTGCATACCTCTTTCAACGTAGCATTGTTAAAATAGATTTTGTCTTTCATCCAGCCGGTAGCATTAAAAACGGCGCTGTCGGTGATGGCTTCCTGCATATTATTTCCTTCAAAGTTCACGGCCATTCCCGGTGTGAGTACCTGTGTATCGTTGCTGTCGGCCGATGCTACCGCTACTTTTCCTTCCAGTAAGCTGATGCAGATAGCCGTGTCCTGCCGGGTAAACGCGCTGATGTTAAAAGCGGTTCCCAACGCGGTAGTGGTTACATGCGCCGTGTGCACGCGGAAAGGCAGACTACTGTTTTGCGCTACTTCAAAATAGGCTTCTCCAATCAGTTCCACATCTCTTGATACTTCATTATAATTATCGGGATAACGGAGCACGGCATTTTTATTAAGCCATATGCGGGTACCGTCTCCCATTACCACGGATCTGATATCGTTGCCGTGATTATTCAACTCCTTCCACTGCTGGCGGGCGATGGGGTTCACCGGTACTTTCTTTCCGGTTGTTAAAAACAGGAAGTATGCGGCGGCGGAGAGGACCAGCATACCAGTGAATACGGCGGCCCATTTCAGGCCCATGTGGCGTACTTTGGTATGCGATGGCAATTCAATAGCGGGTGGCACTACCTGTATAGTGGGTCCTGCTGCTGCTTCTGCCCATTTACCATGTAAGAACTCATCCAGCAGGGTGTGATCTGCTCCCTGCAGGTACGCTTCAACAGTTATCCGTTCTTCTGCAGAACATTGTTGTTTAAAATAACGATCCAGTAATTGCTTCGTGATCACCTTTTTTATTTTGAATGATGTAACTAAATACCAGGACTATACATACAGTACGTATGGGCATTAAAAAGTGAGTAGGTAAAAAAGCGGACTTCACATTTTGGTAACATTGGAATGGGTTCACGAAGCCGTTCAGGGGCGGCTGATCAATACGGGATAGGCCATAGCAGGCGATGTAGCGGCATTTTTGGGGGCTTTTAACCCGCTATTGGAAATACGGCCGCCGGCAACGCCTATCAGTTCCAGCGCCTTGGCGGTGAGGGGATCGGCGGTGCTGCCCAGTGGCTGCAGGGGTAACGAGGCCAGTTCATCTACCTGGTAGGCCGGTACAATACCGGTGCTGTAACCACCCGCTCCTGCTGCGTTCTGTAACTTATAGGTAATGGGCATCAGTACCCAGGGGATACGTTTAGGATTACGGCCATCTGCAATGGTGATCATGCCTTCATCTTTACCCAGGGTAGTACTGCCTATCTGTATGATATTCGTATAGGGTTTGAGGTTATTAACGATCATTTCTGCGGCGGAAGCCGTGTGTGTACCTGTTAATATATATATCTTACTTAATTGCAGCTGGAAAGGCTTTACCTGGTCAAAGGCAACCGGCGTACCGCTTTCCGGGAGCGCCATTGTTTGCGCAAAGGTCATGGTACGGTTTCCCAACCGGCTGTTGCCGGTGTATTTGGCAAAGATACTTTCTGCATTAATATTGTTCCCGATCAGCGCGGTGAGTATGGCGGCCATAGCCGTGCTTCCACCCGGACTGTAGCGCAGATCCAGCACCAGCTGTTTTACGCCCTGCTGTTTATAGTTGCTGAATGTTTGCAATAAGGCGGCGCTTTGTGTATCGTCGAAGTAATTGAAGCAGAGGTAGGCAGTTTTGGGCGTGGTGTTATCCAGGATTACCGACTGCTGCACGGCAGGTTCCTGTGTGATGCCACCGGCAGTTACTTTCAGGATCGTGGTTTCGGTGATGGCGCCGTCTGCACTTTGCGTGGCTATTGTGAGGTCGCCTTTTTTATCGGCAACCAGTTTGGCAAGCAGGGAGGCGGCATTGCCGGTATTGAGCAGTGTACCGTTGATGCGTGTAAAGAGTTGTCCGCGTTTCAGTTCTTTTGAGGCAGCAGGCGATCCGGGTTGCACCAGCTGTACAACGCCCAGTGCGCCACCCGGCGCTTTGGCGTAGCTGATCACGGTAGCTTCCATGCCGTAAATGCTGCGTAAACCAGCGGGATAGGTTGCGGGTACTAAAGGATCGTACATAATGGAGAAGCGGTCGGCCGCATTTTTCAGCTGACCAAACCAGGCGGCTGCCTCCATCGACGGATCGGGAGTTGCCGGCAGGCCATCTTTCCAGTAATAGAAATAGGTCATGCTGTCCAGGATCCAGCGGTTTATTTCCGCGGTGGTAACGGGGCCTGTGGGAGTAGCCGGATCTTTATCCTTACCGCATGCCCACAGCACGCAGGCGGCGGCAATGATAACAGTGGTATTCCCTATATTTTTACGGATGAGGTGTGTGGCGGTCCTTAAATGGGTACGTACCGTGGTAATAGAGATGTTCAGCATGTCAGCAATTTCTTTGTGGGAGTACCCGGAGTCGCGGTATTGGTATACCTTACGGGGTTTATCCGGCAACGACTGGAGCACATTGCTAAGCCGGTGCCTGAGCTGTTTATAATGCATCCTGCTCTCCGTTTCATCTACTGTTCCCGGGCTGGTATGGTAGATATCTTTATGGGCTAAGGCCGATGTGGTGGCCTTCCTGCTTTCATCGATCACTACCCGTTTGGCGATCACAAACAGCAGGGGAAATATGTCTTCAGTATCACTGCTGATCGTATCTATTTTTTCCCATAAGCGGAGGAAACATTGCTGGGTAATGTCTTTAGCACGGTGGCGGTCACCGCAAAGCTTATATGAAAAGTCATAGACTTTCTGGTAGTTAACATTATACAACCTGATAAAAAATATCTCTGCAGACATGCATCTTAGAATATGGAAACCAAAATAAGCCCCCACTATTAACCCAATGTTAAAACCGGGATTTATTTTTGAAGATATCGCCTGTAAAGGGGTTATACTTATACAAATTTAATCATTTATATAATATTGATAACTTGTCTACAAACCGGCCGTTAATATCTTCCAAAGAAATAATTATTTCCTTACCCGGTTGCTTTCTTCGGCAGCCCCGCTCCGCTGCCTGCGCTGCTGCTGGTTTCCGAACGTTTTCGCCCATGTCAGCTTTATAATTTGCGCTTTACCTGATTCTGCCTGGAAGGTCACTTTACTTTTCAGGTTAAACGCTTCTTCTGCCAGCGTACCAAAATAACTACTGATACGCACCGTGCGTAGTATATCCGTTACCGTTAGCTGCAGACTTCCCCCGTTATTGTTTAATTCTTTTTTAAGTCCGGCATTCAGCGCACCGAATGGATCTGCTTTTTTGGAACCATCGTACGTTGTGCTGTTATACCAGCCGGAGATTTCAAGATTGAAACGGGCAGGCAATGTAAAGGCAGTAGAGAAGTTGGTGTTAAAGCCGAAATAATCTTTCTGTACCGGCGTGGCGGTAAAATCCAGTTTAAATTGCCGCCAACCGCCGGTAAACCCGAAGCTCATGTTCCACCAGTCGTTCACCTTCCACGGCACCAGCGCCTGGAGCGACAGGTTATGCTGGAACAACAGGTTTTGCGGAGACACCCATATCACTTCGCCGGCGGGATTGGGTGTAAGCTGGTAGCGGGCCACCGGCGCATCATCCTTGCTGTAGAGCAGCGAAAACGAGTAGCCGTGATAGTTATATCCCAGCTTTACATTATTGGTGACGGTTGGCTTCAGCATGGGATTGCCGGTTTCTACCGAGGTAGGTCCGGAGTAAACAACAAAGGAAGCCAGGTCGTTATACGCAGGCCGGCTGATCCTTTTTGTATAAGACAGCTGCCATTCTGCTTCCTGTTTTTTCCAGGTCAGGAAAATGCCCGGGAAGAATTTACCGAGAGTCCGTTTGGTGATCTGTTGTTTATTTTGCGGATCATCCATTTGTGTTTGCGAGTATTCATATCTCAAACCCGCCACCAGCCGGAGCGCCGGATGCAGCTGCGTTTCCAGCGAACCATAGGCAGCTCCTATCGCTTCTTTCATGATGATGTTATTGGTTGCCGCGGTGCTGCTCACCCAGGCGCTATCGAGGAAACTTTCTATCCTGGAATTGCTGTTGTTTTTTGTATAGGTTCCTTTTATACCTGCTTCAATTTTTATTTTGGGAGATAGTTGCCGGCTGTAATCCATTTTAAATACGCCGATGCGCATAGACGACACAGAGAAGGTTCGTTGCACCGGGGCAAAAAGCGTGTCGTTGGTACCGGGCGTATGGCCGGCGCTATCTACAAAAGAGCTGACAGCGGAAGAAGGCCGGTTGTTTTTATAGTAGAGATAATCCAGGTCGATATTCAGCTGCTCCCCTTCGCGTATTTTCTTTTCTGCATACACCGATGCGCCCAGGTTATCCCAGTTATTATTCACCCTGATATCTGCATCCATATTATAGGCAGTAGTTTTGTTTACGAGGTATTCCCCGTGATTCACCGTATGATCTGCCATCCGGCTGATGTTGCCGTTGATACTGCCGCCGATGGTAAGTCGTGGCGTGAGGTTCACATCTGCCCCCAGTATAATATTATGCGTGTTCCCTACCGGCTTTATCACGCTGAGAAAATCGGAGGAGCTGGGGCCTCCCAGCAACTGCATATCATCGGTAGCGCGGGCAAACCAGTCGTAATAAGCCCTGTCGTGCGAAAAGGAATAACTTCCATACAAGCCGGTGTTCCGGATGGTGCGGCCAAAATTGAGACTGGCAGCGGCTTTCTCCCCGTAGCCATAACCACCGGTAAGGGAGAAATTTCCCTGGTTCCGGTTTTTCTTTATTACAATATTGATCATGCCGGCGTTGCCGGAGGCGTCGTACTTTGCGGGCGGCGTATTGAGCAGTTCTATTTTTTCTACGTCGGCGGCCGTCATGCCCTGCAGGTAGATCATGAGCTGGTCGGCCGACATGCGCAGCAGTTTACCGTTCAGCATCACCATCACCCCGCTTTTGCCGTTGAGGGCGATCCCGTTGGTTCTCCGGTCGATGTTTACACCCGGAGCGCGTTCCAGTACTTCGAGCACGGAGCTGCCTTTTGTAAGTACGCTGCTTTGTACATTCACAACCGTTCCATACGCCTGTTGCTGCAGCAGTGGTTTACTTGCCTGCACCCTCACTTCTTTCAGCTGTTTTAAGGCGGGCAGGCTATCCGGTGCGGCAGACTGGCCGGCGGCCGGTGCAAATGGCAGGAGGAATAAGGTAAGGAGTAAGTAGTTCATAAAGGATAACTTCTGCTGCAAATAAATGCGTATCTCCGGCGATGGAAAAACCCGGATGACCACGGGCAGCAGGAAATTGACCACCTGCACAAAACGGGCGGTTTCCCGGTAAAACCCTTTAAAAGCGGGGAATGCAGCCGTTCAGCAGTTGTGTTGCGCGGGTGGTCATTTATTTGCTGCCGTTGATATAGTACGGGAGAAGAATCAGCAAAATGTAGTTATCTTTAGTAACAGGTAATTTTTTATATGCTGAATACCACTACAAGCCGGAACTGGCTGCTGAAATATAAACTTTACCACATTCCCTTCTGGTGTCTTTACCATTATCTCTGGTGGGTAGTGGCAATAGGGAATCCTGTGAAAGCCGCAAACTCCATTATCTTATTCCCTTTCTATATCAAGTTTGCGTTTTATGTGATCTTCCAGGCAGCCGCGGTATATTTCAACCTGTATTACCTGATTCCAAAATACCTGGAGAAGGGCCGGTATACAGCCTACATTACGCTGCTGGTAATGACCATCGCAGCAACCGCCTGCGCTATTGTTGGCGGGTATTATCTTTGCTCAGCGGTATCGGGCAAAACATTTGAGGTGCTTTTCGGGCCGGGAGATTATTGCTTCCTGCATTTCTTTGGCAACGCCCTCCCCTCCACCCTTGCCAGTATGACACTGGCCATGAGTATAAAGCTTACCCGGAACTGGCTGCAAACCAAAAGACGACAACAGCTGCTGGAAAAAGAAAAACTGGAAACAGAACTTAACTTCCTGAAGAACCAGTTTAATCCGCATTTTCTTTTTAATACTATTAACTCCATCTTCTTCCTGATCCATAAAAATCCTGACGTAGCTTCCGCTTCACTGGCGAAGTTTTCTGAATTGCTGAGATACCAGTTGTACGAATGCAACGATAAACAAATTTCCCTCAGCAAAGAGATCGGCTACCTGGAAAATTCTATTGAGCTGGAAAAGCTGCGGCTCAATAACAATGTGGAAGTTACTTTTGAGTATTACCGGCAGCCGGTATCACACCTGAGCATTGCGCCTTTTATCCTGATGACCTTTGTGGAAAATGCGTTCAAGCATGTATCCAAACATGCCGACGGCCCCAACTGGATCAGGATACAACTGCATCTCGAAGGACCGCTGCTGGCATTCAACGTTTCCAACAGCAGCGCAGCAGACGAATACAGCGCACCCATTATTGATTATGGCGGTATCGGTTTAAAAAATGTACAGCGGCGCCTGGACCTGGTATATCCCGGTCAATATGAACTGGAGATCCTCCGGGAAGCCGGCAGCTTTGAAATAAAGCTGCAACTGCAACTGGCCGAATTAAGAGTGCCACAATTGTTAGCTACTTAAATGCCTTTATTATGATCAACTGCGTGATTACAGACGACGAACCACTGGCCAGGGAAGGCATCGCCAATTACGTAAAGGAAGTGGATTTCCTCACGCTGACCGGCATCTGCGAAAACCCGGTGGAGTTGGTAAACCTGTTAAAGCGCCAACCGGCAGACCTGATCTTCCTGGATATACAAATGCCAAAACTCAGCGGACTGGATTTCCTGAAGATGGTACAAAATCCGCCTATGGTAATTATCACCACGGCGTTCCCTGAATACGCGCTGGAAGGCTTCCAGTTAAACGTACTGGACTACTTATTAAAACCCATTACGTTCGACCGGTTCTTTAAATCAGCCACCAAAGCTAGGGACTATTACCAGCTGGTAAACCCCGGCATTAAAAACGATGCTGCGCCCGCAGAAGCCGGCGCAGATCACTTCTTTATCAAATGTGGCAGCCGGTATGAAAAAATCCAGGTGGAAGATATCCTTTTTGTGGAAGGCATGCAGAACTACGTAAGCATTTATACCCGTAAGGGTAAATACATGACCCTGCTATACCTCAAAAACCTCGAACAGCAATTACCCGCACAGGCATTTATCCGGGTGCATAAGTCATACATTGTAGCGGTGAATAAAATAGACAGTATCCAGGGAAATGAAATCTGTATACAATCGCACCAGATCCCTATCAGCCGGAATTACCGGGAAGCGGTGATCCAGCAGGTGGTCATGAATAGATTGTGGGATAAAGTTTCGCGGCCGCCATTGCCGTAGGGTTAAAATTTGTATTTTTAGCGCCCTATATCCATTTTAAGTAGTATACCATGAAAGCATACTCGTTAGCCCCGGGCTGGAAAATTTTTTTTTATATATTCAGTATCCTCATAATGGGCGGTGGGGCTGCCGGTTTTGTTTATGTATTTTCAGAGGGGAATGATTCAACAGCTATCACACTTGTGAGTATCTTTTCCGGACTGGCTGTAATTGCTGGCGTATGGATCATCCTGAAAACGTATATGGGCAAAGTGATACATGGGGAAGACTTTATCCGGACAGAAACCCTGTTTGTAAAAAAAGAGCTGCTGTTTAACCAGATCAAGGGCTACACGGTAGATGAACACTATCTTCATCTTATTCCTAATGCCGAAGGATTAAAAAAATTAAAGATCGCCCTTTCTTATAACGGTACCCATGAGCTTCAGGCATGGGCGCGGAAACGTTACAGGAACCTTATTGTATCTAAATCGGAAGCGGAGGAAACGTTAAAAGAAGTAATGTCAGATGAGCGGTATGGCACTCAGCGGAATGAGCGCAAAAACCATCTTAAAAAAGCACGTTGGGATGCAAGGATGGTGACGATTATCAGTTTTATTATATCCGGCTGTATTTTCATTACACCGGTTGCATTGTATGCAGCCATATTGGCTATGATAATACCCTGGGTTGCCATTGCACTTACTTACTATTACAAAGGGCTCATTACGATTTATACGTACAAAGAAAATCCACTGCCCTCCATTTTCCTGGCGATAGTTGTTCCCGGATTTATTCTGCTGATAGACGGAAGCAGAGGTATTCATCTGGCGGATACAACGCATGTCTGGCTACCGGTGATTGCTATTACTTTACTGATGGGATCGTTTATAATCGCTACTGTCAAACACGGAATGCTTATGGCTAACCGGGCATCAGCCTGGGCGGGTACTCTCCTGTATTTATTTTTAGTTCCAACCTACAGCTATGGTGTTGTTATCACGCTAAACACCAGCTTTGATAACAGCCAGGCGCTTTATTATGAAACGCATGTTACCAACAAAAGAACCACCAGCGGAAGGTCATCCAGCCACTACCTGCAACTGGAGCCATGGGGGCCGGTACACAGGATTGAAGAATTGAAGGTACACAGTAGTTTTTACCAGAGAACGCCAGTGAGTGGCAGGGTGGGCATCTATCTGAAAAAAGGCTGGCTGGATATTCCGTGGTTCATTGTTGCGGATGCACAATAACAGAAAAGCCTTTGAATCCTTGCGATCCAAAGGCTATCAACTCAAAGTAAATCTGATTATGTAAATGTAGTCCTGCCAGGTGGTAGATACCAACGGCATCATTTCGTATCCTTTTTTCAGTTAGGTTCCTTTAACAGGTGCCTCGCAAAAACGGGGTAGCCCTGAAAAAAAGAATGGCGGCTTTCAAGAAACAAAACTGCTGGCATTCCTTTTTCCATATATCAGCAATTAAAAATTGTAAGAAGCAAGCCCGGAAAGAACCGTGCCGGAAGAAGTTCCTTCTGCTTTCACCTGCCCATCTACCAATACCTGTACTTTCAGCGTAGCAGAGACATTGGGGCCTAGACCATTGATCACTGCTTTCACGTTCCTTGCAGAAGCCGGTGCAGTAATTTCATTGCTGGTCCAGGTATTACCACTCAGATTGGAGAGTGTAGTTGCCTGGTCATCATATCCAAATACCGCAATATTCAATTCCACACCAGTGGACCCAATGGCTTTAAACACTACTTTGTGGGAAGTACCAGCTGGTTTGTCGTCGTCTTTGCTACAGGAGGTAAACAATGCGGCTACCATTAAAGCCGGGAACAAAATCTTCTTGAGTATTTTCATAAATGACAATTGTAAAACGCCTACTCTTTTTAATGCACAGTTTTCGGCAGCCCTGTTATAAAATTTCCAGAATACAGATGGTTAAAACCTTTATCGGCATCACCGCAAATGTACCCTGGATGGGCTATTTGCACAATACCGGCATACAATGATTTATTTATACCTGTTTTCAGGTATTTTTGCCGGCAACGATCATGTATAAGCAATTGTTTTATATTTTGGCTTTATGAGAAGACTATCTTTCCTGGTATTCCTGCTTACAGCAACTTCCTGGTGTAGCGGACAAACGTTTCCGTTGAATGAAAAGGCACATACAGACAGCCTGGAAAATGTATTGCAACGAACTACATCAGACAGTATCCGCGCCCGGGCAAACTACTCCCTGTCGGAATACTGGGCTGCAAAAGACTCTGTGAAATCATCACAATACCTGGAAAAGGGGAAACAGTACAGTGGAAAAAATCCCTTCCTGCAGGCACTTTATTATTATTACGAGGCGAATATCCAGAAGAAGACGAACCTTGATAAAAGCCAGGCCAACTTTCTGAAAGCAGATACATTGCTCAGCAGGTTTAACACAGCGGAAGCTTATTCTTTCCGGTCTAAAGCCTGGTACGACTACGGCGCTATTGCCCAGCGGAAAGACGACTACAAAGCATTCGCAGAGATTTTACTGAATAAGGCGATTCCATTGGCACAGCAGGCCGGCGATCAAACAGCGGTAGGGAAAAACTACCTGGCAGTGGGCATCGTATTTAAAAATGCAGGGCAGTTTGATAAAGCAGAAACATACTGCCTGAAGGCCATCGAAACATTCAGGAACGCGCACTCTCCTACCCATGAACTGGTGACCGCCTATCATACCATCGCGGAAAACTATTCCCTGTCGGCCCAGAATGCTAAAGCCAAACCCGCACTGGACAGCGCCTGGAAATTACTGGCACCTTTCCCTGAATCCGAATACCTGCTGGATCATTACGCCGCAGAAGGCATGTACTATACCCTTGAAGGGAAATTCAAAGATGCACTTGCCAGTCTTGATAAAGGAATACAACTGGCCAGGAAAAAAGGCTTACGGTATGAAGAACAGCGGTTGCAAATGCAACAGTTCTATGCCTACTTCAATGATAATAATTTTGTAAAAGCAAAGGAAATGGCTGCCCTGCTCATGCAGCAGGAGGAGATGATGAAGCTCGCCACTAACCGGCTCCAGTTGTTTTACGGCATGGCGCTTACCTGTGAAAACCTTCACGAGATGGCGCCCGCCTACACATGGATGAAGCGATACAGTGAGCTAAGTGATAGTCTCTCCAAAGCCCAGCTCACAAACGATGTACACGCCCTGGAAATAAAATACCGGAATGCAGAGAAGCAGAAAGAAATTGACGCACTGAAAGCCAAAAGCATCCAGGATGCGCTGCACACCAAAAATTCCCGGCTGGTAAACTCGCTGCTGGGCGCTGCCAGTGTAATTTTACTGGTGATACTGCTGTTTGCCATCTTCGTTTACCGCAGTAAACAAAAACTGGCGGCACAAAAAGAGCTGACCTACCGGCAACACCTGCACGAAATTGAACAACAGCAGCAACTGCAATTCAGCCAGGCCGTGTTACAGGGCGAAGAACAGGAACGCCGCCGCCTTGCCAGGGATCTCCACGATGGCCTGGGAGGCATGCTTGCCGGCGCCAAAATAAACCTCTCTGCACAGATTGAAGATACCTACTCACAGGGCCAGCGCGCGGAACTGGAAAAGATTACCCTTCAGCTGGATCATTCCGTTACGGAACTGCGGCGCATTGCACATAACATGATGCCTGTTAACCTGCTGAAGTTTGGCTTAAAAACAGCACTCAAAGACCTCTGCGAATCGCTCATGAGTGAGGCTACGCATATCGACTTCCAGGACCTGGGCTTTGAAGATACCCTCCGGGAAGAAGTTCAGATCCACATTTACCGCATTGTACAGGAACTGCTGTCCAATGCGATCCGCCATGCACAGGCTACCAATATCATATTGCAGTGCAGCCAGAATGATCATATCTTTTTTATTACCCAGGAAGATAATGGCAAGGGTTTTGACATGCAGGCCGCAGGTACTGAGAAGGGAATCGGGTTAAGCAACATCCGCAACAGGGTGGGATTCCTGAAAGGAAAAATTGATATCGACTCCGCCGTGAACGAAGGCACCACCATAAATATTGAATTACATGTTGATTAATCCCGCCACACTGGCTATTGTAGACGACCATCCGATTGTGCTTGAAGGACTGCAAAAGTTGCTCACAAATGTGAAGAGCATACAAATTACCGGGTGCTTTACTTCCGGACTGGCTTTTATGTCTTTCCTGAAAGAAAATAAAGTAGATGTACTGCTGCTGGATATTACCCTGCCGGATGCAAACGGGATAGAGCTATGCCGCGAGGTTAAGGCGCTGTCGCCCGATACACATGTACTGGCGCTGAGTAATCATTCGGAACGCAGTATGATCCTCCAGATGATCCAGAACGGCGCTACCGGTTATCTCTTAAAAAATATTTCTTCCGAAGAACTGGTGGCCTGTATCCAGGAAGCCCTCAGCGGCATGATCACTTTCAGCAAAGGCGCCAAGGAAATCATGGCGCGCCCGTCTATCAGTGAACTGAAAGGTATTCCTCAACTCACGAAACGGGAAAAGGAAATACTGCACCTCATAGCAGATGGTAAAACTACCCCTGACATTGCGCAGCAGCTTAACCTGAGCCCTTTAACCGTAGAAACGCACCGGAAAAACCTGATCCAGAAATTCCAGGTAAGAAATGTGGCGGCGCTGATTAAAATCGCTTCCCAGCAGGGGTTGTTATAAACGTTGTTGCTACTCATGCAAACCTTTTTTGCGCAGGTAAGCCAGTAACTTCTCCGGGTAATCCGTTTGGAGCACATTGGCGAAAGCGGCCTCTTTACGCAGCTGATCAAAACCGGTATCGCCCTTTTCTGATTCCAGTTTATCATACTTTCCCAAAGCGTTCATCCATACCCGTGTGCCGGCGGTGGTGATGCTTTTCATTAGGGAATCAGAATAAAAAGAGGGATCTCCGTGAATCACCGGGAACTTTCCCTGCGTTGCGGCCATCTGTTGTATTGCTACTATTTCCTCGACGCTGTGCGCGCGGGGCATTATAGGGATCTTCGGATTCCAGCTGTGCAGGGTGGGCGCTGTATGATGATCATAAATAAAGAACAACACCTGTTTTTCCATGCCATGCGCCGCAATCTGTGAATAGGCTTGCTTCGCAGCGGATTCACTATCTTCTTTAAAATCCACATCTACAATGATCCTTCCTTTGGTGAGTTTCAGCACCTGTTCAAACGAAGGGATGGTTTCGGTGGTAGGTTGACCTTTAAACAGCAAAGGAAACTGTTGCAGTTCCTGGTAGGTATAATCCCTTACTTTTCCCGGTTTGCCCGTGGTACGGGTAATGGTTTCATCGTGCATCACCACGAGGATATGATCCTTTGTTTCATGCAGATCTATTTCTACTATGTCTATTCCCTGTTCAATAGTTTCCTTTACAGCAGCAAGGGAATTTTCCGGGTATTTATTATGGGAAGCGCGGTGTGCCGCCACCATGATGTGTTCCGGGTGATGCTGAAACTCATTGAGGATAGCGTCGACAGGTATTTTTTGCTGCGCAGCTACCGGCAGGCTGATTGCACATAAGGCGGCTAATAATAAACGGTTCATCAGGTATTTATTTTTTTTCAGAGATAGACAGGATAATCATGTGAAAGTAAATCAATTCACAGAAGATCTCTACCGGCTTAATAAAAAGTTAATCTACAATTGCTGCCGTTTTAGTTCCTTCACGGCGTAATCCGCTGCCCCCATTTCGTAAATGGCCATTCCAGGGTAAGAATCCCGGTTAAAGGGCGTTACATTTGTGTTTTGCGCCTTAGCTTTAAGGTTTAAGTTGATCATACGCAGAATATATAGATAACAAGGAAAATAGTAAAAATAAGGGAACGGGTGTAAATAATTGGTATGGACGGTTGCCGGAAAAAATAGTTACATTATAGCATATTAGCACTCATCAAACAATAGCCATGAATATTACCACGCAGCGGTTAACTACGCATCACCTCGCCGAATTTGTTGAATTGCTCCAGGTATATGAAGCGGTATTTGACATGGAAAATTTCCAAATGCCCGATAAAAGCTATCTCAAAAACCTGTTGAGTGGAGAGGACCTGATTATGTTTGTTGCCATGCATGAAAAAGCCGTTATAGGCGGACTTACCGCTTATGTGCTCCCCTCCTGCTACTCGCGCTCAGCGGAGATATATGTGTATGACTTTGCGGTGCATACCAACTTTCAGAGAAAGGGTGTTGGCAAACATTTACTGTCCGCCTTCGCGGACTACTGCCGGAAGAATAACTACGCCACTTTTTTTGTACAGGCAGTCACCACCGATGTACATGCCGTGGAATTTTACCGTGCTACCGGGGGCACGCCGGAAAATGTAGTGCAGTTCACTTACACGGATATCAGATAATAAATGATCTTCCTTCTTTGTTCATTTCTTTCCGGATACCGTTTACCACATCATCCAGGGAAACCAGCGCTGATTTGCGTTCCAGTGCTTTCAGGCAGGCATATTGTACTACGTTGATAATATTTCCGCCGGTGATTTCATACTTTTTCACTTTACCGGGAATATCTTCTTCATCCAGGAACTTTACATTTGGCGGAAAGGTTTTCTGCCAGATAGCCGCCCGCTCGCGCTCTCCGGGCACCTGGAATTGTATGATGGCATTGAAGCGACGGATAAAGGCGTCGTCAATATTATTTTTCATATTGGTAGCCAGTATTACCAGGCCATTAAAATCTTCTATCCGCTGCAGCAGGTAAGATACTTCCTGGTTGGCGTATTTATCGTGTGCATCCCTAACGCTGGTGCGTTTACCAAACAACGCGTCTGCCTCATCAAAGAAAATGATCCAGCCTTTGTCGGCCGCTTTTGCAAAAAGCGTTTCGAGATTCTTTTCTGTTTCCCCGATGTATTTGGATACTACCATCGACAGGTCAATCTTATATACATCCCTGCCGGTATATTTGCCCAGTAAGCTGGCCGTGAAAGTTTTACCGGTACCGGGAGGGCCATAGAACAACGCACGGTAGCCTTTCTTCAGCTTATGCTTCATGCCCCATTCATTCATCAGCTGATCATTGTGATGCAACCATGTTTCCAGTTCCCGGATCTGCACCATAATGGATTCATCCAGCACCAGGTCGTTCCAGGTGAGTTCGGTGGCGATGAGCCGGGCAGGGAAACTCATACTGAAATGCGGCCTGCCGGGTTTTCCTTTTATAAAGAGATTTACATAGTCGATGTCCATCATGATACGGGCGCTCATCAGCGGCTCTCCTGCCTGCACATCTTCCAGCCATAATATTCTTTTGAGCGCAAATTCATGATCCGGCTCAAACAGTTCCTGTACTTCCAGGCGTTTTTTCCAGTTGGTACCGGCCAGCAGGAAGAGGGCTGTTTCCCCGGTGGGCAGGAAGCCGCGGAATTGTTTTCCGCGCACACCTCCAAGCTGCGGGAATTCGCCGGCCTGTGGCAGGAACTGCTGGATAGCGGTGTCGTAAAACTCCGGCAGGATATGCGGTACCAGTGCAATCAGTAATAAGGTGAGTTCTTCATCAGTCCATTTATTTTGCTGCATGGCTTCCGGCCTTACAATTTGCCAGGTGGCCCTGGCGGGTACGGCAGGTGGTTTGGAGGGCGTGCCTTCTTTTTTAAAGTAGGTGCCCAGCTGATAATTGATCAATGCCTGCAAATAGGCGAGTTCCGGCGCCATCGCGGTAGTTTCCGCAATGGGCGCTGCAGTTATCTTCTGTTTCGCGGTTGTTTTCTTTGGAGATACCGTGTTGTTGATCTTACTCATATGTTTGTCCCTCCTGGTTGTGTAGCTGATTTTTCTTTGGCAGCACCCTGTTGTACCACATGCGTCAGTTCATGCGCCAGCAGGTGCTTTCCGTTACTGGTATCAGGATTATATTTTCCTGCATTGAAAAAAACGTCATTCTTATGCGTAAATGCCTGTGCGCCCAGTTCCTTACTCATTTGTACGGCCGAGGCGCCTGTGTGGATATTAACATGGCTGAAGTCCACCCCGAATTTGTGCTGCATTTCATGCGCCGTTTGCCGACTCATGGGATTGCCTTTACCGGCGGAGCCTTCAATTTGTGCGGAGAGTTGTGGCGTAGCGGAAGTACTGCCGCCGCCTGCCGCTGCTTCGGACTTTTGTACATTGCCTTCTTCCTCGTGTTCGCAGGCGGCGCATTTCCGTTGCAGTTCGGGCTTGGTTTGAATATCTTTATCACGGCGCATGCGGGCGTCGTTGGTACCCAGTTTTTCTTCTGCTTCGGAAGTAGCCAGCCGCTGAACGGAGCTGATGTTTTTTTTCTGTACTACCGGGCCTACGCCACCACCGCCGCTTACCACCTTATCGGCTACGGAGTCGGCTTCGCGTTCAAAGGCATCTCCGGGTGTGTTCACGGATAATTTTGTCTGGAAGAAAGTATTATCTTTCTTTTGTTGCACGCCGCTGAAAAAGGGTTCTTTCGCGGAAGCGGCGGCGGGTAAAGATTGTTTACTATCAAACATAACCAACTATTTTATTCTGCTTAGAAAATCTTCTCCCAGTCTGCGGTAATCTTTTGCGCCATGCGAAACGGGGTCAAAGCTGAAAATATCCATGCCGGCTTCCTGTGCTTTGGCCAGTTGAATATTGGAGCGGATATAGGTATCCATCACTTTTCCATTGTATTCTGTTTCCAGTTGTTTTAACACCTGCCGGTTCATTGATTTACGGTCGTCGTACTTGGTTAAAACAATGCCGAGCACTTCAAGGTTGGTGTTCAGCTTCTTTTTTATATTCTCAAAATGATACATAAAACTGCGAACACCTTTCAGCGGGAGAAATTCTGCCTGTAGTGGCAGCAATACATAATCGCTGGCCACCAGTGCGTTTACAGTGAGCATCCCGATGGCAGGCGGACAGTCGATCAATATAAAATCAAACTGCGGCAATAAAGGTTTCAGCATCCAGCTGAACACCTGTTCACGTCCATACATGCCTACCAGTTCCAGTTCTGCGCCTGCGAGGTCCAGCGACGACGGAATGAGCATTAGTCCGCATGGCGAGGTAAGGATTACCTGCGACAACAACGCCTCTTCTCCCGCGATCTCTTTTTTCAGGGCAGTGTACAGGTGTTGCGCCGGATCTTCGGCATACCCCAGCGCCTGCGTGAGGTTCGCCTGGGGATCGGCATCTACGAGCAACACCTTCTTGCCTGCCAGCTGCAACGCGGCAGCCAGGTTAATAGCGGTGGTGGTTTTGCCGGAACCTCCTTTCTGAATAGCCAACGATATTACCGTCATAAGAAATCAGTTAATCATAATGTTCCGTTGAAAAAATACTTTGCTTTTTCCCATACAATCTTTCCTACTTTCTGACCGAGGTATTGCCCTTCCTGGTTGCCGCGCGCAAAATGGATTCCGCCGTATAACCGCGATACGCCCGCCTGTACGGCCGCTTCTGAAAAGGTATTCCAGCTTAATGATATATCCCTTGAAGGGGTATGCCCCGGTTCTATCAGCGAACTGCCTTTACTGCATAGTACGGTGGCGCCCAGTTTATCGCCGCCGGTAAACTGCGCCAGGATATATGCTGCGGCGCTGCTGAAGGTACTGTGACCGGAAACATATTCTGCAAAGGGAGGCGTGATAGCAGCTGCAGGCTGGAATGGTATCCACTCCTCTCCTTTTATTTCTTTAGTGCCCTGCCCCGGGCCGCCCCAGGCTTTTATAGTGCGTCCTTTGTATACATAGCGTACGGCTGAAACAGGACGCACGGCATCATAGTGCCGTTTGCTTTCCCAGCAGGCGATACTGGCATCCAGCAATGCGTTGCTGAGTGCAAAAAACAATTTCAGGTCCTGGTGATTGCAATGCTGATCACGATTGGATACATACTGTGCGATCTGGCACCAGTGGCCGGGTGGCGTTACTGTTCCGGGGCCATCCCACCAGTATTCTGCGATTACTTTTTGCAGGTCTGTCAGTCCTGCGCTGAGTCCGATCACCTGGTCCACCTGTTGCTGAAACTCTGTACTGCCGGGCATATAAGGCACCGGCGGACGAAACTGTTCCGGGCGTTGTAAGGCAAAAGGTTGTACCAGCGACCAGTGCGGCGTGAGGAATTGTTGTGATTTAAAGTGCCCGTTGCCATCCGGGATGAGCAGCGGTTGCCAGCGGCCCGGTTCTTTCAGCTGCTCCGGTGTATTCACCGGTTTATAGCCTGTATAATCCGACCAGGCAGGCATTTGCAGGGTGCCATATGCGTTGGCCCCATCACCGGCAAAAGCTTCCAGTACACAACGGGCGGCGAGGTTGCCGATACCTGCTGCTTTGGAAATATCCAGGGTGGTGATGGCCGGATCATAGTCGAGATGCAGCATCATATCATGGAACATATTTTTATTTTCCGGCGGCAATATTAACCGGAAGAGTTCCGTGAGTACGCGGAAAGCGGCGTAGCTATAGGCTTTGCGTTTATAAGCTGCTTTGTGTTCTTCTTTGGGGCGTTTGATATAGGCGCCGGTATTGGTACTGATGGCACAGGGGTTGTAGGCTGTCCACGCATCGTACATGGCGGTATGCACCATAGCCAGTGCGCGTGCGGCTAGCGGCGGCGGAACTGCCGAGCAGCGGATCGCTTCCACTGCCAGTTGGTTCCATTGCACTACGAGTGTTGTCGGGGTTGACATATCATCTTTTCATTTATAATAATGTAGTAATTCTCACAACGGCGCCATGCATAAAAAAGGCCAGCAGCCGTTCGTTGTCTGCCGCCACGGAGAAGATAGCGCCGGGGGCATCTATCTGCTGCTGTTCAAGTGGTGCAGTGGTGCTGATAAGAAACGGTTTACCTTCAAAGTCAACGGCTACTATGTACTTTCCATCCGGTGTGATGGTGGCGTCATTCCAGTTCCCTTTCCAGCGGTTCATTTCCTTTCCGGTGCTAGTATCCCACAAACCGATGTGATCATGCTGTAACAGGAGCAGTTGTTTTTCATCTGCCGTCATTTCAATTCTCACCGCGGGCAGCTGCTCCGGGATGATGGTAGCTGTAAATGTTTCTTTGTCGAACACGCGGAACTGCGGTGTGCCTGCCAGGATCCATTTATCGCTGATATACAACGCTGCCACCGGCAGGTTGCTTTCTTCCCAAAGAGTTTGCAGCAGGCGGCCTTCTTTGTCCAGCAGCAGCACCTTTGCGGGTGGCGGGCCGGGGTTACCGGTCCATTGCACTGATACCGCCACGGCGCTACCATCCGGCGCCCATGCAAAAACACTCGGCGTGTATTCGTTACCGTGAGATGCCCGGTATTGTCCACCTGCCGTTCTGATAGCTTCCTGCATACCAGGTATTTCGTGCCGCACATTGGCAGCCAGGTCGAGAACGCCTGTGCCCCAATACAGCTGATCGCCGATGAGCGTTGGAAAGCCCGGCTGCTGCGTATCCGTATGATGTTGCAGCAAAGGCTTATCTTCTTTCCATACGGTTACCTGGTGCAATGAGGCAGCTATGATATAGTTGTTTTTGAGCACCAGTTTGTTGCCGCCGTTACCTGCTAATGTTTTCCAGTTCTTCATCTTTCTTTTTATCATTTTGTTTTTGGGAGATGTGCAACTGCTGCACTACTTCCTATAACAACATTTATTCACGGGGTGTTTGTATAAATTGATTCGTTACGGAGGGGTAATCTGTGTTTTATCTACATATCCCAGTTTGCCTTTAAAATCAAATGCGGCCCATGCATCGGTGAAGCCGGCTACCTGTAAGGAATCTCCCGGGTTTACCCAGCCAATGCCGGTATGTTTTGGACCGGGGCCTCTGAATACAGGGAGTTTTATTACCGAAGTCACCGTGGCGACGTATGCCTTTGGCTCTATCAGTAAGGTATTTCTTTTTCTTCCCGGTATCTGTGCATTTGCCTGCTTGCGGCCCATAGGCGCAGGCGCTAACCGGCCCAGAGCCTCCAGTATTTCATCGGAGCCTCTTCCTGCCAGTTGTGCAATAACAGCAGCAGACAGCACCGGACCGGTGGGCGTGTCTGTAATTTCAGTATTAAAGAATGCTGTCACCAACGCATTCGTTGAATCCTGGTCGAGCCAGGCAAGTGCCAGCTTGATCCGGCCGGCGGTATGAGGTGCAGCGGGCGCAAACAGGGTCGCATCATATTTACCAATAACGGCCCTGTCGAGATGCACTTCCATTTGCCGCACAAAATCAGGAGGCGTGCCATTCAAAAATGTGATGAAAGACGCTTCTCTTCCGGCAACCAGGCTAAACCATGCCTGCTCCATAGCAAACCTGCCAAGCCGCAGATCATTTGTTGCCGGTGCCAGCATCATGGGTACATTGAGCGACTCACGATAAATAACGGGTGCGGAGCCCAATGGGTTTACGTCTTTTACGAAACTGGCTGCCGAAACGCCAAAGTCTGTTCCAAAGCCACTAAGGAAAGGCAAGTGGGCTACTTCAGCCAGCTCCAGTAAGCGGGCAAGACTTACCGGGCTGCCCAGCGGTACGCCATCCAATGCCACTTTTACCATCGCAATCACGCACTGATCCCACCAGGGATCTGATATAACGCCAAAGCCTAAACGGGAATGGAGCAAATTAGAGGCGACTATCGGGTTGGTGGCGGCTACTTCCACGGCGGCCCGCATGGTACCTTCCGGTTCATGACCTGCTGCCAGATATGCCGCTGCAGTACCAAACGCCTGCGGGTCAAATGGATAAGTGATATGCAGGTCTTTGGTAACCGGGTCCATTAAACTCGTTTCAGAAAGCGCGACCGATGCACGGGCAGCTTCTACCTGTACTGGTTTGCCTTTCGCCACACCACGTTGTTGTGTGAACTCACCCAGGTTCGGATGAGCAGCGATATGAGGTTGTACATTGGCGGCGGCAGTGCCAACAGGCACCGGGTGGGCACCCACCAGACAACCTGCATATACAATTTTCGCGGTGGCCGGATCAAGGTTCTGGATCAGTACATCCAACAGCGCCTGTGTTTTGGCTTTTGCTGCCGCATTACTGATATCAAGACTTTCTGTTGTATACTCCACACGTCCCTTTACGATGCCCGGAGCGCTGGTTCCTGCCAGCTGCACGCTCTCCGGAGATCCATGCCCTGCAATGATCACCTGTGCTATACTAAAATTACCTTTGGCATCTTTCTTACCAAACCGCTGGGCAATAATGGGTATTTCCGTCTGGATCTGCAACAGCGAATCCCGGCCTTCCAGCATCAGCACCAGGTTGGGGGAAGTATTAATAACGTCTTCAAATTTAGGAGCAGCATCCTGGAAAGCGCCGGCATCATTTGCTGTTTGAATGATCAGGTGCAACGGAAGCGTATGTGAGAAATCCGTAAAGTTACTCTTCAGCTTATTGAGCGCAGCTATGCTAAAGCGATGCAGGTTGCGTATACGGCCCAGTAATGCAAAGAAATCAACCGGCGATTGCGCGGTGAACATATTTATTATTTTCTGAAACTCCGCCCCCCTTTCTCCTGGCTTCACTTCATACACCCTTTGCAGGTGCGGATGAAAGAAGTTCCAGTAGGTAGTAATCCTGGCCCATAAAACAGGGTTGGCCTCCACATCAATCAGCTGATTTTCAGATACTGTTCTTTTAATCACTTTACCACCAATCAGCGCTTCCATCTTTTGCATCATATTGCCTAATGCGATGCGGCGGGCCAATGGAATCCCGCTATTCAGTATGATAACCGTTTCGTCCCGGTGACAACCATGCCCAAAGGTAGCCAGCGCTGCCCAATCTGCCGGTGGAAGCGGTATCAGGTCCTTCATTTTCAGATCTCCGGCGCCCGACTGAATATGATCTCCACTCTCATTTTTAGCGATGAGCGCCCATAGTGCATCCCTGTCGGCTTTCCCCAGCGTAGGATGTGCAAACCAATCCGCCTGTATCCGGATGTAGCTGGTAAATTCACTGAGCGTTATACCGGTGTTGGCCGCTGTACCATCTCCCAACAACTGCTTTTTATTTTTCCTCCGTACAGTAGTATAATCATAGAGCAAAGGCGCCCGCGAAATCATCTGTGCCGGCTTTTGCTGCACCACATGCGTCAACTCATGCGCCAGCAGGTGCTTACCTTCTGTACTGTCGTTGTGTTGATTTGCCCCGAAATAAATATCCTTTCCGTGTGTAAATGCTTTTGCCTGCAGTTGCCTGCTCATATCCGCAGCACCGGCATCTTCATGGATACGGACGCCGCTGAGATCTGTGCCAAAAGCGCGGCTCATTTCTTCATTACGCCGCGATGGCAGCGGCGCTCCGCCACCTTTGCTTTGCGACAGCTGTTGTTCAACTGCCGGTGTTACATCCGGCGTGCTGCTGCCTGTGGCTTCCCGTTGCAGGGTACCGTCTTCTTCTCCATGCGGCTGCTTCCGCTGAAAGAAAGGATCTTTCGCAGGGGCAGGACCGAAGAATGGCCCCTCCCGCTGCTGCGGTGCAGAAGATTTTAGTCCGGGTGGTTGTATTTGTGTATTTACTGCTGCCACTTTTTAAAAGCTTTTATTCAAACGTTTCGGTAGGTCTGCATACGTTTTCCTTGCCGGTAACCTGTTCTGATCGTCTCACATATCTGCAGGTGGGACCGGCGTAAATGGCTTCCAGGTTCATTCCCGGCGCCATACCGGGCTGCCAGTCGCTTACCACGGAAATAGGCGCCATACCGCTTACTGATTTCTTTTTAATATTCACATCTTCCGATGCGGCCACACTCCAGAAGGCGTGGTTCAATGGAATGAAAGCCCCCATCTCCCTAACCCCAAGTATCACGGTAAAATCCATCATCCAGAAATAATGGGTGAGATGAAACGGTCCTGTTTTGGAATCCGGATAATGCAACGGGAACACGGCTCCGGGGCGGTCCCTGATGGCTACTTTGCCTTGAGTAGTGCCAGGCCCGGAGTTAAACATGCTGAGGCCATCGAGCGCAAAATGACTGGTAGCATTCTCCAGGTCTTTGCAGGGCAGCAGGTTACAGTTGCCATAATCCAGCACCAGCGTACGACCTGTATTATCGCTGTATTGCGCCATCAGCGTATCTCTTGTAAGTACCTGCGAAAAGCCAACACCGGTACCGCCCAGCGAGGTAAGGGTGATGTCTGCCGATGCCTTCATGGAGAAATGATTCCGCGCAAAAAAATTATCTGTTTCGTTAAAAGTAGGTTTAGGCGTGGGCACTCCCTGCTGACCAATGATCAGGTTTTGTACCTGCACATCCACCCAGGGTGGCAGTTTATTTACCACGGGGGTAGACCGGAACAGGAACAGTTCCACTCTCCTGTTGCGGGCCTGGTTTTCCGGCGATGTTTCCGGCGCCATACTCCGGGGGCTTGATGTTGTATCTATTACAATCCTGCTGTCAGGAATTTTCTTTGCAACGAGGAAGTCTCTGATAATGCCCGCTCGTTGTGCAGCCAGGGCTTTGTTACTGTCTGCATTGCCGGAGGTACTGGCAGCTCCCTGCAGTTTTACTTTCAGATTACTATCTTTCTTTAATAATTCTACCCAACGGTCAGCCACTTCGTTTAGCCGTTCACGATGGGCGGCGCGCATGGCTGCTTCTCCCACACAATAGTTCCAGAAAATAAGTTCATTACTTTCTGATTTACCTGAGGATCTGTCTTCCACACCAAATACCTTTCCGGGGTTATCGTTGGCCCACCTGGATTCGGGTGTACTGCTGGCTTTACATGCATCTGCCACAGCAGCGGTGGGTGCGGCATCTTTGGCTTTTGTATCAGCCGGTTGTAGTTGCAGTGTATTGTCTCCGGGTTTGCTGAAAAAAGATTCCCCGTTTTCAGCTTTACTGAAAAAAGGTTTATCATTTTCTGCAGATTTGTTTTTAGTCGTTTTCGGAGATTTTTTCATGCAATACTATTTAAGTCGTCTTCATTACGGTGTGGTACAGGGGTATCCGTAAGGCGCGGCGTTTAGTGATGACCGTTGTCTTACAGGTTCCCATACGTAGTCAAATGAAGGGGTTGTAAATGGTACGTTACAGGTAGCCGGGCAATTCGGTTTGTTGCCACCGGAAGGAACGCCCGATGGTCCGCCATTATATGTGGCGCTTGCCCAGGCAATAGGATCCATCGGATTTTCGTGGTCGTACAGCTTATAGGCGGTGATCAGCGCCACCATAGAAGCATAGGAGAAGGCGCCGCTCAACATGCCGAATGGCGGCGGCAAAAATCCGATCGGGGAAATAAAGCCATTGCACAGGCGCATCATAATGCCATAGGTACCATAATTCACGGTGCCTGATTTCCAGCAGCCACTTCCTGTTTGCACCGTATTGGAGCATACATCATCTGCTTCATGCAATGGATCCCGCGACCAGCATGGATCACCGGTTGATCCGGGTACGCCGCATGGCGGATGATAAGGGCCTTGCTGTGTCCATCCGGCAGTATTCAGGAATAAGCCGAATGTATCAAATGCGTCTTTATTGAGTTCTGGTCCGCCGCTGCCCACAATCACGGGTTGTATGAGATAACGGCAGGCATTCAATTTATCTGTGAATCCCCAGCTGTTGAAATTACTTTGTACCTGCGCCCATACCCGCGCTATTTCTGAAGTAACATTAGGGCCGCATTTTCTTTCAGGAGTAACGGGAGGCGTTGGACCCGGTGGTGGCGGCGGTGGTACAGGCACTACCGAACTGATAACGGCTACCCTGTTGGCCACCGGATCGGTACGGGAGAAGTGATTGGTTTCGCCATGTGCAAAAATAGAAATAAACCCGGCGCCGATGCCCGGGCTGCCATCAGATGGGGTGATCATCTCATCTCTTACTGCCTGCGCGCGGTGGCACGACAGCTCCCAGTTGAACGGATCGGAGCCATCCACACTGGCGAAGCCATCTATCCTTACTGTAGCACTCGCACCAAGGCGATGCCAGTTAGCAGCAAATCCGCTGATCAGCCGCTGGTTCGCAGGCGATAAGCCGGAAGAAGATACGGTGAAGGGGTAGCTGTCTTCCACCCTCGGAGTACTGGTATCCACGGGGCAAGCCAGTGTTGCAGGCACCTGCGACAGGTCCCCGTGTTCTTTCACCGGAGCTACCTGCCGCGCTATACCCGTTGTTCCCTGTCCCTGTTGTAAAGTATGTGTCAGCTCATGCGCCAGCAGGTGTTTACCAGAGCTGCTGCCGGGAGCATATTTTCCTTCGTTAAAATAAATATCGTTGCCGGTGGTAAATGCCTGTGCATTCAGCTGGCGGTTAAGCCCTGCTGCATTGTTGCCGGTATGGATCTTCACCTTACTGAAATCTGCGCCGAACGCGCCGTTCATTTCCTGCAGGGTATCTCCTTTCAATCCTTCTCCCTGGCCTTTGGTACTGTTGATATTACTTTCTACTGCTGTTGGGGAGATGGCGGCCGGAGAGGCTTCCTTCCGCTGCACGTTGTTTTTCTTTTCCTCTTCTTCGCAATGAGCACATTTACGTTGGATGGCGGGCTGGAAAAAAGATTGCGCCGCGGGCTTCCCCCAGAAAGGGGTTGCTGCCGGCTGTTTAAGGCCGGAGGCGTGCGGTGCGCCCTCTCTTTGGATATTTGCGGGTTGTAATGTTTTTATGCTCACCTGGATATTTTTAATTCATTTGCAAATAAAAATGCTCCTTACCGCCATTGCACATGCAGCGGTATTTTCATCCACTTTAATTTGATGATACTGATGTTCCAGGGCAAACGGTCCAGCAGGATGTCGATGGTATCCGACTCCATTTGCAGCTGATGCTTATCAGTACCTGTGATCAATCTTCCCGGCCGTTGCAGGAACCCTTCCCGTAATCCATCTGCAGAAATATTTTTTAATGCCTTCCAGTGGCTGATAGCATTTTCTATCAGTCCGTCAGCTTCTTCCATCGCGTCTTCTGTTGGCGCCAGCTTCGTATCCAGCGGCCTTTTCAGCGGCCAGCCACATAACAGTTTCGGCAACACCACTTCAAATTCGTCCGCCTCCGTCTGGCCTGTTGCCATGTAGTGCAGCAACATAATGGCTTGCTGCTTACACGCGGCATTGAGGAACCGCTTACCATCGGTCCATTCCAGCTGGCGGAACATGGGCAGCAACCAATGATGCAGCAAAATGATCCCGGCATTTACCACGTAATAAGTATGGGCGCCGGTAGCTGGTTCTGATATTTCTTCTTCAGATGTACCTGTTTCCGGGTCAGCGGAAGCCTCATTGGTTAATGGCCTATCCGCCTGTTTGTTTGGCAGCGCTGCGGTATGTTGTGTGTTGAAAAAAGTAGCGGCAGCTAATAATTTATCCCAGCTGTTGTTGCGGCATACCGTTATCAGTTCCGGGATCTGCGTAACAAATACCGGCTGTCCGATCAACAGTTCATTCATTTGCGCAGATTCGCTTACGGTGGGATCCTTTGCTGCCTGTACTAACAACGCATACCAGCATGCCTGTTCAAAAGCGCGGCGGTTCATGCCGCCTTTGTGCGTGAGTTGCAACAGGCGGTAGGCGTCATAGAGCTGATGAATCGCTGATGCCCAGCTGTCCTGTTTTTTGGCGGTGATGATGGCAAGCAGCTGCGTAATAAATTCCGGCGAATGCTGCATCAGGATGCGGCGGAGATAATCCGGGTTATTCAACAGCTGTTTGCGGAGTGTGGTAATCGCCTCGTGACTGGTAGCCAATATCTGTAATACCTGCTGGTACCATACATCACCGGGCCGTGCGGCATTCCAGGGAAGTGTGCCATGTTCCATGTAGTAGCACCACTGATCGAAGGTGTGCTCCGGCAGGGATTTACGCGGCATTTCTTTTACGTGAAGCGTGGCTAATGCAGCGGTCATTTTTTCCAGCAGCAACGCTACATAATGATCATTATTAAGATCGGCTGCCTTGATTTTTCCGAGGTCAATCTCGAGGCGGTCTATATAAATAACCGTGTCGTCGCTGCTATGACTGTCGAACAGCCTCTCCAGTGCAGGGATGATCTTATTCCAATACAGCGCTGTTACCTGGTGTTGCCAGGTAAAAACAGTGTCTTTGTTATGCACTGTCAGCAGGAGTGTTTGTTTACGGATCTTATGCAACATGGTTATTTATTTCATCCATCGCAGGCATTGTGCTACGAGGTCTTCATTTTCGTCAGAGATCAGGTCTTCCGGTTTCCAGTCTTTTGCCAATGCCGCGAGGTTGATTCCTTTGTCTTTCATTTTGCGCAATGTTTGCTGCAGCTGTTTCTTTTCGTGTGCGGCAATGCTTACCGGCACCCGCAGCAGGAGCTGATCCAGGCAAAGCCAGGTGGCATTGCGCAGCAGGAGCGCCTGTTCACTCGCGGCTGCTTTTTTCCCGGCCGGCATCTTTTTTAGTAAGAAGTCGGCCAGCGTGCTGTATTTATGCATATCCAGCGGGCCCGCTTCCATAAATTTACCGGTACGGTCGTACGCTTCTGTGTCTACAATATTATCAGCATCTACCGGCAGGATTTGTTGTTTGTACTTTGAAATACGCTGACGGCCCTTCCGGTCGCGCAGCAACACATCTTCCGGGGAGTTGCTTCTGTGCGTGGGAACAGCTTCCACCAGTTGTGGCGGTGTTGCTGCAGGCGCGATGTTCCGTTTATCCGCCAGGATCCTTCCAGGTGGCGGCGTGCTTTCATTCGAGAGACAATCGATCTCCTGCATGTCGCAGTTTTTGCGGAACAGTCGATTGATCCAATCCCCGAAATCTGCTTCCGGTAGTCTGTTCTTCCGGTTATCGTCGAAGCACGATGGCCTAATCTGTTCGCAATCCGGATCAGTAGCCGTATCAGGTACTGCATCCATGATATCGGTTTGTCCGAAGAGGTAACAGATCAGGCAGCATTGAATATGTGCGTCATCGCCGCAAACAGGTTTACAGGCGAGGTGCTGCAACCAGCGGCGGTAGAGGGTTTCAAATTCGCAGAAGCTGCGTGGCCGGAGCCAGAGTATATTCAGTAGCACATGCGCAGGCGCTTCTTTGCGGAGCAGGTTTTCCATCATGGCGCGGGTGCTGGTATTGCGGAAACGCACGGGCCAGCCGGGCAACACAATGGTGGCCACAAAGGAATAAGGATCCGTAAACGGTACCACCGTTGTTTTAAACACCGCATCTTCCGGATCTACATCATAGCCAACCACTTCTTCTTCCCACGGCAGCCTGCAAAGCGGTTCAGGTTTCACCGGCAGTAAACACTGGCAATCGTCCGCTACACGTGGCCGGAGCAGGATGTGTTCCACTACATGCATGCCTTCATCATTAATGGCGGCGGAGGTGCGCTCAATGGCATCTTCCATTGCAGGCAAGGTGGGATAACACTGCGGATTGGCGGCGAGCACGTAAGTGCCGTCTACCAGTTCAATGCCAAACGGGCCGCAACCTCCGCCAAGAGTGGGCTTGTAATTATCGGGGATGGCCAATGCTGCGCAGAACCGGTAAAAGCCCTTGATGGCGGCATTCAGGCATTCATATTGTTCTGCACTTTCCCAGATGATGGCGCCTGGTTTACGTACCGGTGGCGGCGCATCACAGGCGCATCCGCTGTTTTCATCCGGCAAGGGCTCTTCCGGAATGAAATCATCGTGGTATAAACGGAAAGAGTAAGTATAGCCAAAGGCTGTTTTTACACGGCGCACCGGGTAATAAAGCGCGCTTTGCTGCAATTTTGTTTTCCATTCTTTCAAGTCATCTACTGATAACACAGCATCGTCATCAGATGGTTTGAAATAGCCGCTCACCACGTTGCCATTCAGCAGTTCAAACCGGTTGGTGGTGGTGTTCAGGGAGTAGTTGCTGTCTTTCCACAACAACGATAGTACTTCAAACAGCCAGTCGTCCTGCGCCCTTTCGGCATTGGTACCCGACGTGTATTGCTGTCCTGATACCAATATCACTTCACCATTGGCGATTAACTGCAGCTGGAAATAGTTACCCGCATAATAAGGTTTTACCTGCAGCGATACCTGGCAGCTTTTACCGAGTTTCAACCCGATCATTTGGAGTTGCTGCAGGTATTTGGCCCTGATTTCCTCCGTGTTGTATTCATAGGGGTGTACTGCCAGCCGGTAGCCTTTCTTCACTGCTTTAAAACTGTAACAGCCATCCTCTTTTACATATCCGTAATAGGCGCTGTTGCCCCGGCGGGTGGCGTCGAGCAACAGTTCCAGCCCGGTGTACACGTAATCGCCGTTAGCGTTTTTCGTGGCGGCGCCCCATGCATCTTCCAGAGAATTATAATGCTGGGTACTTTCCAAGAGCACTTCATTCATTACTACCTGGTAGCGGCAACTCGTTTCATTAAGCCGTACGCCGCTGTTACCGGCGTACCGGGCCAATGCCAGGAATAGTTTCAGCGCTTCACTGGCTGCGGCCATATCCACAAAGCCGTTGCAGAGCTTCCAGATCTTTTCCCTTTTGGTAATATCGTACAGGCTTACCCGTAGTCGCTGTACATTATTCAGCCAATGATAAGGGAAGCTCCGCATGATATGCGGCACAATGTCCAGCAGCTGGGCTTTTCCGCCGAATTGGGTAATAGTGTCGGCGGGTACAATAGCCAGCGGGATGGTATCCGTTACCGGATCCCCTGCCAGGATAATGCTGCTGCCATAGGCAGCGGGGTTACCGGCCAGATGTACCAGTTGCAGGTATTGCTGACGAAATGCAGCCAGTGCTTCTGCTGAAGATTTATAAGATTTATAACTGCGGAAATATTCGGTTTCTGTTTTTGGATAGATGGGTGAATGATAGATTTTTTCAATGCCCCGGATCATATAATAGTAGCTAACGGCCTGTGTTTGCGGATCTTTCACGCAGGTAACCACCTCTTCTCCCCCCATACATATTTCCAGGTAATCGATACCCTGCTGGTTGCGGCTGCGCAAGGCTGCCAGGCGATCGGTGGCCGGCGCTTTGTCTGCAAAGGTTTTGGGGAACCGGGCAAAGCAACCGGTTTTATTGATCACGCGGTATACAAAGGCGCCTTCTGCGTTAACAGCGGTGCTATGAATATAGGAATCGATGTCTGCCGGCGCGGCGCCGCTTCTCAACTGCGCGAGTGATAAAGCACTCTGCAGTTTACCGGCTGCAGCTGCTGCGGGCATGATGATCTTTTTATTTAAGCCGGCATGCAGCAAAACAGGTTTGGCGCCCTTTTCTGCTTTGAGTTCCAGGTGATCCAGCGACGCCATAAAGGTGTCCATTTCTGTTTTTGCCAGCTCTTCTGTGGAATATTCTTCTTCGCTGTTAAACAGGTAAGGCTTTCCTTCCATACCCTGCAGCTGTACTTTGTATTTCCACGCTGCGGGCTGCCGGGAGTAAGACACCTGGTATAACTGCGCCTGTACAATCTGTTGTATATGCAGTACGGTGTTATCGGCCTGTAACTCTTCATCGAATAAGGCAGGATGCGTCGCTTTTACATGGCTGCGTTCTACCAATACCACTTCATACCTGCCATCGGTGGTTTGGCGCACCAGATAACCCGCAGGTGTAGCCGCCAGTTGCAGGAGCAGGTGAAATTCTTCCGTAGCCTGCTGCTCATTTTTCACGGCCGATGCAGAAGTAAACATAATGAACGCATCTTCTTCAATGCTGATCTGCACCTGTAATTTTCCGCCTTTCTGCTGAATATTATCTGCCTGGAAAGCAGCAAGATTGATATAGGTAGTATGTGTGGCGTTTACGGGTAACAACTGCAATGCCGGCAAATCCAGCGTTGGCGGGATGTTCCAGTCGTCTTCCTTCACATTGGCGAGCAAGTCGTCCGTAGCCGCTATAGCCGCCTGCTGATCGGGGAACGCCTCATTGGAATGCAGCAGCGGTTTCCCGGCAGGATCAGTCACTTCAATAAAATGATCATAGCGGCTGATTTCCGCGGTACCATTCAGCGGCTGCTGTGTAAAATGTTCCTGTAACTGCAGCAACCGGCTCTCACGTTCTTCGGGTGAAGCTGCGGGAGATGCCAGGAATGCCTTGCCTGCCGACAACGGCACCTGTAAACCGAACTTCCCCTGCACAGGATCATCTGTGCGGATAAGCTGTTCCGGGTGTTTTAATTGTTGCGCAAGATAGATCAGTGCGGCAGAAGCATCTTCCTTTGTAACATAGTTACTTGTTCTGAACAGCACCTGGTTATCGGCATCTTTTATTTCTGCATAAAAAAAAGTTTCATAAGGTCCAACAATAAACGGGCACAAATAATGACGGTCACTTCTTTCTATGCCCGCCAACGCATTCACCCGTTGCTCGTAACCGGAAGTATTGGAAGTATTCCATTTGTTTACGCGGTAGTCGTAGGCTTTACCGCGGTTCCTGCTTAATTTATCATAGGAAGAAAGGAACTTCGCTTTGGCGCGCAAACCCTTTTCCGCAGCCTGTTGCCGGTCGCTGATACCATATAACACCAACGCATAATCGGTGAACGTTTCTGCAAAGCGGCTGAGCAGGTGATTGAGCATGGTTTCGCGGCGCTGCTGATACAGGGCTTTATCTTCCACGATCTTTTGCAGGTAGCCCTGGTAGTCTGCCAGGCTGAATACCACATCAAATGCATACTGCTCCTTGTTGGCGGTATTTTTAAATCCGAACGACCGGAGGTTTTCCGGGTATGCGGCGAGGAATATGGCCGATTGCGCTGCCTCTTTTGCTTTTTGCTGAGAAGGATAATAGCGGCATCCAAGCAATACATATTCCCTGCCGGGAGTGGCTATCACAAAGCACCAGCAGCCATCGCCATAGAGATACGTAGTAATGTTAGTAGTATTGCCCTGGTGACTCATATCCAGCAAAAGCTGTTCCACTGCAGTATTCCGTGCAGAAAGATAATCGAAGCTGTAGTATTTATTACGCCAGCGCTGGACTACATCTTTCTTAACGGTAACGCCTGTATGCAGTTCGTTGAGCAACTCTTTTCCAACCGGCAGCATGAGGGTATCATTCTGTTTCCAGCCCAGATCGGCATAGAATCCGCCCTGCTGGAAACGCAATAGTTTATCGAGGTCCGGCACGTCGGTAACGGCGCCGCTGAAATACGTTTGCGCGGGCGCATCCGGCGACATGGAGAACAGGTCGCGCAGGTGCTGCAATTGCGCCAGGTAGTTAGACAGGAGCTGGTCAAAGAACAACAGGAAGCCTTTCAGCTGCCACGCCTGCACTTTACGCTGAGGCGAAGCATCGTTGCCCAGTTCCCCGTTGCCGATACCATATACCCGTGGAAAATCGCGTTGCAGGGAATAGTAATTCCCGAGGTCCTCCCGGTAAAAACCAGCAGGTACTCCATGATCAAGGTATGCGGACGACTGGTTGTACCATACTTTCGTGCCATTCAACAGCGAAGCATTTAAGTACTGTTGCAAGTTGGTACCATCAAAAGTAAACGTGGCGCTGCCGCGTTTAAACACAAACCGGCTGTATACCAGCGACAGCAGCGGCAGGTGGCCATCCAGCAAAGGCAGGACCCAGGCGGTGCCGTTCGTGCTGGCTACGGGCGTGTTGTCGCCTGTAACGTAGCCGGCTATACTAAGACCGGAAACAGTGGATACGCCCGGCACATCAAACATTACATGATATACATCCGATACGCGGATCTCCCGGAGCGGCTTGATCGCCTCCAGCTCGGCAGTGTCAATGAAACCATGACTTCCGGCGGCATAGGCCCTGCCGGCAAAAATTTCTTCCATCGTCACCTTTTTTTCTTCCAGCATCTGTTGCAGGGTATAAAAGGTAACGCGGGGAGAAAAGAGATGATATAACTGAAGCACCAATTCATTTAGAACCGTGGTCACATCGGCATCTTCCTCCAGCTGAATTTCTGTGCATACGCCAATCTCTTCATGGCACAGGATGGTGATCTTATAAAAATCCTCACACAAATTACGGTGTGCCATCAATGCTTTTCGGATACGCTCTTTCAAGTCAGCCAGCGCTTTTGCTCTTTCCTGGCTGTCGTCCGGCAGCGTTTCGGGTTCAATAAAAATATTATAGAGCCCATTCAGCTCCAGCAGGGAAATATCTTCCCCGGTGGCCGCCAGCTGTGGATTGCGGCTGCGGCATTCCAATCCTTCGTTTCCAAACCAATGCACTTCCGGCGGGATATTGGTGGCAATTTCCAGCCAGGCGTTTCTTACGCCATCGATATCGGTGAGCAGTTTGCGGTAGTCGGTAATGGTGAGCGGGTTAACGGTGAGGATCTTTGCCGGGGTGAAGAAATTATCTTCCTTCCCGTTTCCCGCGGGATTCATGGTGAGCAGGTCTTCCAGCGGCAAACTGGTGCGGTAGCCCATATCCAGCAGGGAATAGCACAACACTTCCAGGATGGTGATGCCCGGATCATGTGCGTTGTGATCAGTCCATATTTTACCGGAAAGTTTTCCGAGGTAGTCGATGCCTTCACTCCGCAACTTTTCAAAATCCAGTTCCGGTGGAAAAGCAGGATCATTTTTAATGATCACATTCTTGGTATTTGTGTCCTCAGCCATAACGATGTAGTTAATTGATGATAGGGCCCTGCGGCTCTTCAGGCGATTCCGGCCGTGTATTGTTACATGGCGGTATCAGGGGTTCCGGAATATTACAGTCTGTTTCCCGCTCAGGTATGCGTGTTACCACATCCGGGCAAACCACGGCATTCTTCTGCGTGCTTACGGTGATGTTGCCACTTACGAGGATAGAACGCGGTGTATGCGGCTCCATGTGCTGCGATGGCGCTGTTTCCAGCTCATGCTGCATGGTGAGGCACTCTACGTAGTCCACATAATCCAGTTGCTCCACAAACCTCACAACGTCCGCCTGGTGCACGATTTGTCCGAACGACAGTTTATCCAGTTTTCCTATCGCCCAGGGGGCGAAAAATTCCTGCAGGTCTGTTTTCAGTTTTTCGGTATAATATTTTTCATCTTTCCCTTTATACAATTGAATGGAGATGTCAACCATCACTCTTTCATATCTTGGATTGGTGACCTTCAACCGCACAAAAGGAGATGAACGTTGTTTGAGGAAGGTGTGTATTTTTTCCAGCAGGCTTAACGGCGCTTTGGGTTCCATCAGGTTGCCGGCAGCAAGCTGGCGCAAATCGGGGATTACGGCTACTACTACATATCCGCCGGCAGCTACCAGGTCTTGCTGGTACACTTTGGCGCCAAGCCCCAGCGTATGGTTCACGCATTTCACTTTATACAGCTGCGGAAATTCTTCAAGTACCAGTCTTTCATAATCAAACGACTGGATAGCACGGCCTTTATGGCGCAGCTGTTCGCTGACGCGCACATAAAAATGTCCTGCCGCTTCCGGCAACCGTCCGTTGAAGCCATCATAAAGTTGTGTAACGGTTTTGATATGCGCATCTGCTTCTGCCAGTTTGGAGATGCTGCCGGCCTTTAATACTTCGCCCAGGCGCATCGGGTCATTTTCAGGCAGCACCGTGAAAGTAGCCAGTGCGGCCTGTGTATGCACGCCGATGGTTTCACACACGGCCGCTACGTTTTCGGGGATAGCGGCTTTCAGCCAGTACGTACCGGCGGGCATAACGGTGTTGACTATATTAATATCGCCGGGTACGGCTATTTTGATAATGCCGGAGCGGGTTAACCCGTCGGTATCATCATTAAGCACCTCGAATCCTTTGCGAAGCGGCTTCCAGACATTGCTGCACAGGTAAAACCATTCCACTTCCGCTTTTTCCGATTCAGAATCAGCCGTAGCTTCTGCCAGCTGAAATAAGAGATTCAGGTTGCCGTATGGCTGCAAACGATCAAGCCCTACAAACAAAGTACCTTCGTCGCAAAATACCGGTAACAGCGAGGGTTCAAGATCCAGTACTTCTTCCTTAAAAGTATTTTCAAAAGGATACAGGTGCAGCAACTGCACATCTTCCCGGATAGCGGTAGCGCTGTAGTCAATGGAAATCTGGCTGATCACCGGTGTCCAGGGTTCATTGGGGATGATGGCAGACAGTGTGTTGGTGTCTACCACGGATACCTGGATGTCTTCCAGCTTTTCTTTGATATCTTTTGCCAGTTCGGTGAGCCCTTCAAATCCCTGGAAGAAGCCGCCACGTAAGGGGAAGTCCGGTGGATTGGGGCCCCTGGAAATATAGCGGATGGTTAATGCTTCCGCAGGTGTGGGCGTCCAGGCCCAGGGAGGCGACATGCTATCAGATGGAATCCTGCCATCGAGACCACTCGGCCCCTGAATATATTTATTGAGATTTAAAGCATCTGCATAAGTATCCTGTACCAGTTGCTTCAGTTCTTTCAGGTTGAACACTACCGGGGAGCCTACTGAATTGTAGTAAGCAGCGGTATCGATCCTGTTTTTCGGATCTTTCGGATCATCCAGCAGGCGGTTAAAGGCGGTCATCTGGCGGGCCAGTACAAATGCATAATCTTTATGCATAAAGTCCTGCCGGGTGAGGGTTATCTTAGCGAAGTAATTACGGGTATCCGCATTGTACCGGGTTACCTTGTCGCTGGTAAGACTGAACTGATCCTTGAAATCTATTGCCGTTGGCTGATCAAAAGCGATGGAGTAATCGTATATCTTCTGCGGATCACAGGGTACATCCTCATTTTTGGTGAACAATTCTTCTGCCGATGCATTCTCTTTAAACCATTTTCCATCCTGCAAAACATATTTATTAATCTTGAAGTCGGTTTCTGCCAACCCGCCCTGGACGTAGCCTGCATAATACGCTTCAAAACTGGCTGGTTTATCTTTCCAGTTCATGTTCACATATACCTTGTCCCATTTCTTGCCGAAAATTTCTGTAGAGCCAATGTAGAAACTGGGGCCTTTAGCAGTGGTGGAAAATTCCTTTTTACCTTTCAGTATTTCAAAATCAATGAGCGCTGGCCGGGTACCAAAGGGATAAACAGGCGAGTTAACATCCTGCACCGTTTCATCATTTTGCACAATCACATTTTTCACACCACAAACATCTACTTTGATAGACACATTCTTTATGCGGAAGTCGCGCAGGAAGTGATACAGCGCAATAGCGGTTACTGTGTTCTTTGGCTGGCGTTCCAGTTTACACTGGCCGCAATCGCCCCCCACTTTTTCAACCAGGATATCATCCAGACTTAATTTCACCTGCTGGTCCACTTCCACACGCAGCACGGGCAAGGTGGTGTTATAGTTGCCACTGAGCGCTTTCTTATCATAAAAAGTAACCGCGGGTACTTCCGGTGGCAGCTCTACTTTCAGCGTTAATTTATACCCCCCGGGTTGTGTAATAATGGAGATGTCTGCCAGCTTTGGCGGAGCAATCCACTCTTCCGCACCGCTGAAAAACAGCTGCAACACGCTGCGGGGTTTAAACAATTCTTTTACTGCTACCGGCAATGCGTTGATGTTCGTTAACGGTGGGTCAGGCGTTACGCCGTTGTCCGTTAACACCGCATGTGTACCATCTGAAGCATATCTTACATCCGTAAGCGCATCCCGCAATACGGTGATGGTGGCGGCGTCCACGCCCATTTCTTCCGCCTTTGCAATCAGGTCGTCCGACAGGTAGGTGTATTTATTTTTGAGGATAATTTTCAGTGCATCGAAGTAATCGCTGTCCTGCAGCAACACATTATCGTCGCAGTTTTCAGAAAGGATGCACTCAATATCCACCGTGATTTTACGGGTGCCTTCCTGCAGGAGTAATACCGGCGAAGCCAGCATAAATCCGAGGCGGGCATAAGGATGCTGCACCGGTTGTACTTTGCCGGGTGCAATAAATTTACTGTAGCGGGAACCAGCGGTAAACCAGTTCTTCGGCATATTTTCCTGGAAGGGTTTGTCTACCCCATCCGCCATATTGGCTTTGGTGGCGATATACAATCCTTCGATAAAATTCCTTTTATAACAAAGCTGGCCTCCGTCCGTCAATGTTCTTTTGAATGCTGTTACCGGGTTTACATACAGGGTAAGTAAACTGGAGATGGCAGCATTGTCTACTACTATTTCATCATCAAGCCGGAAGAGCACATCTGTTTTCAGTTTATCCTTTCCATCGCGGAGGGCAGTTCCTTTCGGGAGCAGGTATTGCTGAAAGGGTTGCTGTACCTCAAACACCACGTGCGCCTTATCCGGCGTGAGCGGTTTGGGTACCAGTTTTAATACCTGTTGAAAGAAGAAATCAAGATGTTTTTGTGTGAATCCGTTCAGTTGTTGCTGTACATGTGTGAAGAGGTACAGGAATGCAAAGAGCAGACCCAGGTGTGGTGTATGATTCTTTTTATAGGCTTCATTCAGTGGTTGCAAACTTTCTCCGATGCTATCCGGCGCCAGTGCGGCGATAGCGGCAATAGCATCCATGAATGGCTGAAAGATGGACTGGTAAGCCTGCAACAGCAGCAATGCTTTTTCGCGGGAGGTGGCGGCGTAATGAAAACTTTCGTTCCATTCGAGATAAGCGAATAGCGGATCAATACCCCAGATGTCTTCATTTTTTATTTGAGAAAGATCGATGGGACGAACGCAGAACCATTTCACAGCGCCGTTGGTGAACTGGATGAACCGCGACAGCGGGGTACGGAGTTTTTGTTGTATAATGGCTTCTATACTACGTTCCATTGGCAGTCCTGTACCATGAAAATCCAGCTGCCACTGTGCAATAGGAACAATTACATCATCATATAAAAAATTGATCAGGAGTTGAAGCGTATCTTTTGTGGGGCGTTCATATACCTGGTTTACATATCCTTCAAAATTATCTTTCAGCTGGCTGGTATTTGTTTTAGCCAGTTGTGCCAGCAGAAAAGGGAGGCTGTTCCGGAAGAAAGGCTGCCAGTCGTTGATCAGGTAGGCATCTTTGTATTGGTAATAATTGATCTGCGGCGCCATTTGTACGAAGTAATGGAGCAGGTCCGCGAGCTTTCTCCCGTCTATCGGTGCGGAGGCAGCATCCAGGGCCGGTAGTAGCCGGTTACGCTGACTGATGCCTGGTTCATATTGAAAAGGATGTACGATCATGATTTAACTGATTAATTGATGACCCTGTGGCGGAGGCGCCGGTCAGGGTTTTTGCGCTGCTTCCAGCAAATAGAAATCATACACATAATTGTACCTTGAATTAGTACTGGCAATCGTATAGTCGATAGAGATAGTAAACCTTCCTTCTATCAGGTCGGGGCTATCCATCGCTACCACGCCTACTTCTTCCACTTTGATACGCGGTTCATAGAAGAGGATGGCATTTTCCACCAGGTCGCGCAGGAAGCCGATCATGGCGGCGTTGAGCGGTTCAAAAATATAGTCCTGCAGATCGCATCCGTAACGGGGTTGCATCACTCTTTCTCCCAAACTGGTCGACAGCAGGATGTCCAGGCTTTCTTTGATATCGGCTTCATTACTCACCAGTTCCACTGCTCCGCTTTGCAGATCAAATGTTGGCGGGAATTTCCAGCCGGTGCCGAGGAATGAACGGGGATCATTTTGTAACATGTCTGATATTTTTTAACCGCCAATAATTACTGTAGGGGCTCCCATCACAATTACGCCGCCGTGTGCCGTGAGGTCGCCCATTCTTGCGGCGGGCCGCCCTCCTATCATCACGGTGGCAGATCCTTTCACGATAGCATCCGGCGGACCTACGCAGGTGCAGATATCACCGGTTACGGCTGCCGGGATACCGGCAATCATCACCGTGGGTACGCCTGGGCCTACCACCGGACCGCCTACATGAGGTACCGGTCCTGAAAACAGGGGGCAGGTGTGAAAGTCGCTGATGCGTGCTGCAGGAGGCATGAGATTAACAATTTAAGTGACCGGCAATCGTTGTTCTTTTTGGGGTTTGCCGGCTAGTTTATTTTTACTAAAGAACCTGTTATTTCAGTGATACCCTGTGAAGATAATTTTGCGATCGCTCCTTTCAGCTCTACTGCGCCATCTGCTGCTGCCGAGATACTGGCGCCGCCTATCGACAAGGCCGCACCGGCCGACAGCACCAGGTTTACGCCTGCTTTCAACTCCACGTTCATAGGGCTTTCCAGCTTGATACCGGAAGTATCCATCGTTACCGTGTTGCTGTTCTGGTCTTTCAGTTTAATGCTGGTAGAAGCTTCATCGATCGTAATACTGTTTCCTGCGGGGGTATCTATGGTGATTGTTTTCGTATTGTCGTTGAAGTGAATACGCATGCCGCTTCTTGTTACAAATCCTTTTTCATCATTGGCGTCCTGCGCATTGATGGGGGCCGGCTTTGCGCTGCTGTTGAGCATTCCCAGCACAACGGCATCCCGGGGATCATCGTTGATAAAACCCACAATCACTTCATCATCAATTTCCGGGCGGAAAAAAGCGCCGCGGTTATTCCCTGCATCCAGGCTGGCTACCCTCACCCAGATGCCACGCGCCGCGTTATCTATCACCGGGATCTTTACCAGGATGCGGTGTTCGCCATCGGGATCATTTTGCAGCTGCACCACCTTGCCGATCTGTAAACCGTGAATAGCGGGCAGCAATCCTGCTGCGGGAATATCTGAAATATCCTTATAGGCTTCAGCGAGCCAGTCGGGTTCCAGTCCGAACTGGATATGTGTATCCCAGCTGCCATGTGCTACTTCATGCCGCACACCGGTTACAAAAGCGTTGCCGTTATACCGGTTGCCGATGCCCTGGAGGGTAACCATATCGCCGGGCGCTACGCCGGAGAAGCCGAGGAACTTTGCCCTGCCGCGGATCTTTGCCAGCCTGCTTTTGAGCATAGCGGCATTGGTGAGCTGCTGCAACTCTTCTGCTGCACGGCGGCCGCTGTGCGCCAGTTCATAGTGTTGCAAACCGATTACACCGGCTAATGTGCTGCCGGAAACATTGCCCTGCTCCGTATAATCAGCGGAAGAGGTTTCTGCTTCGTATAGCTGCTGACCGGTGTAATCCCAGGCGCTGGCATGTACGGAGCTCCATTGATAGCGGGCATCCATTTCTGCTTCCAGTTCCAGCAAGGAAGCGCCGTAGGTAAGCTGTAATACCGCCGATGCTGTGGTATCCGGTTTCTTTACCTTTACCTTTCCCTGGTCGGCGATCACCAGTTTGCCGTTGGCTTCTGCACGAAGCAGGAGGAAGTCCCAGTCGGTGCTATGGTGTTGTACCAGTTCTTTGTGCTGCACGGTTGTTGCTTCCACATCTGCACTTAAACCACTATAGCCCCTGATGAGCTGTTCAATCACTTCGCTGTCCTTTACTTTTTCATAGTACCTGCTATGCCTGCCGATGGCCATTTTCACAGTTTCATCGCGGCATTCCACCGTGAGCACCGGGTTGCCATCCTGGCGGAATTTGATGCCCTGGTGAACGATTACGCCTTTGAATAATACTTTGTTGGAGCCATCGCGTCCGATTTTGATGGTGAGTTTGGTACCGGGCAGGAGATCGCTGGTATTGCTGATAGCGAAATTCTGGTCGGCGGCAGCGCCGTCGCGTAACACGATCTTTGCCACCGGGATTTTATTCACCACCTGTGTAAGCGTGAGCGACAGCACCTCGTACACAGGATTCAACGGCTCGGTACCGTTCAACAGGATGTTGTAACTCGCTACATCATGTGCAGAAGTATTGGGTATTCCTGTTTCGTTCATGATACTTCGCTTTTATCGAATGGAGGGAAATAGATCTCTTTACCAACCGGTACTCTTTTGAAAGAGGTAAGGTTATTTTGCCGGGCTACCTGTAACATGTATTTAGGTTCCTGGTAGATCTTGAAACTGAAAAGATCCAGCCGGTCGCCCTGTTTAAAAACGCGGTGGTGTGTAAGGTCAGGCGATGCTTTGCTTTGCTCCCTTTCATTGGCTTCCCTTGCGCGGTAGTTGAGAAAGGTAGCGCTGACCTTTACCCGGAGCGGGCTTCCGTCTGCATTAAACAACACATAGTTCAGGTCCAGGTTGGACATTACGCAGGGGAATGCGATCTGCTTGCCCCAGAACACTTTCAGAAAACGTGGCCGATGTGTTTCCCCATCCATGTAGTACACGGTATCCAGCAGCAGCTTTACCTGCGCCTGTACATCCATACCGGGATAACCGTATCCTTCTATGGTGTTGGTACCGTCCAGTACAAAGTCGAGCTTCAGCTCTTCCGGGATGGTAGAAATAAAACGTGCTTCTGTTTTCTGGCTGCCTGGCTCACGGCGGATGTCATAGTCTACTTTCAGCGACCGGGTATAAGTTTCCGCATTTACCGGGATGGTAAATTTGTGGTTCTTATCCAGTTGCTGCTGCAACCTGTCAGAATACGTGAGGATGTAGATCTTTTCCACTTTTGCGTCTGTCATCGTTCATTTTTTTCTTTCAGTGCCTGTAATACTTTTTCCACGCACAACGCGATCATGGCTTCTGTTGCATGGCTGCCATCGGCGGCGGCTGTTGTGCTGCTGCCTGCCGATCCGCCGGAGGCGTTATCCGGCGCCACTTCGGCTTTGATGATCAGTTCACGGATTTCTATGGGCATGACTCAGCTGTTTTTAAATTCAAACCGGTTATAGTTCAGTTCCAGTGTTTCTATCAGCACTTCGCTGCGTTCTGCGTGTAACTCCGCCAGCTTCCAGCTGCGGGGCCATACCCAGGCGAGGTTCCAGTACATGAGGATGTTATGGTCCTCATCCAGCAGCGCCACCTTTACCAGCTGCAAAGGCTTGATCTGCTGGTCTTCCAGCGCCCTTCGGCACCAGGATGACAAAGAAGAATCAGCCGGCCGGAGCAATCCCCTTTTCAGTACCAGCGGCGAGTAAGTACGCCGCACGGGAATGTTGTGCTCAAACCTGTTCTCCCCGCCTTCCTTCACCTGTTCAACACCGATGCTGGCTTCCAGACCGGTAACGCTCTGAAAGCGGATATCGAGATCCGATCCGGAATCTTTGCCACCGCTGTTTTTGGGTAATCCAAAAAAAGTGACAGAGAAATGGAAGCCTACCGTTTGCCAGAAGTTATCGGGCTTTATCACTGCTTGTGCCATGTTAATCTACGTTCATGATCTCCAGCCCTTCGTGCACCAGTTCCATTGTTTCAATGGCTACTTCATTGGCGTCGGCTTTCAGATCAGTGGAGGTTATTTTGGAAGGCCATGCGTTCAGTACTTTCCAGGTGATCACCGGCTCATGACTTTCATTGAGCAGCTTGATGGTTACATCGCGGCGGTATTTGCTACCGGCTTTGTTGCCTTCCTGGAAGTAGTATGTTTCGCGCCAGGCTTTGTAGAAGTCGTAGTCGCCTTCAAATATGCCACGTTTCAACGTGATGTTGGCGTATTTGGTCAGCCCCGGCTGTTTGCTTTTATTATATTTCTTGCTGTTACCTTCCCGGTATTCGATCACTTCTGTTTCAAAGTCGAGGCCGGAAACTTCTGTGAATCCCAGGCGTACGTCTTTCCCCCATTCTACCAGGAAATGAAATTTGGGTAACGGGTATGTTCCTTTTGCGGGCATATCTTTAAATTTAAAAAGATGATAAAAATTTGAACAATGCTTAATAGTCAGGCGCCGTTATTTACAAGCTTTGGCGTCCTGGGCCTGTTTGATAGCTTTGGTAAGACTATCCGTACATGCCTGCAGGCGGTTTGCTTCCTGGCTTACTTTATCGTATTCCGGTTTAATGGCCGCCAGCCGGGTATCCGCATTGGTGAGGTGCTTTTCAGTAAGCGTATAGTAATGATCATTTTTGAGCGGGAATACAGGGCATACCAGTTTATCGGTGCAGCATATTTCCATGTCATCTTCCCCGGATTTGATACCGCCATTACCATTATTGCCGTTGCCGGTTGGATTAAAGATGCAACCGATACCGGCAATCGCTGACTTAATGCCGTAGTCCTTCTCGCAGATGGTTTCATCCAGGATGGTAGCAGCTTTCAGGGCAATTACGATATTATTGAAGATATCATTGCCGATAGTGATCACGTCCTGGAGTTTTTTGCCATAATCCACCCAGGCATCTGTGATACCGCCCTTCTTCAGCACCTGGTCGTTTGAGCAGTCGATGGCTTTGGAAATATTATTGTAGCAGGCCGCTACTTCATCCACTTTTGTATATAACTCTTTGGTCATGCAGAAGAGGATTTCAATAGCTGTTACAGAGAAGCCGGTGCTTTTACAGAGTTTTTCCAGGATGTCCAGCACTACTTTTACTTTGCTGGTGATGGCATCTGCTTTCTCGGCGCTTTTCTGTACGTTATCGAAGTAGAGCTTTACTTTATTGCGCCAGTCGAGTGCGCGGGCCAGCTCTTCTTTTTTCTTGGCTGCTTCGGCTGCTTTCTGCTGATACAGGCTGCCTTTTGCTTTCAGTTCTTTTTTCCAGTCGTCCACACAGCCGCACTCCGTCTCATTGCTGCCTGGAATAGTGGCGCAGCAGGAGTCTTCACTTTCTATAAAGGGTTCATACACTTTATCGCAATTCATGGTGAATATTTTTTTGTGATCAGGAATATTTATTTTCTGCCGGATGGGAATCAGTCATCACAGTGTCCGCCATTGCCGTTGCTGTTGCAATAATTACCCTGTGCCTGTTCGCAGATGGATTTGATAGTGGGTAAATCGCCGCAGGGCAGTGTGCAAAGGAATTCGCGGATATCGTCGATTCCCTGTGTCTGGGTTCTGGCAGACCAGAGTGTTTCGCGGATCGTTACCTTCTGGATCTTGGCATCGCCCAGTTCGCCGTAGGTTTTCTTCTGATCGTCCTCTCCGGTTTTGATATTCTGCAATACATCATCCCGGAAAATTTTAATAGCGTCTGCGAGATCTTTATGCAGGGCGATCACATTTTCCAGGCTGGTAAACGACTGTATGCCGGAAACGTCGCCGATGGCGCAGTGCAGCTTGTTGATGCTAACGGTTTCACCGTCGCCGCAACCGCCTTCGGAGGCGTACATTTCCTGTGAGCCATCTACGATGTTATCAAAGCAGGTTTTGAAATCTTTGCTGCCGGCTTTCAGTTTACCCAGTGCGGCGCGTTGTGCTTTGTTGCAGTTGTCTTCTGCTTTGTTGTTCAGCTTATGGGCTGCTTCACTAAGCAGGGCAAACTTCTGTTTGGCGTCCTGGATGTTTTTGGCAACAATGGCGAGAGCGGCTGCCACGGCTTTGTTCACGTCGTTTGCTTTGCTCAGTTTATCTTTTATCAGGTCCGCATCTTTTTGTGCAGGCAAGGTAGCACACAGGTCGATGGAGCGGTAAAAGCGCCAGGTTTCTTCTGCTTTGATAAAGAAACACTGTTTGTATTTGTACACCGGTTTGTAGCCTTTGTACTCGCCTTCGCGCATACGCAATACATTCAGCGAATCTGAGAAGGCGCTGCAGATTCCGCGTTTGTTGTTATCGATGTATTGCTGCGTTTTATTGGTGGAGTCACCGCAGCCATTGCTGGCCGATGATTGGGTGGGGTTCATTGCGTTCATACAGTATTCAGTTTATTTGGTCTGAATGTAAAAGGATTAAGATTCCTGCAGCATTTTGTGGCTGAAGCGCAGGATGATGAATTCTGCAGGGCGTACCACTGCCATTCCTATCTCCACAATCATACGTCCTTCCCATACATCCAGCTCCGTCATGGTTTCGCCAAGTCCAACCTTTACAAAATAGGCTTCCCTGGTGGTAGTGCCCATTAATGCGCCGGCCTTCCATTGCTGTGTGAGGTAGTTTTCTATCATAGATTTCACGCGTACCCAGGTATTCAGGTCGTTTGGTTCAAACACAAACTGCTGGGTGGCATTCTTCACAGATTCTTCTACCATGTTGAAGAAGCGGCGAACGGAGATGTAACGCCACTCGTTGTCGTTACCTGCCAGTGTGCGGGCGCCCCAGATGATAGCCGGACCACGGCCGGGGAAGAACCGGATCACATTAACGGATTTACCATCGCGTACATCCACGTTGAGGTCGTCCTGTTCACGTTTGGTGACAATCACTTCAGGGCTTACGGCGTAATCAATGCCGATGTTGGCAGGTGCCTTCCATACACCGCGGCTGTTATCTGTTTCAGCATATTTGCCCACTACTGCAGCAGAAGAAGGCAACAGCATTCTTATCTGTGTAATAGCATTTAATGCCTGGTAGTAAAACGCGTTGTTAATACCCTTCAATGCCGCAAGCGTACCGTTAAGAGAGCCATCGCCGCCGGTTTGTACCACCTGTACGGTTGCTTCGTCGTAGGCATAAGCCAGCTGGGTGTTTACCCGTGGAAAATAAACGGCGCCGTACTTTTTGGTTTCTATCTCACCAAAACCGGCATCCCTGAACAGGGTAACGTTATGATCGATGATGCTTTCAGCGGGACCAATAGCGGGGTCCATCCATATATCAAAAACGGTAAAACGGTCTTTCAGCAGGCTGCACTGATCCAGTGCTGACTTATGCAGCGTGTAATAAGAAGCTGCATCCGTGAGGTTGATGGCATCGGGGAAAAGGAGAAGCGTTACCTCATCAATCTTTTCCACGGCATTCAGTCCGTCGGTGAGCGTAGTAAGTGAAATCACGCCACCGGTGCTGTAATCTCCTGTAGAAACGATGTAGCATGGACCACCGCCGTTGTTGAAAAACATCTGCAGCTGGTATGCCATCAGGTATTTGGATGCTTTTAACGGATCTATCACTGCTTTGATCACTGCCTGTGGCTGGGAGCTGTCGATGTTCACCGTAATGCTTTCTTCTTCCTGCTGCGGGCCGCCGAAGATGCGGTTGTAGTCGAGCATAGAAGTGATACGGGTGGGAATCATCACCAGATCGCCTGGCACTTTGTTCTGAGCAGATTCCGTATAGCCGATGAAAGCCGGAATAGCTGTTTCAACAGAGGCTATGGAGGGGGGAAATTTTACGATCTCCTCGATGTAGACGCCGGGAGTTTTATATTCTGCCATATGTTTGGGGTTTTAACTGTTTTTAATTGTTGTTTGAATAGATCATACGCTGAACTTAAGGCCCTTGCGGAAATATTTTTGAGAGCAGCACTACCACATCCGCGTACAGCCGCTGATCGGCATCACTGGTAATGGAAAGTCCACGTGGATTTGGTAACAGTTGTTCGTAGTTAGTGATATTGTTTTCTGTAACGGGGAACAACCGGTTATTAAAGGAAAACGGCCAGGGCTCTTTGGTGGTGCGAGCCCCATTGCCGTCTGCTACGGAGAGCAGTGTGTTGGCGTGGTTACTGAACACCAGCGTTTGCCCGTGTTGGGGTGAATAGCGCCAGTAGGAATTCCTGCTTCTGAAGCGCAATTCATAAATCGTGTGCAGGATTTTTGTACCGTTCTGTTGCAGTTTTGTTTTGAGGGTACCATCGGCATCCAGCATGGCAAAATCGCCACCGGCTGTATTTACGCGGAGGTCCACTACTCCGATGTTGCCTGCCCTGTACATTTCACTACGACTTACATACACCAGGTGTTGCGCCGTGAAGTTATTGTCGCCGGTTACTTTGAGGTTATACCAGCCGTCACCGGGCAGGGTTTTATCCGGCAGCGGCCCGGAGAAATCCAGTTTTACCTGTGATAAAATACTGGTGGACGTAAAAGATTGTTGTAAAGACGCATTGCCTGAAATGCTTTCCAGCACAGCAGCTCCGGCGGTCACCGATGCGGTGGGCGGAAAAAAATACTGGAAAGAGAAAGGCAGTAACAACCGGTCGCCTTCATGAACAAATCCGTTGCCTTTGATCTTGCGCCACTGCGAAGGATCGTTGGCGGGTGTACCGGGTTTGTTGAGGTACTCCGATACATCGGCGCCTACTTTAGCCAGTTCTCCCTGTTCGTATTGCCGGGTGTTATCATTTACGGGCACCGGAACGGAAAGCGATGGAAATGTTTTTGTGTTATCGGTGTTGTCGTTGGAGAAATAGTACTGCGCCGGTAGTGCGCGGCGCATCCGCATGCTGGTAAAGGCCAGTGCGCCTGCATTCCGCGGTACAATTGCAAACCGGAAGGCCGTATCCGGGGGGATCTGCACAAAGGGTGTGTATGCGAGTGTGGTACCCTGCATTACCTTCTTTACTTCTATGGCTCCTTTGAAACCTGTAGCAGTGGGCAGTAACCGGAGGTGATAGTTTTTCATCAGCACAGCGGTGGCTGGCAGCGGCTGAATGTCCCAGTCGCGGAGTAGCCGGTACTGGTCCTGCCGCAGCTTTTCCATCAGGAAATCTGCACGTTGCTGATCGGTGGTCTGCTCAAAAAAGGAAATCCCTTTACTGTTTTGCAGATAGTATTCGTGCAGCAACTGCACTTCAAACAATATCTTGTAAATAACAGACATAAAAACTTTAAGAAGTAGGGTGTTGTGTGTCTTCGATTTCCTCTATCAGCGGTACTACTCTGAGTACAGCGTTTTCCGTGATAGCAACGAGTCGTACCTTATACATCACAAAAGGGACCTGGCGTCCGCCGAGTGATGCCCACAGGTGGTTAATCTGTTCAAATGTAAGTGTGTACAATTCCAGGGTGAGGTCCAGCGAGCCATCGGCATTCTTAAAGGTTTTCTGTGCCTGGAAAAAACTGATCACAGCCGACAGCCGGTGCAGGGCTTCTTCATAGTAATCGTGTGTGGCATCTCCAAAAAGCACGGCAGTGAATAGTACGTACAGGTTGAGGTATACCGGCGGATGCTGGTACCGGGCGCGGTTATCCGGCCAGGTGGTATATGCCTTGCTGTTTTTAAGCGTACTCTCCTCTTCCACATTTACAAGGGAGATAATAACGTTACCATTGAAGTTATTGGCATGCGTTGTTTCCAGCAAACCAATGTTTTCAACGATCACACTATTGGCAGGGAATCCTCTGAGTGCAAAGAATGCCTGCAAATGATCACGTATCAATGTAAGCGCATTACTTATCACGAATGACGAAGGGGTTTGGGGTTCAGTAAATTTGGGGTTTCAATTACCTGTCTCTTCTATGTCTTTCAAAACGTTCTTGTTAACTAAGTTAAAGAACATTTTTTAATTCGGAAATAAATATTTTTTTAAGATGTAATTTTCGCGCAACTGTATTTTGCGGCAACACATCACAGAACACAATACCAGTAAGCATCTTCATTACATCTCCTGAAATTATTCTCTTTTAAAAATCATCCTGCGGAAAATACGCACCCGGATTGCTGGTAAACTACATTTACTATTACTTATAAATAAGCCACCATTAAGCATTACAGGCAAACAATCCCTGCACTTTTATTTCAGTTAAGTTATGATTCCTATCTACCATATCCTACGTATAAGTACGTAATTTTTACATAACATAAATTATTGCCTTAAAAATTTCCGGTATTTATATGCGGACGATTGAAAACCGGTTATCGTTTTTTAGCCGCCTGCAGATACTCCTCTCCCAGGGGTGATAAGGTATAGCCTTCCGTTTGACTGATAGTGAGTCCGAGGTTCTTTAGTTTCCGGATATTCCCCTTCAGCCAGTCTTTTTCCTTTCCAAGCAATTCTGCCAGCGCTGCGGCTTTCAGATAGGGATGTTTGCGGATTGCTTCCAGTACGGCGGCGGTCCAACTGCCCTGTGTACTATACTGATCCAGGCGCGCCAGTTTCGCAGTAAGTGTGGTGATGGCATCTGTTGTCAGGGAAGTTTGTTCGCGTAGTTTGATCCGCGGATCTGCTGAGTGATAATGCACACGGATTTTATACAGGATGCCCTCAGGTATTTTGTTGAGCGTTGCACACAGCGCCGCCAGATTTTTATAACCGGCAGCCATCGCATCCGCTTCCGAAAGTTGATTGATACGGTATTCCGTGATATCGGTAACAGCCACCACACCAATACTGGTATTGATCAGGCTGCCTTTATTCACCGCAGGTTTCTTCCATTTGCGGAAAGCCAGCGATACTTTTCCCGAACTGATTCCTTCCAGGTGTTCCTGCTTAAACAGCATGCTGCGAATTTTAAATAAATTTACTTCAATCAAACCAAAACATTTAAAGGTGGAGGTGATTTCCTGGGCAACACTTATACTTATTCCTGTTTCATTTACCATTATTCCTGACTAAGGCGAGTAATAAGTCCCCGCGAAAATACTTATTGTAGATTCGAGTAAAATTTGAAGCGAATTATCCCATTTCAAATTTGATACACGAAGTGCTTTAAAAACCTTGATTAAAATGAACAGTGATATACTTTATACTCATATCTGCTCTTATGTCCAAATATCCAGAGATGAGTTTGAGCGCTTTTTTAATCTCCTTAAACCGGTTCATTTAAAAAAAGGTGAGTTCCATTATATAGCGGGTAAAGTTCCCAGGTATTGGTCGTTTATTTTAAAAGGTTGCTTGCGTGAATATTTCGTCGATACCCAGGGCAATGAGCAAATTTTCCAATTTTATGAGGAAAATACATGGGTTGGCCAGGTCGAAAGTATGATTACGCAAAAGCCGACGGACATGAACCTACAGGCACTTGAAGATTGCGAGTTATTGTGTATAACAGGCGATGATATGTGTAATGCTGCAAAGACGCCCTGGATTCAGCACTACACTATTCAGAACAGTTTTTCTCAAAATGCAGCTGTAATGGAAAATTTCAACCGCATTAAATCAGCATCTCCTGAAGTGTTATACCTGGAAATTCTTAATGAAAGATCCTCCCTATTGTTGCGTGTTCCACAACACTATATTGCAAACTTCCTTGGTATGCGGAAAGAAACGCTTAGCAGGGTTAGAAAAAGAGTTGCCCACCTATGATTTGTTGATTCAAGTCAACAGCATTCAATTACAGTTCCGGTAATTTTACAGCGGGAAACGATCATCTCAATGTTATCAATGTTCCTGCGCTTTGTAAGCAGGTCGTTATAATCCATGGTGATCTGATCATCTTTTTGAATAATAAATTACTAATAAAAATACTGAATCTATGAAGAGAATAGTCTATGACAAATACGGTAGTGTCGACGATTTACATGCTGTAGAAGTAAATAAGCCAATTCCTGATAAGGAGCAAATTTTGATTAAAGTAAAGGCAGTTTCTATTAATCCTCTTGACTGGAAGATTTTAATGGGTGAAGTAAAACTGGTGTCAGGTAAGAAATTCCCAAAATCTGTTGGCTGCGACTTCTCCGGCACAATAGAAAGTATAGGCCAGGACATCCAAAAATTTAAAGCAGGAGACGACGTATTTGGCGTAATAAATCCTTTTAAAGAGGGTGTTCTTGGAGAATACATCCTGGTGAATGAAAAAGAAATTGCCAGGAAGCCAGCGAATCTGTCATTTGAGCACGCTGCTGCAATACCAACGGCCGGTCAATCAGCTTTACAAATGCTCACTAAAAACGTTAACAGCATCAAAGGGAAGGAAATTTTGATAAATGGCGCATCTGCCGGAGTAGGTATGTTTGCTATACAGATTGCTAAAAGCCAGGGAGCGATTGTTACGGCTGTGTCAAGCGCAAAAGGACATCATCTGTTAAAAAAATGGGGTAGTGATTATGTGATTGATTACAACAAAGAAGAGGTGACGAATTTAAGAAAGCAGTTTGATGTTATCATTGAACTCTCTGCAAAATTACCTTTCAGGAAAGTTAAAAAGTTGATGAAGCCGGAATCAACTTATATTACCGTCATTCCTTCGCTATGGAATTTTGTGCACTCATTTTCAAATAATATTGTATCAGGAAAGAAGTATAAAATTCTATTAATGAAATCAGATACAGAAAGTTTGAATCGATTAGCAAGTGATGCATTAAAAGGTATCGATATCCACATTAGCAAGACCTACCCTATGTCAGATTATAAGGAAGCTTATAAAACTATCATCAAAGAGGGAGCTTTAGGTAAAGTCGTTTTTAATATCTTATCTTAAAAATATTTGTTTACTTGTTAAATTTCTTTTGACATGCCCGGGCCTCGGGAAACAAAGTCCTGGGGCATCTTGCGTCTACCAGTCAACTCAATGAATTCCGGTATTCATTGGGTGAATGCCCGACATGCTGTTTAAAGAAACGGGTAAAATGTGAGGGATACTTAAAGCCAAGCTTATAAGCAACCTCGCTTACCGATTTGCTTATATCAAGTATCTGTTCTTTCGCGGCATCAATCAGTTTTAGCTGTATGTACTCCAGCGCTGATTTTCCGGTTTCTTTCTTTACCAGATCTCCGAAATATTTGGAAGATAGATTAAGCTGTGCTGCACAATACGAAACGGAAGGCAATCCCAGGGTTTGCAGCTTTTCCGATTGGAAGTAATCGTTTAGTAATCCCTCAAATCCGGTCAATACATCTTTATGAATATGTTCTCTTGTGAGAAACTGCCGGTCATAGAACCGAACGCAATAATTCAGGAACATTTCGATGTTACTTACGATTAAAGTCCTGCTGTGCTTATCAATAGTGTGAGCTAATTCATATCGTATCTTGTTAAAACACTCCAACACAATTCCCCTCTCTGCATCCGACACATGAAGTGCTTCATTGGCACTGTAAGAGAAAAAACTGTATTCGTTAATGCATTTGCCCAGGTGGGTGCCACGGATTAAATCGGGATGAAAGACTAATGCCCATCCTGATGGCTGTATCATGTTTTCGCTTTCTTCAAATCCGAATACCTGTCCGGGTGCAATAAAAAGAAGTGTTCCCTCTTCGTAATCATAATGATTACGGCCATATTTTAACTCCCCGCATTTCTCATCCTTTAAAAAGATCATGTATACATCGGTAATATAACGTGCTTCTCTTACAGGCGTCGACAGCGATTGATCAAGAACGCTTACCAAAGGATGCAGGGTCTTTTGCCCCCGGTCGTTATTGACCTGAGCCACACTTTCAATTCTGAGAGGTTTACCCATGATTTCGTTTATTTGAAGTAAAATTAGATTAAGTAATTCAAAAATCCCTGCAGAAGTACGCCTGAACAGATATAATGGTAAGAGAAACAGGATTCTGTATAACAACCCGATGCAAAAATATAGTATTGGGTGAAGTGATAAGAATTGGTAAGGGACTTTCTAAAAAATACTTCGGAATAATGGCTAGAAAAACAGGAATCCGTATAACAGTCTTGACCGAAAGTATCAGGAACTTTACCCTTCAATACAGGTAAATCATTTACTGCATCTGTGAAAGACCTATTAAGTAAAATAAAATTCTTTTAGGAATATTAATATAAACAAACCAATGAAATTATCAAACAACAAAATTTTAATCACCGGTGGAGCTACCGGCATCGGTCTGGGATTGACTGAAAGATTTATTCAGGAAAATAACCAGGTTATTATTTGTGGAAGAAGGAAAGAAGCGCTGAAAGAAGTGTCTGACAAATTCCCGGCAGTAATCACAAAGGTTTGCGACTTATCGGAGGAATCCGGGCGTACGGAGCTTTATCACTGGATTACTGAACATCATAGTGACTTGAACGTATTGGTAAACAATGCAGGTATTCAAAACTGGATGGATATTTCAGATAAGAGTTTTTATGATAAAGCAAAAAGTGAAATTCAGATAAATGTTTTGGCTCCGTTACATTTGACTTCACTCTTCGTCGAACTCAAATCATTGGACACTGTCATAAATGTAACTTCCGGATTGGCATTTGTGCCGCTTACAAAAGTTCCCGTTTATTGCGCCACAAAATCTTTTTTCCACTCCTTTACCATTTCACTGAGGCATTTGCTGAAATCAAGAAATATAGAGATCATTGAATTGATCCCACCTGCCCTCAACACCGATCTGGGTGGTAAAGGGTTGCACAGCGAGCACCCTTCCGTAGATGATTTTATTAAGGCAATATTTCAACAACTGGAAGAAGGCAAAAATGAATTAACTTTTGGATATAGCGAGATGCTATCGAAAGCAACACCAACTGAAATACAGGGAATGTTCAAAAGAATGAACCCATAAGGTTAATTCAACCGGCATGCCCGATCTTGCCGGTCAGAAAACCTTTACCCAGCAGACTTATTATAATTCTGGCTGCTTTGCACTTCCGATGAGGTTAACATCTGTCAGTTCCAGTTTTTTTACCATGTTTTGCACGGTAGTCTTGTACTTTTTAAAGTGGGGGGTTACAATATGTTTTTGATAGGCTGCGCTGTCCGCGTAGATTTCCAGGATAGTTATTCTCCAGGGGGCTTTTTTGTCGGCGACGGCGTAATAGGTCAATACGCCAGGTTCCAACCGGACAGCGGTTTTCATCTGTTCTTTTAGCGCTGCGTTATAATCCTTGAGTTGTGCCGGATCAACTTCAATTTTGGCAAGACGGATCATCCGCTTATCTGTTTGTGCCTGAGCATATTGGACAGAAAGAAGTAACATCCCGCAACAACCAAGTATCCTTACCGATGCCTGAACTGTCTTTCTGTAAACATGATTGCTGATTTTCATAGGTGCAGTGTTAATTTTTATTGAGTGACTTTGAGCTTAGTCAGTACTGTACGGGCAGCATCTGCCTGCTGTTTCCCAATGTTGCTTTCCAGTAAGCCAAAAGCTTGTTCCAGTTGTCCTTCCGTAAGCCCTACATTCATACCCATGCCTAAATGTGCCTGTAACTGCGCTTCCAGTCCGGGTAGGCTCGCCAGTACCGCGATCGTTGCCAATTCCCGCTCCTGATAAGTTAGTACGCCCCGTCCGAAGATGTCGGCAAACAGGTGCTCTTTCAAAAAAGCATCAATACCGGGCGCAAAAGCATTGGCCCCGGTGAGCTGACCACTCACCGGCCTGCCTGTTAAGGTTTCCAGCATTTTCCTGCCCATCTCATATTTGTTTTCATTTGTACCGGTGACTGTAACCGGTGACTGTCCTTCCGTGGCCTGAATACCCTCGGATTTCCGTTCCTCCAGTACTGACATAAACATGGTAATGCCATTAAGGCTACGCGGAAAACCACAGTAGGCATATAACTGTACCAATTCTTCCCTGATCTGACTGATGGTCAATCCTGCATCAAGGCCTGCATTCAGGGCATTCTTCAATCGTGGCATATTACCGGTTGCAGTAAAGGCGGCAATCAATAAGATATGCTTGTGGTGTGGATTTAATTCGTGGTTTTGCTGTGCATTCATAGTAAGACCTGTAATTGTTATCAGAAGTATTCCAAAGTTTCAGCCGCTTTAGTTTAGCAATACAAAGCTCGGGAGGAAATATTAGCCTGTGGTTATACAGACTCCTGTAATACTTATCATTATTCCTGATTGTGATATTATACCGGTATTGATCAGGCTGCCTTTATTCACCGCAGGTTTCTTCCATTTACGGAAAAGCCAGCGATACTTTTCCCGAACTGATTCCATCCAGGTGTTCCTGCTTAAACAGCATACTGCGAATTTTAAATAAATTTACTTCAATCAAACCAAAACAGGTACATAGCCGTTACCAGCTATCCGTTTTTCACAAAAAAAAGACCGGCAGATGGAATAACTGCCGGCCGCATTTTTATTTATAATTATCTTCAGACAACTATACTCTCCATTCCTTTCTGCAGAGCAGTTTCGCGCAACTCCGGCGAACTCACCCCTTCCACACGGAAGGTGGTAACGTCGTGTACTCCAATAAATCCAAAGATCCATTTCAGATAAGGTTCTGCAAAGTCCATTGCCTTCATCGGTCCTTCAGAATAAACACCGCCGGATGCAATGGCCAGGTATACCTTTTTATTTTTTAATAGTCCTTCGGGACGACCACTGCCGTAACTGAATGTTTTACCGGCGCGCACCACGTGATCAATCCATGCTTTCAGCGCAGACGGGATGTGAAAATTATAGACAGGTACACCAATCACAATAATGTCCGCAGCTTCCAGCTCCGCGATGGCTTCATCAGAATGTTGTATAGCCGTTTTATAGGCTTCGCTTTCGTTTTCCGGAGGAGCAAAAAAAGCCGTGAGATGCGACTCTTCCAGGTGCGGATATTTTTTCTTTACCAGGTCCCGTTGGGTTACCGTGCTGCCGGGGTATTGTGCCTTTAATTTTTCGATGATGGCGCTGCTCAGTTGTGTGCTGTTGGAAGCAGCGCCCCTTGCGCTCGAAACTATTTCCAGTATCTTTTTCATGATTTTTTTTTACTGATGATGATACTGCAAAACTATCCATCTTTGTAATCGCTTTACCCGGAGTATGCTAAAGGTTACCAGTAACCTTTGGGTTAGCACAGCCGCCAACAGCAAGAATTTCCGGGGAAGATAAAGCTAACGGCGCCCGTATTTATCCCTAAATTTGTACCTGCATCTGCTTAAAAATCTACGCGATGGAAATAAACGAACGGTTTCCCTGGGCGGCTGCTATCATCGCACCCAAACCAACATCGGTACTGCTGGAAATTGGCTGTGGCGCCGGTTTGCTCACCGGACTGATAGCCGATAAATTAACAACTGGAAGTATCACCGGTATTGATCAATCGCACCCCATGATCAGGATGGCCACGCAGCGAAACCAGGCAGCTGTTTCATCCGGCAAGGCGGCATTTCAAACCGGCAGTTTTGCGAAGATGGAATTCCCGGATCATACCTTCGACAAAGTATTTGCATTTAACGTTAACTTCTTCTGGAAGCAACCGGCAAAAGAATTACAGCTGATCAGTCAATGTTTGAAACGCAAGGGTGAGCTGTTTGTTTTTTACCAGACGCCCGGCGGCATAGACAGGAAACTATGCGAATCAATAAAAACCAGGCTGGAAGAAAACGGCTTTCGTGTGAGTGATACACTGTTCGGGCAGTTCAGCGTTTCCGCTGCGTTTTGCATTATTGCAAAGCCGCCTGCCTCTTTACCACGGAATTAAAAAATACCTGCTTCCGGGTATTTTAATATAAACAGGCACCCGGTAATTTTGCAGGTGGAACCATCATCTTAATTATGAAACGTATACTTACTTTTAGCTTCCTGATTTCCGTTGTTTTGTTTTCCTGCAGTAAGGATGAAAAAGCAAAAGGCCCAAGCAATGAAGAAATCCTGACAAAGAAAATTGCGGACATCATTCCGCAGAAATATCTTGACACTTTAAAACTATTGGGACTGAATGTTCATGAGGGCGTGAATCCACCGAATGTAGAAGGCACCTACAAGATCGCACCGCATAAACTGGATAGCAGTAATGTTCCGGGCGACCGGCCAGGCTCGTATTTCAGTGATGCATTGGTAACTTTCTCCGAGCAGAGTACAACAGATTACAGCATTAAGCTCACCGGTAAAAATTTCCTGAGCTACGCCGATACCAGCATTGCCACCGCTATTTCCGGCTCCGGTAACAACTTTACGGTATATGGCAAAGTGAAAGCCGTAAATGGTACTTACTCTGCTGTATTCGCCCTGGTTTTTACCGGTACCAAAGAAGGAAACGACCTGAAAAACGTACGGGTAGCCATTATCAATATTGATAACAGTCGTGGCGGCAGTGGCATCTTTATCCAGGAAGGTACTGGCCGTATCGGCTTTGATGAAGACGGCACTTCACCGAAGGTAGCTGAAAAGTTGGCCCCTGAAAGCGGCGGACGCAGCGCACTTACGAATACATTAGGTCATTTCCTGCAACAATAAAATAAACACAACTGAAAAATGAAAGGTGGCTTTATAGCCACCTTTTTTTTGTGCCCCTACCCTTCGCATGAAAAAAAATATTTGCTAAACCGAATGGTTATATATACTTTTACTAAACCAAATGGTTTAGTATTTTAATTATACCGGAATGAAAGCAAGAAGAGATGTGTTCCAGGCGATCGCAGACCCGACAAGACGCGCTATTATTGGCTTACTGGCCCAGCAAACGCTTACCCTCAACACGGTAGCGGATAACTTCAACATGAGCCAGCCGGCCATATCAAAACATATGCGCATCCTCACGGAATGCGGACTGGTGATCATTGTAAAACAAGGAAGAGAAAGGCATTGCACCGCCAGTTTTAAAGCATTGGAAGAAGTGGAACAGTGGGCCGCACAATACCGCCGGTTCTGGACCAGCCGGCTTGATAAACTGGAGCAACTATTGGACGAACCCGAATCATAGCTGTTTATTCATCCTAAAATATTACACAATGGCAAGCAGTGAAACACCCTGGGTAGAAGCCCAGATGCTGATACGCAAACCGGTGATGAACTGCTGCGTGCAATCAACGACAACACCGGCGGATTCACCACGGTACTCGATGGCCTGAAAGCCTACCTGGAACATAATATTAACCTGAACCTCATCGCAGATAAATTTCCAAAAGGTGTAGCTACACACTAAAATAATTATCACCCTTCTAAATTAAAGGACATGGAAAAAACAGGACAGATCCTCTCTCCCGGCACCATTCGTTTTGAACGCAGTTTGCCCGGCCCTATTGAAAGAGTATGGGCCTATCTTACTGAATCCGAAAAGCGCGGCAAGTGGCTTGCCAGCGGGCAAATGGACTTATTTGAAGGCGGCAGTGTTCATCTGCATTTTCTTCACCAGGAGCTTAGTCCGCTTCCTGATACTATTCCTGAAAAATACCGCGACATGAAAGATGGTCATCATTTTACAGGCAAGATATTAAAGGTGGAACCACCACGCCTGCTGGCATTCACCTGGGAAGGCGGATCGGAAGTTACAATGGAGTTATCTGAGAAAGATGACCGCGTGTTATTAACGCTTACGCACCGCAAACTGGCCGACGACGTAAAAATCCGCAGCAGCGTGGGCGGTGGATGGCATACACACCTGGATATTTTAATCGCCAACCTCGAAGGCGTCACACCTCCCCCGTTCTGGAGTACACACACCAGGCTGGCCGCAATATATGCTGATATGGTGTAGATTTCCGTCATCGCCCGCGCTTCATATCGCTGATCTGAAGCAGCGTGGCGTAGCCACCACTCCCGGTGAACGGCTGCGTTTCTGTGCCGTTCACCTTTTACTCCAGCACCAGCCGGATCTCATTATTCCTTTTCATATCGGTGCTAAGGTTCAGCGTTTTTGATTCTTTCCCAAACCGTATACGTAACTCCGCCGTGTTTGGTGGAATGGAACCCAGGTTATCGGCAGTAAACAATAGTATGTTCTCACCGGGCTGCAGCCGGATAGCAATTTGCTGTACGGCTTTTTTTACGGGAAAGCCTGTAACTACCCACTGGCCGTTTAACCGCAGGGAAATGCTGTCGCCGTCCTGTATGCGTGTATCTTTCAGTTCCAGGATAATATCGGCGGTGCGAACCGGTATAGTGGCTACAGGTACCGCTGTTCTTTTGATCACGTTACTGGTAATGGTGTCTGTATTGTTATCAGCAGCAGCGCGATAAATATTTGCTACCAGGAAGGTGGCCCAGGCATTGGAGCGGTCGCTGAAATCAAATCCGTACGGTCTACCGTTAATGGTAGTACGAATCCGGCCGGTATTGGGCGGAAGCCCGCCGTAGTTATCTGCAAACAAAACAAAGTAGTTCCGGCCGGTGTCCAGCCGCGCTTTCAGGTGACGGTTATGATCATTGATCTGCTCCCTGGCAAAGATCGTGTTGCCGTTGTGGAGCAGCGTAATGGTATCTTCATCATATTTCTCCTGGTCTTCTATCTCCAGGGGAATCTCACTGTCTTTCGCCACAATGCTGTCGTAAATACCAAAATAAATCTGGTAGGTTTCAGGATGCATGATCCGCTGCACGCTGGAATCGGGCAGTGGCTTATTCCCGGCTTTTGTCAGTTTAAAATCCCCGCGGTACAGGAAGTCGCGCAAAGCTACTTTTGATTGTTCATAAATTTCATCGTCGTCATCTAATCCGCGCATCCAGAAGCTGGCTTTGTTGATCCACATGCGGCTCAGGGAAATACTGTTATCCTTGTAATTCATGGTACCATTGAGGTACCACATCCAGATGCCGAGCTTATACGGCGTTTCCTTCAACGGATATTTGTTGCGGCCTATTCCTAACTGCCCGTCGTTTTTCTTTGCGAGCAGTAGTTCATAAATACCGGTAAACTCCCCGTATTGTAAGGTGATCACCGCAGGGTACAATACGCCTTGCTGCGCCTCGCCAATATGCAGTTGCATGGTGATAGGTGTCCGGTTTCCCCAGGGGTGAAGGGCTGCTTTCCAGATGCCGGTCCATTTATCGGTTTGCGCGCCGGCAGTGTTGAGGATGGTGGTTAACAACACAATGAGTAAAAAGAATTTCAGTTTCAATATGGTCATCATTATTTATGATTCACAATTTAATACTATTTTGGGCGTGTAACAGCGCGTTGAATGCGCCGTTGTAAAATAACCAAATTTAAACAGATAATGGAATACACAAAGGAATACGTTGCAAAAGAAGAGCATATCGATGTACAGGATATTATGGATGGACTGTATTATCCGTTCTATATGGAGTATTGCCGGCACGACTATATCCGCGAAATACTCGGTTTTGATTTTGAGGAGCAGGCCAGGAATGGTGTTTATATGGTTTTATCAGGTTATAAGATCCAGTTTTTAAGATCCCTGAAAAAGGGAGATCAATTCACGGTTACCTGTACGTTGTTTGCGGATCCATCCGGCGGGCCGCGACTGCATTTCAAGCAATCGATCCTTCTCAATGGAAAGGTGATGACCAAAGCGGTTTTTACAGGCACCTGTATCCCGGCATCCGGAGGCCGCCCTTATTTACCGGCAGCTGTTATAGAGAAAATAGCAGGCGCACCGGTGATCGACAGCTCGGAAGTGTAAACCTGGAGATATAAAAAGCAAAGCGCCTTCGTTATGAAGGCGCTTTGCTTTTTTAGTTTAAAGTATTAAATTGTTTGTGCTATAGTATCCTATTATTAAACAGAACAGATGAACAAACTCCTTGCGGCACTGTCGCTTTCGCTGCTGGCATTAACCAGCGCCGGCCAATCTTCCCAACATGATCTGCAATTTAGTCAACTGGCCACCCGCTGGGATGAAGCCATACCACTTGGCAATGGTTTGCTGGGTGCGCTCATCTGGCAAAAAGATGATCACCTGAGACTTTCGCTGGACAGGGCCGACCTCTGGGACATGCGCCCCATGAAAGGATTGCATCGCAAAGAATTCAGCTACCAATGGGTGATAGACCAGGTTAATAAAAAAGACTACAAACCCGTTCAGCAATACCTCGATGCACCCTACGACCAGGAAGCCGCGCCTTCAAAAATACCGGGAGGTGCGCTGGAATTTGACACCAGGAACTGGGGCGCCGTACAATCTGTTCATCTTACCCTTTCCAACGCAGTATGTGAAGTAACATGGGCCGGCGGCGCACGCATGAAAACTTTTGTAGACGCCGTAAAGCCGCTGGGATGGTTTCGTTTTGAAAATGTAAACGCTGATTTTGCACCGCAACTGCTGGCGCCACAATACCAGGGCGTGGTGAAAAATGTAGCGGATCCGGTGGGCGGCGACGACCTGTCCAGGCTCGGCTACAAACAAGGCAGCATCCGGAAAACCGGCAACAGCATCACCTATCAGCAGGAAGGCTGGGGCGGATTTAAATATGAAATCAATGTACGCTGGAAAAAAATAAACGCTACTACTATAGAAGGCGTGTGGAGTATTTCCTCACAATATCCCGGTAAACCGGTTAATGAACTCGCCGCAAAGGTAACCGCCAAAGCCGCTGCCAATGATTTCAACAAAGAACTGGCAACGCATAGCAGCTGGTGGCAACATTTCTGGCATCAATCTGCTATTCATGTGCCGGATACCTTACTCGAAAAACAATGGTACCTCGAACAATATAAGTTTGGCTCCGCCGCCAGAAAAAATGCGCCGCCCATTTCCCTCCAGGCCGTATGGACCGCCGACAACGGCCGCATTGCGCCCTGGAAAGGCGACTACCACCACGATCTCAACACCCAGCTCAGTTACTGGCCCTCCTATAGCGCCAATCACCTCGATGAAGCAATGGGATATATTAATCACCTCGAAGCCAACAAAGCAAATTATCAACGTTATACCAAAATGTATTTTGGAGCAGACGGTCTTGCTGTACCAGGTGTTACCACGCTGGATGGCACTGAAATGGGCGGATGGATCCAGTACTCGCTCTCTCCTACCGTTTCGTCGTGGCTGGCCCAGCACTACTACCTGCAATGGCGTTACAGCATGGATAAGCAATTCCTGAAAACAAAAGCCTACCCCTGGATAAAAAGCGCCGCCTCATTCCTGGAAAATATTACCGTTAAAGACAACAACGGTCACCGCAAACTGAAGATAAGTTCAAGCCCCGAAATAAACGATAATAGCCTGGATGCCTGGTTCCTCCAAAATACCAACTACGACCTGGCGCTGATGAAATTCACTTTCAGCAAAGCCGCAGAACTGGCCACCGTACTGGGATTGAGCAACGAGGCCGCACACTGGAATAACATACTTTCGGAATTTGGCGACTTCTCCCTCTCCCCTGCCAATGAACTGATGTTTGCGCCGAGTATGGCGTATAATCAATCGCACCGCCACTTCTCCCACATGATGGCCATTCATCCGCTGGGGCTGATCAAATGGGAAGATGGCGCCAAAGCACAAACGATCATCAAAAACACGATTCACCTGGCGGACAGTATCGGGCCGGATTACTGGTGCGGCTACTCCTACGCGTGGATGGGCAATATCAAAGCACGTGCGAAAGACGGCGCCGGTGCGGCGAAAGACCTTCAGACCTTTGCCCGCGCCTTCTGCTCTGTGAACAGTTTTCACCTGAACGGCGACCAAACCAAATCAGGATTGTCGAAATTCCAGTACCGCCCTTTTACGCTGGAAGGTAACTTTGCCTTTGCCGCAGGACTCCAGGAGATGCTGCTGCAAAGCTATGCCGGCTTTATAGAGATCATGCCCGCCATACCTGCCACATGGAATAATGTATCATTTGAGCAATTGCGCACAGAAGGCGCTTTCCTGGTAAGTGCAAGGAAAGATGGCGGACAGGTGGATGAAGTAAAAATTGTTGCGGAAAAAGGCGGACAAACCCGCTTAAAGCTGCCGTTCAAAACTTTCTTTGCTGCCAGCAATAAAGGATTTGTAATAAATAGTACGGAAGATGGATTCCTTTCTCTCACGGCTGTTCCCGGAGCGGTGCTGGTGCTGAAGAATGGATATGAGTAAGATAGTTGCAGGGCTACGGCTAACAATGTTAGCGGTAGCCCATCATTGAAAAAGGATATTATTCCTGCGGCTTTTGTTAACCGGATGTTCTATTTCCCATTTCTCGGAAAAATATTTACCACACTCTTTGAGATATTTATAATACAGGTATTCTGTTTCAAAACTCAGCAGCAGTTCATAGCTGGGCCTGTATTCTACCATGAAAACCTCCAGCGCCGGCGATTGCAGCCCGGTGATCTTTTTTACCAGTGCTTTATTAAAACGGTGATCGATGTACTTCTCGCGTTCTTCCCGTTCCAGGAAGCGCCTGAAATTTTCCATCCGCTTAATTTTTTTCATACTGAATAGCGCATCCAGGTTAATGCCGGCGCCCATTCCACTGCCGCCACTGGTAAGGTACTCCGGCGAATAGTCGAACACTTTGCGGTATTCGTTGCGGAACTCTGCAGAATCCTGCCCGTAGCTGCGCGGCCGCGCGGCGGATACTTCTACTTCACGTAAAGAATGAATATCTACATGCAGGCTCATGTCGAACGTGCGGTTAACCGGGATCTCTTTTACGGCAAATTTCATAGTGGCTTTCCCCTGGTAAGAGAAACTGATGGAATCACTGACAGGCAATATAATGGTGTAATGACCCGCGGAATCGGTAACAGTACCGGCCCCGGAGTTACTCTTCACACTTACGCCCGCCATCCCGAAACGGGCCGTACGGTCGTATACAGTACCGCGAACCCGCACCTGCCCGGTGGACACCAGGTGAAGCGAGACGAATACTATCAATATAAATATCCTTTGTAAAAATTTGCTCATTTCCATCTCAATCTAAGACAGGATAGAAACATAAGCAAGCGTAGCCTGAATTATTAACAATTTTCTATGTTTTAATGATGCAGGTTGCCATGTTTTGCTATTAGCAATCCTATCGTATATTTGGCAGGAAAATTGACCCAAAGCACCCAAAAAAAAGTAAACCAGGCTTATGTACGAAGTAAACCCACTGACAGATGCGCTGAAAAGAGGCAACCTGTCGGCAGCAAAAGAACGGATCGATCAAGGTGAAAAATTACCCAAAGACCTTTCATCTTACGACAAAAAACAAATCTATGATACACTCATCAGGGCAAAAGCCTTTGAACTCATCGATACCCTGGTAAAAGACCGGATCATAGAAACGGATATTTACGAGTATGAAAAATTTGATGAGACGATCTTCCCCAGCCTGTTCAGGTACCTGGGCACTGAGCCGGCAGACCTGGACTTTCTTACTTCCTTCGTTGGAAAACTGGATAATATTAACGATGCCCTCCAGGATAAAACACTGTTAAGTGTTGCCTTCGACAACTCCGCTCCCATTGAACATATTAAAATACTGGTAGCCGCTGGCTGTAATGTTCATTATAAAGATAATTACGATCAAAACTACCTGTATAAAATCGTCCGCGAGTATGCCATCAAGGAAGATAAAGGCGTGGCTTACCTGGAATATCTTATCGGCGAAGGATTAGACCCCAATGCAGGAAATATTGTACAGGAAACGCCGCTGCATCTGGCCATCAGTAAATGGCAGGAAAAATATATAGACCTGCTGCTGCAAAACGGCGCAGACCTGAATCAGCCGGGGAAAGACGGCGAAACAGCTTTCTATGCGGCCATTGTACACCAGGTGTGTAATGCAGAACGGTATGAAAAGCTGGCCGCCTATGCTCCCGTGGATTTCGATATTGCCAACAAAAACGGGGAAACCGTTTTTTGCGGCGCTATGCGTATGCGCAGACAAGGCTCTCCATCGGAAGTACAGCTGCTGAAAGCATTGATCCGCGACGGCGCCGATATTTACCAGACCTCTCCCTACTATGCAAAAGACAAAGCAGCGCTGGACTGGATCGCGGAACACGCCGCGGATGTTTTACAGGCAGTGCTGGAAACAGGTGCGATAGAAATTGACCGCCGGGATAACGAAGGCAATACCCTTCTTCATAAAGTATGCGCCTACAATGTAAACTATGAACAGGAAGCGGCCAGGCAACTTTACCGCAAGGCAAAACTGCTGATAGAACACGGGGCAGATGTAAATGCCACCAACGATCTTGATCAGCGGCCAATAGACCTTGCCGGTCAGGATAACCTGAAATCAAAAACAGTAGAGTTACTTTTAAAAAATAAAGCGTAGTACCATGTCCATGTCTTTTATTATTGCCTGTGAAAGTGGCAAACGTAAAATAGCAGAAATTTTACTTGCCAACAACGAGGTAGATGTTGCCTATACCGATGAGAAAGGAAGGACTGCCCTGCATTACGCTGCGCATCACGGTTACCTGGATATTGCAAAGCTGTTGCTGGACGCCGGTGCGGATCTCGACTACGAAGATCATAATGGCGAAACACCCTTTTACTTTTCCTGTCTGCAAAAACAAAAACAAACCGCGCTGTTCCTGCTGGAAAAAGGCGCCCGCATTGATATCAACGATCTCCAGGGAAACAGCCTGTTACACCTCACTGCTAAAACCGGTCAGAAGGAACTGGTAGAAAAACTCCTGGAAAAAGGCGTTACTGTTGACCTGGAGAATAACCAGGCCGAAACACCTTTGCTCATTGCCTCCGCCTGGCGCAATAAAGAAGTGGTGCAAACGCTCATTGATCATGGCGCGGATGTGAATACCACCAATAAAGCCGGCGACAGCCCCCTCATAGTGGCGGTGCGGTCCAAAAACCTGGCAATGGCCGATGCGCTGATTCAGAATAATGCCAACGTAAACCATACCAATCACGCGGGGGAATCGGCACTGCTGATCGCCTGCTATGATACCAACCGGGCGCTCACCAACCTGCTTGTACAGCATGGCGCCGATGTGCTGATCACTTCTAAAAATGGTCTTTCCCCGATCTGGTACGCCTGCGCCAATAATCAAAAAGAGATTGTCACCCTCTTCCTGGATAAGGGCATTGATGTTAATTTCAGTCAGCCGCTCTCCGCAGATACCGCCAGTATGAACAGCTACCTGGATTGGGTGGAAAGCGCTTCCAGTCTTTCTATGGACAGCGCCTTTACCCTCAATCACACCTATAGCTACGGTGGCGAAAGCCTGTTACATGTAGCCGCTAAAAATGGCCATCTCAGCATGGTAAAGCTGTTGCTGGAACGCGGGGCCAATGTAAATATCCAGGATGAATCAGGGAATACCGCCCTGCATTACGCCGCCTCCAATGGTAAAAAGGATATCGTGAAATACCTGCTGGAACAACATGCAGATGTATCTGTTGTTAATACTAAAGAACAAAAGGCCATTGATTACGCCTCCATAAAAGGCTATAATGAAATTGCCGCCCTGTTGCTCAGTTATAATTCTCCCGAAGCAAAAGTCACGAAAAACGAGGCAGCTCCGGCCAGTGCGCCTGCCGGGAAAAGCATGGCAGATAAGAAACAAGCCTTACTGGATCTGAAAGAGCTGCTGGATGCAGGCATTCTTTCCGCCGCTGAATTTGATGAGGAGAAGGCGAAGATATTAAAAGGGTAATTCCATTGCGGCGCTCCTTCCACCAGGAGCGCCTGTTGTTTCCGGACCATCGCCCAATTTAAGCGGGCTCATAAAAAATAACTACCTTTAGCGCGTAACCATAACCGCTATATATCTCCGGAACGCTATGCGCAATGCTTTCGTAAAAAAAACAGCTATAAAGACATTGAAAATTATTTCAATATCAATTGCTGCAATCTTTCTTTTATTGTTCTTGCTCCCCGTTCTTTTTCCAACGGCCATCTCCAATAAAATAAAAACATGGACGAATAACAGTATTACCGGGGACCTGAACTTCTCCCGCGCGCGGCTGTCGTTTTTCAACCACTTCCCCTCGCTGACGCTTACCCTTTACGATTTTAGCTTAAAGGGCGCCGCTCCTTTTAAACAGGATACCCTGATAGCCGCCAACGAGGTGGCACTCGGCGTGAACCTTTCCAGCATCTTTTCCAGCGCCATTAACATCGATGAAATTTACCTGACCCGGGGAGATATCCATGTACTGGTAGATGCGGAAGGACATCCCAATTATAATGTGTACAAATCCGCGCCGGCCACCGCCGCCAGCAAGGCCGACAGCGGCAGCGCCTCCCTGAAAATAGAACGCATACAGCTGGAAAACTGCAACATCATTTATGACGACCAGTCGCTGCCCATGTACATCCAGGCCAAAGATGTGAACTATACCGGTAAAGGCGATCTGAGCAAAGCACAGTTCGACCTGCACTCACGGGTACGCATCGGCGCCTTTGATCTTACCTATGCGGGGACCTCCTATATCCTGTCGAAGAAATTAAACGGAGAACTGATCACCAAGATCAACACCAACTCCCTTGACCTGATTTTTGAGAAGAATGACCTGAAGCTGAATGAGCTGCCGGTACGACTAAACGGCTCCTTCGGATTCCTGAAAAACGGCTACCGGATGGATTTCCGTCTTAGTTCGATGGAATCCAGCCTGCATGCCATTTTCAGCGCACTCCCCGCGGAATACGTTACCTGGATGGATAAAACAGACATACAGGGAACTGCCGATGTGAATGCCAGCCTGATCGGGCAATACATCGCGGAAACCAACACCATGCCCGATGTAACCTTCAACATGAAAGTAAGGGAAGGCGTAATCACCAATGATAAAGCCCCTGCACCCATAAAGCACCTCTTCCTCAATTTCCAGTCGAGACTGCCACAACTCAATATGGATAGTCTTTATATCAATGTGGATTCTATCTTCTTTAATATTGATAAAGATTATTTCAGCTCCGTGATCCGTGTACAGGGACTTACCACACCCGACATTCACGTAAAGCTGAATACCGACATCGACCTGGAAAAATGGAACAAGGCAATAGGCGGACAATCTTTCGACATGAAAGGCAGGCTGCAGGCGCACCTGCAGGCCGATGGCAGGTATGCCAAAGGCGTTGTATACCGCGGCTTCCGCAAGCAGGCGGATACGGTGATCACCAGCGTTCCCGCATTCAGCCTGAAATCCACCCTGCGGAATGGCTACTTCAAATTTACCTCCATGCCACAGGCGCTCAATAACATCAGCTTCAATGTGGACGCCGGCTGCCCGGATAACGACTACGCACATACGTACCTCAACATTGCCGACATCAATGCGGATATGCTGAGTAACTATATCAAAGGTTTCTTCCGGCTTCACAATGCCCAGGAACCGGTGGTTGATGCACAGCTCGCGTCTGTACTACACCTCGGCGATATCAAACAGTTTTATAAAATGGACAGCCTGGACGTGACCGGCGATCTGAATATCAACATCGTCACCAAAGGCAGCTATGTACCGACAAAAAGACTGTTTCCCGTTACCACCGCCAAACTGGCCATGAATAACGGTACCGTACAAACGAAATACTACCCCCATCCTATTCAGAAAATAAATGTGGATGCCACCATTACCAATACCACCGGCACCATGCGTTCCTTACAGGTAGATCTCAAACCGGTAGCCTTTGAGTTTGAAGGACAACCCTTCATGCTAAAGGCCGATCTCAATAACTTTGATGATCTCCGGTATAATATTACTTCCAACGGTATCATCGACCTCGGCAAAATATATAAGGTGTTTGCATTACAGGGCTACGATGTACAGGGCTTTATAAAAACCGACCTCTCACTGCGCGGCACGCAAAGCGACGCCACCGCCGGCAGGTACAGTAAATTAAACAATAAAGGCTCGCTGGTGGTAAAGAACATTATTCTAACCGCCGAACTATTCCCGCTGCCATTCAATATTAAAAACGGTGTTTTCCGTTTCGACCAGGACAAAATGTGGTTCGATCAGTTTAATGCCAGCTATGGCAAATCGGTTATTACGCTGAATGGCTTTCTCAGTAATGTAATCGGTTATGCCACGCTGAAAAATCAAACCCTGCATGGCACGTTCGACCTGAAAAGCAACTACATCCTGGTGGATGAACTGATGGTGAACGGCGACACGAAAACCGCCGGCAAACCCGCCACTACGCCCAGCGGCGTTGTAATGGTACCCGCCAACCTGGCGCTGGTACTGAATGCAGCCGTGAATAAAATAAACTTCCAGGGCATCGCCATCGACAGCTTCCGCGGGCAGCTTAATGTAGACAGCAACAAAGTACGCCTGAGCAAAACGGGCTTCTCTATTATTGGCGCACCGGTAGAAATGGAAGCTACCTATGTAAGTATTCAGCCTAAGAAAGCCACGTTCGACTATCACATCAACGCAAAAGAATTTGATATAAAACGGGCATACAACGAAATAAAGATCTTTCATGATATCGCCTCTTCCGCCGCCAGTGCCAGCGGCATAGTGGGGCTCGATTACCAGCTTAGCGGCAAGCTGGATGAAAACATGCACCCGGTGTACCCTTCCCTGAAAGGAGAAGGCGTACTGTCAGTAAAGAAAATAAAGATGAAAGGCTTTAAACTGTTCAATGCCGTGAGCAGCTCCACCGGCAAAGATGATGTGAAAGATCCCGACCTCTCTAAAATAGATATTAAGTCGACCATCAATAATAATATCATCACCATTGCCAGAACAAAAATGCGGGTAGCCGGCTTCCGCCCCCGCTTTGAGGGACAGGTTAGTCTTGACGGAAAACTGAACCTGAAGGGCCGCCTCGGACTGCCGCCGTTTGGCATCTTCGGTATACCCTTCAACGTTACCGGCACGCAGAGCAATCCAAAAGTGCAGCTACGCAGGGGTTCCGGAAAAGATAACCTCGACGAAACGGCCGATCCTGATGAGACGCAAAATTGAGGATGCGCAAGTTATTTTTAAGATCGTAAGCTTTTAACCGGGTTGGCCAGTGCAGCGCGGATAGCCTGGAAACTTACTGTAAACAGGGCGATCATAACCGCCAGTAACGCGGCCAGTCCGAATATCTGCCAGCTAATAGTAATACGGTAGGCGAAATCCTGCAGCCAGCGATGCATTACCCACCAGCCCGCAGGAAAAGCAAACAGGATGGAGATCATCACGAGTTTTAAGAAATCCTTCGACAACAGGTTTACGATGTTGGTGGCGGTAGCGCCTAATACTTTCCGGATGCCTATTTCACGGGTACGCTGTTCTGCGGCATAAGCCGCCAGTCCGAATAACCCCAGGCAGGCGATGAAGATGGCCAGCACCGAAAAGGACAGGGAAATTCTGCCCATCCTGTTCTCCGACTTATAGAGTGCATTAAAATCATCGTCCATGAAAGAATAGCTGAATGGCTGGTTAGGAACTGTTAGCTTCCATTTTTCTTCCATCTGCGCAATCAGCTGCGGAATATTATTGCCCTTAATGCGGAGCGCCATACTGCCCCGGTTATCGCGGAGAAAAAGCGCCAGCGGCGTTACCTGTTCCCGCAGGGAATTGAAGTTAAAATCTTTCACCACGCCTACAATCGTATAGGCATCCATTTCCTTGCTCTGTGCGTCATCACGGAATGCATATATCTTTTGGTTGAGCGGATCTTTAAGTCCCATCAGCCTTGCAGCCGATTCATTGATCACTACCGCCTGCGAGTCTGTAGGAAAATCTTTCGAAAAATTCCGGCCCTTTATGACTCTCATGCCCAGTACAGGAATATACTGATCGTCTACCGACCATGTTTGCATAGAGATCGCGCTTTCCTGGTCAGGGATTGGTTTCAGGAACAAAGGATTATCATTGCGAAGAGATGAGGTGGGCAGATAGGAAGTCATAGTAGCTCCATCCACACCGTTCATTCCCAGTACATCCTGTTTGAAGGACCTGGCATGGCCACCCAGTGTATGCGTGTTTTGGACAATCATCACCTGCTCCCGGTTAAAGCCGAGTTGTTTATTACGGATATAGCTTAGCTGATTGTAAATAACCATTGTGCCTACAATGAGGAATATGGAGATACTGAACTGGAATACCACCAATGAATTACGTAACATGCCCGTCCGGAAACCTGCCGCAATAGTACCTTTCAGCACCAGCACCGGCCGGAACGCAGAAAGGAAAAAGGCAGGGTAACTGCCGGCGAGCAATCCTACCAGGACAGCTATACCCGCCAGCGCAGCCATCAGCCAGGGCGTAGTCAGCAACCCAATGCTCATTTCTTTACCCGCCAGCTCATTGAAATAAGGCATTAACAGCCATGCAATACCCAATGCGATGATTAAAGCGATAAAGCTGATCAGCATGGATTCTGTGATAAACTGCACAATCAGTTGCGTGCGCACAGAGCCCAGTACTTTACGGATTCCTACTTCTTTTGCACGGTTGGCGGAACGCGCCGTAGAGAGGTTCATGAAGTTAACGCATGCAATCAGCAGGATGAACATGGCAATGGCGGAAAAGATATAAACGTACTGGATGGAACTGTTGGGACTCAGCTCATATCCTTTGTTACTGTATAAATGAATGCTGGTGAGCGGCGTAAGACTATACCGGATATAGTTTCCTGTTTTCAGGAAATCTTCCATAGATGTATTCATAGCAGATCCTATCTGTGGCGCGATATATTTATCGACCATCTGGTCCAGCCTGGCGGGCATTTTCCCGGGGTCTGCTCCTTCTTTTAAAAGTATATAGGTATTGAAATTATTGCTGAGCCAATTGGAACTCCGGCTTTCTTCCGATCCTGCCAGCGAAGCAAAGAAATCGAACTGCAGGTGCGATTGTCCGGGCAGTGCTTTCAATACGCCCGTGATCTGGAAATTAACGCTGTCATTGATGAGCAGGTTACGACCTACCACATCGGTGCTGTTGAAATATTTGCGGGCTACCTTTTCCGTTACCACTACGGTATTGGGTTGCTTTAATGCCGTGGCCGGGTTGCCGGCTATGAGGGGTAGACTAAACACATTGAACAAGGTGGGGTCTGCATAGATCACCTTTTCTTCTTTTATATTCCTGGCATCCAGGCGAACCAGGAAGCCGCCGTAGTCACGGAAGCGGACGGCCTGCTCTACTTCAGGCAGGTCTTGTTTAAGCGCTTCCGCCATTGGTGCGGTGGCGGTGGCCACATCATAACGGGTGCCTCCAAATTTAATATCCGCATCCACGCGGTAAATACGGTCTGCCTGTTTATTAAACCGGTCGTAACTCAGCTCATCGAGTACGTAGATCATGATGAGCAAACAGGTAGCCAGGCCGATGGCCAGGCCCAGGATATTGATCGCAGAAAATTCTTTGTTCTTCCAAAGATTACGAAATGCAACCCTGAAATAACTTTTAAACATAAACGAAAATTTACCGGTTAAGAAGTGGAAACGGATGACCAAAGAAAGCGCCAATTCGTTAATCTATTCATAACCAGTTACCTATAACTATTTAAATCACATTTATTGTCCGCTTCCGGACAGTAATTGTTCAATTATAAACTGCCTTGTTTGTTCTCTTTAAAGATCCGTTCAAGTTCTTCCTGGAGGTGATCTTCCCGGAGATTTTGCGCAATGATTTTACCGGAGGGATCAATCAGGAAATTAGCAGGAATGGAGCGGATGCCGTATTGTTGCGCCACCACGTTATCCCAGCCTTTGAGATCCGACACCTGTGGCCACGTCAGCTGATCAGTTTCTATGGCCTTCAGCCAGGCGTCTTTCTGGCCGGGCATGTCCAGCGATACGCCCAATACAGTAAACCCTTTCTCTTTGTATTTATTATAGGCTTTCAGTACGTTGGGGTTTTCTTTCCGGCAGGGGCCACACCAGCTGGCCCAGAAATCAAGCAATACATAGTTGCCCCTGAACGAGGAGAGCTTTACGGCTTTGCCATCGGGAGCGTACTGTGTAAAGTCGGGCGCCAGCTTGCCCATTTCTGTATTTGCCCTGGAGGCGAGTAACACCGGGATTCTTTTTCCCAGGGGAGAATTTTTCAGATGAGGGGCCAGGCCTTCATACGCCTTTCCTGCTGCTGCGGCCATTCCCGGATGGGCGGCTGCCTGGGTAAGACTCACCACGCTGAGATAAGATGCCGGGTGCTTTTGGGCAAACTCCAGGTGAATCTGGTACGACTCCGTAAGCAGCTGGTTTTCGCGTGCTACAAAAGCATCATATACTTTTTTGTCTTTCTGTTGGGCTTCCGGCAGCGCTTCAAATTCTTTTGTCAGCGCGGCAAACTGTTCATCATTTTTTTTCAGCATGGACCGAAGCACAGCCTGCTGATCGTTTACAGGCGAGCCTTTGATCACAATGTTCTTCAGTGAATCGCGGGATTCTACCTTAAAGGTAGCGGGTTCCAGGTATAGCCTCACGTAGTCCATTTGCTGGCCGGCTGCCAGTCGCTGCACATAGGGATTTTGATTAAGGAATAAACTGGTGTAAACCGGGTATTCCAGTTTTCCCCTGAAAACAAAACGGCCATTTGTCACCATGGTGGAATCTGTGATCCGTTGATCTTCCACCTGGTAAACAAGATAAATTTTGTCGCCATTATGCAAACCATCTACCTTTCCGTTCAGCTCAAAGTGATCCTGGGCCTGGAGTGAAAGAGGATATACACCGATAAGCAACAATAATAATTTACGCATAGGATTGCATTTTAACGTTTATGGGTAACCGGTAGTTTGTTATGAAACCGGAAATGTAAGTCGTAAGTCGCGGCTACCAGCCTGTTCTATCTGAGCAGTTGCCGGATTCCGGCCAGGTGATGATCATCATGTTCTGCTACAAAATAAGCCAGGTCGATGATCCGCATGGGCGTTTTCAGGCGCGGGTGCAACGCTGATTTTGTCAGCTGCTCATCGTTCAGGCTCCAGAGACGGCTGACCAGCTGTTGCCGTTGTTCCCGGAACTGTTGCAGCAATACAGGGGCGGGTGTTGCATTATGATTGGCAGTATGTGTTTTCTGGTTAGTTAAATCTGCTACCCTCAGCTCTGTGGCGCCGTTGATAAGATCTTCCAAACGGCCAAGCCACAGCGGTTCCATATCTGCAAGATGTCCTGTTTCTTCATTGATACTCCACTTCTCCCCTGTTTTTATTACCAGTAATTCAGGAGATGTTGTACGGATGATCTCTTCTATACGGGCGGGCGTTCCGCTAAGCCGTTCAATAATACCTGGCAGTATACCGTTATCTTCAATAACGGGGAATATCCTGTTGAACCACTCTGTTCTTTTCATTACTATCTGTTTACTTAACTTAAAAATAATGATAATAAGTGATTTCTATAAAAAAATAAACAGCTATCAAACATTGCTATATCTCGTTAGGAATGCTGATAATATTTTTTAATTCTAAACATTCTTCTTAATTTCAGACCTCAAAATGAAAATAACCATATATGAAACCCAGAAAACCCGGATCCTTTTTTTCATTGATAATTTATTCTTATAGTTGTTAACCGCCGGGCATTCCCTGCCTGTACGCTGTTACGCTAATTCATTCCCTTATAAATCATTAAAGGCCCGCTGATGCACCGTCGTCGGCTGCTAAACTTATATCCTGCAGGATTGTCAGGTAACTATTTATTTATTCTTCACCCTCAAAATTTAATCAAATGGGTATTATCGTTTTTTATGAAGGCAACAATGGCACACAGAACATTGTACAAACAGTAGAAGACATTCCCGGCCAGGATTTCAAGCCGGTACAGAATGACGAGATCCGCTCTCTAAAACTATATGGCGTAAGACCAGGTTGTATCATCAAGGTATATGATTCACCGGACGGCTCCACGAACGATGACTTCTGCATTATTAATGTAAAAAGGGATTCGCCGGAATATACGGTGGCCACTTTTGAACGAAGCTATGAAGACGAATATGCGGTGGTAACGTTTATACGGAACAACGGCCTTGATGGCAAGGTATCGCGTATAAAAATAAACTGATGAATGAAAACAGCCGGCTCTCCATATCAGGGCCGGCTGTTTCTTTAGAAATTTGTGCTCCTCCTCAAATCACGCTTCCATTCATAAATACCTGTTGATCCCTTGAGTTGCTCAATGCTTTTGCTGAACAAAAGTTGGTAATTCAAATAAAGTTTGTAATTTAGTAGTCGCAACTACTAAACTTGATATAATGTCAAATCCAACACAACTCTCCTTTGTTTCACTCCAGGTGAGTGATCTCGACGTATCCGGAAAATTCTATACCGGAATTTTGAATTTTAAGCCGGTTTTAAAATCCCCACCCGACGCAATAGTATTTGAGCAAAAGAATGGTGCGGCCTTCGCTATCAGAAAGCCTATGATTGAACTTTCGAAAGCAAATTTGCTTGGCTGGGGAGTAGCCCTATGGTTTGCAATAGGCGACCTGGACACATTTTTGGAGACAAACAGGGAGAAAATTTCTATTGTCAAGGATATCCATCCTACGCCGTTTGGAAGAATCCTCGTTATATCCGATCCTGATGGTTATTCAATTACATTACAGGAAACAAAAGAAGGTTGATGGTATGGATAAACAAAATCAGATATTCTCCTATGTAGAACCGGAAGAAAACAGCGGGTACCTGCTTTGGCAGGTGACCATGCAATGGCAGTTAAGCATGAACAGGGCACTTGGAAAGATGGGACTCACGCTAACTCAATTTTCTTTAATGGCAGGCCTTTATTGGTTAAGTAGAAAAGAAAAAACAGTTACCCAGCAGCAATTGGCGGATTACGCTAATACCGATAAAATGATGACTTCTAAAGTATTAATGGCTTTAGAAAAAAAACAGATCATAAAAAGAATAAAAGATCCTGTCGACAGTCGTGCGAAACAATTAAAAATTACCAGCAAAGGCACACAAATACTAAAAGAGGCTTATCATATTGTTGAACAGGTAGATGCCGTATTTTTCAAAAATGTGATAAAAGATAAAGCGACATTCGATCATTTACTTATGAGATTAATAAAGTAGATAACGTTGAATGAGATAACTGCTAGTACGTTTCCTCTGCGTACGCCACGGTTTCATCCACCGGTGGATGAAATTCCTTTTCGCTCTTTGCAATAACGATCGTAGCCACGCCATTACCGATGATATTAGTGATGGCGCGCGCTTCGCTCATAAATTTATCTACCCCCAACAGGAAAGCAAGCCCTTCTACCGGAATTTTATGAATAGCCGTAAGTGTGGAAGCCAATACAATAAATCCGCTGCCGGTTACGCCTGCGGCGCCTTTCGAGGTAACCATCAGTATGCCTATAATAGTGAGGATTTCCCCGATAGTGAGATGTACGTCATACAGCTGTGCAATAAAAATAACGGACATCGACAGGTAAATAGAGGTCCCATCCAGGTTAAAGGAATAGCCGGTTGGCACTACCAGTCCTACTACCGATTTACTGCAACCCATTTTCTCCAGCTTCAGCATAATAGAAGGTAAGGCCGATTCTGAAGAGGAAGTGCCCAGCACCAGTAAAAGCTCTTCCCTGATATATTTAAGAAAACGCAGGATGCTCATTTTATAGTACTTCAAAATACCGCCGAGTACCAGGAAAATAAAAACGGCCATCGTCAGGTATACGGTGCCCATTAACTTGGCCAGTGGCACCAATGTATGCAAACCGAACTTCCCAACGGTATAGGCCATTCCCCCGAAAGCCCCCAGCGGGGCCAGGTACATCACATACTTCAGTGCTTTGAAAACCAGTTTGGAAAGTTTACCCAGGCCCCTGATCACCACCAGCCGGTGTTTCGAGTAATTGAGCAATACCCCGATGATGATAGCGGCTACCAATACCTGCAGCGTCATATTATTCAGAAAGAAGGAAAGCCAGTCGAAACTTTTTGCTGCACCGGAAGTATATTTGGAAGCATTTTCAATTTGCAGACTCGACTTATCAATTTTTCCCGGCTTGATCAATAATGCCATCAGCACACCGGCGGCCAGTGAAATGGTGGAAACTACCTCAAAATAAAGAAGCGACTTAACACCAATACGCCCCACTTTTTTCAGATCGTCCATTCCGCTGATACCTAAAACAATGGTCAGGAAAATAATCGGCGCAATAAACAGCTTGATAATATCAATAAAGGTTTTTCCTATGATTTCCATCTTCACACCGGTGGCCGGCGCCAGGCTGCCCAGTAATACGCCGGCGATAATGGCGATGAGCACCCAGAAGGTAAGATTGGTAAAGATCCTGATGTGTAAACTCCGTTTCACAGCTGCTTCCGGCTTGTACGAGGCTATATCTTCGTGCATGGGTTCGATCGATTTTCGTTGAAATTTCCGTCAAGTAACGAAATTTTAGCCGCTTATTTTAGCATGGGTCATATATTTATTTTATTGGATTTGGTTGCTCCATATTTATAACCCGCCGGTTTCAATAATGGAAATGATTTGTTGGCGTGCCTGTTTGGATTCAGGTAAGTTAATGAGCATCCAGTCGTGAACCATACCCGGATACTCCACATAAATAAACTGTACATCTTCCGGATCGATCATTTTCTTCAGTTTACGCGCGTCTGCCACCAGGATTTCCCGGGTCCCCACAAAAACAGAGATGTGCTCCAATCCCTTAAACGAACCATAGATGGGGCTAAGCAGGTAGTGGTCCAGCGGCGCATTGCCGGCATAGATCCTGCCGGCCTGTAAAAGCCCTTCCAGCCCCATAAAGGGGTCCTGCGTAACGATTTCGTGTATTTCGGGGTTACTGAGACTGATATCCAGCCACGGCGAAAGCAGGATCAATTGCCCCGGCTGCGGCAGCTGTTCTTTTACCAATAACTGGCATAAAGCCAATGCCAGGCCACCACCTGAAGAATCGCCCATCACAATCAGGTCTTCCTTTGCTACTTTCTCAAGTAATTCTTTGTAAAGCGCCAGGATCATATTAAATGTATCCTCAAAGGTAAAGTCCGGCGCCAACGGGTAGTCCGGTGCTGAAATGGTGCAATGTGTGGCGGCTACTAATTCAGTCATAAATGACCAGTGATGAGAGGTAAAGCGCTGTACATAAGCGCCCCCATGCAGATACAAGATATGCTTCCGCCCTCTCCCCGCGCGGGATTGCAGGGTAAAAACAGGATGACCGTTTACCAGGCGTTTATCCACTATACAAAATTTGTATACCTTAGTGGTTGGTTCCGGGCTACTATAGAAATTTTGCCTGCCTGTGGCCAGCAGCGTTTTTAAAAAATGCTTCTTCCCGATTAACCGGAGAAAAAAAGCGAATAATTTACTGTGTATACTGGCCAAATTGATCAGTTTAAATATGACAGCGGTGTTACCGGCATAATGTTTTACAATCGGTAAGGTATGCCTAATATTCAGACAAACGACTTCTGGCTCCGCCTGGATAATGCAGCAAAAATTTATCCGGCTATTAAGGATAAAGAGTTGACCTCTGTTTTCCGCGTAGCTGTTGTATTAAAAGACCGGGTTAAGGCAAAGGCCATGCTGGAAGCCGTTAATGAAATTGAAAACCGTTTCCCCTACTACAAAGTGACACTTAAAGCAGGCTTTTTCTGGTATTACCTCGAACAGCAGCAAGGCCCCATCCCCGTAGAGGCAGATTTACAAACACCCTGCCGCGCCTTCAAAAAACGGGAACTGATGTTCCGCATACTGGTAAAGGAAAATAAAATCAGCGTTGAATTTTCTCATATTCTGACGGATGGCACCGGCGCATTTGAATTTCTGAAGACACTGTTACTGGTGTATTTTGAAAAATGCTGTATTCCACTTGCAGATAAACCGGCGTTTTATGACCCCGGGGAAAAGCCGGCGCCGGAAGAGTATGAAGATGCCTATAGCAGGTATTTTAAAAAGATTGATGCACCGCATATAAAAACGCCCGGCGCCTTTCATGTTCCCTTCTCTTTAAAAGGGAAACCCAGGTTCAGTGTGCTTACAGCCATTATGCCCATAGCCCAGCTTTCCCAAAAGGCAAAGGCGCTGGGAGTGAGCCTTACTGTATATCTCACCGCTGTTTATCTTCACGCACTCCAGCAAATTCATGAGCAGCAACCCCGGCTAAAAAAGAATATCAACAGGAAGATACTACGTATTGAAGTGCCGCTGAACCTGCGTAAACTATATCCCACACAGTCTATGAGAAACTTCTCGCTGTATATCCTTCCACAGATTGATCTGCGGCTGGGACATTACACGTTTGAGGAGATCGTTAAAACAGTGTATCACCAGATGCAACTGGAAACCGACCAGAAACTGATCAATAAAATGATTTCACGCAATGTGGGCGGTGAACGCAATACGCTTGTCAGGAATATCCCGCTTTTCCTGAAATCATTGTTCCTTTCCAGGTTGTATATTATTAGCACAAAACAATACAGTGGCGTGGTCACCAACCTGGGAAAGATAGACCTGGGCGCAGCTGCCAATCAACTGATAGAGCAGTTTATATTCATAGCGCCGCCGCCCAACAAAGTGTTGAGAGTAAATTGCGGCGTTGCCGGGTTTGGCGACAATCTCGTATTAAGCTTTGGTAATATCACTACTTCCAAAGAACTGGAAAGATATTTTCTGACATTTTTGACGCATCAGGGCATCGCTGTTAAAATAATAAATTCATGACCGTATGAAATATTGCAATAACTGTGGCGTAATACTGGAAGATGATATGCAGATATGTCCTTTGTGTGGTTATGAGGCCGGTACAAACAGCGCCAGCCCGGAGCCGGTAGTAACGCAACCGGCTGCAACGCTCACCAGGCAACAAAAGAAACTGGTGTGGGAAATTGTGTCCCTGGTGCTGATTTCCTCCATTATAGCAGCGTTGCTCATCAATCTTATTGTAAATAAAACAATTTCGTGGTCAGAATACCCGGTAGCTGTTTGTCTTACTATTTTCTGCTATGTTTCTTTCTTTGCCTTCTGGTCTGGCAGCAGCGCGGCCCGTATGCTGGGAGGATTTATCACCTCAGCGGTTCTTCTGTTGCTGTTGGATACGTTTACCGGTGGCCTCAGCTGGGCCGCCACCATAGCGATTCCTGTATTACTGGTAGCCAGTCTTATCACCGCCATTTTCCTAAGCATCACCCGGCATACGGTTTCCAAAGGGGTAAATCTTATTGCCTATGCGTTTATTGGCAGCGCGGTATTATGCGTAGCTATTGAAGGCATACTGTCGTTTTACCACACCAGGACGATCCGGCTGGAATGGAGCCTCATTGTTTGTTTATGCGTGCTGTTGGTGGCTATTGCTTTATTATTCCTGCATTTCCGGTTAAAGAAAGGCAGGAGCCTGGAAAAAACTTTTCACCGGTAATTACAGTTTGTAAACCTCGCTGCCCGCCAGCAGGAAACAGCCCAGTCCATAATCTTCAAAGTCGGGGACTTTATCAAAGGTAACAGGCTGACCATCCTTAGGTTCCTTACCAGTGCCCTGCACATACCCCAATCTTCCATCTTTATCGATACAATTTTTCAGGAGGGCATTCCATGCTTTCCGGACAATGGGCAGATAGGTTTTCTTATCGATCAGCCTGTGATTAATGCCCCAGGCCATTCCGTATACGAACAGCGAGGTGCCGGTTAATTCCATTCCGCCATAGTTATCCGCATCATGCAAACTTACATTCCAAAAGCCATCCGGGCGCTGAATGGGAACCAGGGCTTTTAACATATCCCGGTAGTCCTGCAGGTATTCCGCGTAATGCGGATCGGTGGCGGGAAGCAGGTCCAGCGTGCGCACCAGCGCTGCTACTACCCAGCCATTGCCCCTGCTCCAGTAGCAATCTTCCCCGTTTGGCGCTGTATAGGGAGGAACAAAGTCTTTGTCTCTCCACCACAGGTGATCCGCCGGGTTATAAAGACCTTTACCGCCATGATTATATTTCGTGTAGGCGTACATGGTATACATCCTGTTAAAATAGCTGGTATCTTTATAAACCACTCCCAGCCGGGTGTACACGGGCATTGCCATTTGCAGCGCATCAATCCACCACCAGTCGTCCACCTGCTGAGAGGCTTTCATATTATCCATAGCGGCTTTGATATCACGTATGCGTTCTTCTTTTTTGTCGATGAGATAGAGATCGATATAGGTTTGGCCGCAGCATTGATTGTCCGCGTTCCGTACCTCTGTGCCGCCCCAAAGCCCCCACTGATGGCTTTCGCCCCAGGCAACGGCATAATCGTAGTAAGCGGCTTGTTTGTCGATGTTGTACAGCGCCATCAGCCCTTCGTAATAAACGGCCCGGGTCCAGAGATTCGATGGGCGCTCTTTATTGGTAAAGGTAGGCTTACCCGGATCGGGCCATTTCTGCATAAAATACTGATTGGTGAGACGCATGGCCGATAGTACGTCTTTCTTTGCCGGGATCGTTTGTGCAAAGGCAATCTGGCTGATAAAGCATATCGCAATAAACAGGTTTTTCATACGTGGTAATCTATTTAAGAGTCTTCTGACGGGTTAGTATAACTGTCAATTTAACAATTAAAAACAACACCAGCGCGTTTTTCCGGTCATTTTTTTTACGGTCTGGTATGGGGATTGTTGTAAGTTTGATCCATAAGTTCACCGTATAAATTCTTCCCCATATGAAACAAAGCGCCGGCATTTTGCTTCTCCGTTCTGCGGACAACGGGCCTGAGTTTTTCCTGGTACATCCGGGCGGACCTTTTTTTGCGAAGAAAGACGCCGGCTGGTGGACGGTTCCCAAAGGAGAAATTATGCCTGGAGAAGATCCGCTAAATACTGCTGTCAGGGAGTTTGTAGAAGAAACCGGTTATAAGCCGGCTCCTCCTTTCACCCGGCTTACCTCCATTACACAAAAGGGCGGCAAACAGGTACATTGCTGGGCCGCCTTCGGCAACCCCGATCCTGCGAAAATAGTAAGCAATACATTTGAAATAGAGTGGCCGCCTAAAAGCGGGAAACATAAAACCTATCCCGAAATAGATAAGGCCGGTTGGTTTACCTCGCAGGAAGCCGTAAAGCTGATTAATGAAAAACAGGTGCCGTTTTTGGAAGAAGTATTGCAGTTGGGATTTACGGCCTTATAAAACCCGCCGGGCTTCGCTGTTTATACGATAGTATTGAGCACCCCTCCATCTGCGCGAAGCGCCGCCCCGTTTGTAGCTACCGACAAAGGACTGGCAAGATAAGCCACCAGGCTGGCGATTTCAGACGGATCAATAAACCGTTGCAATAGTGAGTTTGGAATCAGTGTTTTAACAAGACCGGCCTTCACCTGCTCCACGCTGCAGTTTTGCGCTTCCGCAATTTGTTCTACTGTACCAGCCACGCCTTCGGAGTAAGTGGGACCTCCGAGGATAGTATTTACCGTAACCCCGGTATTTTTAGTCAGCTCGGCAAGACCACGGCTCACAGCCAGCATGGCGGTTTTAGTAGTGCCGTAATGGATCATGTTTCCCGGAACATGAATACCGGATTCACTGCTGATGAAAACAATTCTGCCCTGGTTCTTCTCCAGCATTTTGGGTAACAATCGCCTCGACAAGCGGATACCACTCAATACATTGATCTCAAAAATTCTCAGCCAGTCTTCATCCCGGATATCCGCAAATTCTTTCAGTTCAAATATACCAACATTGTTTATTAAAATATCGATATCCGGAAGCGCGTCCAATAACCTGTTCACTTCCGCTTCGCTGCCAAAGTCAGCTGATATACCGGAAACTTTTGCTGCCGGTATTTCTTTCTTCAGCTTTTCCACTGCCATAGCCACCTTCTCCGGTGTTCTTCCGTTGATAACCACTGCCGCTCCTTCCTGCAATAATAATCTGGCAATGGCAAAGCCAATGCCCTGTGTTGATCCGCTGACAAAAGCTGTTTTTGATGTTAACTGTAAATCCATGCGTGTGTTGTTATTTTAATGGCGAAGAAATTATATTTTGTGTTGATCATTACAAAAATCGGTAAAAAAATCAGCGGAGGATTTCCAGCTGCATTTCAATTTGTTTAAGGAGTATTTTATTATCAGGATACATACGCCTGGTAACGTTTAACCCGTTCCAGAGTGTAACCAGGTAACGGCCCAGGATCACCGGGTCGGTTTGATTTTGCATGGTGCCGTTTTTCTGCGCACGGCGGATGGCTTTGGTGTAAAGCTGCTCTACTTCTTTGAGGATCGTTACGGCTTCTTCTTCGAGGTCTTTATCAAGAGAGGCCATTTCCACCACGGTATTAACGATTATACAGCCCTGCAGGTGCGTTTCCCGGTCGGCCCGGGCCATACTGCGAAAGAAATCCCTGATCAGCTCCATGGGTGCATCACTTTGGTTAAGCGCGGTTTCAAACTCCCTGAATGCATCCCGGCGCTGCTGAATGGCTTTCCGGAACAGCTCCTTCTTTCCACCTTTAAAAGCATTATAAAAACTTCCGCTGCCCATACCCATCGCGGTGAGTATATCCTCCAGGGAAGTAGCGGTATATCCTTTTGTCCAAAACACTTTCTGCGCTTTCATCAGCACATCTTTGTCGTCATATATGGCCGGTCGTCCTCTCATACAATAACAATTTTGTATTAATCACTACAAAAATAGATATTTTATCGAAACTACCATCCTTCTCTCTAAAATTTTAATGTTTGAAATATTTCCACAGGTAAGCAGCAACGTTTTTAATTAACACCTGCGCTTCGTTATCATCTGTCCACCGCTGATCTTTATTATTTTTGGTACCCACGTAAAAAACATATTCCCCGCGTGGTTCGTTTACCAGTATCACTTCAGACCTGGACGCATCCAGTGAACCGGTTTTATGGGCGGCCTGTACATAAGGCGGAATAGCCGACAGGCCCGTTTCATCGTAGTATCCATGTGTCATTAACCGGTACATTCTTTCGGAAGCGGCTTTGCTGATCACCTCTCCATTACGGATTTTCACCAGCAGGGTAGCCATTTCGCGGGGGGTAGTCATGCCCCAGCCGTATACCTTCCAGATCTCCGCGCGCCCGGGAGTGCGGGAATTCACCCGGGTAACCGCAAGCCCATACTGCTCCATCAGCTCATTAATACGCTGCCCCCCTCCTGCCAGCGACTGGTTCCAGATGGACGCAGTATTATCGCTGTAAGACATCATCAGCGCCAGCAATACACTCAATTCTGTAGCGGTGCTGTCTTTAAAGAACTGCATCAGCCCCGATCCGCCATATTTAATAGAATCCCGGTAAATCAGCGGCTGATGATACTTCAGCTCGCCTTTCTCAATTTTATCAAATATGCCCACGAGAATAGGAATTTTCACAATGCTGGCCGTAGGGAAAATAGTGTCGGCATTGATAGCTGCATACCTGCCGGTTCTCAGGTTCTTCACATAGATCCCCACATCGCCATGAAACCCGGTGATGAGATCTTTCAACCCCTTTTCAAGTTTATGGTCCTGCTGCGCGAAAGCAAGTACAGGAGTTAATATCAGTAGCAGCAACCATTTGTGCATATAAGGAAATGTTTGCTTTAAGTTATAAAACCCTTTTGAAAACAACTAATCACCCGTAACAATTGTAACAATCATCCAGGAAACACGTCCTGATGCCTTATTCTTTAAGCTTAATGCCTTTTGTACTATAAAAATGGCAGAAACACCCCCGGAAGATTTCACAAATTACCACCCTGTTTAATAAGTTTATGGACTATTTTTGAGACGCTGATGAGCATTCCAAAAGAATGCTACCTCTTTACAAATACGGCACCATCAAAAAGAAAAGCTATTAAACATAAAACTGTTAGTTATGAAAACAAAAAAGATCTGGGCCAATTTCGGTGTTCAGGATTTGGAACGAACCACTACATTCTATAAACAACTTGGATTTAAATCAAACGGAGCGTCGGAACAACTGACCAGCTTCTTCTTTGGTGAAGAAAACTTTATCATCCATTTCTTTTTGAAGGATATACTTGAACCCGCCATGATGGGACCGATCATTGATACCAAAGCAGGGAATGAAATTATATTTACTCTTTCTGCTGATACTAAGGAAGAGGTTAATAATTGGGAGAAAGAAGTACAGCAGGCCGGCGGAACAATTGTTTCCAGGCCGGAAGAGTTTGGAAAGGGTTATTATGGTTTCGTGTTTGCTGATCCTGATGGCCATAAGTTCAATGTATTTCACATGTAGTATCAATATTGGCAAACGCCATTAGATTTGAAAACTTTTTCTTACCTTAATGAAGTATCCCTCAAAAGTAAACCATCTGCTATGAACCAAGCAAATAGCAAATCATCCTCCAATCAATCTCAGGGGCGTTCTGTTGCCGGAAACCTCGCTGGACCAGGTGGCATATCCCTGCCGGCAGTATCCACCCAATTTCCAGCACAACAAGTAGTTCAGCGTGTGTATGACGGCTCCCGGAGTATGGAGGATAAAAAAGTGAAGGACCTGCTCAAAGACCTGGCTGAAATGTTTGAAGGATTAAATAATGAACGTTCTGAAGAATACAAGAAATTTAAGAAGATGATCGAATCAGGAAAGGATTATGATCAAATGGAAATCACTAACGTACTATTGGGAGAGGCTACGATAGAAGAAGAGAAAGAAAAGCATAACAGCTCTGACGAGGAGGAAGAAGACTCGAACGAAGAAGGTGAAGAAGGTGAAGAAAACGAAGACTGGGAAGAAGAAGAGCAGGACTTTTATGATTACCAGGAACCCGTGGAAAAGGAGAAAGAAAGCAGTAAAGCGGAAGTGAAGGATGAAGGGGAAAAATTTGTCATTGTAAAACCGATCACCACTGATTTTAAAGCAGTGGTACTTTGGGCTGGTACTCAGCTAACAGAATTTCAGATAACAGCCATCAAAAACGCCGCAATAAGCCATTCCGACCCTGATGTGGATCAGGGCAGTGCAGAGGGGTGGTCAAAAACCGTCTTTAGTAAAGTACAATTTGATCCGGATGACTTAATTAACAATTTTCACAAAGGAAACGTCAAAGAAAGCGGGGTACAACAGGCCGTGGAACAGGAAAGCATACATGCTAAACAAATAAACGACATCGTTAAAATATTAGGCGCCCTGGGAGCGCATGTACAGGTATTCCGTCCCGCTGATAACCTTTTGATCCGACGGGAAAATCCCTATATTCAAAATAGCTGGATACCATATGCAGGGGATTTTTCCAATGTTCAGCCATTTATTGACAAATCCGCTAAAACGATCCTCGTTACTGTCGGGCATGGATTCCCTACGGGCAGAACCAACTTCCCGGCACAAGGCATGCTGCTGCAATCCGAAATCCAGCAAAAATTAAAGCTCCCGTCAGACGGAAATGCGGTCATGTATATTCCCTTACAGTGCTATCCCGGCATGGCGGTTAGGGAAGGCTCAGAGATAGGTTGGCATTCCCGGAGTATTCCCTCCGACCAGGTATCCAGTGATGGCGAAATGCGGCAATGGGTAGAGCGGCAATTATTAAAAGAAGTATACCAATGGTTGGGAGGTTAAAGATTACTAAGTTCAAGTGCTTCCTTACTATACTTTAAATAGGTAACACGCACTTTAGCTCCTGTTTCGTAACGATAATAATCAGCTTTCTTAACCGGAATTCTGAATTTCTCACCTTTATGCCGTCCTGCAAAAGTGAGCATATATTCGTCATTTTCTGTTTTGTGACGGCTGATAATTACGCTTGACAGTTTGTTTTTCCCATGCCTGATATCTTTCTCCCAATTCTTTTTGAAATTTCTGAATGTCAACCAGACAATTAAATAGAAGAAGCTGAACATGGCAAATCCTGCAAAAACAAACAACACATAGTATCGGAAATTGATTAATTCGTTTTGTATAAAATAATAAGCAATCGCCATTATCAAAAGTGTACCGGCCATCAAAATACCTGTTGTATTCTTAAAAAATTCTCTCCGTTGCTTATCAATGTGTGCTATCTCTTCATCACTTAAAGGAATGTTCTCTTGTAATACTATTTGTAAATAGTCAATGGGGATATTAGTCATGTAGTGTTAATTCAGGTTTGCCTGTATGGTCGCTTATCTGTCCTGAAATAAAGATACATAAAGTTTCTAAAGTGAGCATTTTCAATAATTGCGCACATAAGATATACCCGATACTTCCCGGATGCCTCGGCGATGCGTCGGACCTGGATACCCCATGGACTATCCATGCACTATCTATACTGTTCCCATGCACTCCTCATGCACTCCTCATGCACTATTAATGCACTATCCATGCACTATCCTCCCTTCATATGGGTGAGATCGCTTTCTCGTACTCCTGTTTCGTTAACCGGTATTGATAAACGGTTTTATAAACATCATCTACTTTATACTGGTCTACCAGCTCCCCTTCTTTTACCAGGCCGTTATTGATTAAAGTCCTTTCCGATGCACGGTTATCTGTAAAAACAGTAGCAAAAATTTTATGGAGATGCAGGGTTCCGAATCCAAATTTCAGGACTTCTTTCACCGCTTCCGTCATCAGTCCTTTGCCCCAGAATGGCTCCCCGATCCAGTAGCCTAATTCGGCATGGTTATGCCGGGTATCGATACGCAATCCTATTGCACCAATAAACTCGCTGAGTTCTTTTAAATTAATAGCAAAAACCACCCGTTCCCCGCTCGCATAGGCTTTTATCGCAAGATCTATCCAAAACGCCGCATCTCCCTCTTTATAGGGATACGTGATATTCAATATATTTTCGGAGATCTTCTTGTTATTGGCATACCTGACTAAGGCGTTCAGGTCATCTGTGGCTACTTTTCGCAGTTTTAACCTGTTGGTATACAGTTCAGGAAATGTTTTCATAGTGGTGCTTACCTGTTACAGTGTGCAAATATAGCAGATATGCGTTTACATTTTTTCGTATTTTCTGATAGAAAAATGAAGGCCCGAAGGATTCCTGGTACCCCCTTCACCCGTTTTAAATAAAATCACGTCTCTAATAGATATCAAATGCTACGTTATGAAGCTAATTCCACCCAAATGGAGTCCTTTCCTGCAAGGACTGCTGCTCTTCTTTTGGCTTAACCAGCCGGTTGTTTTTGCGCAGGGGCAGAAACAGGTAACCCTGAAAAGCGGGAATGCCGCCATCAGCCTGGCAGACATCTTCAAAGCCATCCGGCAGCAAACCGGTTACACCGTTTTTTACAACAACCTTATCCTGAACGATAAGGAAAAGATGAAAGTGGACTTCAACAGAAGCGATTTACCTGCCGTACTTAATACAGTATTGAAAGATAAAAATATCGAGTGGACATTTAACGATACTTATATTATTCTGAAGAAGAAAGATAATGCCGCTTCACCTTCTCCTAAACAGGAAAAGCTGCAGGGCCGGGTTACAGACGATACCGGCCAGCCCTTAGCCAGGGCATCGGTGCGGATTAAAAACACCACCGCAGCGGCGCTTACAGATGCCAACGGCAACTTCTCCATCGCCCTGCCGGAACCCTCCGGCATTTTACAGATCGGCTTTATCGGGTATGAACCGCTGGAAGTACCGGTTAACGACCTGCGCTTCCAGGATATAAAACTAAAGCCCTCCAACAGCGGCCTTAATGAAGTAATTGTGATCGGCTATGGCACCACCACCCGCAGGGACCTCACCGGATCCGTAGGCAAGGCCAATGTGGAAGACATGCAGAAAGCCCCCGTAGCCTCTTTCGACCAGGCTCTGGCCGGGCGCATTGCCGGCGTGGAAGTAAGCTCCAACGACGGGCAGCCCGGCGCGGCCTCCAAAATTGTGGTAAGAGGAAGCTCCGTGAGCCAGGATGGTTCTCCCCTGTTTGTAATAGATGGCTTCCCCATTGAAAACATGGATATCAACTCCATCAACCCTAATGATATCGCCTCCCTGGAAGTACTGAAAGATGCGTCTTCTATCGCCATTTACGGTGCAAGAGGCGCCAACGGCGTTATCATCATCAATACAAAAAGAGGAAAACCCGGGCCGCCAAGAGTTACCTACAGCTATGCGCTGGGCATGCAGCAAATCACAAAGAAAATGGAAATGCTCAGTCCCTACGAATTTGTAAAACTGCAGCTCGAACTGGACAGCGTGGCAAGTACCCCCGGCACACCCGTTAATACCAATGCACGCATCTACCTAGATCCGGCACATGGCATTACGCTTGACTCCTACAAGAACAATCCCGGGTACGACTGGCAGGACCTGCTGGTGCGAACCGGGCTTACACAAAGCCACTCCCTGAATATCAGCGCGGGTACGGCAGATACGCGGTACTCAATCAGCGGCTCCTACTACGATCAGAAAGGAATTATCATCAACACCGGCATGAAAAGATATGATGGCAAATTCACGCTCGATCAACGGCTGAATAAAAATCTCCGGATGGGCATCACCGCCGGGTATTCCAATTCTTCTTCCTACGGCACCATACCCGCCGCGGCTGCCAGTGGCGGCGTAGTACAGGGTATGTGGCAATACCGGCCCGTTTCCGGCGTGGGTAACCAGGATCTGCTCAATGAGGTGATCGACAGCCTCGCGCTGGAAGACTTCAACAACGGCACTTCCACTGCCACCCTGGGAAACAACCTGGTAAACCCATTGCTGCAGGCGCAGAACGAATACCGGAAAAACATCAACAACACCGGTACTATTAATGCTTTTCTCGAATATACTTTCCTGAAGAAATTCAGGTTGAAAATCTCCGGCGGCTATAACGCCACCAACCTGAAGTCTGAAACCTTCTATAATTCACAAACCCAACAGGGTAATTTATTTAAGAACAAAGCAGGTGCAATACCTAATGTGAACGGGATTAACGGTACTATCAACAATCAGCTGAACAGTAATTATCTTAGTGAAAATATCCTGAACTATAAAACCACTATCGGGAAAAAACATGTGATTGATGCGCTGGCAGGTTTCACTTATCAATACGCCACAAACAACTATACCGGTTTCAGATCCATCAATGTGCCACAGTCGACCGAATACCTGGGCATTAAAAGCATTGGCGGCGGCACCGCCGCTTCACCCAATGCAGGCGGCTCCCGCTGGCAGCTGTTCTCTTTCTTAGGCCGCCTGAATTATGCCTATGAAGATAAATACCTGTTCACCGCCACTGCACGGTCCGATGGTTCTTCAAAATTTGCTGCGGGCAAACAATGGGGATACTTTCCCTCCGGCGCTTTTGCCTGGAGGTTTACGGAAGAGTCTTTCGCAGCAGGCTTGCGGTCGATACTAAATGATGGTAAGTTCCGGGCCAGTTACGGCAGCGTGGGCAACAACAAAGTGGGCGACTTCAGCTACCTGGCTACACTGGCCGGCGGCACACAGTTTGGCTATCCGTTCAACAACTCCTATACGAGAGGTACCGTACCTTTTGGAAACGGTAACGCCAACCTCACCTGGGAAACCACTACAGAACTGGATCTTGGACTGAACCTCAGCTTCTTCAACGACCGCATCTCTATAGATGCTGATTACTACAACCGGAAAACAAAAAACTTCCTGCTGCTGGTGCAAATTCCTTACTTCGCCGGTTATAGTATCACTTCTTTCAATACCCAATACCAGAACACCGGGGAAATCAGCAATAAAGGTTTTGAACTCACCATCAATACCATAAATATCAAAGGAAAAGACTTCAACTGGAACAGTAGTTTCAATATCAGTTTTAATAAAGGAAAGATCGTTAAATTTTATGATGGCTTTGAAGTAATGCAAACACGTTACGATCTTCCTGGTGGCAACAGCACCACCGGCTGGATTGCCAAAGTAGATGCGCCCATCTCCCAGTTCTATGGCTACAAATGGGCCGGTGTGTACCAGTACGATGATTTTGTGAAACAAGGCAATGGCGCCTATATCCTGAAAAACGGCGTACCCGGCTATTCCCCTAATATTCAGCCCGGCGATCCCAAATACAAAGATATCAACGGCGATGGCGTAGTGGACGCCAACGATCAAACTACGCTGGGTAGTCCGCTCCCTATTCATACCGGTGGGTTCTCCAATAATTTTAACTACAAAAATTTCTACCTGAATATTTTCCTGCAATGGAGTTATGGCAATGAAATACTGAATACGAACAGGATGGCCTTTGCTTCCACCGGCAGCTATTTCCCGAATGGCAACCAGTTTGCAGAATATGCCAACCGGTGGACACCAACCAATCCTACCAACGACGTGCCCAGGGCCATGGCCAACAACAAAGGCGATGCCGGCAGCTCTACGCCGAAGGTAACCTCCCGCTACATAGAAGATGGCTCCTTCCTGCGGCTCAAAACTATTTCGCTGGGGTACGACCTGCCACAGGAACTGATCCGGCGCGCAGGCTTCAAAGGATTGAGGGCATATGTATCAGCACAGAATATTTTCACCATCACCAAATACTCCGGTATTGATCCGGAGGTGTCGTCTTTCAGGGTGCAAAACCCTGCCAATGCACCGGGAAACACTCCCGGCGTTACCGCCACCAGCGGTACCGGCTATACGTTCCTGCAACCAAGCAGCAGTTACTCCGCCTTATCCGGTGGACTCGATTATACGGCTTATCCACGCGCATTTACACTCAGTTTTGGTATTACCGCTACTTTCTGATTCCATGTTTAAAATGTTGTTATGAAAAACTTGCAGCAATTACTACTTCCACTCATATGCATACTCGCAGCTTCCTGTAAAATGGATGTAAGCCTCGATCCGCCCACCTTCCGCCCTATCACGTTTACCACCGAAGCGCAGCTGGATGAACAGGTAGCCGGGATGTATAATATCCTCCAGCAGGACCCCGTGTACGGCTTTGGGTTATGGGGCTACATTAACGCCGGCGCCGATGAAAGCTTCCGCAGCAACGCCAGTTACACCGTTACGCTCACGGAGTTTTATCATATCAGTAATACCGAACAGAATGTACTGCTGCTATGGCGGAATCTATACAAGGGTATTGAAGATGCCAACGTGATCCTCGATGTGGCCGACAAACCACAGATGGATGAAACAAAACGTTCGCAGATTAAAGGACAGGCCCGCTTCCTGAGGGCTTATTATTTCTACCTGCTGGTGACGCACTTCGGGGATGTGCCGCTTAAAACAATGCTGGCCACAGACCTGGGTACTAATTATAATCTCCCCCGTACCCCGTCAAAAGATATTTATGATTTTATTGTGAAAGAAATGATAGCAGCCGATAGCCTCGTGCCTAAAATGGCACAGGTAAACACGCCCAGCATTGTTACACAATCTGCCGTGGAAGCCATTCTTGCAAGGGTGTATCTCAAAATGGCAGGTAACCCCCTGAATGATGTGGCGCGTTATAAAGACGCCCTGTTCTGGGCGCAAAAGCTGATCAACTCAAATACGCACAGTTTAATTAGTTCACCGCATCCGCTTTATCCCACTACCCCGGCATATGCCCGCCTTTTCATTAACAAAATGCAGAACAATATGAATGATAACGGCACTTCAGAAAGTATCTGGGATGCCGCATTCTTATCCAAATCAAATGTTACCGGCAACTATGCAGGCACCGGCTACCTGGTTACGCAACAGCTGGGCGCTGTAATGGGCGTGTATTGCCCTGATGCAGGTATTACAGGCGTGAATGGTTACTCGCCCGGCACCTACCGGGTACATCCGGGCTTATACAACCTGTATGGCCCCGGCGATCAGCGAAGGGATTGGGCCGTTGCGCCTTATGTGTATAAAAGCGCCGCCACTACCCGGTATTACACACTCACCGTAAACATCAGCGGCGATGGTACCGGCGCTACCGCCACCGCCTATACGAATGCACAGGGCGCTATCACATCTGTGGTGATAGACAATCCCGGCAGTGGCTACACTTCGGCGCCAACTATCAGCTTTACTTCTTACGGCACCAATTCATCTACCAACCCATCTGTTACTGCGCCCAATGAAGCCGTAGCTACCGCCACCGTAAGCGGCGGCAAACTCACCGCTATCAATGTGGTATCCGGTGGAGTGGGTTATCCAACAACCTACGACCGCTGTGTAGGTAAATGGAGAAGGGAATATGAAATTAACCTGCCGCCAAGCCGCCTGCAGAATAATACTTCCTGCAACTTCCCCATCGTGCGTTATGCAGATGTACTATTGATGGCAGCTGAAGCGGAGCTGAAAGCCAATGGCAGCGCAGGCGCTACCGCGCTGGAATATTATAACCAGGTAAGACGACGCGCTTACGGCTACCCGCCCAACACACCTGTGCCGGGCTTTGATGCCACCACGCTCACCATGCAGGATATCATGGATGAACGCTCCCGTGAACTGTGCTTTGAAGGCATACGCCGGCAGGACCTGATACGCTGGGGCAGGATGACGCAGGCCATGCAACAGGTGCTTACCAACAACGACAACTACGCGCCCACCAACTACGTTACGCCCGCAGGCGTGGCTGCTACCAATTTCCTGGTTGATCCTCAAAAGTATTCGCTGTTGCCGATTCCCGGCGGTGAAATAGTACTGGACCAGGTATTAACACAAAACCCCGGATGGCAATAAAAAAAACTGATTAAACAAAATAGTATGAGATCCATTATATATTACTTCCTCGCTGCTGTTATGTTTACCGGCTGCCGCAGAAACGAAGCAACCATGCCGGAGTTCAACGTGAACACCGATCAGCTGGCCTACAAGGCAGGCGACACCATTACATTTTATCTGTCCGGTAACGCCGGCGCTATTGTTTTCTTCTCCGGCGAAGCCGGTAAAGCATATGAGAACCGTAACCGGAAGTCGATGCCCGGAGTGGAACGCCTCGTATTCCAAACATCCATGCAGCAAGGCCCGGTGCCGCCAAAGCCTTGCCCGGATTCCCTGCAGCTGCTGATTTCTACCAACCTGGAAGGCTATGACGCGGAACATATCAGCAAAGCTACCTGGACAAATATCTCCAGCCGCAACAGCAAATGGCCCAAGTCGCTGGCCACCAGCTTTACCACCTCCGACTCTATCGATATATCAGATTTCAATAAGGCAGATAAAGTGAACATCGCCTTCCGCGTGCTGAATAAAAAAACCGGCGTGATGCCGCAAAGAAAATGGGTGATACAAAGCTTTTCCCTCTATAATTTCTTACCCGACAGCACCAGCACACCATTGTTTACAAATTTTGCCAACACCGGCTGGGTACAGGCCAGCCTGCTTAACAACAACGAACCGGGAACCGCTGAAAACAACTATGTAGGCTTCAACGCCTGGAACGTAGGCACCTGGGGCGTTTCTGCGGCCGACAGCGTACGGAACAGTAATGGCATTCCTATCAGGAACGGCTACCCGGTTACGTTCAATCCCGGTACTAATATTGATAATGATGATAACGACGACTGGCTCATTACTTCGTCTATCGACTTAAAAACTACCAAACCTGATGTGGGTGTGGTAGTGCAGAATGAAGTAGCACTGAAATCGGCCACCTACAAATATGCTTTCAAAAAAGCAGGTACGTACCAGGTGACCTTTGTTGCTACTAATAACAGCCTGGAAGACAGTAAGAGCCAGGTGAAACAGCTGACATTAAAAATTCTACCCTGACAGAAAATATGAACCGATCTTTTCTCCCGGCCATCGTGGCGCTGCTGCTTTTTTCGCAAACACTCTTTGCACAGGTAACACCCACTGCCAACTGGCAGCTGCAGGACGCTTCAAAAGTGCCGCAGCCGGGCGCAGCAATAGCACAACCCGGTTTCTCCACCAATGGCTGGTATCCTGCTGTGGTACCCGGAACGGTACTCACCACGCTGGTACATAACAACGTATACCCGGAGCCGTTATATGGCGAAAACAACCGCCCTGGCAGGATTCCGGAAAGCCTTTGTCGCACTAACTGGTGGTACCGCACGGAAATAAAAATACCGTCATCTTACAAAAACAAAAACAGCTGGCTGCACTTCAATGGTATTAACTATACCGCACGGGTATGGGTAAACGGAAAAGATATCGGGGAGATACGTGGCGCCTTTGCCCGGGGCATCTTTGATATTACAAGCGCCGTAAAGCCCGGAGAAACGGCCGCCATAGCGGTATTAGTATCGCCGCAACCCAATCCCGGCGAGCCACACGAGCACACCATTGCGCAAGGCATGGGTAAAAATGGCGGCATTACCGCAATGGATGGCCCCACGTTCCTGTGTTCTATGGGCTGGGACTGGATTCCCGCCATCCGCGACCGGAACACCGGCATTTGGCAATCCGTATATCTTAACGCTACCGGTCCGGTACTTGTAAAAGATCCGCTGGTAACTACCGATCTTCCACTACCAGCATTGAATACGGCAGATGTAAAAATTGCTGCCACCGTACAAAATATAACCGGCCAGCCGCAGCAAGGCATATTAAAAGGCGCCTTTGGCAACGTTGCTTTCAGTGAACCCGTGCAGCTGCCTCCTCACAGCAGCAAGCGGATCACCTTCGACCCCGCCACACTGCCACAGTTAAAAGTAAAGCAACCCAAACTCTGGTGGCCCAATGGCTATGGCCCGCAAAATTTATACACCCTGCAATTACAGTTTAATATCCAGGACAAAGTATCAGATGAACAACAACTTGATTTTGGTATCCGTGAAATCAGCTACACCACGCCCTCTTCAGAAGATCTTACTATTTCAGTAAATGGCGTAAAGGTTTTCTGTAAAGGCGGCAACTGGGGCATGGATGAAGCCATGAAACGTATTCCAAAAGAAAGACTGGAAACACAGATCCGCATGCATCAGCAGGCGCATTACAATATCATCCGCAACTGGGTAGGCCAGAGCACCAGCGAAGACCTGTATGCACTCTGTGATAAATATGGCCTCATGATATGGGATGAGTTCTTCCAGCCCAATCCCTCTGATGGCCCCAACCCGGCGGATATCAATTTATACCTCGCCAACGTAAGGGAAAAAATACTGCGCTTCCGCAATCATCCGTCTATTATACTCTGGTGCGCACGTAACGAAGGCAACCCGCCTAAAGTAATAGATGATTCATTGCGCAATATCATGGCCGAACTGGAGCCGCTGCGGCTGTACCAGCCCAGTTCTACCTCCGGGCGCGGCGTACACTCCGGCGGTCCGTATTATACCCGTAAACCGGCGGAGTATTATGTTTTCACGGAGTCGTTCAAAACAGAGATCGGCAGCTTTTCTATTCCAACACTGGAATCGGTGCAGGGCATGATGCCGCAGCAGGACTGGGAAGTGATCAACGACGACTGGGCCGAACACGACCTGGCTACAAAATATTACCGTAACATGATCGCCAAACGCTTTGGCGAAGTAGCCAACCTGGCCGACTTTGTAAGAAAATCACAACTCGCTAATTATGAGTCGTACCGCGCTATGTACGAAGGCCGTAACGCAAAAATGTTTAACCCCTCCACCGGGGTTATTACCTGGATGAGCAATCCCGCACAGCCCAGCTTTGTATGGCAGCTTTATCACCACGACCTGGAGCCTAATGCTGCGCTGTTTGCCGTTCAAAAAGCCTGCGAGCCCATACATATCCAGCTGAACGAAAAAGAAGGAAATATACAGGTGATTAATAACGGGCCAGCCACCTTAAAAAACGCACGCGCACATCTTACTATATTCAATACAGATGGTACAGCAGTGCTCAAACAGGATTATAACGTTACGGCCTTACCAGCCGTGGCAACGGATCTTGGGCTGGTGAAATGGCCCGCGGATTTATCACCGGTGCATTTTGCGAAGCTAACGCTGCACGATGCCACCGGCACGCTGCTTTCTGATAACTTCTACTGGAACACGCTTCCGTTAGGATCAGACCAGTTAACAGGACTCGAAAAGATACCCGTGGTAACCCTCACGGCAACGGTTAAACGCCGGCAGGTACAAAACAACTGTTTGCTGGAGGTGAGCCTCCATAACCCATCTACGCACATCGCGGTAATGGCGCACCTGCAGCTGCACCGGCAAGGTGGTGACCGGGTACTGCCCGTTTTCTATTCAGATAATTATGTTTCGCTGACTCCCAATGAAACAAAAACAATTACGATAGAAGCCAGCGAAGCAGCCCTGCAAGGCAGCAAGCCACTGGTTTTAGTAGATGGCTTCAATGTAAATATAAAAGCACACAACGATCCGGATGCAGCCATTGCGCTGAATGAAAACGCACAGGTAAGCCATTGGCCCATCACACATTTACCCAGGCCCGACAGCACCACACAAAAAAAATAACCCATGTTTACATCGAGGCGCGACTTCCTGAAAATAACCACCCTCGGCAGTGCAGGCTTGCTGTTACCGCCTGTCAGCGCATGGGCGGGCGTTTATAAAGATGAACTGACTACATTGAGTGAGCAATTGCTGGAACAATGGGGCGAAAGTTTACTGGCGCTACAGGTAAACCAGCCGCAGGTAAAAGGATTGCATGGCGGCATACTGTGCCCCGCCTGCGCCACCATACATGGCCGCTGCGGCGATGCTATCTTCCCGCTATTATATCTTGCCAACAAAAGAAAAGAACAACAGTATGCAGATGCGGCCATCCGCTTGTACAACTGGATGGAAAACATGGTGAGCACGCCCGACGGCGCCTGGGTAAACGAAGTAAGCGTAAGCGACTGGAAAGGCATCACGGTGTTTGGCGCTACCAGCCTGGCAGAAGCGCTGATCCACTTTGAACAGCTGCTGGATAAGCCTACACAACAGCAATGGAAAAACCGTTTACAAAAAGCAGGTGATTATCTCTATAAAAATTTTACGATCAACACCGGCAATATCAATTACCCCATCGCCGGCAGTTATGCTTTGTGCCTGATAGGTACCTATCTCCAACAACCCCATTTTATTACCAAAGGTAAAAACCTCGCAAAGGAATGCCTCGCCTGGTTTACTGCCAATGGCCTGATATATGGCGAAGGAAAACCGGTGCCGGAGAAAAGTGCAAAAGGCTGTTATTCCGTGGACCTCGGCTACAACGTGGAGGAATCCCTTCCTTCACTGGTGCTGTATGCAAAACTAATGAATGACACTCCCCTGCTGGACAAGCTGACGCACTCCTTAAAAGCGCACCTGGAATTTATGCTGCCCGACGGCGGCTGGGATAACAGCTGGGGAACCAGGAATTTTAAATGGACATACTGGGGCAGCAGAACCAGCGATGGTTGTCAGCCGGCCTATGCCCTGATGGCTGACACTGACCCTGCCTTTTACAAAGCAGCCCTGCAAAATACCCGGCTGCTGGCACAATGCACGCACAACAAGTTATTACATGGCGGTCCTCATTATGTGCAACACGGGGTATTGCCCTGTGTAAGTCATTCGCTGGCGCATAGCAAAGCATTAGCCACGGTTTTGCTTCAGGCTCCGGCTATAAAAGAGCGTACCGGGTCGCTCCCACGGGAAGGTATATACGGTGTAAAGTCGTTTCCTGAAATCAATACCTGGCTGATCTCCACTTATAAATGGCGGGGCACCATCACCGGGTACGACCAGGAGTATTCCATGAAAGGCGGCCATGCTACCGGCGGCGCTTTATCCATGCTCTGGCATGAAGATACCGGTCCCCTGCTTGTTGCAAGCATGAACCGGTATCAGATGGTAGAGAGCTTCAACATGCAGCGGGATAACGATCCGCAATCTGTTTGCTTTACACCTGGCTTTAACATAGTGTCAGGTACGCAGCTGTACCAGCACACCAATGATCTGAAAGCAACCGTTGATTATAAGGAAAACAACGGGCAGATAATGTTTAACACGCATTCATTACTGGTAGATGAAAACCAGTTGCCCGCTGCTTCGCCGGAATGTACGATCAGTTATATTTTTGAGAAAGAGGTGTTTCATATTCACGCTACCGCGAAAAACGAAAAGGCCGTTTATAGTTTACCCGTTATCAGTACGCACAACGAACCCGTTACACTTCTCTCTGAAAACAAACTGGAAATACGCAAAGCGGGTAGTATTGTGGAGATAAGCAGCAGCGCTCCCATAAAAATAACCCGGGCATTAACGGATCGTGCTTTCAATTTTGTACCCGGGCTCGAAGCCATTCCACTACTATTTGAAACGAATAATATCGACATAAAAATTTCCGTAAGACCACGCACATGAAAAAAGTATGCTTACTCATCAGCGCTGCCTTGTATGTTGTTATGCCCGCAATGGCACAGCAAGGCCCTGCCAGGTTCGATAAATTCAGGGAACAGGCCATCACGGATGTTCGTCCGCAGGGCTGGCTGAAAGAATTCCTGCTCCGGCAGCGTAGCGGTCTTACCGGGCATCCGGAAGTATTATCGTATCCGTTCAACTCCTCTTTATGGGCAGGCGTTATTGACCGGGTAGGCGAACAACACGGCGCCAACTGGTGGCGATATGAACAAACCGCTTACTACAGTGATGGCATCCTGCGGTTGGGTTATTTATTAAATGATACGGCACTCGTAAATAAAGCGCGCGCAGGTATTCACTATACACTGGCGCATGTACAATCCAATGGCCGCCTGGGCCCGGAACTATTCGCCAGTCAGTGGCCTATCGCTGTTTACTTCCGGGTGTTGCAGGCGGAATATGCCGCTACCGGTGATCAGCGGATTATTGCTGCCCTGCACAAACATTACCTCAGCTATACGCCCGAAGAAATAGGCAATGCCAAACGCGCCATTGTAAACATTGAAGGTATGCTGTGGACCTATGGTAAAACCAACGATCCCCGCCTGCTGGCGCTTGCGGAAGCAGCTTATGCCAAAGGCAGTTTTGAACTGAATATGCAAACGGCTTCTTCGCCGGATACCCTGGTGCTGCACGGCGTTACCTATATGGAAATGGCGAAGCTGCCTGCCATCCTGTACACTTACACCGGTAAAAAAGTATATCTCGATGCAGCGTTGAATGCCCTGTACAAACTGGATCGTGATCATATGCTGCCGGATGGCATCCCCAGCTCCAACGAATTCCTAGCGGGCAAAGATCCGTTGCAGAGTCATGAAACCTGCGATATCACCGACTATACCTGGGCAGTGGGTTACCTGCTGATGGCCACCGGCGATGGCCGCTGGGCCGATAAACTGGAAAAGGCCATCTTCAATGCCGGTCCGGGCGCGGTGTCCAAAGATTTTAAAAATCTCCAGTATTTCTCCAGCGTTAACCAGGTAATCGCCACGGGACAATCCAACCACAACAAATTTGCGCATGGCTCTACCTGGATGGCTTACTGGCCCTGTCATGAAACGGAATGCTGCGCCGGTAATGTACATCGCTTTATGCCCAACTATGCCGCGCGCATGTGGCTGCGCGATACCGCGGGAGGCCCCGTGGCAGCGCTTTACGGGCCATCCGTTGAAACGCTTGACTACAAAGGAAACCAACTCACCATTACCGAAAGTACCCGATACCCTTTTGCAGATCAGTTGCAGTTTACCTTTCAGATGCAGCAGGACATCACCATGCCTTTCACCTTCCGCATCCCCGGCTGGTGTACATCAGCTATCGTGAGCATCAATGGAAAAAGATACAATGGCGCATTAACGCCTGGTTCCTTTGTAACCCTGCATCGCAAATTCCGTAACAACGACCAGATCAATATACAATTCCCTATGCAGCCTCAGCTCGTACAATGGGGCCAGTGGGGCGTTACCGTGGAACGCGGCCCTTTACTATACGCTTATCCCGTTCCGGAAAAAGTAACCACAGATACCGCCACTTATGCAAATCTCGGTGGCAAAAAGTCAGCAGATCCTGGTTTTCCCGCATTGGATATCCGCCCTGCGGGCGACTGGAACTATGCGCTGCTGGCGCATCCCGCGCAATGGCAGGTAACAGAAAACAACAGCAATACTTATCCCTTTGAAACAGCCGCTGTTACCATTAAGGTACCGGCCAGGAAAATTAACGACTGGCATTTATCAGAGAACCGTTACACGCCCCCTTTACCAATACCAGGTTCCTTCCACTATGAAACAACAACCGATACCATCACCCTGGTGCCGTATGGCATTACCAGGCTACGCATGACGGTATTCCCGGTGATCCCTTAATACATTAAACCCTTTAACTATGACTATCACAAACATCTCCCTTTTAGAAACTACAGCGGGTACTACCGCCAATGAACTTTGCAATCTGCTGGGATATTATACGCCGGGCGACGGCGGCGGCGGAGACTTTTACTGGCAACCCACCAATACTACCGGCGACAACCGCGGTACCATCATCGTAGTGGCCGGCGCCGGCAGATGGCTCCGGGTAGACACCAATCTCTTCAACGTAAAATGGTTTGGTGCAAAAGGCAATGCCTCCACGGATGATACCGTAGCCATTCAGAAGTGCATTGACACCGCCGCCACCGGCAGGACCATTTATTTCCCAAAAGGTAATTACAAAGTAACCGCGCAGATCAATCTTAAAACAGGACAAACCTACACCGGCGAACAAGGCGACTACGGCATTGTAGATTCCCCTACTCCTACCATCCTGGACTTTACCACCGCCACCGGCAACATTCATTGTCTCAACTTCGACGCCACCATCGGCGCTACTGGTCCCACTATCAGGAACCTCACCCTCAATTGTGGCGAAGCACTTACCGGCATCCGCTATTACAGTACCAACTATTCCAACTGCTACCGCCCTACCCTGCAAAATGTAGATATACGGCTGAAAGAAATTGCCGATCCTGCACAAACCTGCATATGGTGGGAACCAGTGTATCTCGGTACCATCGACAGATGCCTGCTCCGCGGCGGCAGGATAGGCATAAAGCTGATCGGCTGTTTTATGAACCGCATCATCAATGTAACCACGCAGCAAGGTATTTATAACAACGGCAATCCGCCGGTAGCAGCCATCTATACCAGGCAAACCAGGGCCGGCAAAACAGGCTCCTATATAGGCGGCAGGAACTTAATAGAAACATCCGAACCACTCATCATTTCGCCCGATGCCAACAGCGTGATGATTGATACCGACGGCGGCCTGATCATCCGCGACACCGCACTGGAAGTAAACAATGGCAGCAGCACCGGCACCGCAGCCAAAGCATTGATATGGATGCATAAAGATGGTACACAGTCGCCCTTCCGGTCGGACCTCCTGCTGGAAAGAGGCGCTGTACTGAATACCGCCGCCGCTACCGGCGCCAACAACGGCAGGGCGCAATACGGCATCCTCGTGGAAGCGGGCATGTTTACGCGGATCGTGGCCAGGGGCGTTTCGTTTAAAGATAACCCCGTGGTGATCACGAACGCCGGCAACACCGGGCTTGCTACCTCCGGCACCGACTTCCAGCGACTCGATGTACAAGGCAACGATTTCGCTACGGCATATTATTCGGAGTATACCGGGTGGAAGCCTGCTACTGCTTATGTTGTGGGGCAAACCGCACAAAACGGGTTGAATGTATACATCGTAACAACCGCCGGTACTTCTGATGTTGCGGGCGGCCCCACCGGAACAGGCGCTGGCATCACCGACGGTACCGTGATCTGGAATTTTGTAAAAGAGAACACCGGCCCCTTCCCGTTAAAACGTTACCGCGAAACCAACAACGACGTATACATTGTTGGAGATGCCAGGGGCGTGAAAGATAACCAGTTCATTAACGCCAACGGCTCTACGGAAAGATTCGGCGCCGCCTGGGGATTTTTCAAAGCAACCGTTGATCCCGGCAGCATCAGCGATAACCAGTCGTGCATAAAACTGCGGTACGACAACGCCCCGCCTTATAACACCCCCATGAAAGCCACGGTGGTATTACGCCGGCTGGCAGCAGGCGCTTCTGCAGGCAGGTTCAGCATGCAGTGTTCTTCCAGCGGTGGTACTAATTTGTTAGGGAGATGGGACTTCAGTAACATCCCGCTTAACGAAGATAAACAGTACGTGGTAACCGGCTTTGCCATTCCTTCCACTATGCCGGTGGCAGACTTTTCCGCCTGGTTCCGCGACAATGCCAATCAGCCGCTATGGGACAACATTGCCGTAAGGTCCGTACGCGTGGAAAAAGCCACTACCTTTTCCGGTACCGTTACCATCAGTGATATGGACACCTTTGCAGATGTTACCGCATCCAGTTTTCAGAGCAACGATGTAACGCTGGTCAGCTACCCTAACTTTTTACTGCCCGGCACCGCTATCATCTCCCTGGGACTGCCCGTGGTAACAGCCGGTATGCCGCTGCTGCTCATCAATACTCCTTATATCAGTAACAGAACTACCAGCGGTTTTACTATCAACCTGTTTCTGAAACCGGGTACCGGCAATAGTGTTACGATACCCTATACCATTACCTATTAAACCATTCACCACAGGCGAACCCTGCCTGTGGTGGATAATTTTCCGGGCATTCACCCGTTTTAAGAAAGAATCTGTCTATAAGATTTATATACCAGCGTGCAGGAAAAAAGAAAACAATAATGGGGAAGCTATCAATTATCCGGAATACGCTGTTAGTCATGTTTGGGTGCAGCAGTTATTTATCCGCCAGCAGTCAGGGTACACAGGCATATGACCCTGAAAAAACCTATGCCGCGCCAACCGAAGAAGCCGTGAAAGCCAATTTATCACATTGGCAGGATCTGAAGTTTGGCCTGTTTATGCATTGGGGTACCTACAGCCAGTGGGGTATCGTGGAATCATGGTCGCTTTCCCCGGAAGACTATCCCTTTACCAAACGTACAGGCCCCTACGCAGCAAACTGGTTTCAATACAAACAGGCATACGAAAACCTGCAAACCACTTTCAATCCCATCCACTTTAATCCCGATAAATGGGCCGACGCCGCAAAAGCAGCCGGGATGCGCTATGTAGTGTTTACCACCAAACATCATGATGGCTTCTGTATGTTTGATACGAAGTACACCGACTATAAAATTACCAGCGCCAAAACACCATTTTCATCCAATCCACGCAGCAATATTTCCCTGGAAATTTTCAACGCCTTCCGTAAAAAAGATTTTATGGCCGGCGCCTACTTTTCAAAACCCGACTGGCACTCGGAAGATTACTGGTGGTCTTACTTCCCGCCGAAAGACCGCCACCAGAGCTATGATAAGAAGGCATATCCCGAACGCTGGCAACGGTTCTGCGATTTCACCTATAACCAGATCGAAGAACTGATGACCAACTACGGCAAACTGGATCTCCTCTGGCTGGACGGCAGCTGGGCGGGCATGGATATGAAGCCCATTGTAACAATGGCGCGCAAACACCAGCCCGGCCTGATTGTGGTAGACCGCCACGGCGCAGCAGCATATGTAAACTATCTCACCCCGGAACAAAAAATCCCGGACCATTATATCCCCGTTCCGTGGGAAACCTGTATGACGCTGGGCCGCTCCTGGTCGTACATCGTAAAAGAAAATTATAAACCATCGCGGCAGCTGATACAAATGCTGGTAGACATTGTAGCCAAAAACGGTAACCTGCTGCTCAACATCGGCCCCGGTCCTGATGGCGACTGGCACGCAGAAGCCTATCAGCGGTTAGCCGATATCGGTAAATGGATGAAAACAAACAGCGAATCTATTTACGGCACCAAACCTGTTGCTCCTTACCGCCAGGATAAATGGGCTTTTACAAAAAGTGAGAAAGCCCTTTATCTTTCCTATCTCCCGGCAGAAAAAGAAAATACTTTACCAGCCGCTATCAGCGTGCCTTTGAAAGAAGTGAACCAGAAAGCAGTCGTCACTTTGCTGGGCGTTAAAAAACAACTGACATGGAAACAAACGGGCGATTCCATCACCATCAGCATTCCGGAAGCCGCGCGTGAACAGCTGGCCGGGGAGGCAGTATGGGTTTTTAAAATGAATTAACTATATAGATATGCCGCTAAGATTGACAGGTGTAGTGTTGCTTTTTTTTGTATCACTATCATTGCATGCACAAACAGATTCGCTTAATTCCATGCAGGAATACCGCATCCGCCAGGGCTTACCCAACTTTTTTGCGAAGTTGAAATCCGGCGGACCGCTCACCATCGCTTACTTTGGCGGCAGTATCACCGCCGCTTCCGGTGGCTGGCGCGACCAATCCGTAAAATGGTTTCAACAGCAATACCCGCAGGCGCAAATAAAACAGATCAATGCCGGCGTAGGCGGCACCGGTTCCGACCTCGGCGTTTTCCGCGTGCGCCGCGATGTGTTGTCGCAACAACCCGATCTTGTGTTCGTGGAATTCGCTGTAAACGACGGCGGCCCCTATGTACATCAAACAATGGAAGGAATTGTGCGGCAGATCTGGAAAGCCAATCCATCCACAGACATTTGCTTTGTATACACCGTGGCCGGTAATATGCTGCCGGTGCTGCAACAGGGACAACTATGGCCCACCATGCTGGCAATGGAACATATTGCACAGCACTATGGCATTCCTTCGGTACAACTGGGCATGCAGGTATTGGCGCTGCTGAAGGAAAACAAACTGGTGTTCCAGGGCAAACCGGATCAGTACCCGGACAAACTCGTTTTCTCCGGCGACAACATTCACCCCAACACCACCACCGGCCACCGCCTGTACACCGAAGCGCTGGTGCGCGCCATGCAGCAGCTAAGGAACAATGATCAGCCTTTTAAACACCCCCTTATTGATCCCTATACCAAAGATAACTGGGAAGATGCACAGCTGGTTGCTGTGAAAGACCTGCCCCGGACCGGGCAGTGGACTGATCTTTCCAACAGTAACGACTCCGTAGCGGTTCAATTCCGCCAACGCTTTCCATTGCTTGTTAAAGCCACACAACCCGGATCATCGCTGCAGATAAGATTCAATGGGCGCCTGGCAGGTTTATACGACCTGGTAGGCCCCGGTTGTGGGCAGTACGACGTAACGATAGATGGACAGGCGGCCAAATCATATCCCCGCTTCGACCGTCACGCCGTGTACTACCGCTCACACTACTTTTTCCTGCCCCTGCTCGATGCCGGACCACACACTATTAACCTGGAAGTATCCGCAAAAAAATTAGACAAAATGGCCATCCTGAAAACAGGCGACAACCAGCCCGGCAACCTGGATAAATATAAAGAAGATGCCTGCTATGCAGGCTGGCTGCTGCTATTGGGCAGCCTGACAAACCAAAACAAATGATGAAAAAGATTTTAGTGCTGCTATTTCCGTTCTTTAATACAGTACATGCCGCACCACCGGCATACGATATCTGCGTATATGGCGGCACTTCCGCGGGGGTTATAGCTGCCTACACCGCAAAGATGCTGGGGAAGTCTGTATTGCTGATTGAGCCGGGGAAACATGTAGGCGGACTATCGGCCGGCGGACTCGGATATACTGATATCGGCAATAAATACGCGGTTACCGGTCTTGGCCTTAACTTCTACCGCCGCACCGGCAACTACTACGGTAAATTTGAATCGTGGATCTTTGAACCGCATGTAGCGGAAAATATTTTCCTGCAATACCTGCGCTCCGCCAATGTGCCGGTGCTGTATGAAAACAGGCTGACTGCCGTAAAGAAAGAAAAAGGATTTATAAAAGAAATAACGGTTGAGTATAACGGCAACCCACATACGAATACTTTGATCCGGGCAAAGCTGTTTATTGATTGCTCCTACGAAGGCGACCTGATGGCAAAAGCAGGCGTGTCCTATGTAGTAGGCCGCGAAGCCAACAGCGTTTACAGGGAAACATTCAACGGGGTGCAGGTAAAAGAATCGCAAACGCCACAGCGGGGCAACCAGATCCCCGACGGCATCGATCCCTATAAGATACCCGGAGATTCCACCAGCGGCCTGCTCTGGGGTATCAGTAACGCCAGCCTGCCACCCACCGGCAGCGGCGACAACAAAGTGCAGGCGTATAACTTCAGGATTTGTCTTACCAACGATCCGGCTAACCGTATTCCTATCACAAGGCCCGCCCGGTACGATTCCACGAAGTATGAACTGTTGCTTCGCTATATCAGCAAGCTACCCAATGCATCCGTGCGCGACTTTATGAAATTTGACAGGATGCCTAACCATAAAACAGATATCAATAATAACGGTGGTTTCTCTACCGATATGATCGGCATGAATTACGACTACCCCGACGGAGATGCAAATACCCGCCGGCTAATTATACAGGCGCATGAAGATTACGACAAGGGATTGTTATATTTTCTGAGTCAGGACCCGCGGGTGCCGGCATCTATGCACCAGTTCATGGCGGAATGGGGGTATCCTGCGGATGAATACCCCGACAACGGCCACTGGAGCCCGCAGCTATATATCAGGGAAGCCCGCAGGATGACCGGCGAATATATCATGACACAAGCCAACTGCCAGGGGAAAACAACCGTAAACGATGGCATTGCGATGGCGGCTTATGGCATGGATTCCCACAACACACAGCGGCTGGTGATCAATGGCATGGCTAAAAATGAAGGAGATGTGCAAAGAGGCGTGGCCGGCCCCTATCCCATTTCCTACCGGGCTATGATACCCAAAGCCCGTGACTGTAAAAACCTGCTGGTACCGGTTTGTTTATCGGCCAGTCATATTGCCTATGGGTCTATCCGTATGGAACCGGTATTTATGGTGCTGGCACAATCTGCCGCTACCGCCGCGGTGGTGGCGATAGACGGGAATAAGGCCGTGCAGGACATTCCCGTTGACAAGGTACAGCAAATGCTGAAAGACAACCCGCTGGCAGATGGCAGTACCCCGGAAATACTGGTAGACAATGCTGATAGTACGCACGTGGTAAAAACAGGCGCATGGCAACTTCAAAAGGGGGAGCATTATGGCCCCGATGCGTATATCAACCGGGCTGGCAGCGACGGGGCTGCAGCAACGGTCCGTTTTATCCCGCAGGTAAAGGAACCCGGCGACTACCAGGTGTATACCTATGTTTCTGCCAGGGAAAAAGGGATTTCAGCCAAAACATCCATCACTGTGTTTAACGGCACAGCCAGCGAAGTGCAACTGGAAACAGCCGGTATTGCCGTACAGGGGCAAACCGGCGGGGAATGGCTCCCGCTGGGAACCTATCAATTCCGGGAAGGAACCGGCGGATACGTGGAATTCAGTAACAAGGGAGCTAACGGCGCCATAGTAGCGGATGCCGTGGTTTTTGTACCCGTATCCGGAAATAAAAAATAAATGAGGGAAACTTAACAAAGAGATATTAACTTTAAGTACACGTTATAGAGATTTTTACCACGTTAATAAGTATCTCTTCATGAATAATAATGACGACGGGCTTTTATTGCACCAACTCAAGGAGGGTGATATAAAAGCGTATGAACAGTTATTTAAGAAATACTACAAATCGCTGAATGTTGACGCTTACTACCTGTTAAAAGATGAAACAGAAGCGGAAGATCAGGTACAATCCCTTTTCATCGAAATATGGGATAAACAACTGTATCTTAACATTACCTATTCCGTTAAATCTTACCTCCACACTGCTATCCGTAATAAATGCCTCAGCTTTATTGAGAAGGGAAAAAATGAGCATAAAAGATTTCACGCGTATGCCAACACACTGGAAGATAAGATCAATGAAAATATTGTCGAGAATAAAGAGACTGCACAACAGATAGACCTTCTCCTGAATGAGCTTCCCAACCAGCGCTTAAGGGCTTTCAGCCTGGTGTACCTGGAAGATAAAAAGTATAAAGAAGCAGCGGAAGAAATGGGCATCACCATTAACTCTGTTAAAACGCACCTGAAGCTGGCACTAAAAATCTTACAAAAAAAGTTTGCGGGCTACAAATAACGATCACCCGTTTTTGCGCAAAAATCGTCTTTAAGTTACAGATGGAAGTAAACAGAGAACATATAAGAGCACTACTCTTTGAGAAAATAACCGGATCTATCAGTGAAGAAGATGACCGGCTGGTGACCACTGCCATTGAAAATGATGCGGCCGTAGCTGCTATGTGGCATAACATCCGGCAGGAACTGGACAATGATAAAGGCCGGCGCTTCATAGCCGGTATTGATGAAACACGCGGCTGGAACAACGTAAAACCTCAACTGCAACCCCGTTCAAAAATATTCCCCCTGCGGAAATGGCGTATGGCCGCAGCCGTTGCATTGCTGATAATAGCTGCCGGCGGGGCCTGGTATTTTTCCGGCAGAAATATTTCTCCCGGGCCACCAGCTTTACCGCTTGCCAAAAACACACTGCAGCTAAGGTTATCGGATGGGAAGGATATTCCGCTGTCCTCGTCTGCCAGTAATATTATTACGGCCGGTTCCATGAAACTGGTTACCAATGGCGACAGTCTTACCTATACCGCGCCCGAAAACACCACAGATGAATGGGCCACGCTGATGGTACCGGGAAAACTGGATTATAAAATAGTATTGAAAGACGGCACAGAAGTATGGTTAAACTCACTGTCCAGCCTCCGCTTCCCCTATGCTTTCAGGGGTAGTAACCGGGAGGTATATCTATCTGGCGAAGCCTATTTTAAAGTAGCAAAAAATGAGCACCAACCTTTTATTGTGCATGCCGGGGAAACAACGGTGGAGGTATTGGGCACCTCTTTCAACATCCAGGCATATGAGCCCGGCAGCGTCACCACATCGCTCGTGGAGGGAGCTGTAGTAAGCAGCAGAAAGGATGTCAAAGTGAAATTATCCCCCGGTTACCAGTCGGTATATGAAGATGGGAAATTTACTACCACTTCTTTTGATGCATACAATACCCTGTCGTGGATGGACGGCACCACCCATTTCCGTGATGAAAAACTAAGCAGCATTGCCGTGATCATTTCCCGCTGGTTTGAAGTGCCGGTTATATTCGATAACCCGGCCCTGGCCAACGAAACGCTGTCCGGCGCCATAGATAAGCGTAAACCATTGGATGTATTCCTTACCAACATTGCTATTTCTTCCGGTGTTCAATATTATTACAAGGGCAATGTGCTGCACCTGAAGTAATTCATTTTTTACCGTTCACCCATATCCGTAGAATTTAAGTCCTAAAGATGCGTTGTATATTCAGCACTTAAGTTTTACTATTTTGAAGAACCGTATCATTGCCTCTTTTACCGCCCTCCTGATCACCCTTGCAGCATATGCACAGGATACCCTCCGCCTGAACGGACCCTGGAAGGTACAGCCCGCACAATCACAGGCGATAGCTCCCGATAGCAGCCAGTGGGGCTCCATCACCGCTACAGACTGGAGAAGGATCACCACCGGGAAAAACAGCGCCTGGGCAAACACGCCGCAGGATAAAGTGAACAGCCTCTGGTATGAACAACAGGTAAACGTTCCGGCTGACTGGCAGTCCAAAAATGTGATCGCTGACTTCAGGCGGATAGAAGGCGATGCGGTCATCTTTCTTAATGATCAACGTGTAGGAGAACTGCTCAGGCCCGGTGGTGAAATAAACCTGAGTCCCTTCCTGCGTTACGGCGCACCAAACACGCTTCGCGTTTTTATTACCAGGGATTATAACGGTATCTCCCGGGGTTTTACAGCAGATCCGCTTCGTTATCAGTCGAGGCACGGCAGCGGGAACATCATCCCCGTATCAGATTGGCCGATGGGCATTACAGCGCCTGTTACCATTATTGCCCGGGCGCCGCAAGCCATCACAGATGTGTTCTGCATTCCTTCTTTCAGGAATAAATCGCTCACCCTCGAAGTGGAAGTGAACGCAAAAAATATCACCGGCACTTATGATTTGCAGGCAGAGATCATTGATCAACACCATACCCGTGTGCTTACTCTTTCCAGTAAAGCATTGCAGCTGGTGAACGGGAAACAGGTGTATCGTGTAACCGCAAACTGGCAAAACCCCATCTGTTGGGAACTGGACAGTCCTTACCTCTACCAGGCAAAGGTGGTATTAATGCAGGAGGGCAAAACGCTTTGCCGCTACCCCGATGTAACGTTCGGGTTCAGGGAAATATGGACCGCCGGCAACCAGCTATTGATGAACGGTCACCTCTCCCGCTGGCGGCTTACCGATGTGTATGGCGCCAATCAATATGGCTTGTCGCTTTACCGGCTGATCGGCTACAACGTAGGACAGTTCCAGCCTCATCACAAACTGTGGTGGCTAAACGATGCAGAAACGCCGCTTCTTAATGAAGACATGCTCAATGAAATGGACCGCACGGGAATGGGCTGTACTGTGCCAGGGCCCTCGGTTTCCGTGATACGGGATAAACTGCTGCATGATCCAAAACTGCAAAACGACTACCAAAAAGAAGCCGCCTACTTTACACGGCATTACCGTAACCATCCCAGTATCCTCGCCTGGGTGATTGCCATGAACAGCGCCAACCCAAAGTCAAATATCGATCCCGCCAGGATGGGGAAACGCGATTCCGTTTACTCCACGCAGGGCAAAGTGATAGACCTTGCGTGTACCATCGTGAAAAAGGAAGATCCCACCCGGCTGGTGTTTGCCCATGCCGATGGCAGCGTGGGCGATATCTCTTCCGCCAACGTATACCTGAATTTTGTACCCCTTCAGGAAAGGGAGGAATGGCCGATGGCCTGGGCAAAAGAAGGGAATATGCCCTATTCTGCCGTTGAATTCGGGCCTCCTTACTGGAACAATTTCTGGAAAGGAAAGCAGTTCCTGCTTACGGAATATTTATCCATGTACCTCGGTGATGCTGCCTATGCCACCGAAGGAGAGAACGGATTACGGCAAACGATCGCAAAAAGCAATGCTGCCGGCAGCGCCACCTGGGAGCAAATGGACTTTCAGCAGTATCCCGGCTTCTGGCGTTTCCAGGAATTGTTTACCCGCAATACCAACCGCGCATGGCGTACCTGGGGCGTAAACGGAGGCTGGCTATACTGGCTGCTGGAAGGCTACGGCAACCCCAACGGGGAAAAGTTGAAAAGCTTTACGCAACGCTACAAATCACTCACCGCCCCGCTAACCGGCAAGCCCGCATGGGCCAATCCGCGTTACGATATTTTCCAAGAAGCTAATCAGCCATTGCTTGTTTACCTCGCCGGATCGCCGGTCCATACCGATAAAACACATACCTTCTTTGCCGGCGAAACTTTTGAAAAACAGGTAGCCGTGGTATGGGACGGTCCGCATAAGATAGCGCCACAGGCAAAATGGATGCTCAAACAAGGCGATAAAGTATTTCAGCAGGGATCAATGTCGCTGGCAGTAAACGGCGGCGAAATAAAGCTGTTCCCGCTGTCCCTGAAAGCGCCGCAGGTAACTACCCGAACAGATATGCAACTGGTGCTTACCGTTGCCGGGGCAGGCAACGATACTTTTCCGCTCACGGTTTTCCCGCGGCCCGCAGTTGCGGCTGTGAAAGTGCCGGTGTGGCTGTATGATCCCGCGGGAAAATCGGCTGCTTCACTGAAGCAGCTGGGCATACAATATTCCGCATGGAAAAAAGGCAGCCACATTTCCCCGGACGCTGTATTAGTGATAGGCCGTGAGGCCCTGCAGCCGGGCGATACGCTGCCTTATACGGAGAAGGATGTGGCCGCAGGATTACGTGTGGTGATCCTGGAACAACAACCCACTGTATGGGAAGGTATGGGTTTTGAAACGATAGAAACGATGCCGCGCTATACGTTTATCCGTGACCGGGAGAGCCCCCTCCTCGCAGGGTTGCAGCCAGCAGATATGATCAACTGGCGGGGCAGTCCCGATCTGCTGCCGGAAGGCAAACAGGCGAAGAGCTATGATACACAACATGCGCCTAAATGGACCAATCGCCACGCCGTTGCCTCCGTAGCGCTGAAAACCCCTGAGGTGGCCGGTTTCACGCCCATCCTGCAAACTGAATTTGACATGGCGTATACGCCTTTGCTGGAATGGCGCTATGGTAAAGGCAAAGTAACTTTCTGTTCACTGGACCTCACCGGCCGCGTGGGCGTTGATCCCGCTGCCACCCTGCTGGCGAAAAACCTGTTCACTTCACAACAGCCATCCCTTCCCGGGTTACGTGATGTATATTATACCGGCGACAGCACCGGCAGGCAGCTGCTCCTCAACGCAGGGGTCGCCTTCCGCGATGGACCGGCTACCGGTAATGCTATATGGGTACTGGGCCCGGATCAAACCACCACACCACCACAGCTCAATACATTTGTTGCCGCAGGAGGCATTGCATTTTATCTTCCGCAAAAACAATCATTGCTCGCCGGGCAGGGACTAAATACAGCAGCTAAAACCATGATACAGGCGCACCCCGGGAAAGGAACTCCCTTACTCCGGGCTATCGGACCTAACCTGCTGCGGTGGCGGGATACGCTACAAGTAACGGCATTTACTTCTTCCCCGTTACTCGACGGACTTCTTTCTGAAGTAAACACCCGCAAAGGGAAAAGCATCTATCTGCAACTTACTCCCGGTCAACTGGCACAACGTTATACAGCAGCCCCGGAAAAACAGGAAGCCATCCAGTTAAGCGTGATCCGCATACACCAACTGATAGCGCAACTGCTTACCAACGCAGGCGCTGCGCCTTCCCCTGCAATGGCCCGCAAGCTCTGTAAGGTGAACCGCCCGCTTTCTTTCCGCACACTCAGCTCCTGGAAAGTGCTGGGGCCTTATACTGCATCAGGCGGGGCAAAGGCGCTGGCCACCACTTTTCCCGGGCAAGAAGATGCTATTGCCGGTGCTGAAAACCCGAACCTCACCTATAAAACGGATGAGGGCAAAGTGCTGGACTGGCGGCAAACAGCAGATGCCGGTCATAATGGCTTTGTGGACCTCAGTAAAGTCTTCGGTGGCAAAGATGATAATGCCGTAGCGTATGTAACCAAAAGCGTGAACAGCCCGTCGGCACAGAAAGCCATTCTTCGTATGGGCGTCGACTACTGGATGGAAGTATGGTTGAATGGCAAATCCATCCTTCGCATAGATGCCAACCACCAGAAGCGGGAAAATGAATTTATCGTGCCCGTTACGCTTTCCGCAGGTGAAAATATGCTCACCATCAAAGTAGTCTCGGGTAAAGGAGGATTCGGTTTCTGGGCTAATATAGCATACCCCGAAGCCGGCGAGGCCCAAAGCAATGCATCGGACAAGAATAATTTTTACCCGGTGGCATATAAATTTTTTGATCCCTACCAGTTTACGTACTGGTAGGCCGGAGTTCTGTATATTTGGAAACCCAAATGCGGCAACCATGACAGAACAGCTATTTATCATTGATACCGATACAAAACTCCGGGACGTAGACACAAACAGCTACGGCAACTATATAGCGATTACTGAAAAAAATGAAATAATAGCTCCCTTCTTCCGCACCCAACTACCGGAAAACTATTTGTCTTTCAGGGTCCGGCGGCTAACGGATAACTTGTTTTTAGTGCTTTCAATACCTGCCAAAGGGGAACACAATGCCCTGATTTATGACTGCGAAGGCAAACTGCAGTTATCATTTTTTGCAGGTACCGGTATTGAAGAGGTGCTGGTTTTTAAAGACAAAATTGTATTCACTTATTTTGACGAAGGCGTTTTCGGCGACGACGGTCCTAACCTGGAAGGCTTAGCCGTTTTCAATTTCCGGGGGGAAATGTTGTATGGCTTTAACTCCAATGCCAACTGGTTAATCGCCGACTGCTACTGTGCCTGTAAGCTGGATCAAAACACCGTGTTATTTTATCCGTACACCGATTTCCAGGTGATAGCGCTGAACCTTAAAACCTTCGCCTGGAAACAATACGAAACACCGGCCGATTTTCGGGGCGCCCATTCAATGGTGTATAACCGCGGACAGGTAATTTTACATGGCACTTATGAAAACAAAACGAACTTCTTCCTGTGGAATATCGCAGGAAAAGAGGTCACAAAGTTCGGTACCTTTGACGGCGGATTGAAAGGACTTGAAGAGGGGAAATTTATGACCCTGAAAAGCAATGGCTTTAGCATCATCAATCCGCTTGAAGAATAATGATTCTTTTGACGGAATCTCGGTTAGTCATTATGTTTGAAACATTAAAACCAAGCCTATATATGTACCTCAGAACTTTAACGATAGCAGCAAGTGCCAGTGTACTTTTTGCCTGCAATTCTTCCAAAAAACAATCTAATACAGAAGATAGTACTGCTTCTCCCCAGGTAACCGGCACAACACAGGCAACTACAGCCCCACCGGCTGATACAAAAACATTTGACATTACTGCCATCCCGGTATCAGATAAACCACTTGGCGCATTCCCATATTTCAGTCTGCCGGATGGTTACCAGAACTTTTCAAATAATAAGGTATCAGACTTTGATGTTGCTTTCTTCTGGGTGAAAGATCACTTTGAAAGACCCGAAGGAAAAATATTCTATAACCGGGTCACTGCCAAAGAGGGAAAATCGTACAGCGACCTTGAATTGGCCAGAAACCTGGAAGAAGTTATTACAGGCGTTGGCGGAGTGAAAGTTTCCGAGGCCAAAGTGCCGGGGGATTCCTCTGCTGTGATTCCGGAAAACAATAAGCTGAAATATATACAGGGTTATGGTTTCCTGGGAAATGCAGTTACTACTACTTTCCTGATCCGTCGTGCCGACAGGAACATCTGGGTACAGCTTACGCCAACAGATGACGGCGCTTCTGCCGGATGGATGATCCTCGAAACAATACCTTTTAAAGCCACTGCCTCCCTTATCAAAGCAGATGAAATAAAAAAGGAGCTTGACACAAAAGGACATAACAGTAGTGAAGCCGGTAAAGCGAAAAACCGGAGAGTGGAGATCCTAAAAATATAACGGCGATAAAATCTTTAAATAAAAAGCCTCCAGGTTGTACAACCTGGAGGCTTTTTATTTATCTCAATACACCACACTAGCTTACCATCGGCAAATACTTCTTCCGGTTTTCAATAATTACCCAGATATTAATTACCAGCATCACAAGTGCAATAGGCAACCCTGATGGAGCGTTGAAAATGTTAGTTAAAACAACTCCTACCATTACCGGGAGAATAACTATTGCGCCGAGCGCCCTTGTTTTATTTGGAATAAAAAGCGCGCCGCCAACTACTTCTATTACTCCAACAAGTGGCATTAACCAGCTGATCTGCATGAAGGCGCCCATTAATTTCATCAGGCTTTCAGGCATGTCTTTGGGTACCGGCATGTAGTTAAAGAATTTGTTCAGTCCCGCGTTAATGAACATAAGTCCGAAAAGCAGACTTACTACGAATAGGATTTTGTTTTTCATAGTGTTTAATTTCCGTAAAGATACATTTCATTTTTATTTGCAGTATATCTGCAGTATCAGTTGTGAAGAAATTCTATTTTTTCAATGATGGCAGCAGTTCGTCCAATCCTTCCATAGCCATTGCCAGTCCTTCTTTGAAGCCCATTTGGATAGTGGCTTCCAGTTGAGCCAGATCCGCATAGGAAATGTGTAATTCCACCAAAGTGACCTCTCCTTTGTCAACAAAGGTGACGTTCCATTCCGCCTGTGGCAACTCTTTATTTACATTTCCGTCGGCATCTGCAAAAGCGTCAAGAACGGTGAATTTTTGCTGCGCCTGGATGTTTTTGTAGTTGGCCAGTGCCCAGTGTTCTTCACCTTCCGGGCCTACCATTGCATAGTGCCAACGTCCGCCTTCCCTGAAGTCCATCGTTTTTGTTTTTGCCTTCCAGGGCTTTGGCGCCCACCACAGATCCAGGATTTCGCTTTTCGTATAGGCGTCCCAAACCAGGGGAAGTTCTGCTGCAAATTCCCGTTTAATTGTGATGGTTTTGTTTTCCTTGTTTACAGAAAAATCAAAAGCTAAGTTCATACTCATTTCTTTTTGCTTTTTATAGTTAACAATACTTTGTCAAGTTCGTTAAATCTCCCCTCCCACAACTTCCTGAATTGTTCCAGCCATTTGTCAATCTCCTGCATTTTATTTCCATTAAGCTGATAAAAAATTTCCCTGCCCGACTGCTCCTGTTTAACCAGTTCGCATTCCGTGAGGATGCGCAGATGTTTTGAAACGGCCTGCCGGCTCATATCAAAATGTTCAGCAATGGCGTTGGGTGTCATTGCCTGTACGGCAATAAGTAATATAATGGCCCGCCTGGTCGGGTCGGCAATAGCCTGAAAAACATCTCTTCTCATTTCTCCGTTAATTTATTCGCGCAACCGTTCAGTTGCAAATATAAGCAACTAATTGGTTGCACAAAATATTTTGTGTGTTTTTTTAAGGGGGAAGCAAATATTATCTCCGGTAATCTGATAAGAAGAAGATCAACTTTCTATCATCTTTTTCATGATCCCCAGCGTACCGTTCCAATAGAAATTGAGATGCTGGTATATAGTATCCGTGGGGAAGTTAGTGAGTGTTAACGTCAACAAGGTATGCTCCTCCTGTGGCGTCAGTGCAAACCTGATAACCGTGTAGTTCTCTTTGCTATCAGGCAACCGGGATAACGAACTTAGAAAATCATAGCTCACTGCATGATCCGGTGAATACTCCAGCACCGTTCCTTTGTTCTCAAACCTTGCATGATGGAAACCGCTGATGACTAAAGGAGCACCCACCTCCCAGGTAGTAACAACGCGGAGATCCAGCGCTGCTTCTCCCATCCATTGCGTCATTAACTCAACGTCTGTAATTGCGTTCCATACTTCCGCCACAGGCGCATTGATCATTATTTTTCTCTCTATTATCTTTTCCATTCTCTGCGCTTGATAATTTTTTAAAAGCTAATCTGTTTTTTTCAGATCCGGTGACAGCGCCGTATAATCGTTTACGTTATATGCCGCCCTTCGAGATAGGCCAGCATTCCTGCCACCACTACCTGTAAAATTAAAAACGCTGTACCAAATAATGTTGTCCCGGAAATATAAAAGATCAGCAGCACCACGCTGGTGATAGTCCACAGCCAATTTGCGTAAACAAGCGCCCTGAGCTGCAATACAGAAGGCTGGCGTTGCAGCGCCAGGCTCACCGCCAGTAACGCATATGCCAGCGTAACAACCGCGATCATCGCAACAATATTCACGGGCAAACCGAGGAAAACAGCTAAGGTCCGGAACCACAATAAGCCCACTACCGCAGTACTGCCACCCAGCAGGCTATCGGCCCAGAGTATTTTTTTCAGCAAGGGCAAATCTTTCATCCTATGAATTTAGCTAAACTTTAAACGCAAATTGAATAGCTTTAAATAATAATTACGCCTTATGATGGGAGACGAAGACTACAAAGAATCATATACCCAGAAGGAAACCTTCCGGGGCACCATACGTTATTTAAAAGAAAAGGCAAAAGAGAAGGGCGCCATCGTTACTCATGCCCAGATCGCAGACCGGCTGAATTTATCCGTAGAACAGTTCAACACTTACTATGTGAGTGATGAGGTGCCCACCGAACTGTTCACGTTGCTACGCTCACAGTACGTGGATCTCGTCGGCAACGTACGGGTGCAGCGCATTATCATCACTGAAATTGTCTACCCTCCTGATCCGGAAACGCCCCCGCTTCCGGATGCAGAATAAGATAGTGATCAGAACGCATGATAACGCATTCCCCCATCCACGGTGGCAACGGAGCCAGTGATGTACCCCGCACGGGGCGATACCAGGAAAACAGCCATATTAGCCATATCCTGTGGCTGGCCAAAATCACCCAGCGGAATCTCTCGTTCTGCAAATTTCCGGCGTTCGTCGCCTGGGAAATAAGGCCGTATATTTTCCGTGTCTATCAACCCTGGCTGCAGGCAGTTCACCCGGATACCGTACTGCCCCAATTGTCCCGCAAGCTGTTTGGACCAGGCTACTACTGCTGCTTTGGCTACCGCCGACACATTGATGGTGCGCAACTCATACGTGCTGATAAGGTTCAGAATAGCCCCCTGCCTGCGTGCTATAAAATGAGGCAACAGCTGTTGGGTCAGTTGCCGCTGCCGGTCGAAGTCCAGCGTCATCGACTCCACCCACGGCTCTTCCGGCCCCACCACATCCACCGGGCGGCTACGGCCCGCATTGTTGATAAGTATATCCACCTGTCCCAGGATAGACAACGCTGCTGCTGCAATCTTTTGCGGCCCGTCCGGCGCAACCAGGTCCTGGATAAAAGTGACCGGCTCCACGCCACCTGCACCGGCTACTTCCGCTTTAAGGCTATCCAGTAAGGCTTCGTTTCTCCCTACGGCAAGGACTTTCACTCCTTCTGCAGCCAGTTCTTTTGCAATTGCCCGGCCAATGCCCTGGCTGGCGCCCGTTACTACGGCAGTTTTCCCGTTTAAATACAGATCCATACTTTTAAATTAATGCTTTGTAAAAACTGGATTTCATACCTCAAAAAACAAGGCTGAAAATTTCTTTGTAAAAGTAGCGGGCAGCATCTAATTTTACAGGCTATACAACCAATTGTACGGTACTAACAAACGTGTAAGTAATGGCAACCAGAAAGAAAAACTCCACTTATAGCCGCAACGAAAACATCATTATTGAATGTGATCTTACCTATGCGGTTAATAAAATCGGGGGCAGATGGAAAATCCTGATCCTGAGTAAACTGGAAGAGAAAAAAATGAGGTTCAGTGAACTGAAGAAGGAGTTTGACTACATTACGGAACGCATGTTAACCCTCCAGCTCCGGGCACTGGAACAGGACGGACTGGTTAAACGAACCGTGTATGCAGAAGTTCCCCCACGGGTGGAATATGAACTCACGGAAATGGCGCTGGAGTTCGGCCCCATCTTTAAACAGCTAAGCGCCTGGGGAGGCAAACACCGGAACTCAGCAAAAAAAGATGTCGCATAATGGGACTGGACAGCGTTGACCTACGCCGCCAATTTTCAAACCCTGATCGATAAAAATAATATCAAAAGCAAATATGAAGTATATGTTATCATAATGGGTATTACCGTTGCCCAAACAGGTGTTGACTACTACGACATAACCCCTGATAAATCTTTTACAAGTGATTTGGGGATCGATTAAGATCCAGCCCACCAACAGTTTCCAGACATCCCGGCAAACACATTTACATATTTAAACATATTTACAAAAAGGGCGCTGAACTAAAAATAACACTTTCTTCACAAGCCAAACGGGATGTTTTTTTCATTTGCTCTCAAACTTTTATTACTTTTGGCCCCCGAATGAGAGTAGCTATATTTTTCGCATATTTGTGTTTCCTCCTGCTCAGGGGGGAGGGCTATGCTTTTACGGCTACTCATCATAACGATGTTTCCAACTCTTTCGCCAGGAACATTGAACACAAACACCGGATTAAATTTACAGACACCAACCAGGATTATTCTGTTGTCAGCAATTTGGATAATGAAGAAGAATGCCTGATAAGTGATGACATTGAAGAGGACGATGCGGATAATTGTCTTGCCAGAAAATATAAACTGCTCACCAGGTACTATCTTGCACTCGCCGGCCCCGACGTTTTAAGTTATCTCCATAAATGCTTTAAAGCCCCCACACCTTACCTGGGGCATCTTTCCAACAGATACATTACACAAAGTGTTTTAAGGATCTGATCAATAGTGTACATCAGTCACCGAAGGTATGATCATATATGCCTGGCGGATGTATATTAATATTACTTCCTCCGGGCTCCTGCCCGGCGACTGATCCTTTTGCGTCCATAGGCATCCCTGCCTTACAAGCATCCCATCGCTTAATATCCATTTAATATCATGAGTAGAATTGTCATGTTTACGGGCTTGTTTGTCATGTTGTGCCATACAAGCTGTACATCAAAAAAAGAAGTAAAGGAAGAAGCGGGCAAGTATACGGTTACCAGCCCGGTAAGAATTGATACTTCATTTACCAACGAATATGTTTCGCAGATAAAATCTGTCAGGAACATTGAGATCAGGGTCCAGGAACGGGGTTACCTCCAGAACATCTATGTGGATGAGGGCCAGTTTGTAAAAGCAGGTCAGTTGCTGTTCAGGATCATGCCGAAAATTTATGAGGCAGAACTCCAGAAGGCAGAAGCAGAAGCCAAAGCAGCAGAGATAGAACTGCAGAATACAAAAACCCTGGTCGATAAAAATGTGGTATCAAAAAATGAGCAGGCTATGGCGCAAGCCAAACTGGATCAGGCAAAAGCCGAAATGGCCCTGGCAAAGCTCCACCTCTCGTTCACAGAAATCAGGGCGCCGTTCGATGGCACCATCGACCGTATTCCGTTTAAACTGGGAAGCGTTATCGATGAAGGCGGCCTGCTGACCAGCCTTTCAGACAACAGCCAGATGTTCGCCTATTTCAATGTATCTGAGCCGGAATACCTCGATTATGCCACCAACGCAAAAGGCCGCGGAAGCAACAAGGTAAGCCTGCTGCTGGCCAATAATCAGCCCCTCCAGTATAAAGGAGATGTGGAAACCATCGAAAGTGAATTCAACAATGAAACCGGCAACATTGCCTTCAGGGCAAGATTCCCAAACCCGGATAAGCTTTTAAAGAATGGGGAAACGGGCAAAGTCCTGATGACCATTCCGCTTAAAAACGCATTAGTCATTCCGCAAAAAGCAACCTACGAAATACAGGATAAGGTATATGTTTTTGTGGTGGACAACAGGAATGTGGTAAGATCCCGGAACATTGCCATCCGTGGCCAGATGCCCGACATGTATGTAGTTGAAAATGGCATTTCAGAAACTGATAAGATACTGCTCGAAGGTGTTCAGAAGGTAAAAGATGATGATAAGATCAGCTATGAATACCGGAAACCCGAGGAAGTTATTTCCCATCTGCGATTAAAAGCGGAATAGTTCATCTAATAGTGTAGATCAATGCTAAATAAGTTTATACAGCGACCGGTTCTGTCCATAGTAATATCGCTCATTATCGTCTTCCTCGGAGTTTTGGCCATATCTCAGCTGCCCGTAACACAATTCCCTTCCATATCGCCGCCAAAGGTGAATGTAACAGCGGAATATCCCGGCGCGAACGGTGAATTAATGATCAAATCAGTGATCATTCCGCTGGAAAGAGCCATCAACGGCGTTCCGGGAATGAAATACATTGCTTCCGATGCGGGTAACGACGGAGAGGCGTCTATCCAGGTAGTATTTAACCTGGGCACCGATCCCAACCAGGCATCGTTAAATGTTCAAAACCGTGTGGCATCCGTGGTGAATAAACTGCCGCCACTGGTAGTACGTGAAGGTGTAAAGATCACCCGTGAGGAATCCAACATGCTCATGTACATCAACCTTTACAGTGACGATCCCCAAACGGACCAGAAATTCCTTTTCAATTTCGCGGATATCAACATCTTGCCGGAATTAAAAAGAGTAGATGGCGTTGGCTTCGCAGATATTCTCGGTAACCGGGAATATGCCATGAGGATCTGGCTGAAACCGGACCGGATGCTGGCCTACAAGATCTCTGCGGATGAAGTGATGAAGGCGCTGGGCGAACAAAGCCTGGAAGCATCTCCCGGTAAAACCGGCGAAAGCTCCGGTAAAAGATCCCAGACGTTTGAATATGTATTGAAATATCCCGGAAGGTTTACGAATAAAGAAGGATACGAAAATGTTATCCTGAGATCCAGTCCGAATGGTGAAATATTACGCCTGAAAGATGTAGCCGACGTGGAGTTCGGCAGTTCAATGTATGATATCTACTCCAACCTGAATGGTAAACCTTCAGCGGCCATTGTACTGAAGCAATCGTATGGAAGTAATGCCAGCCAGGTAATCAAGGACGTAAAGGCGAAGATGAAGGAGATCAAAGCCAATTCATTTCCAAAAGGAATGGATTATGAAATCAGTTATGATGTATCCAAATTCCTCGACGCCTCCATTGAAAAGGTAATTCATACCCTGCTGGAAGCCTTTATACTGGTGGGTTTAGTGGTATTCCTGTTTCTCGGCGACTGGCGCTCTACCCTCATCCCTGCTATGGCCGTACCGGTGTCTCTCATCGGAACATTTGTATTCATGCAGTTTTTGGGTATCACGCTTAACCTCATCACGCTGTTTGCGCTGGTGCTGGCTATCGGCGTGGTGGTAGATGATGCCATCGTGGTAATTGAAGCGGTGCATGCAAAAATGGAAGAAGAACACCTCTCTCCGCTGAAGGCCACCAAAAAAGCCATGCATGAAATCGCCGGCGCTATTGTGGCCATCACCTTTTTAATGGCCGCGGTATTTGTGCCGGTAGCATTTATGTCGGGCCCGGTGGGTATCTTCTACCGCCAGTTTTCCATCACAATGGCAACCGCCATTATTTTGTCGGGTGTGGTGGCGCTTACGCTTACACCAGCGCTGTGCGCCATGATCCTGAAGAATACGCATGGAAAACCCAAAAAGAAAAACGCGCTGGCCAAATTCCTGGATGGCTTTAATAATTCATTCAACCGCACTTCCGGGAAGTATCAGAAAATACTGGGCGTCATCGTTAACAGGCGGGCCCTCACCTTTGGTATACTGGTGGCTTTCTGCGCCGGGATATGGGTCATGAATAAAACCGTTCCTTCGGGCTTTATTCCCAACGAAGACCAGGGAATGTTTTATGCCATCATCCAAACGCCTCCGGGATCATCCCTGGAAAGAACCAACCAGATAGCCGAAAAGCTGCAGAAAATTGCGGAAGGCGTGGAAGGCGTACAATCCGTTTCTTCCCTGGCAGGTTATGAAATTCTTACAGAAGGAACCGGTTCCAATTCCGGTACCTGTCTTATTAACCTGAAAAGCTGGGAAGACCGGAAACATTCTGTCCAGGAAATCATTAGTGAACTGGAAGAAAAATCCAAAGACATCACAGGCGCCACTATCGAATTTTTCCAGCCGCCCGCCGTACCGGGCTACGGAGCCGCCGGTGGCTTTGAATTACGTTTGCTTGATAAAGCCGGATCAGGTGATTATAAAAAGATGGAAACGGTGAGCAGGGACTTTGTAAAGGAACTGAGCAAACGTCCGGAACTATCCTCCGTATTCACTTTTTACAGCGCCAGCTTCCCCCAGTATATGCTGCGGGTGGATAATGATATCGCGCAGCAAAAAGGCGTGAGCATCGATAATGCCATGAACACGCTTTCCACACTTGTGGGCAGTAACTACGAAATCAGCTTTATCAAATTCGACCGGCAGTATAAAGTGATTGTGCAGGCATCGCCGCAGTACAGGGCCTTGCCTGACGATATCCTGAAGCTGTATGTGAAGAATGATCATGATCAGATGGTGCCGTTTTCAGACTTCATGAAAATGGAAAAGGTGTATGGCTTATCAGAGATCACGCGGCATAATATGTACAACGCCTCGGAAATAAGCGGCGCCGCCGCACCCGGATATAGCAGCGGCGAGGCCATTAAGGTGATCAATGAAGTGGCGCAAAAGAGCCTCCCGAGAGGGTTTGGGATCGACTGGGCCGGTATCTCGAAAGACGAGGTAGCCCAGGGCAACCAGGCTATCTATATCTTCCTGATCTGTCTTGGTTTCGTATACCTGATCCTGGCAGCGCAATACGAAAGCTTTATCCTGCCGCTGGCAGTCATTCTCTCCTTACCTCCCGGAATTTTCGGTGCATTTTTCTTATTGAAATGCTTAGGGCTGGAGAATAACATTTATGCACAGGTAGCCATGGTAATGCTCATTGGTTTGCTGGGTAAAAACGCGGTGCTGATCGTGGAGTTTGCCGTGCAGAAACACCGGGCGGGAGAAACCGTGCTGAAAGCGGCAATGGAAGGTTCTAAGGTAAGGTTCCGTCCTATCCTCATGACCTCTTTCGCATTTATTGCAGGGCTGATCCCATTGGTGATGGCCTCCGGGCCGGGCAGGGTTGGTAACCGTACCATTGGTACCGCCGCTGCCGGAGGTATGCTTTTCGGAACTATTTTCGGCGTGCTGATCATACCCGGACTGTACTACATATTCGGCAAACTTGCAGAAGGACATGCGCTTGTGAAAGACGAAGAAGAGAATCCTTTAACAGAAGAAATTGATCACAATGTATAAATTGAGGATACATAGCAGCATCGGCCTGCTTGGCATTTGCCTGGCTATTGCCAGCTGCAGGGTGCCGGCCAGCATGCCGTTGGCTGAAAACAGGCCGGTTCCCGGGTCGTATAACGGCAACGGGGATACGACGAATATGTCGGCCATTGAGTGGAGAACCTTTTTTACAGATAAACACCTGGTGGACCTGGTAGATACCGCGCTGAAAAACAACCAGGAGCTGATGCTGACGCTCCAGGAAGTTGAAATCGCCAGGAATGACATCCGCTTCAGGCAGGGGGCATTACTTCCCACCGTTACTGCAAGAGCCGGCGCCGGCGTGGAAAAAGTAGGAAGATATACCAGTCAGGGCGCCGGCGACGCCTCTACGGAGATCACTCCCGGCAAGGAAATGCCGGATCCGCTCACGGATTTGTCCATAGGCGCCTATGCCAATTGGGAAGTGGATATCTGGAAAAAACTGCATAACGCTAAAAAGGCTGCAGTAACCAGGTACCTATCAACCGTGGAAGGCAAAAACTTTGTGCTGACCAACCTCGTGGCCGAAATAGCCAATTCTTATTACGAACTGCTGGCGCTCGACAACCAGCTATTGATAGTAAAACAAAACATTGATCTGCAAAAAAATGCCCTTGAAATTGTAAAGGTGCAGAAAGAAGCCACCAGGGTAACCGAACTGGCAGTGCAGAAATTCCAGGCTGAAGTACTGAAGTCCCAAAGCCTGGAGTTCGACATTCTTCAAAATATAAAAGAAACAGAAAACAAGATCAACTTCCTGCTGGGCCGCTATCCGCAGGAGATTATCCGGGATAAAGGTAATTTCTTAAGTGCAGTACCTCCGGTGGTGAGCGCCGGCATTCCTTCACAGTTACTGGCCAATCGCCCGGATATTAAGAAGGCAGAACTGGAACTGACTGCGGCAAAGCTGGATGTAAAAGTTGCCCGTGCAGAATTCTATCCTTCCCTGGGCATTTCCGCAGGAGCAGGATTCCAGGCTTTTAAGCCATCTTACCTGTTTAAGCTGCCTGAATCATTATTGTACTCCCTCGCCGGCGACCTTGCAGGACCGCTTATTAACCGGAATGCTATTAAAGCCGAGTTTAATAACGCCAATGCACGGCAACTTCAGGCTATATACAATTATGAGCGTACTATTTTAAATGCATACTTCGAGGTGTCCAATCAACTTTCCAGCATCAGCAACCTGGAAAAGAGCTATGATCTGAAGTCGCAGCAAGTGGATGCCCTCACCCGTTCGATCAACATTTCCAACGACCTGTTCAAATCGGCCAGGGCCGATTACCTGGAAGTGCTGATGACGCAACGGGATGCACTGGAATCTAAACTCGACCTGATAGAAACAAAAAAGCAACAGCTGAATGCCGTGATTAATGTTTACAGGGATCTGGGAGGCGGCTGGAAATAAAATAAGCATCTTCATTAAAAAAAGCCGGCTGTAATAAGCCGGCTTTTTTATGTTCTAAAGAAATTGGATTACAGCTACTATTATATATAAAATCTATTATGTAACCCCGGCTCGGGGGATAGTCCCTCATAAGGTCGTTATCACCATCATTCATACTCCACTCATTACAGGGATAGTGATAAGCCATAGATAAGCCGTCTCTTTAATAGGTACAAGTTATCTACGGCTTATATACGGGTTATATACGGCTTATCTACGGCTTATCCTATAATGGGGTATGGCTGGGCCTGGTATAGGCATAGCCCTGATATGGATTTACAGACGCAAATCAGATATGATTTTTTACACTTTGTGGAAACCGTAACGGTTATCTATGATTTTTAGTGAGGAGTTATCGAGTCGTTGTTCTAAAAGCGGCCTTATTTGGTTATAGATATCACGGCTCACCCATTGGGGCATTGCATCCCTTGTTTCTATGTTATCTCCCAAATGCTCATAAAAAGCTACTCCCGCGGCGTTCCATAAATTCTTTGCCTTCTGCTTAAAACACCACTCAGCAAAATCGTAGTTCTTTTCAAGCTGCTCAATATCATTATTTCTATGTGCTGTTATAGTTGCCGGCAATAATTCAATAAAAACGCTATAGATAGAAGCGTGAGGATTCTCAAACTCTTTTTTTAGTTGTGGAAGACATGCGATCGCCTTTTTTCTCCAGGCACTCATAAACCGATATTATTAAACGGTATTAAGGATTGCGGCAGATAATTTTCCCGCCGCACTGCGGAATTACCCGTCAAACAATACAAGTTACCTGGGCAACATAACATCCAACGATGCCAACCGGTTCACATCGTAATTAAACGGCTCCGGCGCTGTATAACTCCAAAAAATATACGGTTGCGACGGCCCTGCCGGAGAAAGAAAGAATTGTATACTATGACTGCTGGCATCTACCGTAATATGAGTAACGTTTTCAAGATTAACAAACTGATAGATCTGCTCCTGGGAACATTTGAAAAGGAAAGTCATGTTGATATTTTGATACAAAATACAAAAAAAGATAACTATTTATATATATTAGCTGCATTACACCCTAAAAAACAGTACAACTCAAATGGATAAAAAAACACTGACAATATTAAAAAAAGTTTACGCCAATGAAAATGGATCTTATAACCCCACGCTTAATAGACACGAACATAAAATCCCCGCAACCGTAACACAGGCCGACCTGGAAATATTAAACAGTAAAGGACTCCAGCCCAATAATTTTGAAACATTTGATCACGACAATGCGCTGGAAAGATTACTGAAAATTAAAGAAGATAAAAAGCTCACACCCGGCTTTGCTACTTCGATGTTTTTAAAAGGATTGACGGGAGAAATGCCCCGGGCAAGACAAACCCTGATGAGTTATTTGTATCTCCGGCATTTATACAAACATGATTTTACAGGCAAAGATACCTGCGAAATTTGCGGACTGCCAAAAGTGGAAACGGAAGACAAAACACATCAGCTCTACACCTATTACCTGGGACATTCGTGGAATGAACTGCCGCTGCACTATTTAATTGAACTCGAAGAAGCACTGACGTTTGATAAACCGGAAATAACCCAGGCCGATAGAAAAAAACTAACCGAACTATTGGACTTCATTGCGCAGGCAGACAAAAAAGAAACGCCTGGAAAGTTGGAACAAAGAATTGCTTCACACAAAATTTTAAACCAAACCGACAAGTATAAGCGCTACGGAATTTTACAAACGCTGGCTGAATGCGGTATCTTACCAAATGCTTTTATAAAGCCCAGGTACGAAGCATTCCCCACGCAAAAAGATTTATGGGAAGCAGGTAAAAAATTAACCACCTCCTTCCGCTCTGACATCATTTTGCCATTAGGCGGATGGAAAGGAGAAAACGGTGTTGACCAAGAACGCTGCAAAGAGATATTCGGTGCGATACAAAACTGAAACTATCTCGCAAACTTCCTTGATCCGGCCACACAAAGAATGACCCCAACGGTCACACCAGGCATACCAATGCTCACCCGTTCATGAAGTAAAGTAGCCGCGAGGGCCAATCCCAAAAATGGCTGCAACAATTGTATCTGCCCTACTGCTGCAATGCCTCCCTGCGCCAGGCCACGGTAAGGCAGCCTTCAGGAAATTGACTGCAGCGTAATATTGGGATGAGCTGCAATGATCTCCAATAGTATGTCGAAATAAGTTTGACCTGTGCCGTTGTTCAGTGCGTCCAGCTTTTCGCGGAAATGTTCCTTATTGAATGGCGAGTCAGGCAGCAGCTTCTCTTCGTAATACCGTTTGGTAACTGCATAGCCCAAAGCGGTTCTGCTTCTTTCTATATTTTTCCATAGCAGCACGACTGGTTCGTTATTCCTGATTACCCCAAATCCTCCGTAAAGCAGATCATTAAAGGCGTCCAGGCTATTGCCCAGCTGCCAGTCTTCACCAGCCATGAATACACGGTTTATTTCCCTGTAAAAAGAAGGGATATCGCTGATAACATCTCCGTTAATGATTATTTGTTGTTCCATTGCTGATTTCTTTTATAAAGATAGTGGCTCCACTCCCATTTTGGCGTGCATCCCATAAAAGTCATACCTTTAATTTTTATCCGGACGCAGGATTTAGTATGACCGATCTTGAATTACTCAGAAACCATATCGAACAATACATTCAAATTACGGATGCGGAATTTGAACAGTTTATTGTCAATTTTCATCACAGGAAGATAAAGAAAAAAGATTTTCTCCTGCGTGAAGGCGACACCTGTAAATATGAGGCGTTTGTAACCAAAGGCTGTTTCCGTATTTATTATTCTGATGAAAAAGGTGATGCACAAATCCTGTACTTCGCCGTAGAAAGCTGGTGGGCAACGGATATAGACAGCTTTATTAACCAGCGGCCATCTATCCTGAATATTGAAGCATTGGAAGACAGTGAGGTACTCCTCATCAACAAACCCCATAAAGATCTCCTGTATGAAACGCTGCCCAAAGTAGAAAAGATGTTTCGTATCATGAACCAGAAATCGTTGGTTACCTTTCAACGCAGGGTAATTTCTTCATTAGGTAAAACTGCCGACAAGCGCTACCTGGAGTTTATTGAGAAATATCCCGACCTGGAACAACGCCTCAACCAGCAACAGCTGGCTGCATATCTCGGTATATCCCACGAGTTTCTGAGTAAAATCAGGAAGAAGCTCTCCGGTAAATAGTGCATTTTTTGAACTAGTTCAAATTTTGGGAGATAGAAGCCTGCTACTTTTATGGCCTAAAAGATCAGAAAATGAAAAAAGCACTATTGATTATTGATGTACAAAATGATTATTTTGATGGCGGCAACCATACGCTGGTAAATGCTGCGGAAGCCGGTCAACGCGCGCAACAGGTATTACACACGGCGCGGAAACAACACATACCCGTTGTTCATATACAACACCTTGCCATGAATGAGGGAGCTGATTTCTTCCTGCCCGATACCCGCGGCGCCGCTATTCATGCGGGTGTAAGTCCTGCTGCAGATGAAAAAATAATCATCAAAAATCATCCGAATAGTTTCCGGGAAACAACACTGCTGGAACACCTGCAGGAAAACGGTATTACCAGCCTCGTTATTTGCGGTATGATGACAGATGTATGTGTAGACGCCACCGTAAGGGCTGCAATGGACCTGGGATTTGCTACTACGGTTATCGGTGATGCCTGCGCTACCCGGAACCGTGAACTGTATGGTAAAACAATAAAGGCAGAAGAAATAAACGATGCCTACCTCGCCGGGATGACTGCCCTCGGCGGACTTTATGCCCATGTAATCACAGCAGCGGAATTTATGGCGCATTAGTATATACCGGCTTTCGTGGAAGGCTTCCCATCCTTTTGACTACAACAATAGGTACTTTGACTACATCCGTTTTGTGATGGTTGCAGACCTTTGCAATAACAACAAAACAAATTATGAACATCGTACTTACAGGCTCATTAGGGCATATCGGAAAACCGCTCACACAGGAGCTGGTACAAAAAGGACATTCTGTTACCGTTATCAGCAGCAAAACTGAAAGACAAAAAGACATTGAAGCACTGGGCGCCACAGCTGCCATCGGCACAATGGAAGACGTTGATTTTTTATCGGCTACATTCAAAGGCGCAGATGTAGTATACCTGATGGAAACACTCGATGCTGCCGGTGGTTTCTTTAACCCAAACGTTGACTTCATTGCCACCATCAGCCGGATAGGCCATAATTACAAGCAGGCCATTCAGCAGTCGGGTGTAAAGCAGGTGGTGCATCTCAGCAGCGTTGGCGCTCACATGAGCACAGGAAATGGTATCCTGATTTTTCATCACAACGTAGAAAACATTTTAAAGCAACTGCCGGACGATGTGTCTATTAAATTCATGCGTCCCGTTGGTTTCTATACCAACCTGTTTTCATCTATACGAACCATAAAAACACAAGGCGCCATTGTGCAGAATTATGGAGGTGATAACAAAGAGCCCTGGGTTTCGCCGTTGGATATCGCTGCTGTTATTACCGAAGAAATGGAGCAACCTTTTGAGGGCAGAACCATCCGTTACATTGCAAGTGATGAGTTTTCTCCCAACGAAATAGCCTGTTTCCTGGGCGAAGCAATCGGAAAGCCTGATCTGAAATGGCTGGTAGTTCCGGATGAACAACTCCTGGATGGCTGGCTGGCTGCGGGAATGAACCCGCAAATTGCCAAAGGCTTTATAGAAATGCAGGCAAGCATGCGCGACGGTATATTGTATGAAGATTACTACCGGAATAAACCAATACCGGGAAAGATTAAGCTCTCAGATTTTGCAAAGGAGTTTGCTATGGTTTATAATCAATCATAAAATGGCTATCTTTAATCATCAAAAAATTAAAACCATTAAGGAGGTTCCTTAATGGTTTAATACATTATGAGAGGTACAAAAACACACAGAGTTAAAACGATCAGCGAATATCATCAGCTCCGGGATTTACCCAGGCCTGAACATCCGCTGATCAGTGTGATAGATTATGCGGCTATGCCACATAACTTTCAAAAAACCGGTATAAATTGGGTGTATGATTTCTACTTTATCTCCCTGAAACGGGGATTATGCGGTAAAATAGTGTACGGACAACAGGAATATGATTTTGATGAGGGCGTTATGTTCTTTATTTCGCCCAACCAGGTTTTCAGAATTGAAGTTGATCCCAACCTGACAATAAAACGCTCCGGCTGGATGCTCCTCATCCATCCTGATTTTTTGTGGAACACCCCGCTGGCGAAAACCATTAAGCAATATGAATATTTTGATTATTCAATAAACGAAGCATTATTTCTTTCCGAAAAAGAAGAAACAACGGTCAACAACATCATTCAAAATATTCAACAGGAATATCATTCCAATATTGATAAGTTCAGTCAGCAAATCATCATCTCACAAATAGAAACGCTGCTAAATTATGCGGAGCGGTTCTATCATCGCCAGTTTATCACAAGAAAAATCAGCCATCACAAAACGCTGAGCCGTTTGGAAGAGCTGTTGGCAGATTATTTCAGCAACGATGATTTAAAAGGACTACCTACCGTTCAATACATTGCCAGCGCGTTAAACGTGTCGCCTAAATATTTAAGCAGTTTATTAAAAGTGTTGACAGGCCAAACTGCCCAACAACACATCCACGAAAAGCTGATTGAAAAAGCCAAAGAGAAATTATCTACCACAGATTTATCGGTCAGTGAAATTGCTTATGAACTGGGCTTTGAACATTCTCAATCATTCAGTAAATTGTTCAAAAGTAAAACCAACTTTTCACCTTTGGAGTTCAGGCAGTCGTTTAAATAACAGGAACAATCCGCATGATGAACAAATACTTAATACTGGCGTTGGGAATCATTGCCTGCAACACCCCGGCAAAAGAAAAACTCCACACCATCGATTATGTTACCGTCGGTAAAATGATGGATACCATCAGGCCGCCCTATGTGATTGACCTCACCAATAAAAACAAACGGCTTGTGTTTATCGGATGCGACCACAACAGGGATTCTACCCATCCGCAGTTTAAAGCCATAGAAAAATACTTTAATGGCCTCCGGCCGGAAATCACCTTTAATGAAGGCGGGCAAATGCCCGACAGCACACATTTCAGCTCTCTTAACCAGGCAGCTTCTACAAGAGGCGAACCCGGGTGCCTGAAATACCTGAGCGACAAAGCCGGCATCCGCATGATGAACGGCGACACGGAAGACAGCCTTGAGTTTTCCATCACCCTGAAAAAATATCCGCAGGATCAGCTGTTGCTTTATTACCTGATGGAGCGCCTGGTAATACCCTACCTATACGGCGCCTACGGCAGCGAGCCTTTTGAAAAGGTATATAACAAAGCCATCGAAAACTGGTTTATAAAAGAAGGCTTCCCGGTATCTGCCAGCCAAAAAACATTTGATGGATTTAAACAATTATACCAACACTACACCGGGGTACCCTTTGAAGCAAAACTGACACCGGAGATCGAAAAATTTGATTACATAAACGGGGGCGATTGCCGGTTCTGCGCCATTGGCCGTACCTCCAAAATGGTGAGGGACAGTATACTGCTCGATAAAATAGACCAGGCATTCAATAAATACGATCGCGTAATGGTCACCTTCGGACACGGCCATGCCATAGCGCTGAAACCGGCGTTAAAACAAATCGTGGATAGAAAATAAATAGTTACTCTGTTCTGAACTTTACCTCATTGGCCCAGTGTGCTTTCCAATCCGGATGAAACGCCCTCGCATTTAATTTTGACACGCTCCGCTCCTTTGCCAGCTCCATACAGCTGCCCGGCGCACCATTATCATTCACTCTGAAAGACAGCTTAACCGGCAATCCTTTGTCGATGGCTGCCTTTACATCCGGCAGCTCCGACCAGGGGATGGCGCACTCTGTGATCAGGGTATTCCCCTCCCTGCGCACCACCAGTTTGCCATTTTTCACCGGTCCTTCCCCTTCCGACCTGGGCTGCCTCGGGAAGAAGTGTTTCCGGTTTAAGCCCGGCGCCAACAGCCGCCATATTTCGGTGCCACCACCATATTCCGGCGATACCTGGTTGAGCGCGTATTCGTAATCCGTACACTTATACCCGGTGTAACGCGGCATAGTTCCGGGCGGATAAGCCAGCATACCATCCTTTCCTTCAGGCAGTACATTAAATGCCAGCAGCACATTATCATAAGCGTATCCCAGACCGGAATTATCCGGTGTTACCGGGTTTTTACGGTAAGTATAACGCCGCACCCCGGAAGGCCATATCAGCGGAAATTTCACTTCTTTATGCACCAGCGACAAAGCAACACCAGCAGGCAATTGCGGCGAAACGCCCACTATATGGTACCCCGCTTTACCGTATACGTTTTTCCAGTTGCCCCTGGTATCAAAATCCTCTTTTACAAAAATACCAGTGGCAGCAGATGGCGTGTCAAACAACAGTGCCGCCAGTTTGGGTGTATACCACCAGCCGTTGCTGTGCAATACAATCCGTACTTTTCCTGAAAGCTGCAACACTTCCCAGGCGCCGCTCCAAAGGTTAGTAATATTGCGTTGCAACACCTGCGCGCCGTTACTGTATACTTCCAATACCACACCCGGCACACGCAGTGCAGGCAGGTACAACGCTACCTGCGTGAGCGAATCCAATTGCAGGTCCACGCCGAAAGAGTTGGTATTATCGCCGCTTTCCAGGTAATGCAGGATGCGGCCTTCACCGGCTGGAAGCTGCAATGCGGCGTCTCCTTCTGCAGGTGCACTGTTCTCTTTGCTGATCAGTGTCTCTTTCATATCCATTGCGTAAGCCGTATCGGGATAAAAGAACCCATCGTCGGGGCGCTGCTCAAAACGGTAAGTGCCCGGATGCGGCGTACTGTCGGCTGTTTTAGCCGCAAAATAAAAGTAATGGTCGTCGCATGCGAAATAGCCATTAGCGTAACCATTGGCACGGGTATCAAAATTGCTGAAAGGATACCAGGCTGCTTCTGTTAAACTTACCGCTGCAACACCCTGGCTGCTCACGGTTTGCGGCAACGCTGTTTTCCAGTCGTCCAGTTCTCCATCTACGTGTATACTTAACCGGGAGATGAGGTTCACATGCATATCCTCATAATGCACCGCCATCCCATCTGCTCCGGCATCAAAATGAACCGACAGCGGATAGGTGTTGTTCACGGAGGCCGTACCACTTTTGATTTTTACAGGAATAGTGATGGTTTCATGGGGCGCCAGCTTCACCGTAGCCGGAGCATCAATATGCAGATCGCCCAGGCTGATTTGTAAACGGCCTTCTACCGGGCGGTTAAGGATATTGGTAACCTGCAGCGGCATCACCGGCGATTGCTCAATATGTGCAGTCATATCTTCCGCAAGGATTTCTACCGGTTCATAACCTTCTATCCGCGCAGTTTTCAGCGCGTTTATCATAGCCGCAAAGGAACCTTTCGTTCCGTTTGTACGGAGATAATATCCCTGGCTGTTCAGCGGAATTTCGAGTTTGCCGGCTACAGGTAAAACAGGATTGCCATAAAAATCGAATAACTTAAAAGTTGCAGGCAGGATCATCCGGCCGCCCGACAAGGGTTCATAAGGGATTGGCTTTCCGGATGCCCTCAGCTTTTCAGCAGCGGCCGTTTGCGCCAGTCCGCGTACTTCCCTGAAAAGTACCTGCTCCGGGCCAAACGCCTCGCCTATATCACCACATATCACTACGGTGCCGTCGTCGGGGTTCTTTTTAAGCCCATCAAACACCATTATCCAGGGGAGTCCTTTGGTAAACAGCAACTCCCTGAAATCCCGCTCTCCTACCAGGTGCTGCACGGCGCCGAGGGCTGCGGCCTGCGACCAGGTATCCGGAATACGGGTTATTTCTTTCATACCGCCGGGCGTATTTATTTTACGGGTAAAATGTTCGTTACCTCTGCCACCGGTATACATATAACCTGCGTAAATACCCATAGAACGGTCGTAACCTGCGGAACGGTTAGTGGCTACGGTGAGGCCTATACGATCATCGGTATTGCCCACCCAGCTTTCTGTATCCCAGATCTTCACCCGGCCATGGGGCGATTTGCGGTTCACCCATTCGGGATAAATTGCCGGCGACTCCATCCCCTGGTAGTGGATCGAGCAGAAATCGAAGATGGGCAGAAACGTCATTTTACCATCTGCAAAAAGTTTATCCCATGCGTTGGAATTGGAATCGCCACCACCTACGAGCACGTCTGCGCCTTTTTTACGGGCATCCAGTACCGCCCGGGCCATAACAGTATATATTTCCCGGTAACGCAGAATATCCGACTGCCAGCCGGAAATAGACAGTCCTTCCCAGGGTTCATTCCATAGGGAAACGGCCGTCACCGGCCCTTTGGGCCAGCCGTATTTCACACAAAGCCGGTGTACAAATTCCTGGAAGTCATGATCCGCTGAAGGCATCCAAACCATGTCCTGCTTTGTTTTTTTCATCACACCGGCGGAGTCCAGGAAAGAGCGGAACCTGTCCAGTGGCTGGTCTGCCGATCCCGCTCCAAACATCAGCAGCACGGTGATATTCTTCTCCCTGTACTCTTTTAATTTCCGGTCAATCTCCTCCATTTTTGCCGTATAGTCTTTGGCGTTAGCAGGCGTATAATCCACCCCCATACGAATGGCCTGCACGCCTACCCGTTGCAGGAAATCAGCGCCCATATCATCAAGCGATTGCTTTGGATACTGTATCCGCTGCGGATCTGCAGCAAAGGTGCGTACCAGGCTGGTAATAAAACGGCGGCCATATTTACCGAGGTCCATCACCAGCGCATAACCGCCAAAACGCGGAGGAATTACCGGGAGATGATCAATGTTGGCATATCCTTTCGGGGAGATGTTCACTTTCACCGGTGTAGTACTGATGGTGGCAAACTTCACCATCTCCGGTTGCCACACATCACCCGGGCGGCCTTTAGTACCATAGCTGATCAGTTCTATTTTTCCTTCGGTGTTAATGGGTTCGTTCAGCTGATTCACCACCTGTATCGTATAAGAGGGTTGTTCACCGGGCCAAAGCACATTTGTGGTATTGGAAGCGCCTGCCAGCACCACGTCGTAATTATAATGACGCTGGCTATTTCGTACACCCATCACCGTTTCATAATTCACCCATTCTTCCGGTGCTTTCATCTGGGCCATGCCGCTCTGTGCGCTGATCAGCATCAGCACAGGTATCCATATATATTTCATCTGTTATTGCTTTATAAACTTACGCTGACCGATCATCTGACCATTGCCGGCGTCTGAAACCACCAGTATATAGGTGCTTTGTGGTAAACTGCTTACATCTATCTTCCACGGCCCGTTAGTTTTTGCAGCTATTGTTTTTACTATTTTTCCGGAGAGATCATAAATGCTGACCGTACATATTTTTGGCTTTGTTAACCGGATGTCTGCATTCAATATATTTACTACCGGGTTCGGATATACGTTTAAACCGGAAGCCATTGTATTCAGCTTGCCGGCCGCAAGAGGGCTGCTGCTGCTATCCACAGCTGCCGGCGGTGTCCAGAGATATAACACTATCTTATTGGCGTTGTAATCATCTTTGGTGATCATGTATTCGCCGGTGGACCTGTGATATGCTTTGATGCCATATTGTGAATCCACATCGTTGCCCACGTATATATTGGGGTTGCTGCTGTTCATGGTAAGCACCAATGCGCCGGTAGTGAGATCAAAAACATCGATATCAGGAATGGCGTAGTAGCCTACAAAAAGATAATTTCCTGCAGCCGACATTGACTTGGCCTGGGCCCGGCTCAGTGTAATAACGGTATCGGGCGTACGATTTCCGGCTACCCAGCCGTGATATACTTCTATGCGGTTGCCGATCAGCGTCCAGTCGGTGTTACCACCGGCCAACACCATTACATCACTGGCGGGGATATACTGCAGCTGGTTTAACCGGGCAATAGTAGCGGGTACGGGTGTGGATATCACCGGTCCCCAGATGGGCTTTCCGTTGCCCGCAAAGCCCGTTAGAGGATAATGCTGGATGGCATTGGTTTTATCCTGGGAGATCCAGATATCTCCCAGAGAATCCAGGCAAAACCCATTCCTGACCTTAGAGATGGTATCACCGGGAATGGCGATGTACCCATCTGTAGCAGGATTGAAATAATACGTATAAAATATATCTGCATTCTGGTTATTGGCCACCAGGATACGGTGCCCGCCTACATTAGCCAGGTGACCAAAATGTTGTCCCCTGGCACGGTCGCTCATCTGTATCCGCGCATCCCAGGGATAGCGGTACGGATCAACGGTATTGGCTACATAGGCGCCACCATCCACACCGGTATAGGAATAAATGATATTACCGCTGTAAAGCAATTCACCATCGGTGCCGGCATCTGCTGCAGCGCAGCCTTCAAAGTTCAGCGCCTGCAGCGTCCACAGCAACGAACCGGCAGTGCTGTAACAATGAATATCGGTAGCGCCGTTCCGGCCCAGGTCCCAGGTGCCGCCCCAGGGATTATTGAGTACATACAACTTACCGGAAGCATCGCGGCCAATGCCCACTACCCGCGTAAAGCGCTTGTCGCCCGCAGCCCCGCGGATACCACCTGTTTCATTGAGATAACCGCCCAATGCGCCAAAGGTACTGCTCAGTACAGGCGTTCCCGTTAGGTTAGTATACACTTTGATGTTCATGTCCGGTCCCTGATCGCCTACCAGTAGTTGTCCGCTTACACTATCTGCATATAAAGCAGACGGACGCGCCGTGGCGCCAATATTCAACACGGTACCTGCCACACCGGTAGAATCGAAACGGCGGATGGTACCATCACCCAGCTGCACTACCCAAACGGCGCCCGAGCTATCGATAGCGATAGGCCCCGGCGAAGTAACAGCCCATTGTCTTATCAGTACCCCTCCTGTGGTGAATACTGTTACCCGGTTGCCACTGGAATCGCTTACATATACGCGGCCGGCGGAAACGGCAATACCCCGGATGGCATCTCCGGTACCTGCACTGGCAGTAAACAACAGGTCGCGCAGTTTGGTGCTGCGGTTGTAACGCCCTATTTTACCGCTGTTGGGCGCCTGCTGCGCGGTAAAAATATGCGTGGCATTGCCGCCAATAGCGCTGCCCTGCGATTCTTTTGTGCCACCCATACGACCCACAGTAGCCCCGTTCTGATAAATGCCGATATTGCGTCCCTTTTCATCCCATAATGAGGCAGTATACACCACTCCTTCCGGCGATACCCACATAGAGCGGGCGCAGTTGCCTACATAATTAGTTACATCAGAAAAGTTATTGCCTACCCAGGTGGTGGTATATTGCGCATAACTGAAACAGGCTGTTAATATCAGCCATAACGTGGAAATAGTTTTTTTCATCTTTATAAATTTAAGATGTTAGTATCCGTGATTCTGTACAAGCCGCGGGTTACGGCCTATCTCTCTCAAAGGCACCGGCCACAAAGTCTGATCTGTGGTAATCCCTAATACTGCGTCCGCCCTGCCGGTACGCACCAGGTCGTAAAACCGGTGGCCTTCAAAAGCCAGTTCCTTAAACCGCTCGTTTTCTATAGCCAGTGTAAGATTTGTTTCACTGCCATAAGGAAAATCATGTGCGCCCGGCGAGGTCAACGGCTCTGCAAAAGCCCTGCGGCGGATGATATTCAATGCTTCCGTGGCTTCGGCAGTTTTACCCAGGCTGTTCAACGCTTCCGCCCCTACAAGAATAATATCTGCCAGCCGCAACGCAATAATATCGGGCTCTGTGCCACTGGTTAAACGGGTGTATTTATTTACATATGGCAATGCAGGATCTGAAGTTGTGAGGCCCAATGCAGCATTCTTCCTGATATCACCGGTTTCATAAGCGCCAATGATCTTTGCAGTGGGCGTTATCTGGTAACTGCCCTGTTGTATACCGGCGGGAATACCATTCACCGGCACATATAAACTGAACAGGCCGTTGGCCTGTGAAGAAGAACTTACAAACTGTATTTCAAATATCGCTTCGGTACTGTTTTTACCACCGGTAGAAAACATGCTGCTATAGGCTGCAGCACCGCTCACCAGCGTATACACCGGGCTATTCATTACTTCCAGCGCTTTGGCCGCTGCGGAATCATAGTTTTTCACGCTCAGGTATGCCTTTGCCAGCAAGGCTTTGGCAGCGCCCTGGCTGGCCCTGCCCCGGGTAGATGCCGCCGCTGCAAACGTGGGAGGCAACGTAGCTTCAGCTGCTTTCAGATCTGAAATGATCAGCCGGAAAACACTGTCGGCCGGTGAACGTGGAATAGTAAAATCCGCGTTGAAAGATGTATAAGGCTCGAGCACCAGCGGCACGGCACCATAAGCCTTTACCAGGTTGAAATAAAAATACGCCCGCAGGAAATGTGCTTCCCCCAGCAACTGTTCTTTCCTTCCACCTGCAAACAAGCTATCTTTCATAAGCGGAACATGTTTCAGCAAATCGTTGGCGCGGCCGATGCCGGCGTAGTTATTTTGCCAGTAGCTTGCTACAATGGCGTTATCTACCGGGATGCCGTGATTGGTAAAAGGGCTGTAATTGATCAGCAATGCCGTAGTAGCGTCAGACGCGGCGTCGAAAGCAACCGGGAACTGCATCGACATACTTTGTATGGCCGGGTAAATGCCCACTGCCGCACTTTCTGCATCGTTGGCTGTTTGCCAGAAGTTTTCATCTGCAATGGTATACTCAGGCACCTGGTCCAGCACTTTGGTACAGGAAGCAAATGCGATGAGGAGATATATGAGTCGTAATTTCTTCATGGTGGCTGCTTTTAAAAGTTTACATTTAATCCAAGCAGGAAGGTGCGTGGCTGCGGTTGTACTGCCCAGTCGATACCGAGCTGCGAATTCTTCACCGACTGGTTCTGCGATTCAGGGTCCAGACCGGAATAGCTGGTGATCAGGAAAAGATTCTGCGCACTGGCGTATATCCGGGCGCTGCTGATCCGTACCTTTTTCAGTAGCTCTTGCCGGAAAGTATATCCCAGCGTCACATTCTTCATCCTGATAAACGACCCGTCTTCCACGAAGCGCTGCGATACTTCACCATTGGTTAAACTGTTGGGCGTGGCAGGATCATTGAACACGGCCCTGGGCACATCGGTGATGGTATTCTCCGGCGTCCAGCGGTTCAGCGTACGTACGTCGCCGTTATTATAGCCGCTCATACGCTCCAGCATGTTGCGGGTTTGGTTGTATACTTTATTGCCGTACGACCAGTACAGGAAAAAGCTCAGGTCTACTCCCCTGTAACCGAAAGTATTGGTAATACCGCCGGTGTAATCCGGCAACGCATTGCCCAGGATCACGCGGTCGGCAGCCGTTATTCTTCCATCAGCATTAATATCGTCATAGATCATGTTCCCGGTTTTAGCATCTACTCCTTTGCTGCGGTAGCCAAAGAAGGAGCCAACGGGCTGGCCTACACGAAAAATACTGGTGGGTAAACTGGTACCGAATGAACCAGGCAAACTTTCTGTAAAGTCGGAACTGGAAGGGTCGCCGGCCACGGTTTCAGGCAAACTGGTAATTTTATTCCTGTTGAAATACAGGTTGAAATTAGTACTCCAGGTGAACTTGCCGCGGATATTGTCCGTATTGATTCCTATCTCCAGTCCTTTATTCACCATCTGCCCGATGTTGGCGCCATTGGTACGGTTAAAACCAGAAGTATAGGGCAGATCCAGTTTAAAGATCAAACGGTTGGTGAGTTTGCGGTAGGCATCTACGGTAACACTGATCCTGCTGTCCCAGAAACTCAGGTCCAGACCGAGATTGGTGGCAGTAGTTGCTTCCCAGCTAAGATCCACATTTGATAAAGAGGTAGCGGCAATACCAGCTTCTGACCCATAATTATAACCGGTGGAATAAGTGGCGAGCGCGGGAAAGTCGCTTCCAAGCCCCTCATTATTACCTGTAACGCCAATGCTTGCACGCAGTTTCAGTTCATTAATAAAACGCTGCTGTTTCATAAAGGCTTCATTGGTTACCCGCCAGCCTGCGGCCACAGAAGGAAAGAAGCCATATTTTTTATTCTCGCCAAAACGGGAGGAACCATCCGTACGCAGTACCCCTTCCAGCAGGTAGCGATCGTCGTAGTTATAACTTAAACGGCCGAAATAAGATACCAGCCCCCATTGCGAGCGGTAGTCCAGCGGTGCAGAAAGCGAGGTAAAACCGGTTACTGCCTGTATGATATCGGTTGAATTGGTGTTGCCGGAAACGCTGATCCTTCTCACATTAGCCTCCTGCGCACTCTGACCGAGCAAGGCCGTTAATTTGTGTTTGCCTTTTAACACCGGTGCGTATGATAACGTATTTTCATTGACCCATAAGAACTGCGTGAATACAGACACAAAGCCACTCGCTGCGGAACCGTTGTTCACGAGTTTCGACTGGTAGCGGTCGTCGGTTACCTGCTGATTATCGAAGCCAAAACTGGTTTTAAATTTCAGACCGGGAAGGATGGTGTACTCACCATATACATTTCCGATATAGCTGTTTACGATCGATTGAAACCGCAGGTTATTGGCGATCATCACGGGATTGGTCCAACGGCGGTTTCTATCGGTGTAATAAGTGCCATTAGGATTGTAAACAGGATCATTGGGGTTTTCTATCAGCGCGAGCGCCAGTACAGATTGTCCTGAGAAGCTGTTGTCCATGCGGTTGTTGGTAGACCTTACTCCTGTTAAATTTACGCCGATCTTTAATTTATCGCTTGCCGCAAAATCAAAGTTCACGCGTCCGTTAAAACGCTTGTAGTGTTGCAATCCTACAATAGTACCTGTTTGATCCAGGTAGCCGAGGGATACGTAGTGTGATGTTTTACCGGTACCGCCGGAGATAGATAAATTATAGTTAGATACCGGCGCCGATCTGAAAATAGCATCCTGCCAGTCGGTATTACGACCAGTGTTCACTACAGCAGAATCTACCGGTAACCCTGCATTAACGCGGGATTCTTTGAACAGCTCCACAAACTGTTCGCCGTTCAGCAGCGGCAAACGTTTGGGGATATCCGCCACGCCGGTGTACATATTGAAATTAAAACGGGATTTACCTTCCGCACCTCTTTTTGTGGTGATGAGGATAACGCCGTTGGCGCCCCTGGAACCATAGATAGCGGTGGCGGCGGCATCTTTCAGTATTTCCACCGACTGTATATCGTTGGGGTTAATATTATTGGTAGTGGCAATCCGTTGCCCATCGCCGGAAACGCCATATTGCGCCGCAGGAAGATTGCTCATGGGTACACCGTCTATTACATACAGCGGGCGGTTTTCGCCAAACAGTGAGCCGTTACCACGGATACGGATATACGTTTCATCACCGGGAGCGCCGGAGTTTTGTACAACCTGCATGCCTGCAGCTTTTCCCTGTAATGCCGCATCCAGGCTGGTTACCGCAACACCGGCCAGCTCGCTGCCTTTAATGGAACTCACTGAAGAGGTCAGGTTCTTTTTCTGCTGGGTGCCATAGCCAATTACCACGAGATCATTCAGCGAAGCGCTTTGCAGCTTTAACACAATATTGATGGAAGACTGCCCGTTTACGCTCACCTCTTTGGATTCAAACCCCACATAGGAACAAACCAGGATGCTGTTGTTGTCCGGCACTGCGAGGGAGAAGCTACCCTGGCTATCGGTAGTAATACCAAGCGAAGTGCCTTTTACGCGAATGCTCACACCTGGCAGCGGCGATCCTTTTTCGTCCGATATTTTCCCGGATATAGTGATCCTGTCCAGCTCCTTCCCGGCAGGCAGCGGCGTTGTTTTTTTAGTGATCACTACTATTTTATCCGTTATTTCGTATTGCAGGGAAAGGTTGCCCAGAAAGGATTTCAGCACTTGTTCCAGTGGCTGGTTTTTACATTCGAGCGACACCTTATTGAGTGCACTGGGCGGCTGATCGTGCCAGATAAAAGAATAACCTGTTTGCTGTTTTAACAGAACAAGCACTTTCTCCATCGGCACATTTTTTACGGAAATTGTTACATGCTGTGCATAGGCGTTCAGATGCAGCAGCAGGATGGTCATAAAGATCCATAGCGGTTTGGCGGGCCATCTCTTTACAGCCGGGAGAATGCCTGTGGCAAGGAATTTCATATTTTTCAGTCGTGGATTTTAAATATTAGCAATCATAAACGTGGAAATTTAATCGTGTACACACAGCTTACCTTACCGAGGGCCCTCAGCAAAAGGTTTTCAGCAGATGTGCATACTACGTGTGATCCGTGCAGCAATCAGGTCATGACATATTTATTTAAAAAGATGATTTAATTGGCCTCCTGGTAAGGCATCACGGTAATAGTTCTTCCCTGTATCTTAAAACGTACGATTTTGGTTAGTTCAAGTGCTTTCAATAACTGTGATATCTTTGCTGTCCTGGAAACAATGCCGGATAGCTTAATGCCGGACATGTCTCCTTCATATTTTATCTCTATATCATACCATCGTGCTACCTGTCGCATGATGGCACTGATATCGGTATTCCTGAAATAAAACTCACCGTTTTTCCAGCCCAGTATTTCTTCCATGTCGGGCCTGGTTATGCTTAGCTCACCGGAAGCGTGTTGCAGTACTGCCTGTTCACCGGGATGCAATATCCTGGCAGCGTTTACTCTCACTGCGCCCTGTACCAGCGTGGTTTTCACGGTAGCTTCATCGGTGTAGGCCATGATGTTAAATGCCGTACCCAATACCTGTATCTCCATGCCTTTGGCGGTCACAATAAATGGTTTCCTGTCATCTTTGGCAATATCGAAGTATGCTTCTCCCGAAACCTCCACGGTTCTCTTATCATCCGGGAAAGCGGCGGGATACCGGATAGAGGAAGCGGCGTTGAGCCAAACATGTGAGCCGTCCGGTAATATAAGCTGGTACAGGCAGCCGGTGGGTGTTTGCATGGTATTGTATACCAGGCCGGTGTTCTTCTGTGAAAATTGTTTATATGCCAACTGCCCGTTGGCCAGCTTAATTACCTGTGCGGAGCCCTGCCGGGCGATGGCGCCGTTAGCGGCGCTGTCGAGCGCAATGCGGGTGCCATCTCCCAGGATCAGTACCGGGCGTGCTGTTCCTTGCGGTATCTGCGCCTGTTGCGCTATGAAACCTGTCGTTGTTTTTTTATAGGTACTCCATTCCCAGCTTCCTGCCAGCAGCAATAAAAAGATGGCTGCCGCAGCGGCGTATTTAAACCAGGGACGGGCAATAATGGATGGCCTGGTTCGGTGTAAAACAGGTACAGCCTCACTTTGCCGCGCTTTCATCATGATCTCCTCCGCCATTTCACCGGCATCAAAATCTGCATTTTCGGCATAGGCAGGGTCATTAAAGGCATCCTGCAATAATTGGGAGAGCAGCGCCCTATTTTCCGGCTGCAGGGCCATGCTCCTGAACAACCGGATTTCTTCGGCGTTCAGCGCTCCGCTCATGTATCCTTTAAATAGTTCTTCAAACGTAATTTCAGACATATGCTGATGCAGATTTAATATCTCCCGTTATAAGGACGGAAAACAAAGAAGGGGTAAGACAGTAACCCTGAAAATTTCATAAAAAATAATTGGAAGTCAGTAACAGTAAGGCAAAAATACTTTCGGAATGCCGGTTTAAATATTCCCGGATGCTGCGCAACGCCCTGACAATATAGGTTTGTGAGCTCACTACAGAGATATTCAGTTTCCGGGAGATCTGTACATGACTTAGCCCGTTAAAACGATGCAATACAAAAACGGTCTTTACTTTTTCCGGGAGATGCTCAATGGCCAGCAGCAGGATCTTTTCCAATTCCTTGTATTCCATACCGGATTGGGCGTCGCTGAAAGGAGCATCGGAGAGATGATCGGCCAGGAATTCAATATTATCGGTGTGCAGCACTTTCTTTTCCAGGTGATCCATGATAAGATTGCGGGCACATACATATATAAACGTTCCCACCTTCTCCACACCAGGAAGCTTTTCCCGGTTGTTCCATAATTTGAGGAAGATATCCTGTGAGAGATCTTTTGCCTGTTCAGGAGAGCGTGTCAGGCGCAGTGCTGTACCATATACCTGTGGCCAGTATTGTTTAACGAGAACCTGGAAGCTCCGCTCATCTCCTTTTGCAACGGAGAGCAACAATTCCTGTTCATTGACGTGGATCACGGATGGTATCAGTGTTAATTATAACGGGTAGTGATGCATGAAAATAATACAACCTGTTCTAATTTACAAAACAATACCACCAGGCGGGCCTTAAAAACTACGATTGGTGAAATGACTGCTTAAATTCTACCGGGGTTAAACTGGTTTTACGTTTGAATAATTTATTAAAGGACTGAGGATGCTCAAACCCCAACTGGTAAGCAATTTCGGCCACCGACAAATGAGTGGACATCAAGTATTCCTTTGCCTTTTCAATCAACTTTTCATGAATATGCTGCTGTGCATTTTGCCCGGTGAGCGAACGAAGCATATCACTCAGGTATCGCGGAGAAACATGCAGGTTATCTGCCAGGAACTCAACTGTCGGAAGCCCTTTCTGCAGGCCATCTTCCTTATCAAAATAACTATTAAGCAGATCTTCCATGCCGGTCAGCAGATCATGATTCACAGATTTGCGGGTAATGAACTGGCGCTTATAAAAACGGTTGCTGTAGTTGAGCAATACTTCAATATACGATACAATAAGATCCTGGCTGAATGCATCAATGGCATTATTGAGTTCGTCTTTTATACTTTCGACGACAGTAAAAATCTGCTGTCTTTCTTTTTCCGATAAATGCAGGGCTTCATTGGTATCATAAGAAAAAAATCCGTATTGTTTGATCTTCTGCCCGAGGGGATAATTCCTGATAAAATCGGGATGAAAGAGCAGGGAAAACCCTTCATACACTGCTTCATTCGGAATGATGATCAGTTGATTGGGGGCCGTAAACACCATTCCGCCTTCGTCGAAATCATAATATCCCTGCCCATATCCCATTCTTCCCTGCTGATTAACTTTGTATGATATCTTGTAAAAATTCAACAGCAAAGATTCAGGTAGCTGACTGATGTCAACCTTGATACTGGTGTTGTCGAAAAAACCAATCAAAGGATGCACCGGTTTTGGCAAATCCATTAACCTGTTCAATTCAGAAATGGAATCTATTTTTGCAGGGATATTATTTGATTTCTTCATTTATCAAAATTAAGACTTAATTGCCTAATATACTTTTACCCAACTCAATCCGGGCGGCTTCTTTACCAATTTCCAAGCGTCTGTTGTATAGAGCATTCGCATACTCACCCCCAACATAGGTGATTTTATTTTGTCCGTCGGTAGCGGCTTCGTATACAAGTTCAGCTATTTCTTCTGCTGAAGAGAAACTTTCAGGCGTGAATAATGCAAAAACCTTTTGCATCATTTCGTCGTAAGCCGGGTGATTGCCTACATCCAGCGACCTGCCTCCAAAATCTGTAACAATGCCACCCGGTGCAACGGTTTTGATACCGATATTGTCCTGAGCCAGTTCATAGGATAAAGATTCGCTCCAGCCTTCCAGCGCCCATTTGGTGGCATGATAAGTAGAACCCAGCGGGAAACCAACTAACCCTCCGATGGAAGTAATAGTGATAAATAAACCTTTTTTCTTCTCCCTGAAAAAGGGAATAAATGCTCTTGTAACCTTCATAACGCCGAGTAAATTGGTATCCAGTTGTTTCTCAATCTGCTCATCGCTCAGCGCTTCCAAAGCTCCCATTAATCCGTATCCTGCGTTGTTGAGTACCACGTCCACATCATATTTCCCGGTAACACTTTTTACGCAATCGTTAATTTGTGCAGCATTGGTTACGTCGAGCGGTAACAGCACCACATTCTTCAATTGTGAAAGTTCTGTTTCGTTTTCCGGTTTACGCATGGTGGCAATTACCTGCCATCCTTTGCTTTGAAATAATTTGGCAGTTGCTTTGCCCAGGCCTGTTGATGCTCCTGTAATGAATATCGTTTTCATTTGTTGATGTATTTAATTTTACATCTCAAAGGTCTGATAGTGCAGGAAGCCGGATGTTGCCAAATTGAGTTTTGATGTAGCCGAAATGACCAATCAATTACACGAATCACTACTTTCTTATTATTTTTTGCCCTAGTTTGCAAAATAATCCGGCCTTAAAAGATAATTGTCATCTGATCAAACATATACTGAGAAGGAACTGCTTTTGCGCATTGCTGAGGGGGACGAAGCCGCATTTGCAGCGTTGTTTAACCTTTATTCCACTCCATTGGCGTCACTCGCCTTACGGATGCTCCACAGCGAAACAGCCAAACAGGAGGTGTTACAGGAAGTTTTTATTAAGATATGGCTGAACAGGGACCGGCTGAAAGACGTACAGCTCCCGGGCCCCTGGCTCAGGAAAATCACCGTTCACGAATGTTTGCAATATCTCCGCAAAACGTCCTTATATAATGCCAAGCTGGGCAACCTTAACCTGGAAGGCGCCAGTTTTAACCAGGCGCTGAGCACCATTTCAGTGAAAGAAATTCAACTTGCCGTGAAACGCGCGCTCCGGGTGATGTCGCCCCAGCGCAGAACCATTTATGAGCTGAGCAGGGAAAAAGGCATGACCACCAAAGAAATAGCCGCTCATCTCGGTCTTTCCGACGGCTATGTACGCAATGCCCTTAGTGCCGCACTCCAGGCTATCCGGAGCTTCCTGCCGGAATCCGTTCGCCTGCCCGCCATTATTATTTTTTTACTTTTTTTTAGAAAGTGATAGTGACAACGCTCTCTCTCCCGCATCTTATTATATAGCGCATGGAAAATACACGCATATATTACCTGGCAGGGCAATACCTGAAGAAAAGCCTGAGCAGCACAGAGCAGGCGGAGTTTCAGCAGTTATTGCAGTCGCCGGACCACCAGGAGACACTACAGGCCGCTTTTGAGGAGCTGGCAGGCGAGCTGGATACAACGGCCCCGCAGGATGAAGCGCTGTTGCCGTTGCTGCAACGGGCGTTGAACAGCGACAAGCCCGCACGCCGTATTCATTTCCTGCCCCGCAGAAGCTGGGCAGCGGCGTCCATCATCCTCCTGGTACTGGCCGCCGGCACTTACTTCCTGGTCACCCATAAAAAAAATACACCGCCGCCTGTTATAGCCGCTAAACCTGTGGACATTGCCCCCGGCAGGGAGGGCGCCATCCTTACCCTGGCCGATGGCTCGAAGGTAGCGCTGGATAGCCTCAGCAATGGCGTAATCGCCAAACAGAACGGCACTCAGCTGGTGCTCGCAAACGGCCAGCTGGCTTACGATCCGGCGGGAGCACCCACCGGGGAAGCTGTATATAATACGATGTCTACCCCAAAGGGGCGGCAGTTCCGGATCGCTTTACCGGATGGTACACAGGTATGGCTCAATGCGGCCAGCTCCATACGGTACCCTACCCTGTTTTCAGGTAAGGAAAGGATAGTGGAGGTTACCGGTGAAGCATATTTTGAAGTGGCAAAAAATCCAGCCATGCCTTTCCGCGTGCGCGTGAACAATAAAGCGGAAATAGCCGTGCTGGGTACGCATTTTAATGTGAATGCCTATGACAACGAGCAATCTATCACCGCTACCCTGCTGGAAGGATCGGTACGTGTGGCGGCCCTCGCAGGCGGACATAAACCGGGAGATGTAATCCTCCGGCCGGGCCAGCAGGCGCAAATCGAAACAAAGATCAGGGTTATTGAAAATGCCAACATCGATAAAGTGATTGCCTGGAAAAATGGCCTGTTCTATTTTGATGGCGTCAGCCTGGCTGAAATCATGCGCCAGATGGAGCGATGGTACGATATCGAAGTGGTGTATGAAAAAGGGATTCCGGATATTGAATTTGAAGGAGAGATGACCAAAGATGTTTCGCTAAACGGATTGTTGGTGATGCTCAGAAGAACCGATATCCACTTTCGCCTGGAAGGCAGGAAGCTGATTGTGCAATAATACAGTTATCATAAAAAAACCGTCACAGCGCTAACTGTGACGGTGGATGAATTTAATTAGTCAAAAAAACGGTCTACCAACCACTTTTATTAACAACCAAATCTGCTGCAAATCTATGCAAAAAAAATGCTATTGCCCCCCTGTTCGTGCGGGGCAGCACCGGGGCATTGCCAGATCCGCCAACGACGGATTCAGCAAGTCCTTTAGAATAAGAACCAAAATCATGAGGGCTATGAAATTAACGACCTTCTTATTAACTGCCGCCTTTATTCATGCCCATGCCGCCAGTATGGCTCAAAATGTTACCATCTCCGGCAGGAACCTGACGCTGAAACAGGTATTCACCGCTATTAAAAAGCAAACGGGCTACGTGTTGCTGAATCAGAAAGGGGTACTGGCCGATGCCAAACCAGTGACGCTTGCTGCCGATAACCTGCCCCTGCGGGACCTCTTAAACGACGTCTTTAAAAATCAACCTTTAGAATATGTGATCGAGGGCAAGACGATTCTTGTTTCCCGAAAACTCCTGCCTGCGCCTTCCGGCCAGCAGGCTTCTCCTTCCGCCCCTCCTGTTGCCACATTCATTCCTGTTAAAGGTTTTATCCGTTCTCCCAACGGACAACCTTTGGCGGGAGTGAACCTGGTAATTTCAGGAACCAATAAAGGCGCTATCTCTGTTGCCAATGGCTCTTTTTCTTTTGATGTGAATACGGGAGATATTATTAAAGTATCTGCCATCGGGTTCGCTCCGCTTACCCTCCGTTTTACCGGCAACAACTTCCAGGTAGTGTCATCTGAACTGCCTGCCAAACGGAAGTCTTCCGGTGGAGAAAGCGCTTCTTCAGAAGGCGTTTCAAAACTCATTTCCGGGAATCCTGCTGCGCTCATTATCCAGCTTGCGTTAAGTACTTCACCCATAGATGAAGTACAAATAACGGCCTATGGTACTACGACTAAAAGATTTAATGCCGGTAACATTACTACGGTTACATCTAAAGAAATAGCGAAAAACCCGGTAAACAATGTACTGGAAGCGCTGCAGGGAAAAGTGCCCGGGTTGTTTATCCAGCAGGTAACCGGTCAGCCGGGAGGCGCCTTTACCGTAAGGATGCGCGGCTCCGCAAATCTGACCACCGGCGCTACACAACCGCTGATCATTGTGGATGGCGTACGTTATCCCGGTGGTACGTTACCTCTTTCCACCAACACTTCCTATGGCACAGAAAATTTCCTGCAGGGAGGCAGCGGCCTCAATTATATCAATCCAAACGATATTGAAAGTATCGATGTGCTCAAAGATGTGGATGCCACTGCTATTTATGGTTCTTCCGGCGCCTATGGCGTAATCCTGATCACTACCAAGAAATCCAGGGCTGCCCAGCAATCTTTTAACGCTAATATCTACACCGGTATATCGGTAAACGGACAAACATCTCCGTTGCTCAATACCGATCAATACCTGATGCTTCGCCGCGAAGCACTGGCCAATGATAAGCTCGAAGTATCCACCAGCGACAATGATCTGAACGGCACCTGGCCCGCCGACCGCTACACCAACTGGCGGAAAGAATTCATGGGAAAGTCGGCCGCCACATCCAACGCTAACTTCTCTTACAGCGGTGGCGCCCAGCACACCACGTACCTGATCAGCGGAAGTCTACGCGATATCGGCAACATACAACGGCACAAAGGATCAAACAGGGATGGTTCGCTCCGGTTTGCATTAAACACCAGCTCGGCCAACGATAAGTTTACGATGGGCATCACCGGTACTTACCTGTCTTCGAAAAATGACATGGTGCCCTACGATTTTTCCGTCAGCGCATTAACGCCGCCAAATGCGCCACCTGCCTATAACAAAGATGGCAGTATCAACTGGGCATCCATCGGGAGCGACCTTAACAGCAGCGGCACAGCCAGTAACGCCAACAGGCTATATGAAAATACTACCAACAACCTACTGGCCAATGCCACGCTCACTTACCGGCCCATCAAAAAAATAACACTCCGCAGTATTTTTGGCTACAATACCATCAACGGAAAGGAACTGATCGGCTATCCAACAACCGTGTTCAATCCTACCAACACCCAGGCCCCTACGCAAACGGTGGGTATTCTGCACCAGTATAACACCCGCTCCTTCACCATTTCACCCTATGGCGAATTCAATACGTTGATTGGTAAGAAAGGTGATTTAAGCGTGAAACTAGGTGGTGAACTCAATAACCAGGTCACCTATTTTGATGAGATCACCGGAACGGGATTTCCTTCCGATGCGTTGCTGAACAACCCCTCTGCCGGATCTAGCGTAACTACCAATTATAACCTCACCGAGTACCGGTCCATCGGCATGTATGGAATTATAAAATTTGTGTGGGACGAGAAATACATTATCGATATCAACACACGGCGGGATGGGTCCACCAAGTTCGGACCCGGCCGCCGTATCGGGAACTTTGGCTCCGCCGCGCTGGCCTGGATTTTCAGCAGCGAAAAACTAATCAGCGACAACCTGCCGTGGCTCAGCTTTGGTAAGCTAAGGATCAGCAGCGGCGTGGTAGGCGGCGATGCCATTGGCGATTTCCGCTGGCTGGGAACGTATAGTGTAATTGGCGGATCCTATGATGGCAAGGTAGGATTAACACCCAACTCACTTCCCAATCCCCTGCTGAACTGGGAACGTAACTTTAACTCGGAAGCCGGTCTGGAGCTGGGATTTTTTCACGACAGGCTTACAACCGATTTTAGCTACTACACCAACCGCGCAGGTAACCAGCTGCTGGGCCAGCCGCTGTCAAGCGTTACCGGCTATACCAGCTACACTTTAAACTCCGATGCGCTGATCCGTACCAGCGGCATGGAAATCAGCCTAAGCTCCATTAATATCAAAAGCAGGGATTTCACCTGGTCAACAAGGTTCAACATTTCAATCCCTAAAAGCAAACTGCTGAGATTACCCTCCAGTACGCAGAATGCCAACTACGTGTTGAACAAACCCGTTACCGGTAAATTGCTTTATAAATACAACGGCGTAAACCCGGAAACCGGCAATTACAGTTTCACCGATGCGAAAGGCAATGTATCCGATTACACCGGCGGATTAACCCAGGCAGATAAAACCGAATTTGTAGACCTGGCGCCAAAATATTTCGGCGGGCTGCAAAATTCCTTTACCTACAAACGGCTTACGCTCGACTTCACCTTTAATTTTACCAGCCGCACAGGCATGAATTTTCTTGGTCAAACCCCGTTTCCTTTCGGGCTGTATGGCTTAAATGGTTCTACCATCTGGTTGCGCCGCTGGCAACAACCGGGTGATATCACAGACATCCCTAAATTAAGCAGCCAGTTCACCAGTATATTCAGACAAACCTTGCTGCAAAACAGCACCGGGGCTTATAGCGACGCCACCTATGCACGATTACAGAATGTGAGCATCCGGTATAGTTTCAGCCCGGAAGTGAACAAGATGCTGCATCTCAAAAATCTGTCGGTGTACGTACAGGGACAAAACCTGCTGACCATTTCCAAATTCGATGGTCTTGACCCTGAAAACCTGAATGCGGGCGTGATCCCGCCACTGCGCATATTTACAACCGGAATTAATGTTACACTTTAATGTACCGAAAATGAAGATGATATTTCCTGCCAATAATAGTTTTTCAAAACGCCTGCTTACCATCACTGCAGCAATGGGCATCACCCTGAGCAGCTGTGAAAAATACCTGGACAATACACAGCTGCCGGCCAATACCATTGCGGCGGTGGATGTGTATTCCACCGACAATATGATATCCACAGTTGTTACAGGTATCTATCTGAACATGAACAATTCCGGGCCTTTTCAAGGTTCCTCGAGTGGTAATATTGGTTATACAATGGGCTTGTATACTGATGAACTCAGAAGTTTACTGAACGGTAATTTTGCAGATGTATTTTACAAGAATGCGATTCAAAGCGGGCAAAGCGGCAACTGGTCCGACCTGTATAAGAAACTCTTTACCGTTAACACGGCTATTGAAGGCATCAGCACCAGCAAAGGCAACCTCGTTTACAAAGACCAGTGGCTGGGCGAGTGCTACTTCCTGCGGGCTTATTTTTATTATTATCTCGTTAATATTTACGGTCCTGTACCGCTGGCGCTGACTAACAACTACGCGGTAAATAACCGGCTGGCCCGCGCTCCGGAAGCTGATGTGTACAAACAAATCATTGCCGATCTTAAAATGGCGCAATCCCTTTTAAGCAACGAGTATAAAAATGGCTATGGTGTTACCACCACTAATCGCTTCCGTCCTAATAAGGCCGTGGCTACGGCTTTGCTGGCAAGAGTTTATCTTTATACAAAAGACTGGGCCAATGCCGAAGCACAGGCTGGTGAACTGATTGGCAACACCAATTATGAGATGCCGCCGCTCAGCCAGGTGTTTCTTGCCAACAGCCGGGAAACCATCTGGGCGCTGGCTACCAACAGTCCCAAAGCTGCCAATGAATACGGTTTCTATAACAATGGTATGCCGGAAACAATTGTACCGCCGCAAAGCCCTGCTTCCTCCAACGTATTTGTTGCATTGAGCAATATCCTGATCAATAAGTTTGAGCCTGGCGACGGGCGCTTCACCAACTGGGTGCGTACCTCCACAGTGGCCGCGTCTTCTACCACTCCGGCTACGGTGTATTATTTCCCCGGTAAATATAAATCACCGGCTACCAATGCAGAATACCAGGTTATGCTGCGGCTTTCAGAGCAATTCCTGATCCGTGCGGAAGCAAGGGCGATGCAAAATAAAAGCAATGCGGTGGAAGATTTGAATGCGGTGCGGCTACGCGCGGGCCTGGAAGGACTGACAGCAGGCACGCAAGCCAGTGTTCTCACCGCCATTGCCAAAGAAAGACAAACCGAACTGTTCACAGAATGTGGTCACCGGTTTTTCGATCTGAAACGCACCGGCGTCATCGACGCTGTAATGGCTACCGTAGCACCTACCAAACCCACTACCTGGATGAGCTATATGTCTTACTGGCCCATTCCGCCCGCTGACCTGCTGCAAAATCCTAATTTAACACCCAACCCGGGATATCTTCAATAATATACCAGGCAGGATGGTGATAAACATCATCCTGCCTGTTCTCAATACATACATTTCTCATGAAAAAAATGTTGATACTGGCAGCCATACTGGCGCCCGGATGGATGTTCGCCCAATCCGGCAAATACACACTGACCATCAAACTTCATACATCCGCCACACCTGCAAAAGCGTACCTGGTAGAAAACTACGGCTGGAACAATCAGCAGGTGCTTGACTCGGCAACGTTCAACAAAGGCGCTTTCCGGTTTAGCGGTCAACTGGAGGAACCGGTTAATGTGCATGTACTCATTGATCATACCGGAAAAGATTTCACAACATGGAAGAAGACGGCTGATGTCAATGATTGCTACCTGGAGAAAGGAGTTATCGAAATTACCGGTACCGACTCCGTAACAAACGCAAAGATTACGGGTGGCCCTGTAAACAGCGATTACCAGCGGTACAAACGCTCCGTACTGCATCGCATGGAACAGATGAGCAAAGACGTGGATGCGGCATCTGATCAGCAAAAAAAAGATCCCGGGTTCATGGATTCGGTGATGAAACAATACCAGGTGATTGCAAAACAAACCGACTCTATGAAATATGTTTTCATCCGTCAAAATCCTACATCGTATATCAGCCTGGTTACCCTGATAGAAGTGGCTGGCAATGATGTGGACGTACCACGTATTAAACCTGTTTTCAAAAGATTGTCCCCGGCAGTACGCAACACCAAAACCGGCAAACAATTCGCAAAAACATTGTATGATCTGGGGCCGCTTTCAATTGGAGCGATTGCCCCTGATTTTATTCAAAATGACGTAAATGGTAAACCGGTGAAATTGTCTGACTTCAGGGGGAAATATGTGCTGCTTGATTTCTGGGCTTCCTGGTGCGGACCATGCCGGGCGGAAAATCCCAATGTACTGAAAGCATACCAGGCATTTAACCAAAAAGGCTTCACGATCGTTGGCGTGTCCCTGGATACCAATAAAGACGCGTGGCTTGGTGCGGTGGCGAAAGATGCATTGCCCTGGCAACAGTTATCTGATCTGAAAGGATGGAAAAATGAAGCGGGGAAATTGTACCAGGTAAAAGCCATCCCACAAAACTTCCTCCTGGATCCAAAGGGCCGCATCATCGCAAAAAATCTGCGTGGAGAAACGCTGCATGAAAAGCTTACGGAGATACTGCATAAATAGCCGGAGAAATTACAAGGGCCGGTTAAAAAGTACAGAACTACTTTTTAGCCGGCCCTTATTTTATTTTATACCATTACTACTCCAGCCGCTGCTTGTCTTTCAGCAACTGTGCTTTCAGTTTTTTATAACTGATATCCTGTACATTCTTTTTATCGGTGATGGCCTGTACTGCGGCGGTGGCGGCACTCTGGCCCAGGATCATGAACACCGGCTCCATGCGGATGGAACCAAAAGCAATATGTGAGCTGGACATACATACCGGCACCAGCAGGTTGCCGCATTCTCCTTTCTTCGGCACAATAGCACCATAAGAGATCCGGTAGGGCTGCTCCGCATCCACGCCTATATCGCCTTCATTTTGCACAAAGCCATCGGGTTTTACGTACCGTTGCGCATTGTGCGCATCCAGCGTATAGGAGCCCATGCCTACAGACTGGCTCACAGCACGTTTGCCCAGCACTTCATGTTCCGTCATCACGCTCATGCCCGTCATGCGCCGTGCTTCGCGGATATACAGCTGGTGCGGCCAGTTACCATTGTCTTTAAACTCGTCGGCCGACAGCCCCCATTTGTTCATGGCATCCTGTACGTCTGACGGTATGCGGGGATCGTGGGCGATGAAATACAGCAGACCTTTCTGGTATTGTTCATGCTCTTTGATAATGGCCTTCCTTCTTTCATAGGAAGCATCCGGGTAATCATAGTTCATCCCGATATTATCCATGCTGAAAGGGCCGTGGTTATTCACGTCTGTTTTGTGGTTGGGAATGGGATCAAATTTATTGAAGGTTTCCCGCCAGCCGGAATTGAAGACGCGTACCAGTAGTTCATACTGCGTAGAGTCGTAACCGTGAGGCCGTTCAAACGGCACCTTGTTACGCGGGTCGTTGGTGAGGCACAAACGGAAGCAGTAGGCCTGTATCCGTTTATCGCCGTCCCCTTTTTTGCCGGGATCGTCGCCGGAAACGCGTGGCAGCAGTCCGCTGGAGGAATCGCCCGCTATTTTATAGGGGCTGATGTTTGTTTTAAAGTGATGACCGTGGTGCAGTACGCCCACCTGGATGCCGTTCCATTGCTCGCCGTACACGCTGTTGGCTTCACGGCCCACGTGGTAGCTGACGCCGGCAGCGGCCATGAGATCGCCTTCATAGGTGGCGTCAATGAACATTTTCCCGGCAAAGGTTTTGCCGCTGAGGGTGGTGAATGACGTGATGTTGCCATCCTTTTTGATCAGCCCTTTTTCGCGGTCCAGCCATTCATCCCGGTATACAATGATCTTGTTTTCTTTTATGAAATCTTCGAACACCTGTTCCGCTACGTGCGGCTCAAAGATCCACATAGTACGTTCCGCGCCGTCCATCGCTACTGTTCCCTGGCCTTTGTTGCCGTACTCCTGCTGTTGCTGCCATTGCCAGGCGTCAGGCTGCTGGTAATGCTGGTATACACGGTGGTAGAACTCACGCGATAACCCGCCTATAACGGATTTGTTGCCGGTGTCGGTAAAGCCCAATCCCCCGGAGGAAAGGCCACCCAGGTGTGTGTCGGGAGATACAATGATAACAGACCGGCCCATTTTTTTCACCTGTACGGCAGCAACAACCGCAGCGGAGGTGCCGCCATAAATAATCACGTCGGCCGTCACGTTCCCGGGAACGGGCGCCGCAAACACGGATAAGGAACAGATGGATACTGCAATACTAACGAGGAATTTTTTCATAATTTATTTTTCAGGAACCAAGCAATCTTTTGAGGGCGGCGGGATAACTCTTCCCGGATACGCCGCCATCGCCTAATGTAATACTATCACCAAAACACACCACCTTGTTATGCGGCAGCTGCAACTGCATGATGGCCTCATACACCACAACGCCCATCAGGCGGTATCCTTCCGGGGTGGGATGCAAGCCATCCGTTTTCCCGCTGTTGGCTTCATTACGGAGAAGACTATCCGCATCAGTGCCTATGTTACCTGTTTTTTCAAAAACATGGTGCATGTCCAGCACCGGCAGTTTATTATCTGCCGCGATTTTACGGATCACGTTATTCACCTGCCGGTTCCGTTCCTGGTACCCTTCGGGCTCATAGAACTCCTTCCTGTGGCGGGTAAACAGGTATGGTTCGTAAGCTGGCAGGATGGTCATCAGCAGCACCTGGCTGTTGATATTCATGATCTGTTTTACAATACTGCGGACATTCTTCTCATATTGCGGCAACGGCACATACTTCACGCTGTTCATGTCGTTAGTGCCCGCCATCAGCACGGTAAGGTCCGGCCGGTGTAACAAACAATCCTGGTCGATCCGTTTTAGCAGGTCAATGGTATTGTTGCCGCCAACACCTGCATTGACCACCTGCGGGTCCGCTGCCGGCGTGGCTTTCACGGCAGGCTTCCAGGAAAAGTATTTTTCCTGGAAGGCCACCGAAGTAGTGAGCAAACCTGTTTGTAAAAATGTTCTGCGATGCATCATCAATAGTCAGGGTTTTGTGTCAGGTTCTTATTTACATCCCGTTCTGTTTGAGGAATTGGATACAGGTAGTGTTTATCCAGGACAATGATACCCGGGTTCTGGGCTTTCATTGCGCTGGCCAGCCGTTTAGTCCTTACCAGGTCGTACCAGCGGTGTCCTTCAAAAGCCAGCTCCAGGCGTCTTTCCAACAGCACGCTGTCGCGGAATGCACCCTGGCTCAGCCCGGGCAACAGCCCCACCAGACCGGCCCTTTCCCTGACCCGGTTAATGGCCGTATAGGCTTCCACATTACCGGCGGCCTGCTCATTCAGTGCTTCGGCGTACATCAGCAGCACATCAGCATACCGGATAATGGGGAAGTTATTGCTGCCTTCTCCTGTAGCCGTGGCGGAAGGGTCCAGGTATTTACATACATATCCCGGGAAAAGAATATTGGCCGGTGCCGGAGGTGTGGTAGTGGCAGAATAAAGCCTGATGGTTATATCCCTGCGCTTGTCCGTCAGGCTATAGGTATCATACAGGTTCTTTGTGGGAGGATTGTCGCCAAAGCCGGAAACGCCATTCACCTTATCAAAACCAGGCCGCATATAGCCCTGCATGTAGCTGCCCTCTCCTACGCCACCACCCAGTGCCTGCACTTCAAATACCGCTTCTTTGCCGTTCTTGTTGGCAATAGCAAATGCATCTGCAAAATTGGTCCAGAGGTCATACACACCCAGGTCTATCACCTCCTTGCATTTGGCGGAGGCTTTGGCCCAGTCCTGCCGGGTCAGGTAAACCTTTGCCAGCAAAGCTGTTGCCGCCCCTTTTGTGGCCCTGCCTTTATCTGCGCCCGTGTAGGATGCCGGCAGCGCTTTCTCCGCATCTGTAAAATCTGCTACGATCTGCTGGTATACTTCGTCCACGGTTTTCCGGGATACTGCCAGGTCGCTGAGTGAGGTGGTTTCCTGCAATACCAGCGGCACATCGCCAAATAATCGTACCAGGGTGAAATAGTAGAACCCTCTCATGAATTTTGTTTCAGCCAGCAGACGCGTTTTGAGCGCATCATCCATAGAGATAGCCGGTACCCGCCCCAGCACAGTGTTGGCGCGGTTGATGCCTTGATAGCAGGTACTCCATACCACCTGGAAAGTAGTGGTAGCCGGTGTAAAAGTATATTTGTCAAGATCGTTCTTTGACTGGTTAACCGTGGAGCGGCCACCACCCCATTCGGCATCGTCCGTAGCCTGATCCATCAGCACCCACATAGACTGGTTGTACAGGTTGGCCGTGTTCAGCAGGTCATATACAGCATTAACGGCGGCCTTTGCGTCGTCCGCATTCTTATAGAAATTGGCAGGCGTGAAACTGGACTGCGGCGCTTCGTTCAGCTTTCCGCAGGACACACCTGTTATCAACAGTAAAAAGAGAATAAACTTTTGCATATGCAGAAATATTTTTGTTAGAAGCTGACATTTAACCCAAAAAGCACGGTCCTGGCGGTAGGATAGCTGCCGTAGTCGAAACCCTGGCTGCGGCTGTCCTGCCCAAAGCGGTTCACTTCAGGATCATACCCGCTGTACTTTGTCCAGGTAGCAAGATTCTGTACGCTTCCATACACACGTATGGAATGCACCTTGATGGCTTTCAGTACGGAAGCGGGCAGGTTGTAGCCCAACTGCAGGTTCTTGAGCCGCAGGTAGGAGCCATCCTCAATCTGTCGTGTAGAGATACGGTTAGTAGGACGGGCATTGGTGGCGCGCGGAATATCTGTATTGGTATGTGTAGGCGTCCAGCGGTCGAGCATGTCCCGGTCCTGGTTCATAGTACCGTTGAGATATTCCAGTTCAAAGCGATTGGCGTTCAGTATTTTGTTGCCATATACGCCCTGGAAGAAAATACTAAGGTCAAACCCACCATAGGAGAAGGTATTGCTGATGCCACCTAAAAATTTGGGCTGCGCATTACCAATGATGGTACGGTCTGCATCGTCTATTTTTTTATCGTTGTTCAGATCCTTGTACCGGCGGTCGCCCGGTTTCTTTGCATTAGGGTCTGCCAGTGCGGACAGTTCTTCTGCCGACTGGTAAATACCATCCGTTACATAGCCGTAGAAAGAGCCTAGTGGCTGACCTACACGGATAATACCGGAGTTCACGTTCTGTGCAATGTTGGCCACTTCACCGGCAAATATCTGCGGAGCGCCACCAATGTCCAGCACTTTGTTACGATTGATTACATAGTTGATATCCGTGGTCCATTTGAAAGCGCCGTCGAGGTTCACTGTAGACAGACTCAGCTCTATCCCCTTGTTCTCTACCTGGCCCAGGTTCTTATAAGCGCTGGAATAGCCGGAGGTACCGGGGATGGTTACATTCAGCAACAGGTTCCTGGTCCTTTTCAGATAGGCATCTGCCGTGAGACTGATCCTGCTGTTGAACAGGGAAATGTCAACGCCCAGGTCGGCCTGCGAGGTGGTTTCCCAGGAGAGGTCCGGATTTGCGATCTGGCTGGGGCCAATACCGGTGGCCACTGCATTGCCCAGCACATAGTTCTGGGTGCCTAACAGGGAGTAAGCGGGATAGTTTCCGATACCGTCCTGGTTACCGGTAGTACCGTAGGTAGCCCTGACTTTCAATTCGCTGATCTGTTTCACGCTTTTCAGGAAAGGCTCTTCGCTTGCCCGCCATGCCAGTGCAGCAGAAGGGAAATAGCCGAAACGCTTGTTGGCGCCAAACCGGGAAGATCCATCTGCACGGAAAGAGGCAGTGAGTAAATATTTATCACGATAGCTATAATTTATCCTGCTGAGGTAAGACTCCAGTCCCCATCCGCCAACGCCTGAAGAAGGGATAACGGGAATTGCGCCTGCGCCCAGGTTGCCGGAGCCGAGGTTGTCATTTACAAAACTGCGGGAAGATGAAGAGCTGTATTCCGTATGGTTTACCTGCTGGGTATAACCTATCAGGGCAGTAATGTTATGTACACGGTTGAATCTTTTCGTATAGGTGAGCGTGTTTTCATTCAGCCAGGTAATATTCTGATCATTGTAGATGTAGGCGACACCACCCTGGGAAAGGCCACTGGCCACACTTCGCGGGAGGTAGTTGTCCTGCTTTTGCAGAATGGCGTCTGCACCGAACATCACCCGCAGGCTAAGCCCTTCGAGTATTTCGTATTCGCCGAATATATTACCAAAAACACGATAGGCAGTATTGCGGTTCTTAGAGTCCTGCACCAGCGCTACCGGGTTATCAGCCGGGAAAACGAGCTTGGGATCATTAATCAGGTATTTACCATCCTTATCGTATACGGAAAGAAGCGGAGGAAACTGCAGGGCAGCCATTGTTGCCAGGCCAGCGGAGCCCAGGTTACCATCAGACTTGGCCTGGTTACTCACCGTGCGGCTCACCGTCAGGCTGTTGCCTATCTTGATCCTGCTGGTCAGTTTCCTGTCGATATTTACGCGAAAGGAATACCTGCTAAAGTCAGATCCTTTCACGATCCCCTGCTGTGTGAAGTAGCCGGCAGACAAGGCATATTGCGTTTTTTCATCACCGCCGCTTACAGACAACTGGTAATTGGCGATGGGAGCTGTGCGAAGTATTTCGTCCTGCCAGTCGGTGCCTTTACCAAAAGCATTTACCTGGTCTTGTGTATATACAGCTGGCAGTCCATCGTTGGTATTGGCTTCATTAACAAGTTGCGCATACTCGCTTGCGTTCAGCACCGGGTATTTCCGCCGCACGTTCTGCGTGCCGTAATAGCTGTCGAAACTAATAACAGACTTACCCGCTTTTCCTCTTTTGGTAGTAATAATCACTACACCGTTGGCGCCCCTGGAGCCATAGATGGCTGTGGAAGAAGCATCCTTCAGGATGTTGATGGATTCAATGTCTGCCGGGTTGAGGGTACTCAGTACGTTAAAGGCGGAGCCGGTGCCTGCGCCGGCATTCTTGAAGGGAATACCATCTATCACATACAGCGGCTCGTTGTCGCCCTGGATGGAGTTACCGCCGCGGATACGGATAGTGGTGGAGGCGCCGGGAGCGCCGGAATTCTGCGTCACCTGCACGCCGGCGGCTCTTCCCTGCAGGGCCTGGTCCAGCGAAGTAACGGCCACTTTTTTGATTTCTCCTACGGGCACGGAGGTAACGGAGCCGGTGAGATCACTCTTTCTTACCTGGCCATAACCTACTACCACTACTTCTCCCAGGGCTTCCGTATCACCTTCCAGGGTAACGGAGATGCTGTTCTGGCCGGGAGATAAAGTTATTTCCTTTGATTTGAGTCCCAGTGCGGAAACCACCAGTACGGCGTTATCCGGTACATTAGTGAGGGTGAATCCGCCGGTTACATTGGTGGTGGTGCCACGGCCGGTGCCTTTGATCTGCACGGTGGCGCCGGGTATTGGCTCACCCTTTTCATTCACCACTTTCCCCTGCAGGCGGTCAATAGCAGGTTGCTCCGTACCCTGCGGCTCGGGCGATGTTGTTTTACGGCTGATGACCACCGTATTGCCCTGCAGCGAGTAGCGCAGTGGCTGGTCTTTCAGCAGGATCTTCAGTGCCGTTTCCAGCGCGATGTTGTTAAAGGCAACAGTAACGGGTTTGGCCGCGGCCATATCCTCGTTGCGATGAAAGAATACATAACCTGTCTGCTGTTTGATCACGGCAAACACCTTTTCCAGCGGAACATTCTTCCCACTGAAGGTGATCTGCTGCGAGTTACAGACGGCAGTGGTTTTCAGAAAAAAAAACAAAAATAGAGATAGCATTAATTTGTACATAACATGGAAGATTGATTGATTGATTGACTGATTGGTTGATAGGTTTGCTTATTTATTCCGGCAATATGACAATATGCCTGTCGTGCTCTATTTTAAAATGCACTCTTGCCTGTTCAAGTGTTTCCAGCGCCTGCGCCAGGGTGAGACCTTTCCCGATCTCCCCGGAGAAGAGTCCCTGCGGCATGCCGTCTGCATAGCTTACTTCCACGTCGTACCAACGGGAAAGCTGTCGCATGATCGTGTGAATATCCGCGTCTACAAAAGAGAAGTAGCCGTTTTTCCAGGCAATCACCTGCTCTGTGTTCACCTTGTTGACGGCGATGGCATCAGCACCGCGTATCACGGCGGCCTGTTGCCCCGGTTGCAAAAGCGTTGTTTCCTTGTTCACGCTTACTTTTACGGCGCCGTCCAGCAGGGTGGCGTTCACGCTCCGTTCATCATCATAAGCCATGATGTCAAAGCTGGTGCCCAACGCCAGCACTTCAAGATTGTGCACGCGAACTTTAAATGGCTGTCCCGCTTTCTTTGCGATCTCGAAATATCCTTGTCCTTCCAGTTCCACCACTCTCTCCTTGCCTATAAATGCTGTGGGATATTTCAGCCTGGATGCCGCATTCAGCCATACTTTGGAGCCGTCCGGCAGCACCAACTGGTATTGTCCGCCGCGGGGCGTGGTCAGGGTATTAAGGCTTGCAGCATCGCTTGCGCCGTTTACATCATATTGCAGCCGGCCGTTCTGCAGATGGATGGAGGTATTACCCTGCTGCATCACGTGGCCGGAGGTACTGTCCAGCGCAACGGTGGAGCCATCCGCCAGCGTGAGCATGGCTTTGTTGCCGCCGGGGGGCACGTCCTGTTTTAAGATGTTGTGCTGAACAATGGCAGAAGGAGTAGGTGACCGTTGCAGGTAAAAGTATCCCATAGCGCTTAGTCCCACCGCTACTACGGCGGCAGCGGCATAACGCCAGCGGTACGCCCTGCGTACCGGGATAACAGGCGTAAGGTTTTCCTGCTCCTGCTGATCTGCCGGAGGGCGGGTACTGGTGAGAAGATGTTCCAGTTTGGCTTCGGCATCCGGGATGCCTGCTGTATCACGACTGTTGCGCCAATGCTGTTCCATAGCCAGGCGCAGTGCATCATTAGCCGGCCATTGTTTCACGGCTGCCAGCAGCTCTTCCAGCTCTTCACGGGTGCAGGTATTGGCAATATAACGTTCGAACAAACGGTGTAGTCTGTTATCAGTTTCACTCATACGTGGATGGCAGGGAATAACTGCCTTTAGAAGCTAGACGCTGGAAAAAAGAGGAATAACTAATCAATCTGAAAAAAAAATTAAACTTTTTCTGAAACAACATACAGAAGGGCAAATACCGTTACCAGGTTAAGATGGTCGGCCAGGTATTGCTGGATGAATCGTTGGGCTTCGGTGATATGGTTGTTGACAGTGTGTTTGGAAAGAGACAAGCGCCCGGCGATCTCTTTATGGGAAAGCCCCTCCTCCCGGCTTAGCTGGTACACTTTCCGGCGCTGGGGACTGAGCAACCCAATTGCCTCGCGTAGCTTTGTCTCATATTCCTTCACTATTACCTGGTTGTCGGCCTCCGTGGCATCCACCATCTGGATCTCTTCCCACAGAAGGTCCACCAGTTGCGGGTTCCGGCTGGCAGCACGCAGGAAGTCAATTGCGCGGTGATAGGCGATACGGAACATGAAGGCCTCCACGTGCTCAATACGGGGCAGTAGTTCCCTGCCTACCCAACATTTTGTGAGAACGTCCATGACCACTTCTTCTGCCACCTGCGGAGATTTGATGATAGTACGGATATAATGAAACAGCCGGCCCTGCCAGGCATGGAAAAAACTGCGGAAGGCTGCTTCGTTGCCTTCCGAGATTAGTTTTAGCAATTCCTTATCAGTATATTGTCGCTCTGGCATGTAAGTAAGCCCGTCCCTCTTGCCATAAATGTAGTAAAATAATAGATCATAGTGGAAAGCACAAAAAAAGACAGGCATCCGGATAACCAGGTGCCTGTCTTTTTTTATACGTTGCTCCCCCGCTTAATCCAGCGAAGCCTTATACCGTTGCAAGGCTTCTAAAAAATAATAGTCTGCATACACCAGTGGCACATCAATCTCCGCATTGTGCGGGATACTTCCTACACCGTGCATTAATATAAAGTTACCATTCTTTTCTTCCGGCGCCCTGTACGCGCTGCCTGCAAGCGAATGCAGTATTGTGATGGCTGCCTGGCGATATTGTGTTCCTTTCTCTTTGCCGGCATAACCACTCAGCTCAAACAATGCCGACGCCACAATAGCAGCGGCGGAAACATCGCGGTATTTTGTTTTTACCTTATTGGCATTGGAGCGTATACCGGGGGTGTATCCTTTCTCCTGTGCATTGAAATCCCAATACGGTATTTTATCTTCCGGAAGATTTTTATTATCCAGGAACCAGTCGGCCATACCGGTCGCAGTTTTGAGGAAACGCGGATCATGTGTTTCTCTATAGATCATCGTAAACCCATAGATACCCCATGCCTGGCCGCGTGACCAGGTGGAATTATCAGCATACCCCTGCGCGGTTTCGCGGGCCAGCACTTTACCATTGGTGGTATCATAACACACTACATGATACGAGCTGTAGTCCGGACGTACCTGGTTGTACATAGCGGTTTCCGCGTGGCTTACTGCTATGTGGCGGAAGCTGGTGTCGCCGGTTTCTTTAGCTGCAAAAAACAACAGCTCCAGGTTCATCAGGTTGTCGATGATTACCGGGTAATAATATAGCTGCTGCCCATGCCATGTTTTAAAAGCGTTCCAGGATTTGATGCTTTTTGTTACCGGGTTAAAACGCGTGCTGAGCGAGCGGGCGCCCTGGATCAGGATATCGCGGTACGCTTTGTTACCCGTAAGGCGGTAAGCATTACCATAGCTGCAATACATCATGAAGCCGAGATCATGATGCTGTGTAAAATCTTTCAGCGGCTCCAGCTTCTCCGTCCACTTAACAGCTTCCTGCTGCAACACAGGATCTTTGGTTTGTTCATACGCATACCAGAGCGAGCCCGGGAAAAAACCGGGTGTCCAGTCGTACATAGAAGTGGTAATCATTTTCCCTTCCTTATTGATAGTCCGGGGAAAAGCCAGGCTATCGCGGGATTCCGTATCCTTCAGCATATGCTTGAGCTGTTGCCGGGCAAAGCCTGCATTACTGCTGATAAAATCCTTCTCCCCGCCTGCAGTGTAGGCAGTAAGACCGGCGGCTAAAATAAAATAAAGCAATGGTTTCATATTCTTATGGTGTCACTTTAATGATCAATTCCCTTACAACACTTTTTTGTTCGTCCAGTGTATGGTTAAATGCCACGAAGGTGGCTTTGTATACTCCCGGTGACGGATAAACGAAAGCATATTCTTCTTTATCCGGTTCGTTGATACTCTTGATGCCGGTACTCACATCTCCCGGCACACGGCCGATGTATAAGGGTTTGGTGATGATCCAGCTGGTATTGCTGGCCGCGCTGCCACCGCCGCCGGTGATTTTAAGATCTGTGGCGGAGGCTGTCCAACGGCCATTAGCGGGGCTCCATACGTTGCCGTAACGGGTCCAGTAGGCTACATCGGCCGACAAAGAGCTTAGCGAAACAGTTTTCTCCGGCAGTACATTGTTCACGATAAATTCGGTGATCGTCCAGGTACGTTGTGTCGTTCCCGTTACACCGCTGTATTTGAAAGCAATAAAGAGTGAATCGCTTTCGCTGGTTACCAGGTCCGTCAGGTCAGCAGTACCGAAAGGCACTACCGTTGCGTTGGTAGCTACTATGCCGCGACTCGTGATATTTGTCCATGCCGCATTTACCACAGCAGCAGAATCCAGGCCGGTCAGTTTGTTGGTGGCCAGTACCTGCAGGGTATTTGTTTGCGTACCAAATTCTGATTTTGAGGAAAAGCCCAGCGTGATCTTTCCCAGTTTGTTTGCAGACGTACGGCCATCGTAACGCTTGCCGGGTTCCCCGGAATAGAATGCGATATTACCTGCGCTGCCGCTGAACTTAAAGCGGGTGGTATCCCCCAGGCGGTACGTGAACGTATCTGATACCAGCTTTGCAGGATCGAGCGCCACGTTGAAGTCCGGCGTATCTATTTCCAGCTTTTTAGAACAGGCAACCGCAAAGAAAGACAACAGTATGATGAATGATTTTTTCATGTGGATGTGTTTTAGCATTACCAGCCTTCGTTTTGTGTCAGTAACCGGTTAAGATTGAGTTCATAAGTTGGTTTGGGCAACATCACATGCCTGGCGCTTACATTGCGCACGCCCTGCAATCCGTTGGGATTACCGGTAGACGTAACGCCGGCACCGTTGGCAGTGGCCCATGATGCGAAGTTTTGCATGTCTGATACAAAACTGCCCCACCGGATCAGGTCTGCTTTTCTCACCGCTTCAAAACACAGCTCGCGCATTCTTTCATCACGGATGGCCAGCTGGAACGCATCTTTACTAAGTCCCGGCGTAAGATCGGATTCATTACCTGTGGTGATGGTGGCCGTAGCTGTTGCGGCGGTACCGGCATAGGTGAATACAGCACCGGTTACTGAGGCATCGGAAGCGCCGGAAGTATTGACAGGCGGTGTATTGGTGGCAGTACCTGCCGTTGTTACGGTGTACAGGATGCCGCCGTTAGTGATTTGTGTACCTGTTGTATAACTGGCGCCCGGCGTCCAGAAGGTGCCTATCACTACTACAGGTGGCGTAGTATAATAGGAGCCTAATGTTAATGCACCCGGGCTGTTCAGGTAAATACCGGTTACCTTGCCGCTGGTAATAATCGCCGTTCCGGTAGCGCCGTTGCCACCGCCGCCGGTGATAGTTACTGCCGGCGCTTTCGTATAGCCATCGCCGGAGTTTACCATTGTAATGGATTTTACTACGTTTCCATTCATCAGTCCATATCCTCTTTTCCGTACCTGGTTCACATAATTATAGGCATTCGTAGGGCCGTTCACGTAATTCTCTGCTTCTGCGCGCATCAGCAATACATCTGAATACCGGATCATGGGCCAGTTGATATTATAGGTACCGCCTACGCCATTGGTATTACGGATTGCCTGCGGTACATATTCCCTTCTGAACTTACCGGCGCACATCTGCCAGGGATTGGGACGCGCGGTTTTTGTGCGGGGATTTGTTCCGCTGTAAATATAGTTGGCACAGTTCCAGTCGCGGCGGATATCCAGCGAAGGTTTGTTAGGCATGACAGCGCTGTTGGGATCTGTTTCATAAGCATCGAACAGCTTTTTAGTAACCCACACCCATCCGGCGGAGTTGTAGGATGTTGAGTCCAGCGCAGTAAGCGCTGACTGGATCCCCACAAAGTTGCCGATGTCATTTCCTGACTTGTTTACCACGCCGGCGGCTGCGCCCAGGGAGCCCAGCTCCCAGATGTTTTCTCTTACATCATACTGGTCTGTGGCCAGGTTGATGAATACCTGGCGGTAATCGGGGTTCAGTGCATGAAGACCAGAGAGAATCACTTTATCCGTGTAAGTGATCACATCCTGATATTTGGCGGTATTGTTTTGCGGATAGCCGGCCCAGTAGAGATACACCCGCGCCAGCATGGCCTGCACAGCAGTGAGCGTAGCCACATCATTGAATTTCGCCTGTGTAACGGTATAATCTTTCAGCAGCACTTCTGCTTCTTTCATATCCTTTTCAATTTGCGCGTACACGTCTGCCTGCTTTACCTGCGGAATGTTTACATCATTGATAGCGGGTGTGTGAAGTACTACAGGCACATCTCCATAATTACTGGTAAGAATAAAGTACAGGAACCCACGAAGGAATAATGCCTGTCCTTTGATAATATTCCTGCGGGATGCATCCATCGTTGGCTTATCGATGTTATCCAGTAATGTATTAAGATTGTTGATGCCAACATATGCATAGCGCCAGATACTGGCGATATGTACAAGGGAGGCATCGTAATTGTAACGGAGACCACGGGCATCGCCGTCTGCCGTACGGTTTGACATTACCTCATCTGTGGTGGATACAAAGTTGAAGCCCATCACCTGCGCATACAACTCGGGCCGCATCAGATCACCGTACACGCCGTTCAGCGCCTGCTGCAGCTGTGTTTCCGTGCTGTAATAATTGGTGGTGGTATAAAAATCTGTTGGTTGCGTATCAAGGAATTTTTTGCAGGATGTAAGCCCTGCTATTACGATACATGCCAGGATGCAAATACGTTTCATGTTCATCATTTTAGAAGGTTACATTTAAACCGGTCACATAAGACAATGAGTGCGGGTAAACGGCATAGTCGAAGCCAGGGGTAAGGTTACCCGGCCGGCCGCTCACTTCAGGATCCATACCGGAGTACTTCGTCCATGTATAAATGTTCTGTGCAGCGCCATAGATGCGTACATTCTTTATCTTCGCGCGTTTCAGCAGTTCGCCGGGTATATTATACCCCAGTGAAACCGTTCTCAGCTTCAGGTAAGAGCCGTCTTCAATTACACGGGAAGAATACGCCGCATTACCCATACCGCCAGCGCGGAACATGGTGTTGCTTGGATTGGTGGGCGTCCAGCGTTTGGCATAGCTGGCAAACTGGTTCAGGTTCGGATTATTTACAATACCACCTTCAAACACATACCGGTTCGCATTGATAATATCATTGCCATAAGACCATTGCAACAGTACGTTCAGATCAAAATTGCGGTAGCGGAAATCGTTGCTGAAACCGCCGGTATGTTTTGGTAACCCGCTGCCGATGATCGTGTAATCCTGGTTGTTCACCTGCAGGTCACCGTTGAGGTCCTTATACTTAATATCCCCCGGACGGATAGCATTACGCGCCGCGCCATTGGTAGGCACATCCGGCTTCAGCAGGTAAGTGTTATTGGGCATCACATCGAAATCGGAATACTGGTACACGCCGTCGAACACGAGGCCATACATCTCACCCAGCGGTCTTCCGATCACAGAGATGTAAGGGAACAAACCCGAATAGGTAGTATTAAAAAAAGTACCGGAACCAGAGAGAATAGATTGTTGTCCTTCTGCCAGTGATTGTATTTTATTACTATTAAAGCTGATGTTAAAACTGCTGTTCCAGCTGAACTGTTTGGTATCTGCAATTACTGCTGCAACTGTGAACTCCAGTCCTTTATTTTGCAGCTGGCCTACATTCTTGAAACCCTGCGCGCTTTCTACACCATGTACATAAGGCAGTGCGGCATTCAGCAGGAGATCCTTCGTGGTACGCAGATAGGCGTCTACGGTAAGTGTGAGCCTGTTTTTCAGGAAGGCCATATCCAAACCGATATTGGTTTGTTCGTTGGTTTCCCAGCGCAGGTCCGTGTTACCGGAAGATACCATCACCGACCCGATACCCAGCGGCGCATTTCCAACGGAATACCAGTATTGGTTGCTGGTAAGCTGCAACTGGGGCAGGTAAGCAAAGTCCCCTACCCGGTTATTGCCGGATGCGCCGTAGCCCAGCCTGATCTTCGCGTCTGAAATGAATCTCACATTTTTCATAAACTCTTCGCTGCTGAAGCGCCAGGCCGCAGAGGCGGAAGGAAAGTATCCCCATTTATTACCTGCGGCGAATTTGGAAGAACCATCTGCACGCAGGGAAGCAGAGAAAAGATATTTCGAATTGTAGTCGTAGTTCACGCGCACGGCGCCGGAGGCCATTGTCCAGCCGGAGCTGAGCGACAGCAGGGAGGTATTGGCCGGTGCTGCGAGATCAATTCCATCCAGACCGAGGTCTTCATTCGGGATTTGATTCGCCGAAAACCTGCGCTGTGAATTTTTATATCCCTGCGCTTCCAATACACCGAGCACGGTGAGGTTGTGTAACTTGTTCCAGCTTTTGCGGTAGGTCAGTGAGTTTTCCGAACGCCAGAGTGAAGTGGGTTTGGTTTCTATACTGCCATTCACGCCATTGGAATTCCACTTACTGCCGGATTGTGTTTTGGAATTGTTGAAAATATCGATCTCCGTATTTACGGTATTGATGCCACCGGCTATACGTAATGTTAGTCCATTGGTGATAGCATATTCCGCATATGCGTTAGCGAACAGGTTGTTCACCTTATTCATGGTGTACTGGTTCTGGATATTCTGTAACGGGTTCACGCGATAGTCCTGGTTATTGGCCAGCTCATTACCCGGATCATAAAATTCATCCACGAGATTCACGGCGCTGTCGCGGCCATAAATACTGGTCGTAGGCCGGAAGCCCCATACGGAATATAACGTGGTAGCAGACGCATAAAAATTTGTTGCGGAAACCGGGATACCGTAAGTTTCATTGTAGGCATAATTGGCATTGATGCCTACTTTCAATTTGCTGCTCACCGTTTGATCCAGTGAAAACCTGCCCTGGTAGCGTTTGAAACCACCATTGATGATGATTCCCTTTTGGTTATTAAAATTTCCGGAGACAGAATACCTCGTTTTATCATTTCCTCCCCGTACGGCAATGTCGTGATTCTGGTTCTGGCCAACGCGGTACACAAAGTCCTGCATATCTATGGCTTCCTTGTTACGGTAATCCTCCAGTTTAGCGCCACCGGCCAGGTACACGGAATCATAGATGGAAGGGTTTACATCTCCCACATACTGTACAAACTCGTAAGCGTTCATTAACGGGATTTTGTTGGGCACCTGTTGCCAGCCATAATAGCCGTTATAGGTTACCTGCGGTGCGCCGGTCTTCCCTTTTTTTGTGGTAATGAGAATAACCCCGTTTGATCCGCGGGCGCCGTAAATGGCGGTGGCAGATGCATCTTTCAAAACATCGATCGATTCAATATCACCCGGACTGATCGCATTTGCGTTGGAACTTTCAGTAGGGAAACCGTCGATCACGTAAAGCGGGGAGTTATCTTGTGTGATGGAACCCGCGCCGCGGATCACGATATTGGAAATGGAACCCGGCTGACCGTCGTTGCTCGCTACCGCTACCCCTGCTACCCTTCCTGCGAGCGCTTCATCGAACGACTTTACCGGCGCCTTCGCAAAATCTTTCATGTTTACACTGCCCACTGCGCCGGTGAGGTCTTTACGTTGCTGGGTAGCATATCCCACTACCACCACATCGTTGAGCGTGCCGGCCTGCTCACTCATCTGTACATTATATTCCGTTCTGTTATCTACCGGTTGCTCCACTTTACCGAAACCGATAAAAGAGAACACCAATGTAGCGCCTGGCGCGGCAGCAATAGTAAAATGGCCGGTCCCATCTGTATGGGCGCCCGTTTTTTCATTCTTTACCATTACAGTCACCCCAATCAATGGCGTACCATCTTTGGCCTTTACTGTACCGGATACTGTTTTTTTCTGTTGTGCAAAAAGGAAAAGCGGAAAAAGTAAGATCCACATGACTCCCGTAAAAAAATAATGGAAGGTGAAGTTGCCCCCTCCTCCCTTGCTGGCTGATTGGCTTGTCTTTTTCATAAATTGTGGAATTGAGCAGAAATAACGGTTGATTCACAAATATGTGGTAACCCGTCCGGATCACAGGGGGACAATCGTAAATGATTGGGGTGAATTTTATAAATCCTCCTTCAACCTACTGATTATCAGAATAGTAAAAGAATGATTTTTATAAAAAACACCCGTTTGCGGAAATACAATTCTTATATTAGAGCATGATTTCGAGGTGCTTCCCGTTCTTATGCCTGCTGATCCTCGCTGTTTTTACAAAAAGCAGCGGGCAGGATGTGACATTCAATCACCTTACGGTAGAAGATGGATTATCGCACAACGCTGTGTTGTCTGTTGTACAGGATGCCCAGGGGTTCATCTGGTATGGTACGCATTATGGCCTTAACCGCTACGATGGATACCGTTTCAAAATTTACCGCCAGCAGGCGGATGACAGCACCTCCCTTCCCGGCAATCAAATCATGAGCCTTTACCGCGACCGGAAAAAGGTACTCTGGGTAGGTACGTCCGCGGGCCTTGCTAAGTATGATCCGGAACACGATCGCTTTCAGCGCATCGACCTTGATCCGGGGCGGCAAACAAATATCAATTGTATTTATGAAGATAGTAAAGGACGCCGCTGGATAGGCGCCAACAACGGGCTTTATCTGCAGGATGGCAACCGGAAAGAATTTCTCATACCCGGTAAAATTGCGGGGTATGTAGTGCGTTGTGTGTATGAAGACAAGCAAGGTAATATCTGGATCGGCACCAGCAACGGCCTTACAAAAATGAGCGGCCATGATTTCCAGACATTCCGCCATGAAGATGGAAATCCTTCCAGTCTCGCTATGAACTTTATCACCGCCATCACCGAAGATGGACTGGGCAGGTTGTGGGTGGCCACACAAACCGGCGGTATCAGTATCTATGATCCGGCTACCGGCCGTTTTTCATTGCTGGCCCAACCTGCCATCATTAATAATATAGTAAGAAGGATACTCCGCGATAAAGCCGGCAACATGTGGATAGGTACCCAGGAAGGACTTAGTATCATTGACCCGGTTAAGATGACCGGCCGCCACTACCAGCAGGACCCCGGCAACAACAATAGCCTCAGCCAGAATTCCATCCATAGTATGTACCAGGATAGCAACGGTATAATCTGGATGGGCACCTACTTTGGCGGCGTAAACATGATACATCCTTATGGTACCTCGTTTATTGCCTGGCAGCAACATCCCCCGCTCAATGGGATCAGCAACAATGTGATCAGCAGCATGCTGGAAGATGCGCAACACAATTACTGGATTGGTACAGAAGGCGGTGGCCTGAATTATTACAACCGCGCTACCCAACATTTTACCAGCTATAAACATGATGCAAATAATCCTGCCAGCCTCGGGTCCAACCTGGTTAAAGTAGTATATGAAGATAAAGACCACAACATCTGGGCGGCCACACATGGCGGCGGATTGAACCTGTTGCAGCACGGAGGGTTTAAACGCCTCTTCTACGATACCAAAGATCCCGGTACTTTTTCGAGAGAAGTAACCGCCCTATTGGAAGATAGCCGGGACCGGTTCTGGGTGGGCACCAACACCCTGCTGCACCTCCTCCACCGGAATGGCCATGAGCTGGAGAAACGGGCCGATTCCATTTTAACGGGTATTGCTACGCACCAGTCGATCCGCTATATTATTGAAGATTCACGCCACCGCATCCTCATCGGTTCCATCAGTAACCTGTATGTATTTGAAGCAGACACCATGCGGCTTATCCAACCAGGTTATGTGAACTCCATCCAGGAAGACTCACAGCACAACATCTGGGTGAGCATGTATTTTGGAGGGCTGATTAAATATGATCCTGAACTGAAAAAGCAAACCCGTTATACCCAAAAAGATGGTTTGCCGAACGATAATGTAATTGGCTTACTGGAAGATGATCAGCATCATTTATGGATCAGTACCTATAATGGCCTGGCACGTTTTGATCCTGCCCGCAACTCTTTCCAGACCTATACTGTAAGCGATGGTCTTGCAGGAAACGTATTTAATTACAACTCCTTTCTTCGGAACAGCCAGGGCGAATTTCTCTTCGGCGGATATAACGGCATCACCAGCTTCTTCCCCAACCAGATCATTACCAATTCGCATCCTTCCGTTATCCGGTTTACGGGCCTGCGACTGTTCAACAAACCGGTGGGTATCGCGCAGGACAACGGGCTGCTGGACCAGGACATCAGCTATACCAAAGCACTACGTTTTCATCACGACCAGGAAGTATTCACGCTGGAATTTGCGCTGCTCAACTATGTAAAAAGCAGCAAAAACCGTTATGCTTACCGGCTAGAAGGCGCGGACCGCGACTGGATAGAAACCGATAACCCGGCAGTGACGTACACCAACCTCTCTTCCGGCCACTATACCTTTTGGGTGAAAGGTGCCAACAACGATGGCATCTGGAGTGAGCCGGCAAAGATGGAGATCACCATCCTGCCGCCATTCTGGCGAACCTGGTGGGCGTACGGCGTTTACGCATTGGGGGTTATATTATTATTCTTCTTCGTGACCCGGTTCTTTTTCCTGTGGGCCTTGCTGCGTAAAGAAGAAGAACTGCACCAGGTGAAACTTAACTTCTTCACACATGTTTCCCATGAAATCCGTACCCACCTTACTTTCCTGCTGGTACCGGTGGAAAAGATGATGGATATGCTGAAGAAAGATGATCCGCTGCAATCCACCCTGCTGCAGTTACGGAACAATGCCGACCGGCTGCTGAAGCTCGTGAACGAACTGATGGACTTCCGCAAGGCAGAAACCAATCACCTTAAACTGCATGTACAGGAACTGGACCTGATTCCCTTCCTCGATCATATTTACACCAGCTTCCGCGAGCTTTCGCTCGACCGCAACATCAGCATGGTGTTCGGGCATGATATGGAACATGCCTGGGTTTATTTCGACCGGGAACAACTGGAGAAAGTGTTCTTCAATTTACTCAGCAATGCCTTCAAGTTCACACCGGACGGGGGGCGCATCCAGTTGCACATTGCCCATTCCCGGCAAAATACGGTGATCACTGTCACGGACAACGGGCGCGGTATTGCACCTGAGTACCTCGACAAACTATTCACCAATTTCTTCCAGGTACAGGATCATGGCTTACAAAACACCGGGTATGGCATCGGGCTGGCGTTGTCCAAAAACATTGTGGAGCAGCACAAAGGCACCCTCACCGTGGAAAGCGAACCTTCTACCCCGGAAAAAGAAGGACGTACCTGTTTTACGGTTTCCCTGCCTACCGGCTCCAAACATTTTGAAGGCACCCAACACACTGTTGGCGGCATGCCTGCAATGCCCGCTGCACCGGTTAAAGCAACGCCCGCACCGGAAACCACGGATAGTATTATTCCCGCTACGCCACAACCTTTCACCATTCATATCGTGGAAGATAACCCGGAGCTGCGCATCCTCATCTGCCAGACTTTCCGCGAGCAATACCTTGTACTGGAAAGTGTGAACGGGGCAGATGGATTGGCAACAGCCACCGCGCAAATCCCCGACATCGTGATCAGTGATGTGATGATGCCCGAAATGGATGGCCTGCAGCTTTGCCAGGCACTTAAAACAGATGAACGTACCAGTCATATTCCCGTGGTACTGCTTACCGCTAAAAGCTCTCAGGCCGATCATGTAAGCGGCCTTGAAACCGGGGCAGACCTCTATCTCACCAAACCTTTCAGTACCCGGGTACTGGCACTCAACGTCCGCAACCTGATCGCCTCCCGCGAAAAAATGCGCGAACGTTACAGCCGCCAGCTGCAAACGGAAACGATCACACCGGATGCTTTGCCCAGCAGCCTGGATAATGCCTTCCTCGAAAAAGTGATGGCGCTGGTGGAAGAACATATGGACAACCCCGACTTTGGCGTGGACATGCTGGCCCGTAAGGTAGCCATGAGCCAGCCGGTGCTTTATAAAAAGCTGAAGGCCGTTACCAATATGTCGGTGAACGACTTTGTAAAATCGCTGCGACTGAAAAAAGCAGCCTCCCTTATACGTACCCGTGAGCATACCATTTACCAGGTGGCGTACATGGTGGGGTACAACGACCGGAAATATTTCAGCCGGGAGTTCAAGAAACAATTTGGTAAAACGCCTTCCGAGTTTGCGGAAGCCCCTGATTTGTGAAAATTCCCCCCATTTACTCGGAAAAATCACCCCACCTAACAGGCGGGGATCACTAGATTTGTTGCAAATCCACTGTTATGAAAATCAGCATGCTGCTTATCCTGGGCTTCCTGTGCAATATGTCCCAAGCATGGGGCCAAACGGCGTACACCACTATTATGGACCGTATCCGGGCGGAACTGCTTTCGCAGGCCAGCAACACTACCACGCTGGACAACAACGTAACCAGCACGCTGGCAACGTTGCAAAGCAACGGCTCGTGGCCGGATGTGAACTATGCCTACAGCTCCACCACCTATACGGCGGATGTACATATCAACCGGGTAAAAACCTTCGCACAGGCCTATACGAAATCCGCCAGTTCGTATTACCAGAGCGCCACGCTTTTCACCGCTATCGTAAACAGCCTCACTTACTGGAATACCACCGATCCGCAAAGCTGGAACTGGTACCATAACCAGATCTCCAATCCGCAGCGCATCGGGGAAATCCTGATCCTTTTGGATACGGCGCAGCAAAGCCTGGGCACTCTCCGCAATGCACTGCTCACGCAAATGAACCGCGGCAACCCTTCCGGTCAAACCGGCGCCAATAAACTGGATGTGGCCACCCACTTCATGTACCGCTCCTGCCTCACCGCCAACGACTCGCTGATGCAGTACAGCGTGGACCAGGTATTTTATCCCCTTGTGCTTACCGCCAATGAGGGCATCCAGCATGACCTGTCGTACCACCAGCATGGTCCGCAATTGTATTTCTTTGGCTATGGCTCCGTGTTCGTGGAAGGCGAAACCAAAGTAGCCTATTATCTCCGTGGCACGCCCTATGCCCTGTCGGGTTCCCGTTTAGCGGTGTTCAGCGACTTTGTACGGAACGGTTTCCTCAAAGCCCTGCGGGCGCGCTATATCGATTATGGCACAAACGGCCGCAGCATCAGCCGGGAAAATCAATTAGGCGTTGGCGTTACCAGTCACCTGGAGAAACTCAAAGTACTGGACACCGCGCATGTTACCGAATACAACGAAAACATAGCACGACTGAATGGTACGCAGGCGCCGGGATACCTCCTGCCCTCCCTGCATAGCCATTTCTGGCGTTCGGACTATACGGTACATCACCGTGCCGGCTATCTCTTTGGGGTGCATATGACTTCCACCCGCACCGCCAAACAGGAAAACGGCAACGGGGAAAACCTGAAAGGGTATTACCTGTCGGATGGCTCCACGCATATCGCCGCCAGCGGCAATGAATATTATAACATTCCTGCCGTGTGGGACTGGAGCAGGATCCCCGGCACTACCGTGCCCTACATCACTACCATTCCGCTGCGTACCGCCTGGGGCGTAAACTTTGGCACTACCGCTTTTGCCGGTGGCGTATCAGATTCCCTATACGGCGTTTCCGCGCTGCAGTTTTCCGATTACAATACGCAGGCCCGCAAAGCCTGGTTCTTTTTTGATAACGAAGTAGTGTGTTTGGGCGCCGGTATCAGCTCCACCGCCACGCAGCCCATTAACACCACTGTGAACCAGTGCCTGCTGAACGGCGCTGTATCCGCCAATGTAAGCGGCACAGTGAGCACTATTGCCAATGGTACTTACAGCTACAACAACACGCTGAAATGGATCACGCATAATGGTATCAGCTATTACTTTCCGGCCGGAGGCCAGGTGCAGCTAAGCATGCAATCGCAGTCCGGTACCTGGAGAAGTATTAACAACGGCGGCAGTACCACTGTACAAAACATGAATGTGTTCCAGTTGTGGTTCAACCACGGCACTACGCCCACCAATGGCACTTATGCGTATTATGTATTGCCGGGGCAAAATATGAGCACCTATGATACCACGGCAGTACGCATTGAGCAGAATAACGCGAACATGCAGGTAGTATATCACCGGGGATTAAATATCTGGCAGATGGTATTTTACCAGGCGGGCACCTTTCATAAAGATTCGCTGACCGTAACCGTCGACCGGCCATGTGCACTGATGCTGCGCAACGCTGGTACTTCCGATGTAACGGTATCCGTTGCGGACCCGGCGCAATCTTCTTCTCCCGTTAATATTCAGCTGAACCTGCCGGGCATTCCGCAAACACGGCAACTGGTTGCCACGCTGCCCTCCGGTCCTTATGCAGGTTCCTCTGCCACGTATCATGTAAACAGCCAAACGCCTGTTTATGCCGCCTCTGTTATTACAGCTGTTGCGGATGCGTATGTAAGAGGGGGTTCTACTTATGGTGGGGTGAATTATGGCACAGAGTCGCTTGTGCTGAAGCAGGATGCAACTGTGAGCTATACACGGGAAATATTCCTGCGGTTCAATGTGGGCGCATTGCCCGCGGGTACCAGCCAGGTAAAGCTGCGGATGTACGTGAACTATGCAAACACCAGCATTGCCTCCGTGCCCTGGATTGCGCAATATGTGAGCAACGACAGCTGGACAGAAACCGGCATCACCTATAACAACATGCCGGCGGCCACCAGCGCGGTAGATACTATCATGGGACGCACCGCAGGCAATTACGCTGAATGGGATATAACGGATATTGCACTCGCGCAACAGTCGGCCGATGGCATGCTTACTTTAAAGCTCGTATCCGGACTGGCAGGCGCCACTACCGATGCCATTTTTACCTCCCGCGAGAGCAGCGACAGCACCCGGCGGCCGGTACTGGTTTGCAGCACCGGCAGCATGCTCCGTAAGATGATGCCCGCAACGGAGGAAAAAGCAGATGGTGTCAGCATTTATCCCAACCCGGCAGGTGCATTCATTTATGTAAACACTACTGAACGTTGGCTGAGAGCAGAATTACGTGACACCGCCGGTAAAGTGGTAAAAATGGAAAAGCTGGATGGCCGCCAGCAGTTTGATTTCCCGATGAATGATGTGCAGCCTGGGATGTATCTACTGGTACTAAAAGGAACGGGCAAACAGCTGGTAAAAAAGATCGTGAAGATGTAAGCCGGAATTTTATTTTACAACTGCGCAATTGCACTTTGTATGTACTGGCGCAGTTCATCATAGGTTTTTGCGGTGTTTACCTTATCCAGGAACTTTTGTACAATGCCCCCGGTTCTGGTATTGCCGTGTTGTTCCACAAAGGAAAGATATTCGGCCTTGTTCTCCGGGATCAGTGAACGAAGGTTTTGGTTGTTTTCAAAGGAGGGCGTATTGTCTTCCCCAAACAGGTAATCCTCGCAATAACCGTTATACAGATCCCTGGCCGCTTCCAAAAACCTGCTGTCGGGATAAGTTTCCAGGAACTTTTCCCAGTTGAGCGCCCGCTTTCCTACCAGGCTGAATGGGATTACTAATCCCGCATCAGCGCTGTATAACACCGTATCTTCATCTGCCCGCAGTTGCAGGTATGCCCTGTAATCAGCGGGCAGGGAAGCTTTGAACAAATTTGTATAGAATGTGGGAACCGTACGAAGATCCGTATAACCCTCACCTATTTCCCAGGGTTCGATGCCCGCAGTGGCCAGTAAATTAATGCGTTGTTGTACACGCGCAGGCGGTATAATGATACCCTTTGCTTCAGAGTAGTAGTTTACGTATTCATTCAGCCATGCCTGTTCATTGGCGGTAATAGCTACCAGGGCGGTGTCCATATAAAGCGCCAGGGAATCATAAAGCAAAGCGGCCGCTTCAGCCTTTATCGCCGGCAATTGTTTTTTGATGGCTTCCTTCCTGCTGATAATAGCGGAAATATATATTTCTGTAGATGTAGATAAAGTGGGTGTATCAACCTGCCTGGGCGCGGGCGTCGTGGTATCTATACTAACCGCGCTATCAACGGGTTGCTTGCTTTGGGATTTTTTGCCATCGCCGTTACAGGCGGCCAGCATTATCAGGGGTATACAAAAAACAGGCATCCAGATGTGGCCGTTCCTAAACTTGTGCTTCATAGTGTAGTCGGAAATTAATTACGAAGATGCAAGATAATTATTGCTGTTCCATCAACAAATTTTAATTGAACAACACACCCGTAAAGAGACAAAAAGTAACCGGAAGCTAAACTACATTCTGCATCGCCCATGCTTGTATTTCCACCAATACCGGTTTCAGTGATGTACCTTTTTCAGTTAACGAATATTCTACCGTTGGCGGCATGGTTGCAAAGGCTTTCCGGCTGATGATCTTCCTGTTTTCAAGTTGTTTAAGTTCTTTTACCAGCATTCTTGTATTAATACCCACTACACTTCTTTCTAACTCCTTAAACCGCATTTTTCCTGCCATCAGGGTATTGATGATACTCATCGTCCACTTTCCTGAGATCAGGTCCATTGCTTCCTGGAAGGGACACGTCTGAGATTTTTTTATCTTTTTTTCATCTTTCAAGCCCATACTATACCTGTTACTTTACTTTATGTTACTACGTGCCAAAATGGTAACTACTTGTAAATGTAGTGTAACATGGTGAAATTTGCAATGCACAGGAAAACACGTTTATTATGTCGTTACAAGCCATCGAACAATACCTGACGGAACAATTACCCAACGTCACTAATCTTGATAGTTTTGGATACCGGTTCTTTTTCTATGGACCGGACCAGGTACTTCCGTTTGTGACCATTGCCTTATCAGATAACGAACACGACAACAAATCGAACCTGAGCCGTGAAGGCGTATTCCGCGTGAATATTGGTATATCAAAGGCTTCTTACAACCAGCTGTTTACGGCCACACAAAACGACTGGGATTACACCGCATTAAACCGTTTCATGCCGCATCCGGATTATGCCGCACAGCACTATATCTGTATCCTCAATCCGGAAGAAGACCTGTTACCCGGAACAATTAAATTCATTGAAGAAGCCTATCTGATCGCAAAAAACCGTTTCGACAAAAAGCAATCTGCCAGGAAGGCTGGTTAAGCAGGTTACGGGAAATTACATTTAATGACTGGTTTTTGTTATCTTCATATTACCAGGAAAAAGTAACCTCATGATCACACATGCTGAAGACCCTCACAGCGGAAAACGCCAGGCTGCAACTGCAGGTCATGTAACGCCGGCCGCCGTACATGTTGCGGACAATGGCCCCCGGGCGGTGCAACTACGCCCCTATCAGCAACTGGCAAACAACAACGACAAAATAACGCAGCAGAAAGCCCTGCAAACACTAGCGGACAATCGCCCGCAGCCTGTACAGAGAAAAGAAAATAAAACCGGTATGCCGGACCATCTTAAAAATGGTATAGAAAATATATCCGGTCACAGCATGGATGATGTACGCGTGCATTACAACTCCGCCGAACCCGCGCAACTGCAGGCCCTCGCCTATGCAAAGGGAACAGACATCCATATCGGACCGGGCCAGGAAAAACACCTGGCGCATGAAGCATGGCATGTAGTGCAGCAAAAACAGGGACGGGTACAGGCCACCACACAATTAAAACAGGGTATCCCTGTTAACGACGACAAAGGACTTGAACAGGAGGCAGATGTAATGGGGCAGAAAGCACTGCAATTATACAGCGCTTCCCATGCGTTGCCGCTGACTGTTGCCACCCAGCTGAAACAGGACGTGGTACAGCGTATCAGCATCGATACCGGCAAACTGAATGTAGTGGGTGAAGAACATGGAGAGTCACAAAAACGGCGGCAAACAGAAGTTGCCTACAGCAACCACCTGTTTGGCCAGAACGGCCTGTACTGGCAGGAAGCGGCGTTCAAGCCCATTGAAATTCACCAAACACGCGGCGATGAAGCCGGTCTGCGATTGAAATTCTTCTATCATACATTTGCAGGCGGCATGGTGAAGGTAATACAAACCACCCACGACGGGGATATGCCTTTCCTGATGGCGGTACGCGGCATCTGGAAAACACTGAATACTGTAAAAAGCCTGTACCAGGAAGAAGTGGAAACGCTGAGCTACGAGGAAGGTCTTGCCCTGCATCAAATGATCACCAACCAGGTATGGACCGGCTTCCAGGCTAAAATGGACGGACTGGCTACTCCTCAAAATGCCGACAACCTGCAATACCGGAAAGAGTTGGTAACGGATATGATAAATCTGAAAAAGTATTGGGAAACCAAGCCGGATATTTATGAACCCAGCAAAGCAGTGGTGACGAACGACCGCAATGACCACATGCATAACAGCGCTACCACAGCCGCCTTCCAGGGACGTAAAGGGATCTGGAAAGTGGGAGAAAACCACGTTATCGGTATCTCACAAATGTTCCCCGCCGGCAGGCAGTATAATCTGGTACACCGGGCAGATTTCAATAACGATATCAATGCGTATATCCAAAGTACCACCAGTGTATCTAAGGAGAAAAAATGAACGATCTATTTATGGAAAGACAATGGAATCAAACAGGCGAAGGTAAATTCGTGTTTTTAATGAATGGTGAAGAAATTGGAACCTATCAAAGAGGAGATGATTGGAAGAAAGAACCCACTACTTTCAATATTCTTCAAAATGAATATAATATAGAATACTCTTCCGGCCTTTTCAGTCGTGGTAACATCAAAATATTAAACGAATCAGGGGAGCCCGTCCTGAAGTTAAAGAGTATCCCCTTTTCATTGAACTTCAATTTTGAATATCAGAACCGGCAATTTAAACTTGTATTTAAGGATGCGCCACTTTGGCAATGGTCTATCATGGAAAAAGATAACCTGGTACTTTCTTATAGAACGGACCTGAGCAAAGGAACAACGGGATTGTCTATACAATCCCGGGAAGATGCAGACAGTGATTATCTGTTTGATTTCTTATTGGGACATTTGATTTTGGGGAAAGAGAAGAAGGATGTTATGGAGTGATTTAATTTTAAGAAAAGGTCCTGTCCGTGGCTGTTGTTAATAAATTGCAAGGATTTCTATTTCTTTTTTATTGAACAGAAAACGATCTCCTGTCTTTTTTGACAGTAATAATTTTGCCAGCGGCGTATAGGGAGACAGGAAAAATATAGTCTGTTCATCTATCAGTTGCCTGCCCAGTCCTGCTGCAATAAAAAAAGACTGTTCTGCGCATTGTACCAGGGCACCGGTTTGCGGGGTAGTATAAATGCTGTCTGTATTTACTTGTTGCAACCTCGCAAGCTCCTTTACATTTTCTGCCTGTTGCCGTGCATACATATCTTTCTCCAGGTGCCCCATTGCCCTTCCTGTTTCATACTTATCCCCCGCCGAACTTTTATCTTCATTGTTAGCTGCTTCTTGTGCGCTATCACCGGCCGATTTAGCCATTGCAATACGTTCAGATATTAACTGCAGTCCTGCCTGTTTTAACCTGGTTTTAAAGGCGATCTTCTCCTGGCTTGTCATAAAGGTTGATTACATGAAAATAAAAGTACGCATTTTACACCGGTTAACGGAAGGATGTTCTCCCGCAAAAATTACAGCGACCTGGCCTCATACAACAACATGTCGCTGCTCCGGGATACATGACGCCACCCCGAACCTTTTCAATGGAATAGCTTTATTACCTATTTTTGCAGAAACTTAGAAGTTCTAAACTATCAACCATATGAAAAACACTAAACGAAAGTTGTCTTCCGAACAATCCAGGGAACTCCTCAGCGTATTGAAAAACCGCTTTGAAAAAAACAAGAACCGTCACAAAGGGCTCGACTGGGCTAAGATACAGGCAAAGCTGGAAGCGAATCCGGGAAAACTGTGGTCGCTCGATGAAATGGAATTAACCGGTGGTGAACCCGATGTAGTAGGTTATGATAAAAGTAAGGACGAATACATTTTCTATGATTGTGCAGCAGAAACCCCTAAAGGCCGCAGAAGTATCTGTTACGACCATGAAGCCCTGGAGTCGAGGAAAGAACACAAACCGGAAAACAGCGCCGTTGAAATGGCTGCCGATATGGGTATTGAGCTTTTAACAGAAGTACAATACCGCGAGTTGCAGCAACTTGGCAACTTCGATACGAAAACCTCCAGCTGGATAGTAACGCCTCCGGCAATAAGGAAACTCGGTGGCGCACTCTTCTGTGATCGTCGTTATGATCATGTTTTCGTGTATCATAATGGAGCAGAATCTTATTATGCTGCCAGGGGATTTCGTGGATCATTAAGGGTATAAGCGCTGCATTAAGAACCACCTACAGCTGTACAAATTTGGGCGTATGCCCGGTAGAGGGGATAAACTCGTTTATCACCCATGCTGTACTAAGCTTGAGATAACTGGTGGTGGTGCCGTCGCTGCAGCCGTACCACTCTTCCGACAGAATATCATTATCGATTACCAGCTGCACCTTCATTGTCTTGTCCAGCATCAGGCCAAACACCGTTGCGGCACCAATATCTGTTCCCAGTATTGAACGAAGTAACTCAACGGAGGCAAAGGACAAGCGGGAAATCCCCAGCGCTGCGCCCAGATCTTTTGTTTTAAAAGGCTTTCCGGCAGTAGTAATTACCAGGTAGAAGTTTGTTTGCTGCCGGTTACAGAGAAAAAGTGTTTTTACCGTTTTCATGTTCAGTCGCTGGTCTATCCTGATACAATCTTCCATCGTAATAGCAGGATCGGTATCTACACGCTCATAACTTACTCCACTTTCCCTGAACATTTCATAAACCATTTGTTGTAATGGTGTGTTGAACACCGGTGGTTCGGTTTGTTTTACGTCACTAACAAAATACATATCAATATTTATTTACGATCCCTTTTTTAAATGGTCAAAGATAACCGGTAGGCGTTAAAAAATACCTACCGGTTGTTTGGAGCAGGATGGTACAGGATGATTAAAAAGAATTAGTTTTCTATTTTACTATCAGTTTCTTCGCAAAAAGTAATAGTAAATTAAACTTAACTCTATAGCAACCAAATATTATGTACTGCGCAAGATAACTAACTGAATTTCTTTCAGTTTTAGTGACTACTGCTTGTATCTGTGCTAAATCGATTTTCCGAGTATCAAATTTATAACAAAGCCAATAATCTTATGTAGTATCAACAGGTAACTAATCAGTATACGGTGAGTCGGCTGACTCACCGTGTGCAACTTCATCACTAATTAGAAGTGTAACCTTTAATCTCATTGCCGGCTCAACTGCCGGTAGCTTTCGTATTGCCTGAAATACAGGTAACGGGCTGCTGTAACGTTGAACCGGCCTGGAGAAAGAATGCCCCTGCACATAGCATCACCTAAATTCAACAGCATGGAATTATAGACCCAACTGCATTCCCGGATATGAAACAACACCTTGCCCATTCACTCATCTCAAACCAGTAAATAGCTTAACGCTATGAAGAATTCTACGTTTAGAAAAAAGCCATTTTTTCTTTCCCTATTCAGGCACGCACTATTTAACAAACGGTACTTCCTTGTACCTGCGCTGCTATTATCCTGTTCCCTGTCTTTAGCGCAACAGCGTATGATCGTTACCGGTGTCGTCGTTTCGGCAGACGATAACTCCCATATCCCTGGCGTAACCGTACAGATAATGGGCACCAGTAAAGGCACCACTACCAACGACAATGGTAAGTATTTCCTTGAAGCCAGTCCGGGCGACTCCCTGATTTTCCGCTACATCGGCTACGTGGAAAAGCGCGTAAAAGTAGGCACGCACCCTGCCATTAACATCGCTATGCAGTCGATATCCAGTCAGCTGAAAGATGTGGTAGTAGTGGCTTTTGGCACAAAGAAAAAAAGCGACATGGTAGGATCGGTTACTACCATTAAACCATCGGATCTCAAAGTACCATCCAGCAACCTCACCACAGCACTGGCCGGGCGTGCAGCCGGTGTAATCGCCTTTCAGCGGAGTGGTGAACCCGGCCTGGATAATGCACAGTTTTTTATCCGCGGGGTTACCACCTTCGGGTATAAAAAAGATCCTTTAATTCTGATTGACGGCGTTGAATTAACTACCACCGACCTCGCCCGGTTGCAGGTAGATGATATCTCCAGCTTTTCTATTCTGAAAGATGCCAGTGCCACCGCGCTGTATGGCTCCAGAGCCGCCAACGGCGTGATCATGGTAACCACCAAGCAGGGCGCTGTTGGCAAAGCCAAGTTAGCTTTCCGCGTAGAGAATTCAGTATCCGCCCCTACTAAAAATATTGAGCTGGCAGACCCGGTTACCTATATGAAACTGGCCAACGAAGCCGTGCTTACCCGTGATCCCCTCGGCGCACTTCCCTACAGCCAGGAGAAAATAGATAACACAGCAACAGGCCTCAACCCTACTGCTTACCCGGCCAACGACTGGAGGAAGCAGCTATTCAAGGACTATACCACCAACCAGCGGTTAAACCTGAGCGTGAGCGGCGGTGGTGGCGTAGCCAGGTATTTTGTATCGGGCGCCTACAACCGGGATAACGGGTTAATGAAAGTAGATAAACGGAATAATTTCAATAACAACATCCGGCTGAGTAGTTATAGCCTGCGGTCTAACGTAAATGTCAATTTAACGAATACCACAGAAATGGTAGTCCGTTTAAGCGGTAGCTTCGACGACTACACCGGTCCGGTGGATGGCGGCGCCAGCATGTACCAAAAGGTAATGAGATCCAACCCCGTACTATTCCCGGCTTACTACCCCGCCGATGAAGAGCACAAGTTTACAAAGCACATCATGTTTGGAAATTATGATGAAGGACAATACATCAATCCATACGCAGAAATGGTGAAGGGATACAAGGATTATTCCCGGTCCCTCATGCTGGCGCAAATTGAGCTGAAACAGAACCTGAAGTCCATTACACCTGGCCTGGCAGCCAGTGGAATGATTAATACCAACAGAACGTCCTATTTTGATGTGAGCCGTTTCTATAACCCGTTTTGGTACCAGATGGATGCGTATGATAAATTATCCGACAAATATTTTATCACCAATACCAATCCCAATGAAGGTACCGAGTACTTAGGTTATAACGAGGGAGAGAAAACCATCAGCACCTCCCTTTACCTGGAATCCAGATTGAATTACGACCGCTCATTTAATAAAAGCACCGTCAGCGGCATGATGGTGTTTATGTTACAAAACCGGTTAAATGCCAATGCGGGCGATCTCCAGCAATCGCTCCCGTTCAGGAATATAGGATTATCCGGCAGGGCCACGTACGACTATGATAAACGTTATTACACAGAAATAAATTTTGGTTATAACGGGTCGGAACGTTTTGATAAGAACAACCGGTTTGGTTTCTTCCCATCTTTTGGACTTGCATGGACAGTATCTAACGAAAAATTCTTCGAACCTATCAAAACAATATTCTCCAATGTGCGGCTGAGGGGAACTTACGGTATTATAGGGAATGATGCGATTGGCTCTCCGCAGGACCGCTTCTTCTATTTATCAAACGTAAATATGAACGACGGCAGCAGGAGCGCAGGCTTTGGGCGTGATCCCGGGAACGTATACCGGCTGAACGGTATTTCCCTCTCCCGTTATGCTAACCCCAATATCACCTGGGAAACTTCCAAACAAAAGAACATTGCATTGGAGCTGGGCTTGTTTAATAAATTAAATATAGTAGCAGAATACTTTTCCCAATACCGCGACCGGATCCTTATGACCCGCAGCATTCCGGAGGCGGCCGGTTTCGCTGTGCCTATCAAAGCGAATGTGGGTATTGCCACAGCAGCAGGCGTAGATATATCCATGGATTATAAACAGTTTTTTAAAGACAACTTCTGGGTGTCGCTGATGGGAAACTTTACCTATGCCACCAGTAAATATAAAAACTATGAAGAACCAAAGTATGATGAATCCTATCGCTACCATACCGGGTATTCTCTTAACCAGGTGTTTGGTTATATCGCGGAAAAATTATTTGTAGATGATGCCGAAGCAGCTAATTCTCCCAAACAAAATTTTGGCAGGTATGGCGGTGGAGATATTAAATACCTCGATGTAAACAGGGATGGCCAGATCACAGAAGCGGATAAAGTGGCCATCGGTAACCCTACCGTGCCGGAAATAGTGTATGGCTTTGGCTTTTCGATGGGATATAAAAATTTAGACCTCTCTGCTTTCTTCCAGGGGTTAGATAATGAATCATTCTGGATAGATCCGGAAGCCACCTCTCCTTTCGCCTCGGAAAATCAGCTGCTGAAAGCCTATGCCGATGATCACTGGTCGGAAGAGCGCCAGAATGTATATGCACTCTGGCCCAGGTTAAGTCCTGACGTAAACAGGAACAATGCACAAACCAGTACCTGGTTTATGCGCGACGGCGCATTTCTACGGTTAAAGCAGGTGGAACTAGGCTATACGCTTCCCGCCAGGTGGCAGAAGAAACTACGCACTTCTACCTTCCGCATTTATGTAAATGCCACCAACCTGTTAAACTTCAGCAAGTTTAAATTATGGGATGTGGAAATGGGTGGAAATGGCCTGGGATACCCGGTTCAGCGGGTATTCAACCTGGGTCTTAACCTGAACTTCAATTAATAAGAAAACAAAAAGCACCATGAAAGATAATATAACGATAAGGGCGCTCCTGGTATTGATTATACTCGCATGTAACTCCTGCGCGAAATTCCTCGATGTGGTACCCGATAATGTGGCCACGCTCGACAACGCCTTTACTACCCGCATAGAAGCAAAAAAATATTTATTCACCTGTTATTCTTATATGCCAAAGAACGGCGACCTCGGCGACGATCCTGCGATAGTTGGCGGCGATGAACTATGGCGGTTTTCCTCGGAAGGTGGCTTCTTCAGCATGGCCCAGGGATTCCAGAATGTGGTAGGCCCGCTGGGCGACCGGTGGGGGTATTATTTCAGGGCACTCCGCGACTGTAACATCTTCCTCGAAAATATTGCCAAAGTACCCGACCTGGCTGAAGAAGAAAGAAGACGCTGGATAGCAGAGGTAACGTTTCTGAAAGGCTATTACAACTTTTACCTGGTAACGATGTACGGCCCCATTCCGTTGATGAAAACCAATCTGCCCATCAACGCCGACGGCAACGATATCAACCTGTCGCGCGCACCAGTAGATTCCTGCTTCGATTACATCCTGGAACTGATCAATGAAGCAACTACCAACCTGCCTGCTACTATCATAGACCCCGCCAATGAGCTGGGCCGCATTACCATGCCCATCGCGTTATCATTAAAAGCAAAAGTACTGGTGTATGCTGCCAGTCCGTTGTTTAATGGCAACAGCGATGAAGCCGGGCTTAAAAACCGCGATGGTACACAGCTGTTTAATCCCACCTTCTCCAAAGCAAAATGGGATGCTGCCGCTACGGCCTGTAAAGCAGCCATAGACGCATGTCACCAGGCAGGAATGAAGCTTTATAAATACCACCCGGATTTTCAACAGTATGATCTTTCTGATACCATTATGACCCAGTTAAGTATCAGAAATGCTTTTTGTGAAAGATGGAACACGGGGATTATCTGGGCAAATACCCAAACCAATTCCACCGGCTTTCAACAGCTCATCACTACCTACATTGATCCGGCCAACAGGGATATTACGGTTGTTAAAGGCCAACTATCACCTCCCCTGCATATGGCGGAGTTGTTTTACTCCAGTCATGGTGTACCCATTACAGAAGATAAAACCTGGGATTATGCTAACCGCTATAACCTGAAAGTAGCCGGTGAAACCGATAAACTCTATTTGTGGAAAGGCTATACCACCGCCTATTTAAACTTTAACAGGGAACCACGGTTCTATGCCGACTTAGGCTTTGACGGCGGTTTGTGGTACGGACAAGGACGTTATGACGACAAGAAATATTCCGACCTGTTTTACCTGGAAGGTAAATACAGGCAAAGAAATGGTTTTGGTAAACCAGGTTATGGATCTATTACCGGCTATTACCTGAAGAAGGCCGTTCAATATCAGAACGTGATCGGAAGAGGAAACGATTACTCCGTTAATTCTTATTACTGGCCTATCATGCGGCTATCCGGTTTGTATCTCTTATATGCGGAGGCATTAAATGAATCAGCAGGACCGGGAGCAGAAGTGTATAATTACGTGAACCTGGTACGCGAACAGGCAGGATTACAGTCCGTTGAATCATCCTGGACCACCTATTCCACCAATCCCATTAAATACACCACGCAAAGGGGTATGCGGGATATTATCCACCAGGAAGCCCTGATTGAACTGGCATTTGAAGGACAACGGTTCTGGGATCTGCGCCGGTGGAAAGAAGCGCAAACAGTATACAACAGACCGGTGAAAGGATGGGATCTGATCCAGGAAACAGCCGCTGGTTACTACCGGCCTAAAACCATCTTCAATCAAACTTTCGGATTAAAAAATTATTTCTGGCCGATTAGTGAAGGCTCCCTTTCTACCGATAGAAGTTTAGTACAAAACCTGGGGTGGTAACATCTCCCGAAAAAAAACTAACGACATGAAACAACTACGTTATATTATCATCTCTATCTTAATCATTGTTGCCGGCTGGTCCTGCAAAAAAGAGAGCAGGATAAATTATACAGATGAAAATGCGCCGGCACCTGCCCCTGTCACCAATATAAAGGTGACCGTAAGCCCGGGAGCTGCCATCCTTACCTACAAGCTCCCCACAGATCCGCAACTCTCTTATATAAAAGCTGTATATGAAATGCAGCCGGGTATTTTCAGGGAAGCCAAAGCATCTTACTATACCGATACGTTGCACCTGATTGGTTTTGGCGATACCCTCGTGCATAAGGTGCAGGTATTCAGCGTTGGTAAAAATGAAAAAGTATCTGCGCCGGTGGAGCTAACCGTGCAGCCTTTGCGCCCCGCAGTAATCTCCGCTTTTTCTTCCATCACAATGGGCGCCACCTTCGGCGGCGTGCAGATCTCTTTCCGCAACGACGCCAAAGATAACCTGGCCCTTACGCTGATGATGGATTCTACCGGGCAAAATACCTGGACTACCGTAAACACCTTTTACACCGGCGCACCACTGGGCACCTATTCCGTAAGAGGATTTGATACCACGGTAAAGAAGTTTGCCATCTTCGTAAGAGACCGGTGGAGTAACAGGTCTGATACATTGATTAAATCCCTGAAGCCGGTGTATGAAGAATTAATCTCTAAAAGTACCTGGAAAGAATTACGCCTGCCTACAGATACCTGGGCACAGGCAGATGGCGGTTATCAATTCAGCTGGCTGTTTGACAATAACATCAACAGCATCTTTGCTTCTACCAACCTGTCGGTACTTCCGCAGTGGTCTACTATTGACCTGGGCAAGAAAGTAGTGCTAAGCCGTATTGTAGAGCACCAGCAGCAAGCCGATCACTTCTACGCCGGTTCGGCAGTAAAGAAATTTGAGCTATGGGGGTCTAATGATCCCAGTCCGGATGGAAGCTGGGACAACTGGCAGTTACTGGGCAGCTTTAACTCCTTTAAGCCTTCCGGGTTGCCGTTAGGCCAAACAACGGAAGAAGACAGGAACTACGCCTGGTTTAAGGGAGAAGATTTTTCTTTCGACAGGTTGCTACCCGCGGTACGGTTTCTCCGCTTTAAAACGCTGGAAACTTACAGCATGTCCGGCCAGGTGGTGATAGCAGAAATAGATTTATGGGGCCAGCAGGTACCTTAATATTTTTCAACTCTTTAAAAGCAATAAGATGAAAAACATCTTTCATTATATCTCCATCATATTCTCCATGTTGGTTATACTTACGGCCTGCAAAAAAATGGATAGCACCTATAAGCAGTTTGTTGTGCCGGATGGCATTGTATACCCCGGAAAGGCGAATAGCCCGGTAGCGAATGCCGGTCGTAACCGGGTGAAGATTTCCTGGCTGAGAGGCGCAGATCCCACACTTACCGCTGCAAAGATCTTCTGGAATAATTTTGCGGATTCCGTAGAAATAAGCATTCCTCCCACCGGCGACACGATCAGTTATACGATTAACAATCTTCCTGAAAAGAGTTATTTATTCGTTATTAAAACCTACGACGCCAAAGGTGGTGTTTCCGTTCCCGTGGAACTATTTGGCGCCAGCTATGGAGACGTGTATCAGTCGAGCCTGTTAGGCCGCCCGGTAGATGCAGGTATCCTTTATGCAGATTCCATTGTAGTGAAATGGGGCGGTGCGGATATCTCCAACGGCGCTTATGCCACGGAAGTAAAATACACCAATGTTTCAGGTGCCACGCAGGTGAAACGTTTCCCTGTCAGCGACGGGGCTTCCACTATTACTGATATGAAAGCCGGTATTACTTATCAGTACCGGACCGTATACCTACCGGATTCACTCAGCATAGATACGTTTTACACGGACTATGTAACGAGTAAACCGTTTTTATTCAGTCCTAAAAACTGGCAGATCATTGATTTCTCCAGTCAGCATCCCGGTGATGAAAACCTTGTGACCAATGTGATCGACGGATCACCGAATACACGCTGGCATGCGTGGGTTGGCAATTCCAATTATCCGCATTTCTTTACAGTAGATATGGGAATTGTCCGGACCATTACCTCGTTTACATTATACCGTAAAACGGATGATGACAGGGCTTGCGATACGTTTAAACTGCTGGTGAGTACGGATAATGTTAACTGGAATGATCTGGGTACGTTTAACTTCAACCGTACCATTAACGATGGGCAGTCGTATGAGATACCCACTCATCCTGCAGCGAGGTATTTTAAATTCATCGGGTTGAGCGGTTCTCAGAGTTATATCGTTTTAGGAGATATCAGTGCGTTTGGGTTTTAGCGTGTAAGATAAAGCTATCAGGATCGGGTGCTGAAATGCCGGCATTTCAGCACCCGATTTTATTAATCCACGCAATGAAAGAGGATCTGAATTTACTTCATCAGGCTGATATTGGTAAGACCACCATCTGAAAGAATTTCAGTACCCACTATAAAGGATGAATCGTCTGATGCTAGAAATACTGCCGCGCTCCCAATCTCGGACGGAAGTCCTTGTCTGCCTACAGGTGTAATATCTTTCCAGATCTGTTTTAATTGTTCCAATTGTTCCGGGGGAACAATTTTTCCAAAAACAGGCGTATCAATAGAACCTGGCGAAAGCGTATTTACCCTTATTCTTCTTGACAATAAATCCAGCGACAACCCTTTGGCCAGCGATATGATAGCCGCTTTGGCGGCGCTATAAATAGTCATTCCCGGCGCGGCCCGGTGGGCAGCACTTGATCCGATAAGTATAACGGAGGCGCCGTCATTTAAATACGGCAGTGATTTTTGCACGGTGAAATAAGCGCTTTTCAGGTTCAGGTCCATGTAGCGGTCATAATTATCTTCTGTAACCTGGTCAATGGCGGCCATTGGCACACCGTCCACGATACCGCCGGCATTCACTACCAGTGCGTCAATTTTCCCGAATTTCTCAAAGGTTGTTTTGAAGATATCTTCCAGGTCACTGATGTTTGTTACATCTCCCTTAATACCTATAAAATCATTACCCAATGCGCTTACAGAACTATTCAAGGTAGCCTGGTTTCTGCCGGTGATAGTACCTACTGCTCCTTCGTTTCTGAATGCTTCTGCAATGCCGAATCCAATACCGCTGTTACCACCTGTAACAACGGTTACTTTATTTTTCAGTTTACCCATTTCTGTTAGTTGCTAAATTCATGAATACCTTAAAATCAAAAACCGTAAATGCCTCCGGATACGGAAATTTTCTCGCCTGTAATCCAGGCGGCGTCATCGGAAGCGAGGAATACGGCTACTCTGGCAATATCTTCCGGCTGCCCGGTACGGCCAAGCGGCGTATTGGCTACCATTTTTGTTTCAGCATCGCTGCCGATGAAGCCGGCGCTACGCGAACCTTCGGTTTCCACAACGCCTGGTAAGATAGAATTGATGCGGATATTTCTTCCGCTGAATTCTTTCGACAAAGCAATGGTAATAGCATCCAATGCTGCTTTGGTGGCAGAATATACCGATCCTGTGGGCAGCGGCATTTTACCTGCTTCTGAACTGATGTTGATGATATTGCCACCCTTATCGCCAAACAGCTTTAAAGATGCCTGGATGGCCAGTAAAGACCCCAGCACATTGACGCTGAACTGCTGATGAAAAGATGCTGCTGATACCTCTTCAATTGGCGCATAGTGGTAAATGCCCGCATTGTTTACCAAAATGTCAAGCGTGCCGAAAGCATTCTTTGTTTCTTCAAAAAGCCTGGTTATATCGGCTTCTTTTGATACATCGGCCTGTACCAGGATGGCTGTGCCGCCCTTATCAGTTATGGCTTTCACTACGTGCTCCGCGCCTTCCTTACCTGACGCATAATTTACAACTACCTTTGCGCCTTCTGCTGCAAAATACCTGGCGATAGATGCGCCTATTCCTTTTGATGCGCCAGTAACTATGGCTACTTTGTTTCTTAATTTATCCATTGTTTCATTGATTTAATTCCTGAGCAGCAAAGTTAGGCAAGGAATGTATACTTTAGTAACATGGTATCATAAAGTAACAGTAACCTGGAGGTAACAAGGTAACTTATGAAGGAAACAGCCGGTGATTGTTTATCCCTGTCCAGGAGTTGCCAGGGCTGATTTTTGTGTCAGAAAATAAGCGATGGTTAAATTAGGGATCCAGCACCACCAGGCCACAACGGTATAGGCAGTTTCGAAGCTGCCAAACAGGACAATCAGCAAAGGCATCCAGGCTCTTAGGGTAACTGCCGCAAAGCAGCAGGCATAGCTATAAATCATCATATTTTTATGTGGTATCACCTGCCCGCTCCTGATGCGGAAGTATGCCATGAGCGTAGTATAAAACCAAATAAGGCTCAAGCTGATAAAGCCCAAGGCTACCGGAAGTCCTCCGGTTGCGTAAAAAGCGATATTAAATCCTGCAAGAGCGCTTAGTAAAACAGCGATGACGTATAACCGGCCTATTCTCCTGTGGAGCGTTATATTTTTGCGCCTGATCCAGGGGCTAAATTGTATCCACCCAATCAGCAGCGCAAGCCCGCCAAAGATGATGTGCACATAAAAGCTCCCGTACCAGAAGGGATTAAGAAAAAGTTCACCGGGTTTGATTTTTAATATCCCCACCTTCTTTTCACCCAAAAAGAACAAACCCGGATAAAGTCCCACTACAACCGACAACGCGACCAATAGCATCCATAATAACTTTTTTACCATCTTTTTTTAGTGGCAAAGAAAGATGGTATTCATTTCCCGGACGCTCCAAAAGGTAAGGTGGTCGCTTTTATTTAGGTTGCATTGCCCAATTGTATCTTCTCCTGCTGGCAGTATTCTTTGGGAGAGAGGCCCGTTGCCTTTTTGAAATTGCGGTTGAAGGAGGTTTTTGAATTGAACCCCACTTCGAAAGCAAGGGAAAGGAGTGTAAAATTGCTGTTTTCGGGCAGTACCGCTATCCGCTGAAATTCTTTTATGCGGAAGTCGTTGATATAGTCGTAGAAATTCCTTTGTTCCATTGAATTAATTACCTGCGACAAAGTATTGCTGTGAACGCCCAACCGCCCAGCCAATGCATCCAGGTTTAGTCCGGGGTCCTTAAAGAGCTTTTCCGTTTGCATTAACAGCGTTATTTCTTTGTGCACTTTTGACATCAGCTCAGGGTCCACAGCCGTTTTCAGGTATTTGGTTTTCTCAGTGCCATTGGCCAGGCTGCTCACACCAGGATCATTCCCTTCTTCCAATTTTATATCATCAGTATCCATCAATTGCGTATTCACTACCCGGTTGGTGAATATGCCCACTTGTTTTATTCCGAAATATCCAATAAACAAGATGAACAAATCGACCAGCATAAAGGTAGAAATATCATTTCCGAGTATAACGGATAGCCAGATGGCGCCCATTCCAATGGTGAGGTAAACCAGCCAGTTCAGATTGATTTTCTCTGTATAAGAAAACTGTTCCTGGATATTTATGCTGTGCTTCTTTAATAATATCAGCGACCAAACCACGTAAATTATACCAGACGGTATAATGGGAAGACGTATTATTGAAACGAGTTTTTCATACCCAATACCATGATGCTGATAAACATTGATTTTATGATTAAAAGTCTGGATAAAGAAGCCTGACAATAAGAGGTACGCTATCGTTGCGGGAATAAAATGGATAAACCAGTGCAGCCTTTTATTGTTTTGATTGACCAAAGCAGCAATGTACAAATACAAAAAAGGACCATGAATAAGTGGTAATGGAATTTCAACGCCCAGTAAATACGGGAATTCAACATAAGTTCCGGAAACCAGGGTGTAGTAGCAGAATAAATGAAGGGCAATCAGGGTTAACCATAGCGCTAAAATAAAGTCAGCGGTTGACTTCCCCTTTTTTGTAAAAAGCAGCAACGCGAGAAACAGGGAGATGATTATTCCCGTTAAGTGAAACATCTTTTCTTTAATTTATATAGACCCGTCTTTTGATTAAAAATAGAACTTTTTGGCTAAAGCCCCCATCTCACATTTTGTTACAACTAAAGCAGATACGGTTAGGTCTGGCATCCGGCTATTCCTGAATTTTGTAATCTCAAACAATTTATTTCAATTAAACATTGTATGAAAAAATTAATTTTCATTTTAAGCATGACCATCTCTTCGTTCGCGTACGGACAGCAACACCAACCCCGTACTTTCCTCTTCGTTCCCGGTGCATGGGATGGTGGCTGGGACTATGCAAAAGTAGATTCCATTCTAAGCGCACATGGCGACATCGTTTACCGCCCGACACTTACAGGCCTTGGAGAAAGGGTTCATCTCTCTAACCCTGATATCAACCTGACCACCTACATCAATGATATACTGAACGTGATCAGGTTCGAGAATCTGCATAATGTTATCCTTGTAGGTCATAGTTATGGCGGCATGGTCATTTCAGGCGTGGCGGAACAGGCGCCTGAGCGTATCAAACAGCTGATTTACCTGGATGCAATGGTACCTGAAAACGGAGAAAGTGCAAAAGACGTGTGTGGCGACCTCTGGGAGCCAATGGTCAGGGGCAACATCAAAGACAACATGGTGCTTTATCCTTTTGGCCCGGCAAAGCTTGTTCCGCCTATGGATGTGCCGCAACCATTGAATACCTTTATCGAACCGCTGCAGATCAGCAACCCAATGGTTAAAAAGATTCCAACAGCCTTTCTCCAGATGACGAAAGACGGTAAGGGAAGTCCGGAACACGATAAAATGGGAATATTGAAAGCCAGGGCAAGAAAGTGGAAAATCTATACCCTTGAAGGCGGACACTACTCCATGCGTGAGCAACCGGAAAACCTGGTAAAAAAGCTGGAAGAGATCGTACAGTAATAGCCTGCGGCAGTCGTTAAACATTTATCAGTAACTTAGGATATGGAAAACAGGGTGATCCACCGGATAAAAACGATCAGTGAATACCATAAGGTAATGGGACTCCCCAAGCCGGAACATCCACTGATCAGCGTTGTCGATTACGGGGCCATACAGCTCCCCTGCAAGGCCAGTATGGGTTTCGTGTTCGACTTTTATTCCATCCTTATCGACAGGGATTTTAAAGGCAACATGAAATACGGGCAGCAGTCGGGCGACTTCGAGGAAGGCGTGCTTTTTTTTATGGCGCCAGGTCAGGTGTTTGAAGTGGGTCTTGCAGAAGCGGAAAACACCAACCGCTCTGGCCGGGTATTACTCATCCATCCCGATTTTCTATGGAAAACCACGTTGGCAAAGAAAATCAGGCAATATGACTTTTTCAGCTATTCTGTCAATGAGGCGCTTTTCCTGTCGGATAAAGAAGAAAAGTCGATCCTTGCCATCATGGAAGGCATGGTGCAGGAGTACCGGAATAACATTGACAAATTCAGTGACACCGTAATCATTGCGCAACTGGAACTGCTTTTGACATATGCGGAACGGTTTTACCAGCGGCAGTTCATTACCCGCAAAAAATATAGCCATACGATCCTTGACCGCTTAGAATCCTTACTGGATGAATATTTCAATAGCGACCGGCTATCCATAGAAGGAATACCCACCGTTAAATATGTGGCCTCCTCATTGAATGTCTCCGCAGGATACCTCAGCAACTTACTGAAAGTCCTGACCGGTAAAAGCACACAACACTACCTCCAGGACAGGCTGATTGAACATGCGAAAACGCAATTATCCACGACGAATCAGTCTGTGAGTGAAATTGCCTACGGATTGGGGTTTGAGCACCCGCAGTCATTCAGCAGGCTGTTCAAGTCAAGGACTAACTTGTCGCCTTTGGCGTTCAGGGAAAAGTTCAATTGAGGCCAGGAGCGCAGTTGCCAATACTATTTATTACTTATTGAAGAACCGGTTTGCAAAACGTATGTATTGATTCCAGTCGTAGGGCGTTATGGCGTGTTCGCCTTCCCGGAGATGATACCCGATCACACCATCGCCAACCGGCTGGTTGATACCCGGCGGCACAGGTGTGCTTAATCCTTTCAAACCATACAGTGCATATACCGGGGTGGCATACCATCCGGATAAGTATTCTCCCAATGGGTCTGCCCACTGGTCTTGCGAAGCGCTGGCTATATATACCGGCCGCGGCGCTATTAATGCAATTAATTCGTGGAAATCTACCGGCAATTCATCTTCTTTATCGTTATACTTTTTAAAATTCCCGCAAAACCAGTGCGGGAATGCCTTATTCATTACGGCAATGGTTTCACCGTATTTCCTTCTCGTAATGGCTGCCCCTCCCTCTCCCGAATTATTGGAAATCACCATAGCAAATCGCTGATCCTGCGCGCCGGCCCAAAGCGCTGTTTTACCTAAACGGGAATGCCCCACCACTATCACTTTTTTTGCATCAATATCACCGTCTGTTTCCATGTAATCGAGCGCCCGGCTTAAACCCCAGGCCCATACGCCTATCGCGCCCCATTCATCTGCAGCAGGTTCTTTTTGTCCTTTCGTATAAAACAAAGGAGCCACACCCACATTCACGCTATTCACACTATCCGGCTGAAGATCGCCATAATACACAGTAGCTACCCCATACCCTGCCGCAATAATCTTTTCAACGCACCAATCGTTGCTTTGTACGCCACGTGAAGCTGCTGTTCCCAAATGATTTTTATAGGCAGGCTCCGTGGCATATTTAACCCACCGTTTTGAAATAAGTATGCCTGTATCGGCATTCACAACCTGGTTACCTCCAAAGTTCAATCCCACAAACACTGGCACAGGCTTGTTCTTTTTATTTGGCAGGTAGAGTAAAATATCCATGTAATATTCTTCGTTCCGCGAAAAATATACCCTCACCTGTTTCCGGGTAGCTGTTCCATTTAATGCATTATGACTAACCGATAATGGTACAAACCTCAATGGGATATTCTTTACAGGAGTTTTGCCCTGAACATTCTTTTCAAATAATGCTGTTATTTCCGGCCGGCGGATCTCCTCCCAATCTGCCACCGTATTTATCTCTTTACCTGATTGCGTACGCAACACATCCGGCAGATGGTAATCAACCGCTGTCTCATTTGGATGTTGAGCAAAGCAGGCAGGAAGAATTGCCAGCTGTATAAGAAAGCTTAGTATAGTTTTTGGGTTCATGTGCTATAAATTATCCGGGTAAGATAATAATCATACAATAGTGCATTACTCCAATTTACATAGAAATGATCGAACAACTATCCTGCACCTTCACGTGGCTAGACCCGGGAAATCGTCTTTTCATCTTCTGAGCAATTAAATATATTTCCATCATCCCTTCTTGTTAGTTTTTATGAAAAAGTTTAATTTACTGGTATAGCTGGTTGTCATTAACATCATCACCCCATATCCACAGCAATGGATTATTCCCAAACATACGCATTGCTATGAAAAGAAAGCATCGTGGCACAAAGGTGCTGCATATGGTTAACTCCATGTCGCCGGAAGTTCAGCATTATTTTGAGATAATGTTCAACGACTTAAAAGTACATCACCCGTTTTTCTCAGACGCATTAAAAAACGCCATTATCGATAGCTGTGAAGTATTCTCTTTTAAGAGGAATGATATCCTGCTGGACTATGGCGAAACCTGCAGGTACTGCTATTTTTGCATTAAAGGACTGGTTACGGGAAGATATATAAAAGATGGTGCTGAAAAGGCCAAGTGGTTCTTTGCAGAACATGATATGATTATTTCGGTAAAGAGTTTTTTTAACCAGGTAGCCAGTTTAGATAAGCTGGTTGCCAAGGAGCCTACTATATGCCTGGCCATACCATGGGAAAAACTGGAAACTATTTATGAGGAATATCCCGAATTTAATAAGATAGGCAGGAAACTAACGGAGTACTATTATGAGCTTGCAGAGGAAAGGGCCATGTGGATCAATTATGACGCGGAAGGACGTTACCACCTGCTTTTTAAAGCCTACCCTAAACTGGCAAACCGGATATCGGATACGGATCTGTCGTCCTATCTCGGTATTACCCGGCAGTATTTAAGTACTATCAGGAAGCACCGCATAAATAAGTATAACCAGGTTCCGGGGCAGCGGTTATAAGCCCGGAAAATTGTCATATATCTTAACAATCTTCTTAAACCAGCCTCCTAATTTTGGGGAAGCAAAAGTCGCCCGGCTGCATTCAGCATCTCCTTATGCGTATTCTGTGTTTCTTAACCTCAAAATAAATTGTTCATGATTACTCAAACCCAACAAGCACCATACTGATTATTATCGTTAGCGGCAGCCTGCTGTTAAAAAGCCCCCCGCATGCCTGCGGGGGACTCTCAAAACTGTTCTGAATTGTTGCAACTTTCCTCAGAACAGGTAGCAGAGGGTGTTCCTGCTACTCATTTTTAACAGCGGCCTGGCTTACACCTGTCATGATGCTGCCTGCTACTGCTAATACCTGGGCTACTTCCCCTACTATAAACGGGAGTTGTAGTGGTAACCCTATCACTGCTGCTGCCAGCGCAGTGAGAATGAGCCCTATGTTGCGCACCTTCACAAAGAAAGGTGGTGTGGGGGCAATTAACCGGTTTACTAATTCCATACAGGATTTGTTTTAAAGGGTGAAAAATTACGCATCCTTAAACGCTGGCGGATACCGCCACCACCTTCATGGAGTTGTATGTACCGTTGGACAGCTTGTAAGGCTTTCCATTTACCACCTGTATGAACTCAATACTGAGTGCCAGGAACATGGGGAACGTGCTGTTCGGAGAAACGGAGGCCGTGAGTTTCAGCGGAGCGGTATTATTGCTATCCAGTACCAATACTTCGCTGCTAACCAATGCACTTTCATATTTACCGCCTGTAAAGTCGATAGCACTAACGCCACAGGTGATAATGAAGTGCGTTGCCCCTTCGGGAGATTGAATGCCTTCCACCGGCTTGAAGGGCGGCAGCTCTATTGTTCCGGTGCCGGCAACGCGATCAATGTTAGCCGTTAAGGGAGCAAAGAGTGACGTATCCATCAAACTATTCATATTAAACTCAAAGTTTTCAATGAACCCGATTTCTCCATCAATTACATTCCGCAAGCCGCGATCGCTGGTAGCATCAGCCTTTACCACTTTTACAAACTCTTTCGTGAGGCGGGGGGTAGCCCCTTTATCCGCTGTGTTTTTTATCATATCACGGAAAGATGTGCGAAGCAATTTACTGGCTTTACCAGCGCGACCAAACTCCTGGCCGTTTTCGCGGGTGCGTTTGAAGGCCGGGTCGTTGGAGATCCGGGCTCCTGATACGCCAGATCTTTTTCTGACAGCGTATCCACGCTTTGTTTTATAAAACGATAGGTTTTCGATTGCGCCATCAAACTGTAGCAATCCATCTTGTTTACTCATAATTAAAATATTTTTTCTGAAAGAATAGGCAGTTTCTATAGCTATGCCTGTTAAGCTTTTCCATCTGATCAGACAGGGTTGTACTTCGAAATACAAGACGAAATTATTCACTGGCAGAAGTGTGGAAAAACAAACCCGCCGCTTTTGCCGCTTTTTGTATAATTATGCCGAAAAACGTTCCTAAGAGGATGGTGATCTACACCAAAGACATTCAAAACATCATGGGAAAGAGCGAACGCTCTGCCAGGGAGCTCATGCAAAAAATCCGGCTGATGTTTGGAAAGCTGGAATGGCAGTACATTTCAGTGGCTGAATTTTGTGAATACTCCGGGCTGGATGAGGAGGAAGTGAGGGAGTTCATGGATTGGTAGTTTGGTATCCTAAGTGTATGGGGAGTGTATAGGAAGTGTATTGTGAGTGTATGGTGAGTGTATGGGAAGTGTATGGGGAGTGTATGGGGACTGTATAGGGAGTACGACGCATAGACGAGTCCTAAGTATCTGAGAAGTATCCAAGAGGTATGCGACATGTATCAGAGGGGTTACGCAATAAACTGAATCAAAGGGGTATTTTAAAAATTATTAAAATCTCAAAAATCAGCCTGTTGGTTTAAACAATTCCACCTCCGGCTGGTTATTGTTCAGGTATTCTTTCATTCATTTAAACACCAACATGTTATGGGAAAATTTATCATCAAAACAGCCAAAGACGGCCAGAACTACTTTGTTTTGAAAGCCGGCAATGGCGAAGCAATTTTATCCAGTGAGATGTACACCACCAAAGCAGCCTGCAACAACGGCATTGAGTCGGTTAAAACTAACGCGCCTAATGATAGTCGTTACGAAAAACTAACCGCTAAAAACGGGCAGTTTTATTTCACACTCAAAGCCGGAAATAGCCAGGTTATCGGTACCAGTGAAATGTATACTACTTCCTCCAGCAGGGATGGCGGCATTGAATCCGTTAAAAGTAATGCTCCCGGAGCAAGCGTTACAGAGGAATAAAAAAAATAAAGGGCTGCCACGGATACACTGGGTAGCCCTTGTATATTCACTTTTCACTGTCCCTGAAAACAGCGCTGAACAAACTATTGACAAGCTCCTCTCCTATGCCGCGGATCATCTTCTTTTCCGCTTTACTTAACGCCGGTATCACCTTGCCATCAACAAGCCTATCGCTGCCCCGCAACTTCCTGTAAAAAGTTGGTGCGCCATAGTTACATTCCTCGCAAACGCGCTCCCTGAAAAGAACAGGTAACTTAGAGAACTCCGTATGCAACTCCAGTAATAAGTTTTTCTTTTGGGTTTCAATACTCATAAAGTACAGTTGAAAAGTGATGGTTTATTTTAGCGATACTAATCCGTTCTTCTATCTCCAGAGAGTGCAGCGTGAGGAAAAAGGTCCGGAAGTAATTGCCGGTAATAGCGGCGATGGTTCCGTCTATTCCCCTATCCCCGTCAACCAGTATTTCGATGTACTGATCAAGCGCAGCTACCAACTCATCTAATTCAATACCCGCCTGGAAACTCGACAACTCATACAGATCACTTTCTAACTCCGTTACCAGCTCCCTGGTCAGGTCTTCTGCATTGGCTCTTTCCAGTGCACCCTTGATGCTAAAAGCGGCTGTAGCGGTGGTTCTGAAGACGGTATAAAACGCCATGAACTCAGCCCGCTGACCTGGGGACCAGTTATTGGCGGAGGTGCTGCCGATAACGTTACATAGTTCGTTTTCGACTAGTTCGATGAAGCCTGCGGAGGTGCCACAAGCGGTGATGCGGGTTAAGATGGTTAACAGATTTTCCATAACAGAATATTTAAAGTGAATAAATACAGTTCCGAATAGGCAATACAACTCCCCTTTCAGCCGTGAGGGCTGAATAACCAGCGGTTGTTAATATGAGTTTATGAAATTGGAATGTGGGTATCAGACACAAAAAAGCGCGGTACCCACTCTTCGCTTTTGAGGCCCTGAGAAGCCCATGCCGCGAGAAAGTGGGCCCGCGCACGAACGCGAGCTTTCTACTTTATCGTCTTGGGAAGATTCTCAGTTTTAAAGGCGAATTGCCTATGATATCTTATATTAATAGAATTGAAAAAATATTAATTTTACTTTATAAGTAAAACATCTTTTATCAATATCTTGAATCAGATTATCTGTTTTTAATTGACAGTACAAAAATACTTAAAATAATGACATATTCGTCATTATTTTAAAAAATATTTCATCCCATCTTGTATACATGGCAGAACAAATAAGAAACAATAACCTATTGAAAGGGATAGCAACGATTCTTAAAGAATTACGTGACGCTAAAGCTATTAGCCAAGAAGAAGTTTATAATGATACTAATATACACGTTGGGCGTATTGAAACTGCTAAAGCTAATCCAACGGTTAGTACAATAGCTGCACTCTGCAAATATTTTGACATCTCAATTTCTGAATTCTACAAAAGAGTTGAAGAGATTTAAAATTGCTGTACATACAATTGAATTACTTCTATTTTATAAAAAACATATAAAATGTTTCTTATACTTATTACAATCTTCTTTTGCATTGCTCTTATTCTTGGTATATTCTCCGGAATAATTATAAACTATACTATGGAAAATCGCATTAAAAAGATCTTGAAAAAGTATAGCTATACATTGATTTCCATTAAAAATACTCATAAAACATTTCAGTATAAAAGGTACCAAAAGTTAAACTGGAAAGATCTCGCAGGAATGGAATACTCAACAGCAATAATAACCATATTCAAAGAAGTGAGTTTTCATACTACTGACAATAAAAAAATCACATCCTTAGTTGCTATGGAGAGCTTTCTTCAAGTATATAATAAGCTATTTTTCGAGATCAATTTAGATACGGTATAAAACTCAGACAACACTAAAGCTATATGCTATTTCTTTCAGTAATTCCTTATAATTAATGCAATACTACTTAATAAATGTTGTCATATCAATATTTGTGTACTTTGGCATTTTTTGAATTAGACTTTCAATCATTTCATATGTAATATTTGGAAGTCCAGGCCTATTAATACATAAATTGGGAGTACCTTTTGCATATTGTGAAAGAGTAAAGATATACCTATCAATTTCATCGCTTTTTTCTGAGGTGATATTTTGATAAACGGACGTCGTACAGTTTCCATTTAGTTCTCTGAACTCCCTATGAATATCAAATGCTCTGTCCAATATCAATTCCCAGTCAAGATCTTGTTTCGGAACATTTGAAACATAAAGAGCCTTCAGGAAATTCAATATATATCTTATTCTAACAGAGTGATGCGGATGACTAGTTTGGGCTAAATAAAATTCCTGGGGAAATCCAATCAATTCTTCAAATGAAAATAAAACGCTGGCCACTGCCATTGAAATTATTACTTCTAATGATTGATTGGTTTTTCGTTTGCAGTATTGCCAATAGTCCAAAGAAGTTCCCACCAAATGGCAAGCTCCTCTCCAGTCTGCATCAAATTCAAGAATATGGTCTGACATTTTAAAAGCTGGGACAGAACCGGAATATTCTCTTTTAACAATCGTAGCTTTAGCGCTAGACGATTGTATAATGTGTCCAAATTCATGTGCAATCACAAATCCAATACAAAAATCTGCCATTAATGACGGGATAGAGTTGTAAAAGGTATTTTCTGCTTCAACTAAATACTTGAGTTTTGTCCTTTTAGTGTGGAAATTAACATTAGTAAAGTAGCCGTCAGTTTTGGTGATAACTTTTGAGTTAATTCCTATTAGGGAAATGCCTTCGCAGGGTCCAGCCACGGCGTTAAATTGAACTTTGTTATCCAAAAAAATTAAACGACAAGTTGTAATTCCCAGTAAAGACTCCCAGCTACAAAGGGCAGTTTGCCAATTATTATAAAATTCTTGAAATCTAGATTTTAAAGGATCATTTTTATAACTATATACGCGATCATATATCCCGGAACTTTCTAAGCCTTTATATAATCCAGAATTTATTACATCTGTTACTACAACTTCATAATTAAAATTTGTGTTAATTTGTGGCATGAGGATCTGATCTTTTGCTTTTAGAATTAGTCAATTTATTTTTAGGGAATTAAATTCACGTCATTTTAAAGTTACTAATGCACCTAATTATCTATAAATTTTAGTTGAAAGTACAAAAATCAACCTTCCTTCATTTTTTATTTGCTCTATTATGCAATTCATTCTAAATACATTAAATTAAAGCACTCGTTTATGCTCTATGAATTGATTCTTTGCCCGTTTGAGATGAGTCCTTTGTTCGTTTTTTGTTAGGAGAACATTAATCAATATGTTCATATGCCGAGATACTTGCTTTTTAATGCTAGGGGCACACAAACCATCCTTTGTTTCTCCTTGCGCATTTATATAGGTACATCCAGCAGCATTATAGGCATATTTGAGGAAATTCCTCTTGCCTAAATGTGTATACCTATGAAGTAGCTTTTCTTTAAAGATTTGATCGGCTTTTCCTTTTTTACCGTATGCCATAGCTACCGTTTTCGAAACACGCGCCTTCAGTTTTCTGTAATACCTTGAAACGCTACTTGAACGAATGAAAATATCTTGCCCATTGAATTCAAACCCTAAATACTGTAACGACTTATAAAATCTTTGCTCATTTTTGCTTGTAATTGGTCTAGCGTTGTCAACTAATTTTTTATGGCTAAACGCCCGAATTTTTCCCTTAATATTGGATTTGAATACAATCGTTTCAACCTTCTTATCCTGGATATTTAACAGATAGTCGCTCTTTATACTATCAATCGTAAAAGATTTTAGTCTATCTACATCTTGAATGGAACATATAATCAAAATATCATCACAATAACGTCGATAGACAAACCCCTCTGCTTTTGCTTTCCTACTCATCATTTCATCAAAATCTATAAGGTAGATGTTAGATAATAAGGCACTCAGTGCAGAACCTTGGGGAATGCCTTTTTCACGGATACCAATCTTATTTCTGCGATTAACAACAATTAAATTATGCTCTCTCAATATATTAAACTGCTCATACCTCCGCTGGGCCGGTACAAAATCTAGAAGCGTACGGGGATCTATGGCCTGTCTTTGCTTGATAATTTTAAAATGCCTATAGATATGCGATTTAACGACGTAACTATATTCAGTTAATACTTTATATAGCTTATATTGATCGAAAGGTATTTTTTCTCCCAATACTTTAGCCCATTTTTCTTTCAATATAACATGGTCGATATTATCAAAATATCCTTTTATATCCAATGCGATTGTTCCACATTCTTTACGTGATCTTACTTCATCTATTACTTCCTTTGCAAACTGAATATTGCATTTTCCTAGATCGGAGCGATAAGCAAGAACACACTCATCAAAAACATGATCCTTTATATATTTTTCATAAACTTTTGTAAGAGCAAATCCATAAAAACCAAAAATAAGTGAATCAATATGAGATGCAAAGCAGATTGGGCGAATTTTTGTCTCCAAATCATATACACCTTCATCTTCTTGGTATTTATAGCGTGGTGTTTTTAATAGAATTTTCAGAAACGGAGAGAAAGACCAGTACTCTTTCTTCTTGGTTATCTTATTATAAGAAACTAAGTTATTTTCAAGTAGTGACCGCAGCTCCTTTTTCCTTTGTGGAAGCCAGAACCGCTCATCAAAATGAAGATATCCTTTCTTTAAATATCTTTTCTTATAACTATCCGATTTCTTATCATAAATTTCTACGTAGTTCTTCAGCTCTTGGGTAAGCCATTCATCCCATATCGTGGTAGTATACATACAAACAATTTATTGGGACGTTAGTCAAGAAAAAGCTAGTTCTTGACTAACGCGACCAAATGCACCTTGATACATAAAGCGCTCAGTTAACGGACCGTCTCTATCCGTTTAGGATTTTCACCTTTACAAACCTAAGTCCTCCCATAGCACGATCACCTTTTACAGTGCGGCACTTCAAATCATATTTTAACATAATCTCGATATGCACATACAATCCTCCAGAGTTTCAAGGTTGTAAAAACAGCCTACATGCCCTGGAACCCCATGCCAGAGAAAAGTGATTTTCATCGAGTACTTCTCTCTAAGAGGGCATCACGAAGACGAGTTAACTATAATAATATGAATTATCCAATAATGCTTACCTTCGCCAGATTAATCTTTCACCTGTCTCCTACTTCAGAAGCAGAAGTATTGGCTGAAATCTGTCTGTTCAGTCTCCTGTTACCGGTACTGAGAATGTTAAAGCAAGGCGTTGAATTAAACATACAACCACTTAGCCATTTGCTAAGGCACGTCGGAGGCCGCTAAATCTGTGCCAAGGGCCAAAAATGCCGTATTGTCAGGAGACAGTTCTTCCTCTTATTCTTTTTTTGGCAGTATTTAATATATGCCTGTCAGTTAGTAATAAAAATAATTATCTCAGCTTGCACTTAGTATTAGAGCTGGAAATTAGAAGTGGCGCAAGAAGAATTCCTCTTGCGCCATTTCTTTTAAGCCGCAGACAACCACCTCCGACATTTTCAATGCGATAAAGCATATTTCAATAAAAAGTTCAACAAAATCTCACATAACATAACTAAGTCTACGCAATCACACAGCCTATAATCATCAACAATCCCAATATTCTTAATCATATCCTAGTGGATACCAAACACCACGATATATTTGGAGGCTTCATATTGGGGATCACGTGACCTTGATCTAATTGTAAAGATAGTTGACGTGGAAATCGAAAATAGCAATAGCTTTCAACAGCCTCAATTTCAAACTCTTCATATCAATCATTTTTTTTAAAACACTGCATTTAATAAATATACGTAAAATACGTATGAATGATCTAGTAAGGCAATCTATACTTCTCTAGTTAGATATATTTTAATTCGTTGTTATGTATGTATATAATTGCTAATTGAAATAAATATTCTATATTGTAATAGAAGCCCCAATGCACAAACCTATACTCGGTCCACACTTGTATAGCTTATTAATTTTACCCATATTTTAGTGATCAACCTCATTATTATTAAAAAAATATAATATGTCGTTGTTAGACTCACAAACATCCATGTACCTGCACTCTGAAATTAAAGTGCGCCTTCTTAAGCTATATTTGGAACGTTACCTAAATGTCTTAAATGGCTCTCAATTTGTAGGCGATATATATCTCTACGACTTGTTTTGTAGTGAAGGAATATACAGCAATGGCGGTAAGGGAAGTCCAATTATATTTTTGGAAACAGTAAGGGAAATACATTTTGGCAATGTAGCTAAGAATCGTAATAGTGGGCTTTTTCATTGTCATTTTAATGATTTGGATAGCCTGAAAGTCGATAAGCTAGAGAGTATTGTTGCAGAAAAGAAGTTGTATTATCCTCAAATGGGGAAACTGACCTTTTCCAAGAAGGATTATAGAAGTTTAATACCGGAAATAAGTCAGCAAATTCAAAAATTCCATAATCAAAAAGCATTTATTTTTATTGATCCTTATGGATACAAGGATATTAGAATCTCTGATATTAAAGTACTTTTACAATCAAAAAAATCAGAAGTATTACTTTTTCTCCCGACGCAGTTCATGTTTCGATTTGAATCCAAAGGTACTCCCGAGAGTTTAAAAGAGTTTATTTCCGAGTTGGTGCCAGAAAGCGAATGGCCTAAAAGTTCTACGGGAATTGATTTTATTGAGAATTTGAAAAGTAAATTTAGGGAGAAGGTTGGTGACGACTTTTTTGTTGATTCCTTCATTATTACGAGGGATAAAAATCAATTCTTCTGTCTTTTCTTTTTTACAAGCCATATTTATGGGTTTGACAGAATGTTAGATGCAAAATGGGAAATCGATGAAGAAGAAGGTCGGGGATGGAAGTTTCCAGTTGCGGGTGATTTGTTCAGTGAGGTGGAAAAATCGCCTAATACCCTACTATTGGAAAGGGCATTAACCACTTTCCTGCAGAATACCTTTAGAACCAATGGTGAAATTTATGAGTTTGTTTTGCATAATGGCTTTTTGCCACGTCATGCTACAAATATTTTGGAGAAGCTACAAAATGATGGGAAGTTAGAAGTTAAAACAAAGACTGGTGAGAAGCCAAGAAAGAATGCATATTACTTGAACTATAGGAAGTGGAAAGAAGAAAAAAGCAAGATTTTTCTAAAAATTAAGTGATGGCACAGTCAAATATTGAATGGACAGAAATGACATGGAATCCCGTAACCGGCTGTACAAAGGTTTCGGCTGGTTGTAAGTATTGCTATGCAGAAGTTATGGCAAAGCGACTCCAAGCTATGGGAGTAGAGAAGTATAAAGACGCTTTTAAAGTAAGGCTGCATAATGATGCTTTGCAAATCCCCTATACTTGGAAGAAGCAGAAAATTGTATTTGTTAATTCAATGAGTGATCTTTTTCATAAACAGGTTCCTGATCATTTTATAAAAGAGGTATTCAGAGTAATGAATGAAAACCCACAACATACCTTTCAGGTATTGACAAAGCGGGCTGATAGGTTACTGGAATTGCATACTCAATTAAGGTGGACGCATAATATATGGATGGGAGTATCAATCGAGGATGGAAGGGTCTTGGGCCGTCTTGATTTATTAAGACAAACAAATGCGCGTACTAAGTTTTTGTCTTGTGAACCATTGATAGGTCCACTTTCTAATATGGACTTGACCAACATAGATTGGGTAATTGTAGGGGGAGAAAGTGGCCCAAAAGCAAGGGCGATGGACTCATCTTGGGTGTTAGATATAATGGATCAATGTAAGCAAAAAGATGTTGCGTTCTTTTTTAAACAATGGGGTGGAGTGAATAAAAAGAGATCTGGCAGATTGTTAAATGGAAGAACATACGATGAAATGCCACACTTTAGACTTACAGAATTGTAAAATCTCGTTTGAATATTTGCGAATGAAACAAGACCTTATTGATGACATTTTAAATGAACCAACAAGCTATATTACATCCAAATGGATTATAGAAAGAATACCATTTGTATTTAATAATGATCTTTCTGCTTATATTGACTGGAAAGAACGTTTATCAACCCTCATTCAGGTAGACAGCAAAGCATTTGTTTTTACAGGTAGTTCATCTGTAGGCTTTAGCTTAAATCCATTTAAAGATCTGAGGCCCTTTGATGATCAATCCGATATTGATGTAGCAATTATTTCGGGGATTCATTTTGATATCGCATGGCATTTCTTGAGAAATATAGGACCCAAATACCACAGACTTAAGCCAAAGGAGAAAGGAGCTATCGATGATCATAAAGGTAGATTGATTTTTCACGGTACTATTGCGACAGATAAAATAGTTCAACTGCTGCCATTCGGTATTGATTGGGTTAATGCCATGAGTGTAATGTCTAAAATAGCCCCAACGATTGATAGAACAATAAATTTCAGAATTTATAAGGATTTTGAAGCATTAAAAGCCTATCAAAAAAATGGAGTAAATAAAATAAGAGATAAACTTTTAAATCCACAAGAATAGCAAATATGTCTAATGTAATTCAAACGAATAACCGTGATATTGCATGGTTTAAGCAAGCTGATCATCTTGGACAGCTTCAGATGAAACCGCCATTCCAAAGAAATTTAGTGTGGACGACTAAACAGAAGAGCTTTTTGATTGATACAATTTTACATGGCTATCCCGTTCCTGAGATCTATATGCAGGAACTAACAAATGAGGATGGTGGAAAGGAATACATTGTTGTAGATGGGCAACAGAGAATCACAGCTTGTTTGGAGTTTGTTAACAATGTATTCTCAATAGATGCTAATGATAGTCCAAGTTTTGCAGATTTGACTTTTGAAGATTTAAAGCCAGAGCAAAAAAAGAAAATTTACAGCTATTCATTTGTAATAAGGCTACTACCAGAAATGTCTGACCTGGAATTGAGAGAAATATTTACTAGATTAAATAGGAATAATGTCATTTTAAATGCTCAAGAATTAAGGCAAGCAACTTATTGGGGGCAATTTATTCAGACAATGAATGAAATATCTACTGATGATTCGTGGAGGGTTTTAGGCATATTTACAGCCAATGATGTAAAGCGTATGCTTGATGTGGAATTTATAAGCGAATTAACAATTGCTGCGATTCACGGTGTTCAGAATAAAAAACTGACCATCGATAAGTATTACGAGTTGTACGAAGATGAGTTTCCGGAACGGGATGAGACTAAGTCTACTTTTGGATTAGTTAATAGGGAGATACTAAGTATGATTCCAGATATTAGTAAAACTAGGTGGTCAAAAAAGACTGATTTTTATACGCTTTTTGTATTATTAGCTCGAAAAAAGCATTTACTCCCCCTAGGAGAAAATCAAAACAAACAGGCAAATGAAATTCTAATTGATTTTGCAAGTAAGGTTGATAGTTATGTTTCTACCGGTACTGATAACGCCGAAGATGTAATAGAACAAGATGTTAAAGATTATGCAACAAATTTAAGGGCATCATCAGATTTGGGGTCAAGAAAAAAGAGAGAGGAGGCACTTGAGAGAGTTTTGGCGCCTGTTCTGTCCCTATAGTTATGAGCGAGAATAATATAATATACTTATCATTCATTACGGAGACGAGTGACTCTTTGGCAGGACAAGCCTTTTTTAACGAAAGTGAGGAATGCATTGGGAACTTTGAGTTTTATTTAAAAGATGAATACTTAATAGCAGCGCTGAATATTTATCCTGAATATCAAGGGAAAGGATTTGGATACTATGTATTTTCCTACTGCTTTAAGAAATTGGATGAAGGATATAAAATTCGCTGTTTCTTGTCTTCATGGAGTACTGATCTCGAATATTCCCATCTACCTAGTGATCAATCAATCAATTTTAATGTCTTTTGGAGAAAAATGGAAGAAAGTGAAGATACAGACGTAGCTCTATGGTCGACACCTACAGGGAAATGGCTTAGAAGAATGAAGTTTAAAAGTGTTCAAGCCGTTAAGGTATCTTTAGACGAAGTAAAGGCAATCTATTACAGGTAGCGAAGTATTGGTTTTGAATTACTCTGAATAACATAACTGCATTAAATGTTAATAGGAATTACGAACGCAGAAGAGATAGCCAAGTGTATCTCCGATCTAAAGAGGATGATGGAACAACATGCTGATGTCCATATTCCAATTATGTATTCGTCTCGTGCTAATACTCGACCTAAACTAAATGCGAGTTATTCAAAGAAGCTTAATCTTTGGTGGAGCATAGCTTTAAGAGAAAATAGATATTGGAATGTATTTGGCAAAGGGAAGCCACAGGAGAATAAAATCAACAGGGGAAGGTGTCAGATTAATGTACCAATTGAAGGATTTAACGGAAGAATAAGTGGAGGATTTGCTAAGGACAGCAGTGGAAATATATATGTAATACATAATGGCGGTATTGGTGGCGGGATGACAGGAATCAGTAGGTCGAGTTTTACTAAGTGGTATATTGGCAATAGGGAAGAAGTAATTTATGATGAGCGAGTGGAGAAATATTTTGTAATTGGAGAATTTTCATCCACGAATTTTATTGAACAAGTGAATTTTTTTGTTAAGAAGGTTTATGAATTTAAAGAAGATGATCCAGTAAACCTGATAAATGAGTTAAGGATGTTAGAAAATGGAGAGTCTTTACTTCAGTCTCCTTATGTACTGCCAGAAAGGATTATCTATAGAGGCGTCAATCATGCCATCGTGGTTAATGAGCTACTTCACCTTATTAAAAGACATACAGCCCTCGCTTATCGAAATAGGTTTATGGATAGCTTTATTGTTGACAAAAAGGGAATTTGCACTCACATCTTTGAGGTGAAATGTCAACTCAGTACTCAATCCCTTTATACAGGGATTGGTCAATTACTAATTTATGGCCTTAATCATTCGAGAGCCAAACGATATTTAGTAATAGAGGAAAAACACGTTGAGCAAGTATGCGAAGATTTAAAAAGAATGAATATCCATTGTATTTCCTATACTTGGAAAAATAAGAGGCCAGTGATTCAATTTGGAAGTGTTTTGGACGACATTTCTTAAGAATTGAAAAACTTGCGACTTCATTGGTAGCTGTTTTGAATTTTCTGAGAGCTTAAAATCGTAACCTAGTAAACGAACGAACGTTAACCTGAGTAAAGTAATATAAACTGACCGATGAAAATTAAACTGAAATCGACTAACTAATCGACCATAAAAGAAGAACCCGCGACTGGCACGGGTTCCTTCGAACTTTCGCGGACCGGACGGGACTGCAACAATGCCCTATAGATTGCAGTTCTACAACAAATTTCTAGTTACTGTATCTGAATTTGTTACCTCTCGGTTTTGCACTTGCATTAAATGAGCGAAGGACTACTGTATTCACAATACAATTAAAACGTATGAAAATATGAATGATACATGGTTTGAGTTTGAAAAATACTATTCTGAAATGAATTTGGAAAAGTTGCAATCTTTTTTTTCGGAGCCCCAGAATGAGTCAGAACAACTTGAGTTTAAATCAGGAGACCTTCCTGTTGAAGGTCTTTATAAAGAAGTTTGTGCCTTCGCCAATACAGATGGCGGGGTAATAATCTACGGGGCTCCTAGAGAGAAAAAGCATGAAAAAAGTGATATTAAAGTTGCAGCCGGGGAACTAATACCGGCTAAGCAAGGAAAATCGGGAGATTCCTTGATTCAAAAATTTATGACAGGTATCACTCCAGCTCCAACCGGTATAAAGATAATTTCTATAAAAATGGAACCCGGTTACGTGTATGTCATTATAATACCAAAGAGTATAAAGCCACCTCACCAGACTGAAGGGCGTTATTACATGCGCGCAGGAACAATGTCCACACCAGCCCCACATGCCTTTATTGAAGCACTGTTTAATCAAAGAAGGCCTGTAGCACTTGATTTCAATGCCAAGCTAATTAACAACAACCAGAATGAAACTCTTTTTGACTTATGTGTAGAAGTTACTAATAAATCTAAATTTCCGGCACGAGAAGTGGATGGAATGGTAATAATTACGGGGAAAGTTAGAGATCGTAGTACAATTGAAGGGGAACCACAATTTGAAGCTACTCTCTTTGAGACTAACAATAGAGAACTTATTTCTACTCTAAGATTTCCCACTGCAATAGCCTCAGATCTTTGGATGTGGCGGAGGTTTAGCAACTTGAGACTCCTTTCTGACTACTTCTACATCAAGGTATATGTATGGGCTTTTGATACACCCGCTATCTGTAAAATTTTCAAAGCTACCAAACATGAAATTGTCCGTTTAGAAAATGTCGATGAAATTTTAGTAGCAGAAGAAGAAATAAGAGCGTGGAAGGAAATTTCTTAAGTAAATGATTGATTAAATCCTTAGAGCCATTACATTTTCTCGCAAAATATAATGCTATATTTGTTAAGACAAGTCAACCCAAATAAAACTAAACAGCAAATCCATACTTTGATAGACTGGGAGATAGCCCAAAATAACAAAGCCCACGCTACGCGCAGGCTTTGAAACTCTCCAGTGATCCCCTTGGGACTCGAACCCAAGACCCATACATTAAAAGTGTATTGCTCTACCAACTGAGCTAGGGAATCTTCCTTTTTTGTTTAACGGAGTGCAAAGATAGGAATTTCTAAATTACTTCCAAACTCATTTTGAATAATTTATCCACATCAATTGAAATGAAGCCCTTTCTACACAACGCAGAAAGGGCGCATAGCAAATCATTTCAAAGAAAAAGAAGCAGGATTAAACTTCGCATCCAGCATCTTCATAAAATACCCTCCTACTACACTCCTTGCCTGAAATCCCACCATCTTCCCATTGGTAGTTTCATGCCAGTCGCTCAGTGGTACCCGTGTAGTCGTGCCCGTTACATAAGTATATAAAGGTGCTACCAGCGCGTCAAAGTCGGAAGAGTTATCCGTAAGTACAGCCGTCCACATAATCCAGTCTGATTTGGTGTAGGTTTTACGGCTATCCAGCGGTAGTCCGAATTTATGTTGTTTGGTCAGGTAAAAGTCTGTTTCCTTCTTGTACACCGCCGCGGGGAATAAGTTAAAGTTGAGCACTTTGTCCCATACCATGTTGTACTTCTGGCTCCAGGTGTTTTTGCTTTCGAAAGCAAGACTGAAATGATCGCCATCATCAGCGAGCTTCACCCAGTTGGCGGCCATTTCTTTTGCGGCGTTTTCGTATTTGGTGGCTACATCGGTAAGACCTTGCAGCTTCGCCAGCATGGCGTATGAGCGGATACCGGCAATCGCTTTCAGGGAAAGATTGGTATTACGCGCGAGATGGCCTGCAAAGTCATCGGTACATAACTGGTTAGCGGGATCAAAGCCTTCTTTCAGCAGGTATTCCGCCCAGGTGGTGAGCGTTTTCCAGTGTTTTTTGGCGTAGTCGGCATTGCCTTCTGCGCGGGCAATAGCGCCCGCCAGCACCAGCATGTTACCGGATTCTTCTACCGGCATGCCTTCGCCGTACGCTTGTCCGTTGGCGAGTGGATAGGTGCCCAGATCGTGTGCGGCATAAGGCTCGGTGAATTTGCCGCTTTCAGAGAAATAGAAGATGCCGTTCATCATCCCTTTCAGCAGGTCCGGGTTGTAGAGCAGGAACAGCGGGGCAGATGGGTAGGTAACATCTACCGTATTAATACAGCCGTTGCTGAAGTTTTCTTTGGAAAGGAAAAGGATTTCTCCCTGCGGACTCTTAGCCAGTTTATGCGCGGAAATAGCCTGTCTGTAGGCCAGTTCGCAGAGTTTTGCGTACGTTTCGCCGCCGGCGCTTACGGCATCTTTATACAGCTGCGCATTGAATTTCGCGCATTTGCCGAGGATGGAAGCGTAATCGGTATAGGCAGCATTCAGTTGTTTATCGATGGTTTGGGTAGCATCATTCTTCCACCATGCTTTCAGGTTGGTATTGAAATACTGTAAAGCGTAGAGGTCATCATAGCCAAGCAGGAACAGCTGTTCTTTCGGCGTGGCGTTTACGGTGCCCAGGTCCACAGCGGTGCTAAGCACCAGTTGCTTATCCAGTTTAGTGCTGGCGGTGGTACCGTTGGCAAATGCGGCCATGGCATCACCGGCGTTGCTTACATATTGTACCGGGCGGGTGGCCGTTGGTGTGGCAATGTACATGTAACCCCAGTCTATCCGCAGGTCGTCGCCTTTCTTTTTCAGCATGGGCTGTTCTTTGGTGCCGGCTTTTAAAACCGAGAGCTGGCCGTTGGTATATTTAGAGGTGGTTACTGCCTGTGCGGGCACGTTTACGCTGATGTTGGTAGATGCGCCAAAGTACACCTGCACTTTGTGAGCGGCGTTGTCGTTGGAGCTTACTTTATAGGAAATATAAGAGATGGGCCTCGACAGCAGCATCAGGTCGTCCATCAGTAAGGGAGAGGTAAAGGTGAGGGTTACATCTGCTTTGCCGCAGGTGAACTGGTAGCTGGTTTGTGTAGCGTTAATGTTCACCGCTGTCTGTATCCCTTTCTCTATTCCTTTGTTGCCCGGAGGAGGCACCAAACGCGCAATGCCTGCATCCAGGAAGGCGCCGCCGGCGGTGTTCAGGATATGTACAGCCAGTACGTTGCCTTTCGCCTTTAACTTACTTTTTACGGCATCTGGTATCGGTTTGTAGATGTATTGATTCAGCCAGCCTTTATGCCCGTAAATTTCTTCTCCGTTAAGGTATACCGTAATATTATCATCGTGAGAGATTTTCAGGAATAACTCTGCGGCCGACAGGTCGCCGGCATCGAATGTTCTCCTGGTCCACAGCTCGCGGCTTTCCCAATGGGTACCGCCGGAGGCTACGTTATCGCCAAATGGCGCTTTCCCTGATTTCCAGGCTTTGTCGTCAAAGGAGTTTTGCATCCAGCCCTCTGCAGGGGCGGTTTCGGTGTACTTCACCTGGTAAGGCGCTTCATCGCTGGTAGCGGCTATGGCCTGGTAGCTCTGCTCGTTTTGCCCCAGCACCCGGTAGGTAACGCCGTCCACCTTTACAAACCCGGTCAGCGATTGAGCCGCGCCGGTCCAGTGTTTGGTGGTGCTGCCATTCAATTCATCGGTGGCCGACCAGATACTGAAGTAAGGATCATGCGTGATCAAAGGATAAGACGGAGCCTTTTGTTGTGCTACAGCGCCGCCGCCAATGCCCAGCAGGGCTAAAAATGCAAGTGTTCTCACCATAACGGGATTTGATAAATCGATTAAGCGTATTAAATACAATTATTAAATGTATTACATTTTCCGGGGGAATCATAACCGTTCATAAAAAAACGTCCCGGTCCCATAAACGTGATTAGTAGTAGCTGTCGAGTAAAATATCTCCGGAGGAAAGAAAATAAAAAAGCGCAAACCCTACTCCCGCCTTGGAGGCCCTGAGAAGCCTTGTCAGTACGTTTTCGGATCTGCGCGTATCTTAAATTAATTAAATGCCGTGCATGTAAGGAGCGCAAAAATACACTTTTGCATCAAATTCTTCACTAAATATTAGTGGAAGAACGCAAACCATTCCGGGCGGGAACGGATCAATGTGGCAATCCCCCATATCAGCACCGCCATACCCAGCGCACCCCACGCCTTCTTATTCTTCCAGCTCCAACCCAGCACCACCGGCAGTTCCCAGTACTTGATCAGCAAATACACCAGCAGTCCGCCCATGCCTGTCCAGGTAAGTAAAAGTATCCCCAGTTGCGATCCCATCACTACCACCGCAAAAAGAAAGCCCAGTGTAACCAGTTGCAACCAGATATAGTTTTTACCTCCGCTGTGGATCACGTCTGCTATGGAGATAAACAGCAACGCCCCTGTCAGGAAAACGGTCAGCATCAGCAATGCCTCTTTCAGCAATACCGGCGCCAATAACAACACCACCCACACCAGCAGGGAAATAAGCACATAAGAGGCGGCACGCTGATCTTTAGGCCGCAACCGCTCATAGGAAAAAGGAAACAGTAAACGGCTCAATGCCTTTTCCATGCTCCGTAAGGGCGGCAATGTAAATACGCCCACCATAGCAGGCACAATCACTTCATACGGGTACCACACATCCGCGCACACCTGCATCACCCACAACACCGCACCGGATGTAAGAAGCGCCGGCACAGATACATATAAAAAAGCCTGCAACGGCGTATTGTAATGATCAAAACTCTGCAGGATAATATGCGTGTACTGCTTCGCAAAATACCGGCGTGTAAGGATAGCCGTTAGTTGCGTCCACAACAGTACCAACCCCACGTGAATTACAACGGTACGGATAATCAGCTCCGGGATCAAAGGCCCCCAGTAAATACCCGCCAGCGCTACTATCAGCAACTCCCAGCTAAGCATCTGCGGCGAAAATAACCGCCGGAACAACGGGTAAAAATTCCTAACCAACCATTGCCAGGCGCCCGGTAAATACCGGCCAATCAGCTGCACTGCCGCAAAAGCAGCTACCAGCGCGGCCAGTCCCAGCAACAGCCGGGAAGCGGTAAACACGCCCCGGAGCGCCTGCAACCGCGAAGGCTTCTTAATAGTATAGGTAAGCTCTGTATTATTCAGCAACTCCGTTGCCAGCAGCTTACCCTGCTCAGGGGTAATAGCGCTCAACGCCGGCTGATGCACACGCCAGAAGCTGTCTGCCTCCGCAGCACTTGCCCAGGTGTTTAAGGTGCCATATTGATACAACAACGTTCTTTGCTCAGAACTAAGGGAGGCCAGGATCTTCGCCAGCGCAGCATCTGTTGCAAATGCCGGTTGACCGAGGATTAACAGGAACAGGAATATTTTTATAATACGCATAGATGGTATCAAAAATAACAAAAAAATCCACTTCCCAAAAAGTAAAGAAGCGGATAGCTTACCGCTACCCGCTTCCTTTATTTTTTAAACACCTCTTTTTTATAACCCTGCTCCCAGCCAGCTGTCCGGCACGGGTTGCAGCTTGCTGCCATTTACGCTGTATTCCAGCTTCAGCGTGTATCCGCCTCCGCCTTCTACAAACGCTGCTTTAATGGGATGCCAGCCTTTCTCCAGCGCTACCTGCCCGCTTTTCTGCAACGGCGCATGCCAGCCGTCGTTATTCACCACTTCCTGGTCGTCGATATATAATATGGCGCCATCATCTGCGGTGAGGTAAAAGCTGTAGATGCCGGTAGCCGGTACGTTGATATAACCATACACCCTTGCGCCAAACGGACCGCCGCCTTTACCCATGCCTTCCGGAATGATAACGTTGTTCACACGGATGGAGCTGTCGGCCTGCTCCTTGATTTTGGTAGCGCTTTTATAGGCGCCCTCAAAATAATCCAGCTTCAAACCCGGCCGCGCATCTTTCACCACGGTAGCTTTGCGGTAGGCTTCTTTGCGGTAACGAAGGGTGTAAATATCGCCCCGGTTGCCCGCCGGACTGAAAGCCGCCAGCTTTATGGTTTGCGGCTCACGGATAACATAGTTGTCCGGTAACACGGCTGCCTGCTCACCAGGAATAGTACCATCCGTTGTATAGCGGATAGCCATGTCCGTTAGTGGCTTCTTTACTTCCAGCGTCACCTGGTCCACAAATACATTATCTTCTGTAAAACCATCCAGGTCAGGTAAGCGATAGTGTACACCCAGCAAATCCAGGCGTTTGTATTGTTCGTTCAGGCGTTGCAGGTAGCTGTCGTAGTTGTTGCGGTTGGTCCACAACACTTCAGCCAGCGCGGTCATGCGCGGCATAAACATATAGTCGGCGCGCTTCTCCGAAGGAATGTATTCTGTCCAGATATTCGCCTGCGCACCCATAATGTGCTTCGCCTCATCGGGCGTTAAACCTTTGGGCACCGGCTGAAAATGATATACATTATAAATGGAGTTGCGATCGGGAACAGCATCAAAATACAGCGGATTGCCTGGCGTCATGATCACTGCGTTGCCGTGTCGCGCTGCTTTTACAGGAGCATCGGGCACCCAGGCGCGCCAGTACATCAGCACTGCCGTAGGACTGATACCTCCTTCCAATATCTCATCCCAGCCAATCAGCACCTTGCCTTTCGAGTGGAAAAATTTCTCCATCCGTTTTACAAAATAACTCTGCAGCTCTTCTACCGTTTTCAGGTTATTGGCCTTCATCACTTCGGCACACAGCGGAGAGGCAGCCCAGCTGGTTTTCTCTACTTCATCCGCACCGAGGTGAATATATTTGGAAGGAAACAATGCGGCAATTTCTGTAAACACATCTTCCGCAAAAGCAAAAGTAGATTCGTTACACGGACAAATCGGCGTGGAGAAAGTCTTGCCCCAGCCAATTTCACCGCTGCAGGCAAGAAAAGGATACGCCCTGATAGCTGCCATCATATGACCCGGCATGTCTATTTCAGGAATAATTTCCACCTGCCTGTCGGCCGCATAGCGGATAATACCCTTCATCTGTTCCTGCGTATAAAAGCCGCCATACAGCGTTTTACCATCTTTATGAATAATGTGCTGCGTATCAATGGCCATGTCAGGATTGTTAACAGCCATCTTCATACAAACAGAATCCTGGTTGTTAAACTCCCTCCAGGCGCCCTGTGAGGTGAGCAACGGGTACTTCTTTATTTCTATGCGCCAGCCCTGATCATCGGTCAGGTGCAGGTGCAGCTTATTCATTTTATATAGTGCCAGTAAGTCGATGAATTTTTTGAGATAATCAACCGAGAAGAAATGACGGGATACATCCAGGTGCATACCACGCCAGCCGTAGGCCGGATGATCTTTCAGGAGCATAGCCGGAATGGCGATACTTTTTAACGCAGGTGCTGTTTCTACAGCAGCCGGCATCAGCTGCCGTAATGTTTGAATAGCGCGGAAAAATCCTGCCAGTGTGCCGGCGGTGATCAGCAACTGCTGCGCGGTTACGTCCATCGTATAGTCTTCCGCTCCTGCCAGCGCCGTGTTCTGTTGCAGCACAATGGCGCCTTTCACGGCTTTCTTTGTCACGGGCAATGGTTTGCCCAATGCCTGGGTCAACAACGATTGCAGTTGCGCCGTTTCGGTAGTAAAGGCGGTCCGGTTAGCCGGCAACACCAGTTTGGTAGCAGGCGTAATTACAAATGAGCCGGTCCTGGCCTCCAGTTGCTGCGGATAAGGAATTAAGGGATAGCGCTCAGATTGCGCGAAGGTAGCCTGCATCAGTAAACACAAAGCCCCTGCAAGCAAGAAAATCTTCTTCATAAAAAATCTCGTTAAAGCATGATGTCCAAACGGCAAACCTAATAAGAAACGTTGCAGTAAACTAATGGGATCTTCGCTTATCATGCAGCTATATTAATCCGCTGCGGATGCTAATCGTTGTAATCTGTTATTTTCAACAGGTGAAAAAACTCTTCTTCGGGCAGTTCCCTTACTTCGCCGGGTTGCAGATCTCCCAGTAACAGGTTTTCGATAGACACGCGGATCAGCCGCTGGCAACGGTGACTCACCGCCCCCACCATTTTACGCACCTGGTGGAATTTCCCTTCAGTTAAGGTGATCAGCAGCCAGGTATGCGGCACTTTAAAAGGCAGCTCCCGCGGATGATCAAACAATCCATCCGGGCGCTCCACTATTTCCACCCGGCACGGCGTGGTAATATATTCCTCGCCTTCGCCCACGCAAATAGGCACGCCCTCTTTCAAACGCTGCAGGGTGGCTTCGCTCATCTCCCCTTTTACTTTTACGAGATACGTTCTCTCATGCGGCATCTTCCCCTGGAACAGCAACCGCGTCACCTTTTTATTGGTGGTTAATATCAGCAACCCTTCGGAATGATTGTCTAGCCGGCCAATAGCATGCGTCCCTTCCGGGAACTCAAACGGCAGTTCCCCCAGCAACCTCACATCGTGAGAGCTGACAAACTGCGACACCATATCAAAAGGCTTGTTAATAATGAAGTATCTATGCATAAAGAGGCTGCAAAGTAAGGAATAGCGCCGTTATATCAGCAGGATATCGATCCGGTGCGCCTGTACCAGCTGCTGGTGATTGGACCAGGAAAATATAGTAAAGTACCCATCCTGCGAAGCTACCAGCGCCTGCGAATCATGCTGGTCGTGTACAAACTGGGCGGCAGATAAATGCCGCGTTCCCCCGATGGCAGACGGATGGATCAGCGTAGGCACGCCGCCTTCTATCGGCTCGGCCAGCAATACTTTATCGATCGGCCACGCATCTTTGGCGCGGGTGATCTTCGCGCCAAAAGCCAGCAACTCCTGCTGATCGTTTACAATAGTAGCGCCATCTACAGCAGTAAGCCCGGTGATGTTCTCCACTTCGCGGCGGAGCGCATTCTGCCAGAAGATTTCGGTTACGCTTTTGCCATCATACCGCAACAGGTCCGCCACCCCGGAAAAGGCCGGGTTGATGGGATATTGAAGCGGGTGAATAATGGATTCGCGCCAGGCGTCGCTGTTGGAGGGCGTTACCAGTAAAATACCGCCCCGCTTGTGCGCCCGCATAGACACGGCTATTTGTATCAACACATTTACGCTGTTGTTCCACAAACAGGAAGGCGTTAACCCCAGTAAGGATTTCAGGATAGGCGGACTATCAGGCAATGTTCCACTGTCTTCATTCACCACCTTCACCTGGTCGCCGCGCAGCATGGCCACATTGGTAAATTTACCCAATCCGGCGGCGCGGCGGTGTTTTACCACCAGCAGCCCCGGCTCCGATACGTCCAGTACAAAGCAGAGGTTGGGTAGTTTTATAGTAGTGCCCCATACATACAGCTCGTCGCCCACAGGCCATACACCAATATGAATACCGGGGCGTTCCACGCCCGGCGCCAGTTTGGTGAGCAACTGCGGCGTAAGCAGCAGGGGTTTCTCAAAAAGCAGGGGCTTGCCCGCCTGTACAGGAGGCAAAAACGCCAGGGAAATCCGGATGGCATTCCCTTCTTCCTTGCGGAGGCTGGCCCAAAAGGCTACGTCAATAATCTTTTCCACCTGCCGGGCAGCCGGCACTGTGGCGAGATCATCCTCCCCGTTCTCTTTCGCGGCGCAGAGATGTTTCTTAAAATGTGCTTCTATTGTTCCGGCCACCTTGGCAGCGGCCTGGTATGTTGCTTCGTTTGCTATTTCCATAAATCCTGGTCACATTTAATCGTCCTTATATAATATTAAACCGCTAATTTAAATCATTTAGGAATAGCAGGCGGTGACCGGCGCCAACATCATCTTTCCGCGGGGAATCTTAAATCTTCTCTGCAAAATGAACCATATCGGCATTACCGGTGTTTCCAATTATATTATATCCCTCGTTCATTTTTCCTTCCTGGCATAAAACAGCAGTCTTCACCGGTTTCAATTTCAAACACCCAAAATAACCGTAGTATGAAGCGTACAATGTTAATGCTGTTATGTATGTTGCTGGCCGGCTGGCAGCAGTCCGCCACCGCACAAAAGAAACCAAACATTATTATCCTCATGTCCGACGATACCGGCTGGGGCGATCTTGGACCCTATGGCGGCGGTGAGGGTCGCGGAGCGCCTACGCCCGCATTCGACCAGATGGCCCGGGAAGGTATGCTGTTCTGGGACTTTTATGGTCAGCCCAGCTGTACTCCCGGCAGGGCGGCAGCTATCACAGGCCGTATTCCCAACAGGAGCGGCATGACTACCGTTGCCTTCCCCGGCGATGGCGGCGGGCTACCCAAAGAAGAATGGACGCTGGCGTCTGTACTGAAAACCGCCGGGTACGCCACTTTCTTTGCAGGCAAGTGGCATCTCGGGGAAGCAGATTATGCCATGCCTATTAATCACGGGTTTGATGTAATGAAAAATGTAACCCTCTATCACCTCAACGCCTATACTTATGCGGATCCCAAATGGAATGCGGACATGCCTCCTTCCTTACGGGAACGCTGGGCCAAAGGTACCAAAGGGGCAATGGAAGGCGAAGCCGGCAAAGGCTTCCGCGAAGTGAAGAAAATTGATGGCGCTGTAATTCCCTATCTCGATGAAACTACCGAAAATGAATCTATTAAATGGCTGGAACAGGCAGCCAAAGGCGACAAGCCATTTTTTATGGAGGTGTGCTTCGCTAAAAACCACCAGCCTAACCTGCCGCACCCGGACTTTGTAAATAAATCGACTGGGAAAAATAAATATGCCGACTGCGTGGTAGAACTGGACACCCGCGTAGGTCAGATCATGGATAAAATCCGCAGCCTGGGCATTGCTGAAAATACGCTCGTGATTTACACAGTAGATAACGGCACCTGGCAGGATGTGTACCCCGACTGCGGTTATACACCTTTCCGCGGCACCAAAGGTACAGTAAGGGAAGGCGGCAACCGCATCCCCACTATCATGTGGTGGCCCGGTACCATCAAGGCAGGCAGCCAGAATCACGACATCCTCGGCTCGCTCGATTTTATGGCCACCTTCGCTGCACTGGCTGGCGTTGAGCTTCCTCAAAACGACCGTGGCGGAAAACCTATCATCTTCGATAGCTACGATATGTCGATGGTATTAAAAGGTACCGGCAAATCAAAACGGCATACCTGGATGTACTTCACAGAAAACGAACTCTCTCCCGGCGCTGTACGCATCGATCAATTTAAAGCAGTGTTCAACTTAAGGGGAGATGGCGGCATGGCTACCGGCGGCCTCGCAGTAGATGCCAACCTCGGATGGAAAGGCGAAGAAAAATATGTGGCCACTGCCTCACAGATCTTTGACCTCTGGCAGGATCCGCAGGAAAGATATGATCTGTTCATGAACAACTTTACAGAAAAAACATGGTTCCTTCCAAACATTCAGGATGAAATCAGTGTGTTTATGAAAACTTATGTAAAATATCCGCCCCGTAAGCTGCAGAGTAATATTTATACTGGCCCGATCAATATTACGGATTACGAAAGATTGCAAAACATCAAAGAAAAACTCGAAAACTATAAAGTAGGCACCGGCGGAGGCATGTAACTTAATAAAATTTTTAGTAAATGCAGTGGACCAACTCCCCGCTGCATTTACTAAAAGCTAAAATACTATTAATCGCGGCGAATTTACCGTTAACAAGCTATCTGTAAATCAAGTAATTTGGGTGTACTTGTAACCACGTATGGAAATTAACACCTACAATGAAAGGGAGCTTTTGTTGAGCCTCGCTCAAGGCAACGATCATGCCTTTGCGGGGGTATTCCATCACTACCGTCACCGCATATACGCTATTGCTTTCCGCCTGCTCAACTCTGCCTCACAGGCCGAGGATATTGTACAGGATGTTTTTATGAAGATGTGGCTGAAGCGCTATGAACTCCATGAAATCAGTCACTTCAAAGCATACCTCTTTACTACTACCCGCAATCATATTTTCACCTCGCTGAAGCTGCTGGCCCGTGAACAACTCATGGAATCAGAACTGTCGGCCACTATGGTGCAGGAGGTAAGGGATGCCCACATCATCCACAAGGAATATGAACAGATCCTCCAGCATGCTATTGCCCAGCTGCCGCCCCAGCAGGAACTGATCTATAAACTCAGCAAGGAAGAAGGACTGAAAAGAAATGAAATCGCCGACCGCCTCCAGCTGAGCCCCGAAACCATTAAAGTACACCTGGCCAACGCCATGCGCTCTATCCGCGCCTTTTGCCTCACCCGCATGGACCTCAACACATTCCTGATCCTGTTATGGATGTGCAGTTAAAAAAAATTTCCCCGGGCACTAACCCATGTGCTTCTTTTTATAGTCTCCTTAATCAAATCGCTATTCATGACAGTATCCCGATTCAGATACCTGTTTGATCGTTACTACACCCGGCAATGCACCCCGGAAGAACAACAGGAGTTTATGCTCCTGATGGAACAGTCAACACATGACGAAGAACTGAAACACCTGCTCGACGAACTGCTGCTGCACGCAGATGACGACGCCGGCGCCATGCCGGACGACACCGCTGCCAACATGCTGCAACAGATCATGGAAACAAAAAACAGCGAACCACAGCCCGCGCCTATCCGCGTTATGCCGGTATGGAAACGCGCAGCCATAGCAGCCTGTGTACTCGGCGTACTCGCGCTGGCAGGCTATAAATTATATGTAAAAACCAGCGCCGTTAACAGGCCTGTGGCCAGCAACCACGCCCCCGCCCGTAAAGAAGAACACGCCCGCCTGGTACGCGGCGATGGCGCAGTGATCGACCTGGAACAACATAAAGATGCGGAAGTAGATGTACAAACCGGCGTATCCGTTGCCCGTAAAGGCAACACGCTTTCGTATAACAGCAACAATACCATCACCCCCACCATCAATACGCTTTATACCAATAAAGGTGGTACCTACCAGCTGGTATTACCCGATGGTACCAAAGCATGGCTCAATGCCGCTTCCTCCATCCGTTTCCCCACCGCATTCACCGACAGCACCCGCGAAGTAACCATCCAGGGAGAAGTATATTTTGAAATAGCGCAACAGGCCAGTCAGCCTTTTATTGTAAAAGCCAACACCATGAAAATAGCGGTACTCGGTACCCATTTTAATGTGATGGCATATGAAGAAGAACAAAATATCTGCACCTCCCTGCTGGAAGGAGCCGTAAACATCATCAGCGGAAACACGGTACGGCAAATGAAACCAGGCCAGCAGGCGCTTGTAAACCGCGAACATAATGGTATCAGCATCAGCAACGCCGATGTAGATGCAGCCATCGCCTGGAAAGAAGGCCGCTTTGAATTTAATGGCAATATCAAAAGTATTATGCGCGAACTGGCCCGCTGGTACGATGTACAGTTTGTTTATGAAGGCGAGCTGACAAATAAAGCTTTCGCCGGTACCTTTTCCCGGCACGACAGCCTGAAAGATATTTTGCAACAACTGGAATTAACAGGTAGTATTCATTTCAACATCAACGATAAAACAATAACAGTAAGTCCGTAAAAACCACGCGCATTTTTTTAGTTATGAAAAAAGAAATAAGTCAGCCAAAATCAGCAACAGCTTAACATTCAAAGCTTTTACCGACAGTGAATAAGCAGCAGCGGCCAGTACGCACCGGCGTAGCTATGCCCTTATGTTCCTGTTCCATCATCAACCTTAATAACATGCTAAATCGCAGTAAAAAATGATGCAAACTTCTCTGAAAGTCCGCCATAACCGGTGGCATGTTTCATCAAACCAAAAACTATTATGCTTTATGAAACTCACCTTTCTACTGCTGCTCGCCGCCGTTCTGCAGGCTCACGCCACCGGCTATGCGCAGCCCGTTACGCTCCACGTAAAAGCAGCCCCGCTCACGGAAGTGATTAAATCAATCAGGAAACAAACCGGGTATGTATTTGTGTTTGACCTCCAAATGGTGGAAAACGCCAGACCGGTTAACTGCTCGCTGGAAAACGTTCCGCTGGAACGCTTGCTGGACGATATCTTCCGGGACCAGCCACTTACCTGGACCATCGTTAAAAAAACAATTATCCTTAAAAAGAAAACGCTCATCGCCTCCACCGTTCCTACCGGCGTGGTGCGTATAAAAATAAAAGGACAGGTAACGGAAAGCAACGGCACCCCTATGGTAGGCGTGTCCGTTGTAAATAAAACATCCCGTACCAACGCCCTCACCGACGAACTCGGCATCTTCACCATAGAAGCCAATGTAGGCGACAGCCTCCTCTTCACCATGATCGGTATGCTGCCACAGGCCGTACAGGTGAAAAACGACAAACTTCTGAAGATAACGATGCAGCAAAAAGTATCGGATGTAGGAGAAGTGGTAGTGGTAGCCTATGGCACCCAGAAAAAAACCAGCATGGTGAGTGCGGTTACCAGCATCAATCCAAAAGAGCTGAAAGGCCCCACCAGCAACCTTACTACCATGCTCGCCGGCCGCCTGTCGGGTGTAATCTCCTACCAGCGCAGCGGGGAACCCGGCAGGGATAATGCCAGCTTCTTTATACGCGGTATCACCACTTTCGGAACCGGTAAAGTAGATCCACTCATCCTCATCGATGGTATGGAATCCAGCACCAACGACCTCGCCCGCCTGCAGCCGGATGATATCGCCGGTTTTTCTATCCTGAAAGATGCCACCGCATCATCCCTCTACGGCGCCAGGGGCGCCAACGGCGTGGTATTGGTAACAACCAAATCCGGCGTGGAAGCAAAAACATCTTTTAATGTACGCTTCGAAAACTCCATCTCCAGCAATACCCGCAACTTCAAATTTGCAGACAACATCACCTATATGAAGCTGGCCAATGAAGCCGTGCTTACCAGGTTCCCGCTGCAGGATGTACAATACTCCCAGTCGAAAATAGATCATACCGCCGCCGGCGATGATCCGCTGCTGTATCCGAATAATAACTGGATCGAACAACTGATCAAAGACTACACCGTAAACCAGCGCACCAACTTCAACCTGAAAGGCGGTGGAAAAGTAGCCCAGTTCTATATTGCAGGTACTTATAATGTAGACAACGGCGTACTGAACGTAGATCAGCGGAATAACTTCAACAGTAACATCAAACTAAAAAATTATTCGCTGCGCTCTAACGTAAACATCAACCTCACCCCCACTTCGCAGGCAATTGTACGTACCTACGGCCAGTTCGACGATTATAACGGACCAGTAGGCGGCGGCGCCGGCCTCTTTTCACAAACCGTGTGGGCCAATCCCGTGATGTTCCCCGCTGTTTATCCCGCCAGCTATGCACCGGAACTGAAACATCCATTGTTTGGTAACGCGGTGAAACCAGGCTTTAACAGCCTGCCCGGCAACGGAGGCAACCTCTATAACAACCCTTACGCCAACTCCGTTTCCGGCTATCAGCAATACAATACCTCTACCCTGCTGGTGCAGCTGGAACTGAAACAGGATTTCAAATTCCTGCTGCCCGGACTCACCGCCCGGCTCATGGGTTACACAGAACGCTACTCCTATTTCGATGTTACACGCAGGTACACGCCTTATTTTTATACCATGAAGTATGACCAGTTCACCAAAGAACCGGTACTCACTTCGCTCAATACCAATGGTACCGAATACCTGGGCTATGAACCCGGCAATAAAGTACTCAACACCACCGCATACATGGAAGCCGCGGTGAACTACAACCAGCAGTTCAATAAAGTACACAACGTGTCCGGTATGCTCATCGGCCTGGTACGCAACTACCTTACCGCAAACGCCGGCTCGCTGCAAACATCCCTGCCACACCGCAACCAGGGCGTATCCGGCAGGTTTACGTACGACTACGACAGCCGCTATCTCGCGGAATTTAATTTTGGATACAACGGCTCTGAAAGGTTTGCCAGCAACCACCGCTTCGGATTTTTCCCCTCCGCCGGTATCGCCTGGAACCTCCAGAACGAAGCCTTCTTTAAACCGTGCTCCAAAAAAATAGATAAACTGAAACTCCGCGCTACCTACGGACTGGTAGGTAACGACCAGATCGGAAATGAAAACGACCGCTTCTTCTACCTGTCGGAAGTAAATATGAACGACAATAGCAAAGGCGCCTTCTTCGGAGAAAGAAGAAGCTACTACCGCGATGGCGTATCCGTGAACCGTTACGAAAACCGCGACATCACCTGGGAAAAATCATACAAAACAAATCTCGGTATGGAACTCGGCCTCTTCAACGCCATGAACATCACGTTGGATGTGTACCAGGAACACCGGAAAAATATCCTCATGACACGCAGCACCATTCCCAGCACAATGGGGCTGAATGCCGCCACACAGGCCAACGTAGGCGAAGCCTCCGGTAAAGGCGTGGATCTCTCCGTCGACTATACGAAAAGCTTCAACAACAATTCCTTCGTACAGTTCCGCGGCAACTTCACCTACGCCACCAGTAAACTGCTGGTAAATGAAGAACCCATTTACCCCGAAGCATACCGCTCCCGCGTAGGACAACCACTTTCCCAAGCCTGGGGCTATATCGCAGAAAGATTATTTGTAGATGAACAGGAAGTAGCCAATTCCGCCTACCAGAACTGGGGACAGGCAGTAATGGGCGGAGATATCAAATACCATGATGTAAACGGCGACGGGCAAATCAACGCCTCCGATGCCGTACCCATCGGGTTACCCACCACACCGGAAATCACTTACGGCTTCGGGTTTTCTTTTGGCTACAAACAACTGGATCTTAGCTTTTTCTTCCAGGGCTCTGCGCGTTCTTCCTTCTTTATCAGCTCCTACGAAATTTCACCGTTCGTACTCAACGGAGGCGGGCAACATGGCCTGTTACAAGCCATTGCAGATGATCACTGGAGCGAAAGTAACCGCAACCTCTATGCGATGTGGCCACGCCTCAGCGATTACTTTGTGAACAACAACAATCAAACGTCCACCTGGTGGATGCGCAGCGGCGACTTCCTCCGGTTAAAGTCGCTCGAAATGGGATACACTTTTCCCAAAAGGCTGCTGGATCGTGTACGCATGACCAACGCACGCATCTACGCCAATGCCTCCAATCTTTTTGCGATCAGCAAATTTAAAACCTGGGATCCTGAAATGGGAGGCAACGGACTTGGCTACCCGGTACAAAGGGTTATCAATATGGGAATAACCCTGGGACTTTGATTCACCGTTTAACTGTGCAAATATGAAACATACCAATACGCTCAATATACGCCGCTACCTGCAATGGTGCGGGCTATGCATACTCCTGCTATCTGCCGCTTCCTGTAAAAAATTCCTCGATGTAGTGCCGGATAATGTGGCCACCATCGACAATGCTTTTACCATGCGCGCAGAAGCAGAAAAGTACCTGTTTACCTGTTACTCTTATCTTCCCAACAGCGCGGACCTTTCCACTAATCCCGCCCTCGTGGCCGGCGATGAGTTCTGGATGGTACGCCCGTACAGCACCAGCGAAACACCCTGGCAGGTAGCACAGGGTTTCCAGAGCGCCAACAACGTGTATATGTCTAACTGGGGCGGGTACTACAGGGCGCTGCGCGATTGTAACATCTTCCTGGAAAATATCCATAAAGTGGTAGACATGCGCCAGAGCGAAGTAAACCGCTGGAGTGCAGAAGTGATTTTTCTCAAAGCATATTATCACTGGCTGTTGCTTCGCCAGTACGGCCCCGTTCCCGTGATCCGGTACAACCTCCCCATTTCCAGCACCGCGGAAGAAACCAAAGTGCCACGCGAACATGTGGATACGGTATTCAGCTACATCTCTCACCTGCTGGACACTGCCGCAGCAGGATTACCGGAAATCATTGCAGACCGCTCTACAGAACTCGGACGCATCACCAAACCGATTGCACTCGCCATTAAAGCGCGTGTATTGGTAACCGCTGCCAGTCCGCTGTACAACGGCAACACCGATTACACCGCTTTCAAAAATCCGGACGGCGCTCCCCTTTTCAATACCGCCTACGATGCCAACAAATGGAAAGTTGCCGCTGATGCCTGCAAAGCAGCCATCGACGCATGCGAAAGCACCGACATGCTGCTCTACACCTTCAGCCAGCTTGGGGTAACGTTGTCGGATACACTCACCCGGCAGATGTCTATCCGCAACAGCACCTGCGAACAATGGAACCCGGAAATCATCTGGGCCAATCCCAGTGTAAGCACCTACGAAATACAACGGCAGGCCATGCCCCGCCTCGATCCTGCCCGCATAGGCAATGAATCGGTACTGGGCAGCCTGGCGCCTACAATGAAAATTGCAGAGCTGTTTTATACAGACAAAGGCGTGCCTATGAGCGAAGACAAAACCTTCGATTACGCCGGCCGCATGAAACTCAGAACTGCGGTGAAAGCAGAAGGAGAGCTCATACAGGAAGGATACACCACCGCAGCCATGCACTTCAACCGCGAGCCACGCTTCTACGCCGACCTCGCATTCGACGGCGCCATATGGATGATGCAGAAGAAAATGTTCCACATTGAATCCAAAGCAGGTCAGTGGCAAACCCGCAAAAATATCTACGATAATAACGTTACCGGCTACTTCGCAAAGAAACTGGTGAATTGGAAAAGTGAAATCCTCGAAGGACAAGGCCTCTTTGTAGAAACGCACCCCTGGCCGGAAATGCGGCTCGCCGACCTGTACCTGCTTTACGCAGAAGCATTGAATGAATCAGCAGGTCCGCAACCCGCCGCATTCACTTATATCGATAAAGTACGCGCCCGCGCAGGATTGCAAGGCGTACAAGCCGCATGGACCGCCTACTCCCGGCAGCCCGGAAAATACCAGACCAAAGAAGGATTTCGCCAGATCATTCAGCAGGAAAGATTAATAGAACTCGCAATGGAAGGCGCCCGCTTCTGGGATCTCCGCCGCTGGAAAAAAAGTATGGAAGAACTGAACAAACCTGTTACCGGTTGGGATGTGGACCAGTCGGACCCTATTTTCTACTACCGCGTCAGAACCCTCTACCGGCAAACATTCCAGACCCGCAACTACCTCTGGCCGCTGGAAAACTGGGACCTGCTCAACAATCCGAAACTGGTGCAGGGCTTTGGATGGTAACCTTTCATTTATTTAAAACGCACACAACATGAACCACTTTAAATATATCCTGCCGCTTGCCTGCTTACTGCTGACAGCCGCCTGCAAGAAAGAAACACATCAGCCGGTAAATACCTCCGGCGAAAAACCTGATGTAGTGACAAATCTCAGCGTTACAAATTTGCCGGGCGCCGCAAAAATTACCTACAGCCTGCCCGATAACAAGGATATCCTGTATGTAAAGGCCGTGTATGACATCAGGCCGGGAGAGAAAAGGGAAATAAGATCATCTTACTATAATAATTTCCTCGTGGTAGATGGCTTTGGCGATTCTGCCACACACGAAATTTCGCTGTACGTGGTAAGTCGTAATGAAACAGCTTCCGATGCCGTAAAGACCACCATCAAGCCGCTGTCGCCGCCCATGCTGATTGTACGCAAATCGCTGGAAGTAAAAGCAGACTTTGGCGGTATCAACCTCACCTTTAAAAACGATACCAAAGCAGATATTGCCATCGTTACCCTCACCACCGATTCCTTAGGTGCATTTACCTCGTCTGATGTTCATTATACCAAACTGGAAGGCGGCAACTATTCCATCAGGGGCTTTGCCGCAGAAAAAAGAAAGTTTGGATTTTTTGTAAGAGACAGGTGGGGTAATCAGTCAGATACCCTCATACAGGAACTGACGCCCATCTTTGAAAAACTGCTGGACAAAGCGAATTTCAGGGAAGTGAAATTACCGGGAGATGTGGACTACGGCTGGGGCCTGCCTATCCCCAACCTGTGGAACGGAACCTTGTGGCACTCCGCAGATAAACTCGATGGCATGCCCATGTCTATCACTTTCGACCTCGGCGTAACGGCGCAACTGAGCCGCATTACCCTGTGGCAACGTCCCAATGAATGGATCTACCTGCAGAACAATGTCCGCAAGTTTGAAATATGGGGCTCCACCAATCCCGCCTCCGATGGCAGCTGGGACAGCTGGACCCGCCTCGTGGAACATACTGTGATCAAGCCTTCCGGCCTTCCCGTAGGACAAAAAACACAGGACGACATAGATGCCAGCATCGCCGGCGAACAAATGACCGTACCACTGGACGCTCCACGTGTAAGGTATATCCGCGTAAAAATACTCCGCACCTGGACCGATGGCGGATACGCCGCCAATATCCAGGAAATGAAGTTCTGGGGTAACGACAAATGATGATCATCTTACCAAAAACAAAATTTATGCGCATCCTTCATTCTATCATATTATATAGTGTACTGCTGACAACCATCAGCGCCTGCACCAAACAAAGCGACTATAAAAAATACCTGGGCAACGGCGAAATATTATACACCGGTAAAGCAGATTCACTCCTGGTTCACGCCGGCCGTAACCGCGTACAGCTATCCTGGTTGCTGATCTCCGATCCAAAGATCAGTCGCGCCAAAATTTACTGGAACAACCACAAGGACTCCGCTATGCTCGATATTAAACGCACCAGCGGCGTGGATACCATCCGTTACTTTATCAGCAACCTCGAAGAGCGGGCCTATACTTTTGAAGTGTATAACTACGACCGCGATGGTAACACTTCCGTAAGATCAGAGGCAACCGGTTTTGTATATGGTAGTTTTTATGAAGAAGCCCTGCTGACCAGGGCTTTCAGCAACGCAGAAATGAAAGACGGTAATGCGGAAATAACCTGGACCAACATCGATACCACTGGTGGTATCATTGGTATGCAGCTGCAATACACCACCAGCGACAACGTGGCGCACGACACCATTATCGCCGCAGAAGCAGAAAGCCAGGTAACCGTGCTTAATAATTATCTTTCTATGAGCAGCTTCCGCTACCGTACCCTGTACATGCCGGATAAACTTGCAGTAGATACCTTTCATACCCCCTACGAAACAAAAGGCGTAAAGGAAGATATCACGCAAACGTATATACGTAACCCGGGAAGTCCTTTTGTGCTCGATGATACCAAACCTTTTAGTGGCCGCTTCGGACAGGTGAAAGACTGGCAATACAACACCGAAGCATCCAAAAACGGTACCTACGATAATATTGATGGCAACGGCCGGCTCACCATGTGGATCTGGGGCAACGGCCCTATCACCAACGGAAAGATCTACCAGACCTTTGCCCTGCCCGCAGGCGAATACCGCTTTGAAGCAGAAGCCTCCAATATTGATAACACCCTGGAAAATACCTGGCTGCTGGTGGCCGCAGGCAACGCCCTCCCCGATGTAGACCAGGTAAATACTGCATTGGGCGCCGCAAGGTTTGTAAACAATAATAATAAATACGCCTCCGCCGCATTTACGCTCGCAGCGCCGGCTACCGTTACCGTGGGATTCACCGGCACCTTTACCAATCCCTCGGAACAAACCATCCGTATAAGCAAAGTATTACTGATCAGAGATAAATAGCAATTGCATCATGAACAAACCACTTAGGAAATTAGGGATCATCCTGCTGTTATGCAGCCCGCTCATCGCGCTGCAGGCGCAGGAGAAAAAAATGATCGGACAGGAAACACCGGCCCAGAAAGAAAAACGCATGGCCTGGTGGACACACGACCGCTTCGGCATGTTCATCCACTGGGGCCTGTATGCACTGCCCGCACGCCACGAATGGGTGAAACATAACGAACGGCTCACCAATGAACAATACCAAACTTATTTCGACTTATTTAACCCCAACCAGTTTGATCCGAAGTCCTGGGCAAAACAGGCAAAGGCCGCGGGAATGAAGTACGCCGTACTCACAACCAAACATCATGAAGGCTTTTGCTTGTTTGACTCCAGGTACACCGATTACAAAGCCACCAACACCAAAGCCCACCGCGACCTGGTACGGGAATTTGTAAATGCCTTCCGCGCAGAAGGTATCAAAGTAGGGTTCTACTACTCGCTGATCGACTGGCACCATCCTGATTTCACCATCGATGGCGTACACCCGCAACGGGTAGAGAACGGCGCCGACAGCACCTACGCACGGCTCAACAAAGGCAGGGACATGAACAAATACCGGCAGTATCTCCGCAACCAGATCACGGAGCTGCTTACCCAATACGGTAAAATTGATATCCTCTGGCTCGACTTCTCCTACCCCGGCAAAAACGGAAAAGGTAAAGACGACTGGGATGCCGTGAACCTCCTGAAAATGATCCGCAAACTGCAGCCCGGCATCATCGTGGACAACCGCCTCAACCTCGAGGAATACGAAGATGGCGCCGACTTCCTCACCCCCGAACAGGTGAAAGTGGAAGAACTGGCGCAATACCGCGGCAAAACATGGGAAACCTGTCAGACCTTCTCCGGATCATGGGGCTACTACCGCGATGAAAACTCCTGGAAAAGCACGCACCAGCTGCTGGAACTTCTCATCGGCTCCGTAAGCAAAGGCGGTAACCTTATCCTGAACGTAGGCCCCACCGCCCGCGGCCTGTTCGACTACCGCGCACAAAGTGCCCTCGGCAATATCGGCGACTGGATGAAAGGCAACAGCGAATCCATTTACGGCTGCACCTATGCACCGGAGAGTTTCGAGGTACCTAAAAACACCATGCTCACCTACAATCCCACCACCAAAAGATTGTACGTACACCTGCTGGAATACAACAACCGCCTGCAACTGCCGCAATACAAAGGCAAAATAAAGTATGCCCAGCTGCTGCACGACAACTCAGAAGTGAAATTCACTACTGACGGCAACAACATCATATTAAACCTGCCGGAGAAACAACCTGATATGGAAATTCCCGTGGTGGAATTAGTGCTGAACTAAGCGGGTTTTGTCTTTTTCAGGATTAACCTGATTATACTGATTCAGGGATCTGATCACTTTTGATTTAAAATGATTTTGGGAGATATAAGCGGATATTGGCTTATATCTCCCAATTTTTTTAATCCTTATAAAATCAAAAAAGTAAAATCAAAGTAATCAGTATAATCAGGTTAATCCTGAAAAAGACAACATCCGCAGAATTTATTATATTTAGTTTATGAAGAAATATCTTTTCTCCGCCCTCACAGCCGCCGCTTTGCTGGGCGGCATTGCCAACGTACACGCACAAACGCGCAGCCTGTTTAACTTTAAGGATCTCAGCGGATGGCATATCGACGTTCCCGCGATGGACAAAGATCCCAACGTGAAAAGCCCTTTCATTGTAAGGAACGGCGTTTTTGTAAGCCTGGCCAATCCACAGGGCCACATCATTACCGACGCCAGTTACGAGAACTTCCGCCTGGAAGTACAATACCGTTTCCCGGCCAAACCAGGCAACTGCGGCGTACTGGTATTCGCTTCTACCCCACGGGTATTATATGATATGTTCCCTAAGTCCATTGAAGTGCAATTGCAACATAACGATGCGGGGGATTTCTGGTGCATAGGGGAAGATATCACTGTTCCGGATATGGAAAAACGCAGGGGACCGAAAAATGAATGGGGCGCCGTAGATGGCAAAAAACGCCGCATCATCAATCTCACTGATGGTTCCGAAAAACCGCTGAAAAAATGGAATACGATGATCGTGGAATGCGTAGGCAACGCCATAAAGGTATGGGTAAACGGCGACCTTGTTAATTACGGCACCAACGCCACAGCCAGCAAAGGGCAAATTGCGCTCCAGGCAGAAGGTTCGGAAGTGGAGTTCCGCAAGGTGGACCTCACGCCTATTACAGCATTCTCCGAAAAAGGACATTAGCAGAAACGCTTTGATATAAAACTGTTACTTCTGCGCCTGACGCTCCGCTTTTTCCTTTTCTTTTTGTGCTTTCCTTTCCCGCTTCGCCTGTTTCCGGAAGTAGCCGCGGAACAGGAAATTATTCCGCAACGCCAGCATATTAGTATCCAGTTTCTGGGTACCGCTTTCGAGGTTATAGATCGTTTCTTTAAATGCATCCGCCAGCAGGGTATCCTTTAAAAGCATGCCCACCGGCGCTTCCGGATCATCCAGGTTGGCCCGCAACCCTGCACTGGCCTGCCGCAACTCCTGCACGGTTTGGTTGGCGTTGAGCGCAGCGCTGTTCATTTCGGTAACGGCTGTACGAAGTTTTGCAAATACCAGCGTATCCGTTACCAGGTCGTTGGACAATACGCCTTTGGTTTGCAATTTGGCAGCATACAATGATAAAGCACCCGTGAGCCGGCGGGTATTCACCACCGCATCATTCAGGCCGGCCATCGTGGTATTGAGATCTTTGTAGATTGTATCCTCGGTAAGCAATCTTCCTAAAGTACCTTTTCCATCTACAATCCCTTTGGTGATCACTTTCAGGTTGTCGGTGATCTCCACCAGGCTTTTATTGTTTACCTGGAGAGTGCTCATAATTTCTTCGGTGCTTAACCCGCTGACTACATGCAGCTGATCGCCGTTTTCTATTACCGGCATATTGGGCGTACCGCCGGACAGCATCACTATTTTATTCCCCATCAAACCTTCGGAGCTGATACGGGCCTCTACATCTTTATGGATAAACTCCTGCGAGCTTTCATCAATATTCATTAATACCAGGATCTGGTTGGTTCTCACAAAACTGATCTTCTTCACCGTACCGATCTTTACACCGGAGTACAGGATATTGCGGCCTACGGATAAACCGTTTACATCTTTAAAATAAGCCTTCACCTGGATGGACTTACTGAATAGTTTCTGCTGCTTGCCCAGCATCATGATGGCCGTAACAAAGATGACCAGGCCCACGAATACAAAGATGCCTACGATGACTGCGCGTTTTTTTCCTCCTTCCATAACTTACTGTATAAAATTATAGTCGTAAAAACTTTTAATAAGTCCTTCCTTCTCGTTAAATACTTCTTCAAAACTTCCCTGTCGTATAAATTTTCCTTCATCCATTACTGCTACCCGGTCGCCCACTTCCTTGGCGCAGGTAAGATCATGGGTGATGATAATAGAACTCGTATTGAACCTTTCCTGTACTGCGATGATCAGTTTATTCAGTTCCATACTGGTGATAGGATCCAAACCGGCAGTGGGCTCATCATACAGCATAATTTCCGGCCGCAGGATGAGGGTACGGCCAATGCCTATTCTTTTCTTCTGGCCACCCGATAGCTCCGACGGCATCTGGTTGATGGTTTCCGGTAACCCGATGGCTTCCAGTACAATGTCGATCGTTTTCCGGATCTGGTCTTTGGTCATGTCCCGCTGGTTACGTTTCAATGGGAAGGCCAGGTTTTCCCCTACTGTCATACTATCGTACAGGGCGCTGCTTTGAAAAGAGAACCCTACCTTCAGCCGCAATGCGCGCAGGGCGGCATCTTTGAGCTGATCCACCTCTTCTCCCAATACATTTACCGTACCGGCATCCGGCTTCAACAGTCCGATGATAATTTTTATCAGCACCGATTTACCGGTACCGGACCGACCCAGCACTACCACATTTTCGCCTTTATGAAGATCGAGGTCTATTCCCTGTAATACATGCTTCTGCCCAAACGACTTATAAAGGTTCCGGATACTGATCACGGTTTCATTCATATCTATCTGGTGACCATTTGTTTTCATGACTAGCGGATGGAATTAAACACGTGAACAATAATTACTTCTTCTATAAATATCAGGAACATGGATACAATCACCGACACATTCGCCGCTTTACCCACGCCCGTAGTGCCCTGGCTTGCATTAAAGCCCTGGTAGCAACTCACAATGCCAATGGTAAACCCGTACAGGATAGCTTTGGTAAGCGCCGTGGTATAATCGAGGAACGTGATCTGTGCAAAGGCATTATCAAAAAATGACACCAGGCTGGTTTGTTCATGGGCATGTACATCAAAATAAGAACCCAGGCAACCAATGAGGGCATTATAAAACATGAGCAATGGCAAACAAACCGTCATGGCAATTACACGGGTCACCACCAGGTAACGGAAAGGGTTAATCGCGGATACCTCCATCGCATCAATCTGTTCTGTTACTTTCATGGAACCCAGCTCCGCACCGATGCTGGAGCCCACCTTACCCGCACAGATCAGCGCTGCGATCAGTGGCGCCAGCGCTCTCACCACCGCAATAGCCACCAGCGACGGCAGCCACGCCGTAACCCCAAATTCCGATAAAGTAGGACGGGATTGCTCCGTAAACACCACGCCGGTGATAAACCCCGTTACCGTAACAAGGGCCAGCGACTTATACCCCACCTGGTAACATTGCCGCACAAACTCGCCCCATTCAATAGGAGGCCGGAATGCCTCCCTGAAAAAGCGGGCTATAAAGACGGCGATATCATAAAACTGGAGAAAAAAGCCATCAATTTTTGCGGTTATGACCGGCTTATCCGATTTTCCGTTAGTAGAATTCATCTTCTTGTAAATGCTTACTCACTTATTACAATTCTATGCCGCTTTTGTTAAATACGCAGTTGTTAATGTCAGGCCCCGCTGTGACAGGAATTTTAACCCCGTGGCGCCGGAAGTCGCTGCATGTGCGCAATACCCCGTGAGGATGTCCCTTCACACTACGGTCATTATCTTCCCCAACTGCACAAAAAAAATGCAGCGGAATATTGTTCCGCTGCATGATCTGTGGTGGTGAATAGCTGATTATTATAACTGCATGCTGATGCCACCGAAATAATTTCTTCCCGGCGCAGGGTTGTAATACCGGCCTCCGAAAGCGTTAAGATCGTTACCCAGGCTGTAATTTACATTCAGCAGGTTATCGGCGCCGGCACGTACACTGATGCTGCAACGGGAACGCAGTGGTAATTTCCAGCTCACATTGGCCTGCAGCAGGTGGTAGCCGCCGGCAAAAACGCCGTTGGCATCGTTCAGTGGTATGCTGCTGGTAAAAGTATGCTGCGCATATAACGACACCGCCGCCGGGAACTGCCACAACAAACTGCTCACCAATACATGCTGTGGCACACCGGTGAGTGCATTCCGTGAATAATCTTTCCCATCGGCGCTTACATAGTGATTAAACTGGAAGTCGCTCAGCGTGTAGCCTTCCTGCCACCGGATGCCGCGCAATACGCCGCCGGTGCGTGGTTTCATCAGCCACCACATGCCCTGTACTTCTATCCCTTTCTGCTGAACGCCGCCGGCATTGGTAAAAAACTCCTCGCCGCTGTCGTGCTGCCGGAGCACAATAGCGTTTTGCATTTTGTAATAAAAGAAGGCCGCGTCGATAGTGGCCGTATGATGGCGGGAAGCCGCGCGTACGCCGGCTTCATAGTTCCAGCCGGTTTCCGGTTGCAGCGCCGTATTGATCACGTTGTCGGATGCACGAACTTCTGCCGTAGCCGGTGGGGAGTAGCCCCTGCTTACCGTAACGCGCCCCGTTAGCTGCGGGGTAAAGAGGTACGACAGCGAGAAACGCGGCATCAGCTGCGGCGTGAATTTGATTTTCGTGTGCCCGTTGCTGTTGTAGCTGTAGCCATAATAATTTAAACTGGCGGCCGCTTCAAAGGTAAACGCCTGCACATTGGCCTGGAAGCGGGTAAAGAAAAAGTATTGACTCGCTTTTAGTTTATCGGCAGCCATCACCGTATCGCGCTTTCCCTGCTTGTTACCATAATTGATGACGTCGGTGGTGGTTTGCTGCCACTCTGCGCCATTCAGCCATTTCCACTGGAACAGGGACGTGCGCCGCGGATCATTGGTCCATTGCAGGTAGGTGCGGAAGCCGGCGGTATTTTCATCGCGGGCTTCATAGTTGGTGATAAAAGGGTTTTCGAAATGGGTGTTGGCGCCGAACACCGACAGCACATGCTGCAACCGGGGCGTGAACTGCGCTTCGTGGACCAGTCCGCCCTGGAAAGTGCGGTTATAAATCCCCGCCTTTTGCGCCACCGCGCCCGGTGTGGCCGGCGTGCCCGGACGCGCCGCACGCGGGTTGGCCTCACTTTGTGCGAGGGTGAGCCCTCCCGGTGTGCGGTACGACAAATCAGAATAAAACGCCAGCAACTTCAGGGCGTAGCCGGGTTTGTATTCCCAGCGTTGAGCCGTTTGGGTATAAGACCGTTTCATGGCAGTATTCTGGCGGTAGCCATCTGCCCGCTGGTATCCCTGGAACACCTGCACCTGGTAGTTTTTCCATTGCTGCTGCCAGGCCGCGCTGCCATGAAACAGGCCATAGCTACCTCCCTGCAGGTTTACCTGCAAATGATGGGTGTCTGCCGGCGGCGGGAAAAGATCCAGTCGTACCACCCCGCCGGAGTTGGCGCCAAACAGGCTGCCATCCGGTCCTTTCAGTATTTCGGCGCGACTTACCGCGTCAGCGTCTATAAGATTGAGATAAGTGTTGCCTCCCGCATCGGTCAGCGGGATATCATCTGCATAAATTTTAATATTCCGGATACCAAAGGGCGAACGGAGTAAACTACCCCTGATGGATAAACGATAACTGCCCGGCGACCTTTCCTCCATTCGTATACCCGGCACCGTGTTCATGGCAGGCAACAGGGAAACGCCCTGCTGAAGCTGCATATCGGCCGGCGACAGGATACTCACGGCAGTGGGTACACGCTGCAGGGAAGCTTTTGAATAATAGGATTGTACTACTACCTCCGGCAGTTGCTGCAGGGTATCCTGCTGGGCCTTCAGCCCGGAAGAAAAGGATAGCATGGCTAATAAAATGCCCACAGGCAAAACGCTCATTCGCATGTCAGTAGTTCTTTATCCGCCGCGGAGGCGGTCATCTTTCGGCTTAAGATATAAATATTTCTGCGAATGCAACCGCTATTTGTGTGGAACAGTTATACGCCTGTTTTGGTGGTAATGCGCACCTGGTGGGTATTGAACACCTGCGAATACGGCGGAACGCTCTTCGTGATAAAAACGCTGCCGCCAATAATGCTGCCCTGCCCGATCACGGTATTGCCGCCCAGGATGGTGCTGCGCGCATAAATGATCACGTTGTCCTCCACCGTAGGATGTCTTTTTACGTCCGACAGGTCCTTTGTAACATGCAGCGCGCCCAGCGTTACGCCCTGGTATATCACCACGTTGGAACCAATGATGCTGGTGGCGCCAATCACGATACCGGTGCCATGGTCTATAATAAAAGGTACATTGATAGTGGCGTTGGGATGAATATCGATCCCCGTTTTGCCATGCGCAAACTCACTGATGATCCGCGGCAATACCGGTATATCCAGTCGCGTTAGCCGGTTGGCAATGCGGTATACCGTGATGGCATAAAACCCCGGATAGGACACAATTACCTCGTTCACACTGGTAGCCGCCGGGTCGTATTCATGTATTTTAGCGGCATCCTGGCGAAGGTGTTGATATATGGTTCCCAATGAGTTATAAAAGTCATTTACAATTTCTTCTATAGGTACCTCGCGCGGGTCCAGGTAACTGAGCAGGATGTTTTCCAGGTCTATCTGGTTCTTTTTTAAGATGCCCTCATAGGAGGTTTGTTTGGGGAGATGATTTCCGGGGAATAAAAAACCAACCAGGTCGTTCAGCCAGGTAATGGCATCCTGGGCAGACGGCGTGGCCTCCCACTCCGCATGATGCGTTTTCCGGAGTAAGCTGATTAATGTTTGTGTATGCCTGTTATCCATACGGGTGTGGGATTTACCGGTAAGATATGAATAATCTACTAATTTAGTAGGGTAATGTTTAAAAAGAAGAAAATAAGCTGCAGCCCGGTGATTAATATGTAGTTTTGCTGCTCATCCTGTTTTTTTATGAGATTAGTTTTTGCTTTTATCTGCGCCCTGCTGATATCAGGCGCCACATCTGCCCAGGACACCAGCAGGTTCCGGATTACCACCGCCCACCTCACTGGTAACCTTTACGTATATACGTCTTACGGTGAATTCAAAAATGTGGTGTACCCTACCAACGGCGTGTATGTGGTAACAAAGAATGGCGTAGTGGTAATGGACACTCCCTGGAGCGTGGATCAAACCCAACAACTGGTAAACACTATCATGAAGAAACACCACCGCAAAATCATTTACTGCATTGTTACTCATTTTCATGAAGACAGAACCGCCGGCCTCGACCTCTTCAAAAAGCTGGGCGTAAAAACCTATAGCAGCACTGCCACCCTGGAAATGTGCAAAGCCAAAGGAGAAAAACAGGCGCAGTACGTATTTACCAAAGACACCACTTTTAATATAGGCGGCGTAAAAATTCAAACTTACTATCCCGGTGAAGGACATACGAAAGATAACATCGTGGCCTGGTTCCCCGCAACCAAAGTCTTGTACGGCGGTTGCTTTATAAAAAGCAGCGAAGCAAAAAGTATTGGCTACACCGCAGATGGCAATGTAAAAGAATGGCCCGCCAGCGTAGAAAGAGTAAAACAACAATTTCCTAACCCGGCTTATGTAATTCCCGGTCATGATGCCTGGCGTGGCAGCGGAGCCGCCATGTTCTCCCGCACATTGGAGCTGCTATCTCAATAAGGTTACTGTGTATATTTTCCCTGTAAAAGTACCTGTTTATAACGTAAACAATACCCGGATATCTACTTAAAGTAAAACTTTAAGTCAACAGCTCAAAAAGGGCATAATTAATTATAATCTACATTAATTATCCTCTCTAAATAATATGAAAACCAGCGCAATATGAAATATACCTGGCTTAAAGTTTTAACGCCTCACCTGGGCGCTTTGCTCCTCTTTGTAGCCCTGGCATTTGTGTTTTGCAGCCCTGTACTGGAAGGCAAACAATTATTGCAATCGGACATGGTGCATTACAAAGGCATGCAAAAAGAAGCGGGCGATTACTACGAAGCTACCGGCGATATTCCCCTCTGGACCAACAGCATGTTTGGCGGTATGCCCACCTATGTTATTTACACTGGTCCCTCTACCAATAAAGTCGGCATCCTGAACCGCGTATTTGCTTTGTACCTCCCCAACCCGGTAGATATGTTCTTTGTGCTGATGATGGGCATGTATGTATTACTATGTGTGCTCGACTTTAAATACTGGATAAGAATAACCGGCGCCATCGCTTACGGTTTTGCTACATTCACCATTACCAGCATCGATGCCGGGCATATCACCAAAGTAATGAGCATGGCTTATATAGCGCCGGTACTGGGTGGTATCATCCTCGCTTATCGAAAGCAATACCTCGCTGGCGGAAGTCTCACTGCCCTGGCGGCAGCGGTGATGATCTACAACAACCACCCGCAAATCACCTACTACACCGGCATCATCGCTCTATGCCTTGCAATAGCTGCGGGCATACACGCTTTCCGGGAAAAGCAGTTACCCGCCTTTTTCAAAGCATCGGCGATATTAGTGGCTGCCGGTATCCTGGCGATCCTCCCTTCAATGGATAACCTGCTCATCATGAAAGAGTATACCAGTTATACTATCCGGGGCAGCCAGTCGGAGTTAACAACAGACCAGCCCGACAAAGCCCCGAAGAAATCCGGCGGCCTCGATATCGGCTACGCATTTCAATGGAGCTATGGCAAGGGGGAAACTTTTACCATGCTGCTGCCCCATCTCGTAGGCGGGTCTACTTCTGAAAAGCTGTCTACCGGTTCTCATGTTTACCAAACCCTCACTGATATTGGCGTACCACCTGCAAAGGCGGCGGAAGCCGTAGAACGGCCCTCATGGCAGTTATACTGGGGCGGCCAGCCCTTCACCGGTGGTCCTGTTTATATTGGCGCTATCATCTGCTTCCTGTTTGTACTCGGCCTGTTCATTGTTCACAGCTGGCATAAATGGTGGCTGATAGCCGCCACGCTTATCGGCATAGTGCTCAGCTGGGGCTACAACTTCCCGGAACTGAATAACTTTCTCTTTTATCATCTTCCCTTATATAGTAAATTCCGCGCACCCACAATGGCGCTGGTAATTCCGCAGGTTACGATGGTGATCCTCGCATGCTGGGCTTTACAGGAGTTATTATATGGTAAGCAGACAAAAGCCTGGCTGGAACAACACCTCAAAATGACGCTGTATGTAACCGGCGGGCTGGTATTACTGCTGGCCATTGGCGGCAGTATGGTATATGCATTCAATGGCCCCAATGATAGTAACATCCTTGCCCGGTATACACAAATGCTGGGTGGCGAAATACCCGCCGCCAGGTTATTGAATGCCCTCAAACAGGACCGCAGCGCCATGCTGCGGGCCGATGGCATCCGCGCACTGGTGTTTATACTCATCGCTTTTGCAGCACTCTGGTTCTCCCTGAAAGAAAAATTAAAACCGGTATACGCCGCAGGGATTATTGCCTTTGCAGTGCTGTTTGATCTTTTCCAGGTAGATAAAAGTTATCTCAATGAGGATAGCTTCATGGAAGCATCCAACCTGGAAAACTATATCGCCCCGTCGCCTGCGGATGAAATGATCCTGCGCGACAAGGACCCTTATTACCGCGTGCTCAACGCCACTACCAATCCTTTTCTCGATGCCAATACGAGCTACTTTCATAAATCCATCGGCGGGCAAAGCCCGGCGAAGCTATGGATCTACGAAGACCTCATCCAACACCAGCTCACCAAAAACAATATGGCGGTGTTCAACATGCTGAACACCCGCTACTTTATAGTACCCGACCGGCAGAGCGGTCAGCCGGTTGCGCAACGCAATCCCGGCGCACTCGGCAACGCCTGGTTTGTAAAAGCCATTCAGTGGGCCCCCAATGCCAATGCGGAAATGAAAGCACTCGATCATTTTAACCCGGCAGATACCGTGATCATCGACCAGCGCTTTCAGCAAACTACCGGCGTCTTCACTCCAGCCGCCGATAGCAACGCACGCATTGTACTCGATAAATATGGCCTCAACGAACTGAAATATACTGCCGTGAATAGCGGCGCAGGATTGGGGGTGTTCTCCGATATTTATTACCCCGCCGGCTGGAAAGCCTTTATCGACGGGAAAGAAACGCCTATTCTCCGGGTAAACTATGCCCTGCGCGGCCTCGTCGTGCCGGCAGGTAAACACGAAATCGTGTTCCGCTTTGAACCGGCCACTTTCTTCCTCGGAAGAAAGATCTCCACCATATCGTCTATATTATTATTGGTGGTGGTAGCTGCAGGATTTATCCTGACATGGAGGAAACAGGAACCGGCATAACGCAAAGCTGTTTTCATCACAGCAAATGCAACTTCTGTCACATTATAAATAAATGTTCCGTGCCCGCAGTTAATTTCAGGTAGTATAGAAGAACCCATTCTTCTCCCAAAACTATCCGCTATGTTAAAAAACTACTGCAGGCACGGCTGGAGAAATCTCCTTAAAAACAAACTTTCCACCCTTATCAATATTGGTGGCCTCTCCATTGGTTTGGCGACGGGCATCATTATCCTGTTATGGATCAACGGGGAGGTTAGTTATGATGCCTTCCATCAGCACAAAGCAAGTATTTACCAGCTGATGAGTAATTCGTACCACGATGGCAGATGGTTTACCGGTGACGCTACCCCGGCGCCACTGGCAGAGAAAATGAAACTTGGGTTCCCCGAAATAAAATATACCACACGTCAGGCATATGGCGGGCAGCAGCTGCTCAGCACCGGTAAGAAAAGTATTTACCAGCAAAGTATGTATGCCGACCCTGATTACTTTAACATCTTTACCTTCCCGGCTATTTCCGGGAATCCCGTTACCGCCCTTCAGGACCCGGGCGCCATCATACTTACGGAAAGTACCGCCCATAGGTTGTTTGGCGATAAAGACCCAATTGGCAGTATTATCAAACATAATAATCAGCATCACCTCCGGGTGGCAGCGGTGATCCGCGATGCTCCGGAAAACAGTTCCATTCAATTTGATGTAGTGCTCCCCTTCCGCCTTTATGAACTGGAGAACGCCGACTGGATCAACCGCTGGGATAATTACCGTGTTGGGAACATCGCCCTGTTACAGCCGGGAAGCAGCGTGGAGGGCTTTAACAAAAAGCTGAAGGACTCAAGGATAGCAAATGCTACAGATAGTATCAACTACCTGTTTGCCTATCCGTTCACCGCGCTGCACCTCCACAGCGGGTTCAAAAATGGTAAGCCCAGCGGCGGGCGTATAGAGATCATGCTGCTGCTGGGCACCATCGGCCTTTTTATTTTACTGATTGCGTGTATTAATTTCATGAACCTCTCTACTGCACGTGCGGAGCGCCGCGCAAGAGAGGTAGGCGTAAGAAAAGTGCTGGGCGCATCGCGGATTACTATCGTCCTTCAATTTCTCATAGAAGCGCTGATCATCACCTTTGGCGCATTGCTCCTGGGAATACTGCTGGCGAAACTGGCACTGCCGGGACTTAACAGGATATCCGGTAAAAGTATCAGCCTTGATTTTATGAACTGGCAGATATGGACCGGGTTATTGTTACTGCTCCTCTTCACCGGCCTGGTAGCCGGCAGCTATCCGGCGTTTTTCCTCAGCGGCTTCCGTCCCGTAAAGGTATTAAAGGGCGTCATATCCACCAATCGTGGTGGCGGACTATTCCGGAAAAGCCTTGTGACGTTCCAGTTTATCATCTCCATTTTTCTTATTATCACCACCATCGTTATATACAAACAGTTGCAGTATGGCGAAAACCGGCCTGTGGGTTACAACCAGGACAACCTGCTGGAAATACCCGCCCGCGGCGAAATGGCGAACAAGTACCTCCTGCTGCAGGAAGACCTGCTGCGTATTCCTGAAATAGAAAGCGTGTCAGCCGGCACGGACGACCTGTTACGATTTGGCGGCGCTACCGATGGCATTGCCTGGCCCGGGAAAACTGCGGATCAGAACTTCTCCATTAATATTACCTGGGTGAAATACGACTGGGTAAAAACCGCCGGGCTGCAACTCGCCGCAGGCCGCGATTTCAGCCCGGAGTATGGCCGCGATTCCGCCGCATGCCTGGTAAATGAAGCTGCCGTAAAGAAAATGGGATTGAAAGAACCGGTGATCGGTACCATGCTTGGTAACAATCCGATCATTGGGGTAGTGAAAGATTTTGTGGTCAATAACCCTTACCGGTCGTCGCCACCGCTGGTCATCTATTTTGGCTCCGGCCCCATGAGCCATATTTTTGTACGGCTTCGTAAAACGGAGCACCCGGAAACAGCCCTTGCAAAAATAGAAGTAGCTATCAAAAAAAGTAATCCTGAGTTCCCGTTTGAATTCAGCTTCACTAAAGAAGCTTACCGGAAAATGTTTACAGGCTTGCGTTCGTCCGGGTTCATGCTTAACTGGACCAGCAGCCTGGCTATCCTGATCTCCTGCCTGGGGTTATTTGGTTTATCTACCTACCTCGCGGAGCGGCGTAGCAAAGAAATCGGTATCCGTAAAATTATGGGCGCCAGCGTGGGCAGGATCTGGTACATGCTTGCCAAAGAATTCCTGAAACCGGTATTCATCGCCTTTGTGATTACGGTACCGCTGGCGGTGCTGGCCATGCAGGAAGCCCTGCGCAATGTCGATTACCGGGTATCGCTGCAATGGTGGATGTTTGCAGCAGCAGGCATCCTTACGGCGCTCATTGCATTACTCACCATCAGCTTCCAGGGTACGAAAGCTGCGATGGCCAATCCTGTGAAGGCATTGCAATCGGAATAAAATAAATCAGGAATGAGTGAGCAGATGTTCCGGCGCTTCCAGTAACGACTGGGTTTGCAGTAACATTTCCTTCATCTTCATCTTAAAGCGGGTGGCAGCAGACGCTTCGTCCGGCATCACATTTTCCTGCAGTTCGCTCTGGAAGAGTACTTTAAGATTCCCTTTGAGCTTATACAGGTCGCTCTGCTTGGCCAAGCCTGCGGCAAATCCGGCTTCCCGGATGGCCTGCTGCTGATCGGGTTCAAAGGAAGCTGCATACCAGATAACCGGTACCTGTTTCAGACGTTTGATCTTTCTCAGCTCGCGCAGAAACTGGGGCGTTTCATCTGAAGGTAACAGGCTGTCTAAAAAAATGTAGTCCGGGACAAGGTCGGGGTGCTTCTTAAAATAGTCCAGCGCTTTACTGGTGTTATCCTGCGAAATGCAGGCTTTACTTACATTCAGGAGGTCCAGCGCAAGATAGAACTGGTTACGCCGGTCACGGTCCGGATCAATTAGTAAACTGATTAATTTCTCTCTCATTGCAGGGCAGTTTAATGGCAGGATAAATTGGTAACAATTCGAACTATGAAAACAAACGAGGAAAAAGAAAAGTTGTAACTGTTGCAAAAGTACAGCAGGAAATGTTCCTGAAAAAATCGGCGGCCCGCGATAATCCACCTTTCTTCAAAAAACAAACACAATTAACAAAAACACAACAGATTTGGTATGTCCCTTACACTGGCAGGATCACTTTAAAAACAGCGCCCTTATCCGGTACGCCGGTCGCATAAATTCCTCCTTTATGGTTTAGTACGATTTTATTACACAGGGCCAGTCCTATTCCTGTTCCTTCATAAACAGTACGGTCGTTTAGCCGTTGAAAGATCTGGAAGATTTTATCGGCATATATCTGGTCAAACCCGATACCGTTATCTGCTACCGTGATGGTGCAGTATTCCCTGCCTTTATCCAGATCCGGCAATGCGGCTGCGTCAGCAACACTGAACGGCTCTGCGTGAATATTGATCTGTGGCTTTCTTCCGGGCGACAAAAACTTAATAGCATTACCAATGAGGTTATGAAACAGCTGGTTCATCTGCAGGGGGCTTACGGTAAGACGGGGCAGTTCTTTTGCAGAGATGGTTACATCATGCTGACCGATTATCACTTCAAAATCTGTCATTACATTTTTGAGGATTTCGTTGAGATCCGTTTCCACAAACGGATCTTTTACGTGTACCAGCCGGGAGTAATCCAGCAGTTCACTGATCAGGAGCGACATCCGTTTGGCGCTTTGCATTACTTTCTCAATGTACATCCGGGAGGTGTCGGAAAGAATGTCTTTGTTTACATTAAACAACATGCCGGCAAACGTATGGATCTTCCGCAGGGGTTCCTGTAAATCGTGGCTGGTTACATAGGCAAACTGTTCCAGTTCGCGGTTTGATTTTTCGAGATAGAAATTGGCTTCCACCAGTTCTTTGGTTCGCTGTTCTACTATTGCCTCCAGTTTGACAGCCAGCTGCATATACTTGGATTCGCTTTCCTGGAGCGCCTGGAATAATCTCTTTTGTTGCGTAATGTCCCGGGCTATTTTGGAAGCACCTATTATATTTCCATGGAGATCTTTTACCGGGGAGATGGTCAGGGAGATGTCCAGCAGCTGCCCGTCTTTGGTGACACGCTTTGTTTCAAAATGATCTACCCTGTTGCCGGCCCTGAGTTGCTCAATGATCCGGGATTCCTCATCCAGCCTGTCGGCCGGAATGATTCGGGTGATGGCTTCCCCTTTCATTTCTTCCGCAGTATACCCAAACAACCTTTCTGCGCCCGGGTTCCAGCTGGTAATTATACCATCCAGCGTTTTACTGACAATGGCGTCATCTGAAAATTCCACGATAGCCGCCAGTTTGGATACGTATTCTTCCGCGCTTTTCTGGTCGGTAATATCTACCAGCATATTCACCGCACCCTGGAGATTACCGGCACTATCGAATATCGGATCAGGGTATGGCTGGATGATACGCCTGGAGCCATCGGGTCTTTCTATCATGATAACTTTTCCTCTCACCGGTGTGCCACCTTTAATGGCCTCCGCCATCGGGCAGCTGTCCAGGTCAATGGGCGTAATGCCATCGGGTTCATATATTTTCCAGGAACCACACCACATATCTACCCCTGCCACGGGTGTTCTGCCCCATAAAGAAACGGCTGCTGTATTGTAAAGGAGTACATGGCCTTCCTTGTCGCAGGTGTATACGGCGGCCGGCAGCGCTTCCAGCAGTTGCTGATAATGTGACCCTGTATGTTGCTGCAGGAGTTTCCCGTGGCACATCCGGATAGCTGAAGTCATTTGCGGCAGATAACCATGATAAGCCTTATGTACCGGGACAGCATGGTGAACCACTTCCGCAGCAGGCAGATGTGCATGACCAACCGGAATGGATATGGTAAAGGTGCTTCCCTCGCCGGGAATGCTGCTGATCTGCAGCGCTCCGCCATGCAGGAGGATACCTTCATTTACTACAGTGAGGCCACCACGGCTCCGGGGCGGCCCCTGCAATGCTGCATTGATTTCAGACAACAGCCCTGGAGGAATGCCGATACCGGTATCCGCTATTGAAAGTACTACCTGGTTGTCTTCCTGGCCAAGCCTTACCGCTACGCCCCCCTGCAACGTATAGCTAAGGGCGTTAGTAAGCAATGATAACAGGATCTGTTCCCAGATGTCCCTGTCTATATACACATCTTCCGAAACAATCCCCAGGTTAATAACGAGGGTGAGACCCGCTTCCCGGATCACCGGGTCCAGCTGCTCCAGCAATGTCCTGGTGAAATTACTAAGGTCTGTTTTAACAAACGTAGGCGCTTTCCCGTTATGCAGGGATACGCCGATAAACAAGGCGCCGGTGTCGCCGGTATCATCCTTTACAGGCATGCCGTCAAACTGGTAGCAACTGCCATCCGGCTGCATCAGCCGCAGCTGTGGAGTTATTACAGCCGCTTCCGGGGTTGACCATAAGGCAGGCCATACCGTTGCTGCCGGTTGTCCCATCGACAAAGGGTGCTGATTGCCAAGTAATTCCCGGCAGGCATCATTATATATTAAGATATTTTCATTGCCCCAGCACAAGAGCATAGGTTGCGCAGAGGAGAGTAAAATCTGTATACAGGTCTTTAAACTTTGCGACCACTGGTCCGCTCTCCCTAAGGGAGTAGCGCTCCAGTTAAAAGAACGGATCAGTTCACCTGTTTCACCTCCACCGGGGGGAAACCTATCAGACGCCGTAGCCGGTTCACTTAAAGTTGCCTTTGTCGGGGCATTTATCATTGTACAAAATATATAATCCTAAAATATATACTGGTTGATCCTTGCTATGGGGATGCCATTAATTCCACAATCAACTATAAAACCGTGTAATAAAATGCACAATCACCATTTATTCCATGCTGTCCTTTTATCACGTGGTTGATCTTACTGCTTTTCAAAGAGATCCGGGCCAGGCTCCTGTTAATAGCTACCACTACAGCGGCGGCGGCTACAGTACCTCCAAACGGGGAGGCGCCCACCATCACCCAAACCGGCACCGTTGGGATGATAATTACAATAATCGTGTCGAAAGCAGATTTTCACCAAAAATGCACATGCCACCCGGTATGACGAGGGCTGGGGATAACAAAATATACCGGCACGCGCTGCAGATATCTGCAGCGCAGCTGACGGAGCGCCTTGACCCAAAAGTGTAGGCGCGACATTTATTTTTCAGGAAATTTTATCTGCTCATAAGCAGGAGCTGCTTCTATATATCCCAGTGGAGTAAACTGTTTTCCTTCCTGCTCATTATAGGTAATAAAGAAATGTTCTATTTCACGGATGGTTTGTGCCGACACGGCATCCACTCCTTTATATAACTTTGATAACACCGGCACTGCGATGTAGCGGTCGTTCCGGATTACTGTACCATCCCTTTCCTTTTGTTCTGCTTTGATGGCGCCCAGCAAACGGCATTTAATCAGGCAGCCTGGAAAGCTTTTAAATTCGGAGATCACCATCACATCCAGCGGATCTCCATCGGCTCCTTTGGTTCCAAGGATAAAACCAAAATCATAAGGGAACACCATTCCGGCGGGTAATATCTTATTGAGTACAAAAAACCGGGATGCAGGGTCGAAATCGTATTTTTCACCACTCCCTCTCGGAGTTTCAATAACAACAGGTAACTCTTTAATGATCATACGCACATTTTGTTGGTCTTGTTAAATAGGATAAAGAGGACTCAGCTGCGAAGAAACAAAAAAAGGACCAACCAGCCCACATAAGGCATAATGATTGTACCATAAAAGATAAACTTTGTAGCCATGAATACCTTCAGCATACAACTCGACAACCACGAAACAGGGGTTACGCGCCGCGACGAAGATGTGTTCATCGTCCGTCTTCCTGAGAAAACTATTTACCTGGAAAAAAAGCAGGACAACGAAGGAGCTAACCATTGGTTTGAGCAGGGCAAGGATAATGAAACCACCCTCACTGCTAATATTGGAGCCGCCATTGAGAACTGGCTGGCGAAGAATAATTCCTGACCCGCAGGAACATTTTTTTTCACAGTATACTGCCTGCTTATCTTGCAGGCAGTATTTTTATAAAGATCCCTTGTTATAAAAGATAAACAATCCATCCTTGCCGGCAACAATCACATCTTTTCTGCCAGACCCGGTGAGATCATGGGTCACAAAATATAACCCTGCTCCTTTTGATCCATAGCTGATCACCTGTTTGGTGAATGAAGCGCCGTTCCATTTAAAATAATAGATGCCGCAGGGATCACTGGAACCCGGATCATGGTCGTTGTGCGCGCGGTAACGCTTTCCGGTGATCAGCTCCGGCTCATTATCTCCATCTATATCTTCCCACAACATGGTATGGTATTGCGAATTAAAAGGGTCAATAGCATGTTTGATCCACAACCGCTTGTTTGTTTTGGTATCTTTCTTTTGCTCGTACCAGTCGAGCCCATAATCATGCCCCTGGCCTGCAATGAGGTCAGGCAAACCGTCTTTATTTACATCGGCCACTATTACAGGCACGCTGGCGGTGCCGAGATTAAACTCCGGGTGAAAAGTCCAGGCGGCGCTGTAGGGCGATGCCGGCGCTTCTACCCATCCTTCCGGCACTACGAGATCCGTACGGCCGTCGCCGTTAATATCCCCGCTGCCCAGGCCATGCCCCGATTTACGGTCCAGTACTGTATGCGCCGTAAACGCGCCTTTGGTATGATGATATACCACCAGCGGATCATTGGGCGTGTTGGGAATAATTTCCGGTATGCCGTCGCCATCAAGGTCCCACGAACGGGTGGTTTCAATATTGCCGGGAGTGGCAATTACGTGTTCCGCCCATTCCTTGTCGTTCCCCGGGTTCTCCTTCCATACCAGCGTTTTTCCAAACCAGCCGCCGGTCACATAATCCATGCGGCCATCACCGTTTACATCAAACGGAATCGTGGAGAAGTCGTCCCAGTACTCGCCAAACTGTTTTACCGGGCCAATATAATGACGCTTAAAATACGCCGGTCCTTCATACCAGAAAGCGCCGGATACCAGGTCGGGGACCTTATCATTGTTTACATCCATCACTGCCACGGATTCATAACTTTCTGCAGCGATCTGACGCTTTTCAAATTTCAGTGGCGCCGGGCCTTTGGCAGTTTGAGCGGAAGCTGTTGCAGTAAGTAAAAATAATCCCGCAACAGGAACAAGGAATTTTTTCATATTGAACAATTAAACGTGGAGCAGAACAAGATAATGAATACCTGTAATAAACTATCCTGTAGTGTCCTGATGTGTCAGGAAATATCCCAGATGCCCGCGGCCCTTTCCAGCTCTACCAGCGCGGCCGCGTAGCGGAACAACGCCTCCTGGTAATTCTGCTGCACCTCATTCCAGGTACGTTGTGCGTTCAATACTTCCAGCAGCGAGGTTTCCCCGCGTTGATAGCTGTACATCTTTCCCTGTAGTACCTGCTGCGCACTGGTGAGCAGCGTATGTTCAAATTGCTGCACCTGTTGCTGTGCTGCATGATAATTGTACCATGCCTGGGTTACTTCCACCTGGATTTGCAGCTGCACCTGGTTGTACGCCACGCCGGCCTGTTTGATGGCATACTGCGCACTATGCAGATCCCCCTTGTAATGATTGGACCATTTCAACGGCACAGAGATGCCCGCGCTGCTGGCAATGTAACGCGGTGTGGGAGCAATATCGCTGGTAGCTGCGGCATTGTAGCCAACGCCGGCATTGATGCCGAGGTCTATTTTCCGGTTAGCCTTTACCAGGGCGAGACTTTTCTCCGCTACGGTTTTTGTGGCGTTAGCCGCCAGGATATCCGCGCGACTTTCCTGCGCATCCGCAATCAGTATGGCTAAGTTGAAATCCCTTTCCAGGTGATCAAAGCCACCGGCGGGCAGCAGCAACGTATCACCGTGTGACCGGCCGGTATTGATGTTTAACTGCACCAGTGCTGTTTTGAAGTCTGCCTCCTGCTGGTATATGCTGTTGAGCAACTGGTTCGCTTCCAGTTCCGATTGTCGTGCATCCGTTGCCGTTATCACGCCTTTCTGAAACCGGATAGCGTCGGCAGCAGCCAGCTGCCGCATAATATCGCCGGCCTGTTGCTGCACCCGCAAAAGCCCTTGCTGCAGCAAGGCATTATACCAGGCAATGGTGGCGTCGGCACGCAGCTGGCGGAAATAGTCCTGCAATTGCGCCTGGCTCAGTTCAAGCCCGCTCTGCGCCAATGCTACCCTGGCTTTTCGTTTGCCGCCCAACTCCAGCGTGGTACTGATGCCGGCGTTATATCCATACGATAACTTCAGCAGCCGGTGCTGGTTGTCGAAGCCATCCAGCGAAAGCTGGGGATCAGGAAATACTTTGGCGCTTTCTATTCCTGCCGCGGCAATGCTCACATTATACTGCTGCGCGGCATAGCCCAGGTGTTGCGTGGCCACCAGGCGAAGGTAGCCGGCCAGTGGAACAGGCGTCTGCTGAAAGTTACTATCTGCCTGCGCGAGTACTGCGCTATGAATGGCCATCCATAAAAACATCTGCCCAAAAAATCTATATAAAAACTGCATAATTTATTTATTCTGCGGGTGAAGCACTCCATTTTCTTTCCATGAGATAATACAGGGCCGGCAATACAAATAAGGTAATCACGGTAGCTAACAGTAACCCATATACGATTACGGTAGCCAGCGGCCGCTGCACATCAGACCCTATGCCCGTGGCAAAAGAAGCCGGCAGTAACCCCAGCGCTGCAACGGAGGCCGTCATCAATACCGGCCGGAAACGGTTACGGGCGCCATCGATCACGGCATTCATCAACCCGTATCCCTGCTTACGCAGGTCGTTGATCTGCGATACCAGGATCACTCCATTCTGCACTGCTACCCCAAACAACGCGATGAAACCCACAGCAGAGGATACATTAAGCGTCATCCCGCGGACATTTAGCGCCAGCATGCCCCCAAACAATGCCAATGGCACTACGCCCAGGATCAGCCCCGCCTGCCGGAATTTTCCGAAAGCGCTGTAAAGCAGTAAAAACATGATGGCTAACGCCAACGGCACTACGACGAGCAGCTTACTATACGCGCGGCGCTGATTCTCAAACTGGCCCCCCCATTTAACAGTGTATTTCGCGTGGTCATATTGTACCTGTTTTTCTATCTGCTGCCGTGCGTCGGCGAGAAATGCGGTGAGGTCGTTTCCCCGTAGGTTCAGCTTCACGGTCAGGTGCCGCTTATTCCATTCGCGGGTGATGGTACTTTCGCCGGCAGCGGTTTTTACGGTGGCTACCTGCGCCAGTGGTATCTTAGCACCGGTGGCGGAAGTGAGCATCAGGCCGGCGATCTTCTCCGGTGTGTCCCGGCTGGTTTCCGCATACCGGCAGGTTACATCAAATACTTTGTTGCCTGCAAACACCTGCGACACCGCCTTGCCGCCAATAGCCACTTCTATCAGTTCTCCCACATCACTTACATTGAGGCCATACCTTGCAAGGGCGTCCCTGTCTACAGTGATCTGCAACTGCGGCAAAGGCGGCTCCTGGTCGATAGCTACGTCGGCAGCGCCTTTTACCTGTTTTAAAGTAGCAGCTATTTCATCTGCAATACGGCGTGTTTCTTTAAAATCATCGCCGTATACTTTTACGACCAGCTCACTGTGCGCACCGGAAATTTTATCCATCACCCCATCGATCATAGGCTGACTGAACCCAACGCTGTAGCCCGGCATGGTAGCGTATTCCAGCGCCAGATCGTTGATAAGGTCTGCTTTTGTTCTTCCCCGCTTCCACTCACGGTAAGGCTTCAGCCCAATGCTGCATTCAAAGTGAGAGGCCGTCCACGGGTCGGTGCCATCATCGTTACGGCCAGCCTGCACCATCACATACGTTACCTCTTCATATTTCATGGTATGTTGCCGCAGGCTGTCGCTCATTTCTTTTGAACGTTGCAGTGAAATACCCGGCGGCAGCTGTACCTGCAGCCAGATGGTGCCTTCATCCAGTGGCGGCAGAAAATCCTTGCCAACGGTAACAGACAACACGATGGCGCCTGTGAGCACCAGCGCCAGCGGAATGAATACCCGCTTTGGTCTGCTCATGAGCTGTTCCAGGCGATGCTTGTAAGTATTGGCCAACCGGTCCAGCCACCTGTTATGATACAGCTTACGGGGCTTGCGGTATACGGCAAATGCCAGTCCGGGTATGAGCAGCAACGCCACGGCCAGCGCGCCCAGCAGCGCATATCCAACAGTAAATGCCATCGGTGTAAACAGCTTGCGTTCTACTCTTTCAAAAGAAAACAATGGCAGGTAAGCCGTAATAATAATGATGGTGGAAAACAGTACCGGTCTTGCTACCAGCGTAGCCTTCTGTGCAATGGTTAACTCGGCCAGCTCCGCTTCCGGATCATCTTCGCGTTTTTTCAGGATGGCTTCCATCATTACAATGGCGCCGTCTACGATGATCCCAAAGTCAATAGCGCCCAATGATAACAGGTTAGCGGGAATATGCGTAAAGTACATCCCAATAAAAGCAATGAGCAATGCCAGCGGAATAGTAATGGCTACAATCAGCGCCCCGCGCCAGTTTCCCAGGAATATAATCAACACTGCTATCACCAGCCCGATGCCTTCCAATAGTGTATGCGACACCGTATGAAGCGTGTTGTCGATGAGTTGTGTACGGTCGAGATACGGACGGATGCTCACGCCTTCCGGCAGGATATGCCGGTTCAGGTCATCCACCGCGGCGTGAATACCTTCCAGCACCACGGAAGGGTTTTGTCCTTTCAGCAGCAATACAATTCCTTCGTCGCCTTCGGAGTAGTTCACGCGCCGGTCGGTATAGCCCAGGATGCCTTTGCGTTCCAGGTTGCCCAGTTTCAGTTGGCCCAGGTCCTTCAGGAATACGGGTACACCGTTCACCGATTTTACTACTACATCACCAAGACTTTCCAGTGTTTTCACCAGCCCGATACCGCGCACCACATAGCCGAGATCTCCCATGGTGAGCACACTGCCGCCGTTGTTGGCATTGTTGTTACTGATAGCGGTTTGCACGTCTGCGAGGGAAACATGGTACTGTTCCATCTTCTGCGGATCAATTTCCACCTGGTATTGCGCGGTGATCCCGCCAAAGTTAGTTACATCTGCTACACCCGCTACCTGTTTGATGCGTGGAATGATGGTATAATTTTGCAGGTCCGTGATCGTTTTCAGATCATGATTATTGCTTTCAATAATATACCGGTATATTTCCCCGATGGGTGAAGTAAGCGGGTCCAGTCCGGGTTTGGCGTTATACGGCAGTTCTACATCTCCCAGCCGTTCTGTGATCCGTTGCCGCGCCCAGTAGTCTTCCATCCCGTCTTCAAAAACAATGGTGATCACTGATAAGCCAAAGGTGCTTTTGCTTCTCATCACATGCATGCCGGGCATACCGTTGAGCGCACGTTCTACGGGCACCGTAATTTGTTGTTCTACCTCTTCGGCAGCGAGCCCCGGCACCTGTGTTACCACCTGCGAGGTAACGTCGGCAATATCCGGGTAAGCCTCGAGTGCCAGCTGTTTCCAGGAATAATAACCGAACAGCGCCAGCAGCACGAACAATGCAACAAACAGCCAGCGCTTCTGAATAGCGGCTGATATTAATTTCTTCATAAAATCCTGTTGAAATAAAAGCGTAGTTATTTGGTACCGGAGAGATAGAAGGCGCCTTCAGAAATAATCCGCTCGCCTTCGTGTAAGCCTGCCGTAACAATCACCTGCGGACCGTTGGCGCCATTAGTAGTAATGCTGCGTTTTATAAACTGTCCGTTGGCAGCGGCCACCCATACCGCGGGCATATCACCGTTTTGCAGCAGGGCTGTAAGCGGGATCTGTAAAGCGGTTTCCGGCTGCCCGGAGAAACTAACGGTTACGTACATACCGGGTTTCAGCACGCGGTTGTTATTTTGTACACTGATCAGCACTTCTATACTGCGGGTGTCTTCATCTACCAGTGCACTAATATGATACACTTTCCCGGTAAGGGTTACGCCGGGTAAAGCGGCTACCTCAATATGGCATTCATCGCCGGTATGAAGAAAGCGGATATCTTTCTCTTTTACCTGGCCGGCGATCCACAGGGCAGATACATCTGCGATGGTGGCTACACTGCCGGCGTCCTCCTTTATGTATTGCCCCAGTATTACTTTGTTGGCAATTACCTCGCCGGCTACCGGCGCTCTTACTACCAGGGGCTGTCCGAGTACCAGTGTACCGGGATTGGCTTTAAAGAGACGGATGCCCATCTGTGCATTATCATATTCCTTTTGCGCTACCGCCAGGGCGGTTTGTGCTTCTTCCAGGTCTTTCTGTGTACCTACGCCGTTATCCACCAGGTCCTGCTGGCGTTTGCAGGTTTTGCGGGCCTGCTCCAGCTGCGCCTTTTCCTGGAAAAATGTTTTCTGGGCTTCCATAAAACCGGGAGAACTGATTTCAAACAACGGCATATCCGGCGTGGTTTTCATGCCCAGCTGCAGAAAGGATTTTGTGACTCTTCCTTCAAAGGGCGGCGTTATTTCTGCATACTTTGTAGGAATCACTTTTATGGTGCCGGCGGTAGTAATCTGTTTTTGATAAGCCGTACTTCCCACCGTGGAAATTTTCACCTTGCCGGCCAGCGCCGGTGGCAGGGTGATGGTATCGGCGCTGGTGATTGCAGCGGCGGCGGCTGGCTCCCGGTTTACAGTATGACAGGCAGTTGCACCCAGTAAGCCCATGGCAAGGAATCTTTTTAATAAGTATAACACAGCGCTATAGTTTACCTGCTGACAACACAGCAGCGCTATGACATCAGGCAGGAGATGAAGAAATAAAGTAACGTTCCGGACCAGCGTCCATCATCATTGTTGTTTTAATGCGCTGCAAAGGTAGGCCGGCCTTATAGAAAGGCTCGTTAGAAAGGGAACAGAATTTTATTAGAAATTTATTAGAGCGCTACAGGTGCGGTATTTCCACCGTAAAGGTACTGCCTTCATCCATACGGGAAGTAACGCTGATAGTGCCCTGGTGCATGGCGAGGATCTTTTGGGTTAAAGAAAGACCGATACCATTTCCCGGGGTAAAATCCTGGTTGGCGCCGCGGTAAAATGCAGAGAAGATATTGGGAAGATCGGTGGCGGATATGCCGATGCCATTGTCGGTAAACCGGAGTATAACAACGCGTCCGTGGTAATTAATAGTCACTATACACTGGTGATTGGCAGAGAACTTACACGCATTTTCCATCAGGTTCACAAACGCTACTTTCAACAGGTATTCATTCCCGTTCACTGAAATAAAATCATCATCTTCAATTTCCTGTTCAAATTGTATATCTACCTGGTACCCTTCGTTTGACCGGATCACGGTATCACGGGCATCCATCAGTAATTCGTCTGTGCGTAATGCTTTGCGGCCTATTTCCGTTTGGTCGTAACTGGCCTTTGCCAGATCCAGCAGGCCGTTGGAGAGCTTTACCAGGCGTTGGGCATCAGTAAGCGCCAGCCGGATCACTTCTTTATATTCCGGTGCGGACCTGTCCTTGATCAATGCAATCTGCAATTCTCCCACAATAGTGGATAAAGGGGTACGTAGTTCATGAGAGATATTGCTGACAAAATACTTCTGGGCATCAAAGGAGTTTTCCAGCCGGTCCAGCATTTTATTAAACGTGGTAGCCAGTTCCCCTATTTCGTCTTTTTCATTTTGTACGGGTACCCGTAAATCGAGATTGGTAGCGGTGATCTCTTCTACTTTGTCCACCATTTTCTCTACCGGTTTCAATGCCCTCCCTACAAAAAAGTACCCGGCAATGATGGTTAAACCGATGATACCGATATAAGAAAAGATGAGGCTGTATTTCAATCCCTGCAGGCGTTGCAGCCCATACTTATCCGTAGCTGCAGCAGTAATTACATAGTGGCGTCCCTGGTGTGCATAGAGGAAACCAACCACCTGTAATGTACCCTGTTCAAACCTGATTTCCTGTTGTTGGATAATGCGGTTGATCATCTCCGGTGTTTCTTTTACTTTATCTATATCCACCGCATCATGATATTGCAGGTGGAAAGCAGTATCATAAATGGCTACTTCTTCTTCAAACAAATCGTTGTTGGCATTTTTATAGATAAGCTGTAAAACAGCCGGTGGTACCCGTGCGTCCAGGAGCATATTGGCTTTGGTGATCGCTTCCCTTTTCAGGTGATCATAGTATTCATCTTTCTGATTACCGGCAGAAAAAATATAAATAAACACCGCAAATGCGAGCAGCAATACCCCGAAGAGTACCATGAACAACAATATGAGCCGGGTTCTTATTTTCACTCTGCCTTAAATATAAAGCCCATTCCGGAGCGGGTGTGAATAAGCTTTGTGGGAAAATTTTTGTCTATCTTTTTCCTAAGATAATTAATATATACATCAATAAAATTGGTGCCGGAATCAAAGGTGTCCCATACTTTTTCTGCGATCTCTGTCCTGGATAATACGCGTTCCGGGTTTTTCATCATGTATTCCAGCAGCCGGAATTCCTTTGGGGTCAGGTCTATCACTACATCTTCCCTTTTCACAATTTTTGTTTGCAGGTTCATTTCCATATCCGCGAAGCGCAGCAGGAATCCCTGGTTGAAAGTATTACCGGCCCGGTTCCGCTTTATCAGTGCGCGGATACGGGCGTGCAGTTCCCTGAAGTCGAACGGCTTCACCAGGTAATCGTTGGCGCCGGCATCAAAGCCTTCCACTTTATCGTCTGTAGTGCCGAGGGCGGTGAGCATAATAATGGGGCAATCCGGCAACACGCTCCTGATCTGTTTGCACAGATCCAGTCCGTTGATCTTTGGCAGGATGATATCCATAATGATGAGATCGAAGGAGCTGTTCAGGGCCAGCTTCTTTCCCATCTCACCATCATAGGCCAGCGTGATCCGGAAGCCCTGTTCTTCCAATCCTTTTCTGATCATCTCCGCCACCCGTTGCTCATCTTCAATCACCAGGATATGCATAATGCCTTGTTTAGAAGGCAAATATAAAACAAAATCCAGCTCAGGCAGGATCGCGCATCACTTTGATCAGCGCCGCCACTTCTTCATCTTCATAACCCGCAGCTGCCGCTTTCTTAAACAGCGCCGAAGCAAAGGCCGGAAAAGCCGCATTGATACCGGCTTCACGGGCGGTTGCTTCCAGCCGCGCGGTAGCTTCAATAGAAATACGCATAGGGCTTTCCGTTACCTGGAAGCTGTTGGTATGGATCATATTGCCCTCATGTTGGAGGAAGTCGCCAAACGTGGGCGTAATACCTGCTACAATAGCGGCATACTGATCTACTCCCAGTCCCTCCGACTCACTGATCCTTACCCCATGCAGGAAGCCGATCACCGATCCGTAGATATACGACAGCGTGGCCAGGTCCATTGTAGGGGCTGCGCCGATAGCCGCGCCCAGGTAAGAGATGCCGCCGCCAAATACCTGTAGCACGGGCGTGAGCAGCGTGTAGGTGGCTTCTTCTCCTGAAACCAGGATCGGCGTATCCGGACGGCCCATTTGTGACGGAGCTGCCTGGATGGCGCCATTCATATAGGCGGCACCGTTATCCTTTGCCCAGGCGGCGGTAAAGCGGGCTTCCGCCGGACTGATAGTAGTAAGCTGTAATAAGGTACGGCCGGAGATCACGCTTCTTACTGCGGGCGTATCAAGTATTGCCAATGTAGCGGTGTGGTTGTATACGCAGATAACGGTAACCGGGCTTGCAGCAATGGCCGATGCTGCATCCGGCGCCAGCACTGCTCCTTCAGCAACAAGCGCTGCTGCTTTTTCCGGGCTGCGGTTCCATACGGTTACTTTGTATCCTGCTGCCAGTAAAAGCTGCGCCAGTGTAATACCCATAGCGCCTAAGCCGATAACGGTGACCGCGCTTCCTTTGTTAATCTTTTGTGTCATACATTCAAATTTTATGACACAAACTTCCACAGAATGGCGCAGAGAAAAAATAAGGGAAAAATTATTCCCTGCGGGAATCTTTATTCCCTGTCCGCCAATAATTCTTTAAAATTGTAGGATAATTACCTGTATATGTACGAGAGAAAAATACCTGAAGACCTGGAATGCGGTATTAATGTGAGCATGAAGGTACTAAGCGGCAAATGGAAAGCCTGTATACTGGACAGCATCAGCAAAGGTGTTCGCAGGCCCAGCGAGCTGCACACCGCTATCAGCAGCGCCGCGCCGAGAGTGATCAATATGCAGCTGCGCGAACTGGAAGAATACGGAATGGTATGTAAAAAGATTTTTCCCGGTACGCCGCTGAAAGTGGAATATTACCTCACGGCCACCGGGGAAAGTATACTGCCGCTAGTAGCCGCCATTGATCAATGGGGACTTACTAACCGGGAGCATATCATACGCATGCAGGAAGCCCTGCAATAATAGCTAATTGAAAGCGGCCTCGTCTTCCGGGGAAAAATCGCCTTTTACAAAAAGCAGGGTAAAGCTGGTGCCGCTTTCCCGCAAACTTGTTACTTTAATCACACCGCCATTCTGTTCCGCAAATTCCCTGCAAAGCAATAGCCCGAGTCCTGTGCCACGCTCACCATCTGTACCATATCCCGGATGCTGGTGGGAAGTGAACAGCGTACTGAGTTGCTGCGGCGACATGCCCATACCGTGATCCGTAATCGTAATCACCACTTCATCTGTTATCTGCGCTTTTACTTCAATCTGCCCGCCGGTATAACTAAACTTCAGCGCATTGCTGAAAAGGTTGCGAAGAATTACCGACACCTGGTCGCGGTCCGCATACAAAGCCGTGGATACGGGTATCTGCAATTCTACGGTGATCTGTTTTTGCTGTATGATCAGTTCAAAAAAATGAAGCACTTCCGTTACTACCGGCGCCAGTAAAAAATGCCGGGGCCGGGTTTGAATGCCTTTCATGCTACGGGTGCTCCAGCGCAATACATTATCGAGCGTAACGCCCAGCTGCGCCACTTTTTTGTGCAGTACATCCGCCGCCTCTTCCATATCATCACGGGGATATTGTCCTTTCCGGAACATGTCCAGCAGGCTTTCCAGCGTAGCCAGCGGGCTGCGGATATCATGCGCCACAATAGAGAAAAGTTTTTCTTTATCCTTGTTCATCGACACCAGCGTTTGTCGCTGCTGCTCAATTTCCCGCTGGTAATCCGACTGGATATACTTAAAAAAACTAAGTGCCACCACTACAAACGCCAACGCGACGGCCACATTAAACCACACCCTTTCCACCGGCACCGGCGGCGCCAGGTACCACGACCGCGGCATAAATACGATCAGCATAAAAGCCGCGATCACCAATACACTCAGGCTGCCCACTATCCACTTATTGTCGTAGATCAGGATCACGATAAAAAGAATGTTCAGTAAGAAGTATTCCGCTCCGTTATGAAAATAAACACCGGTAAAAGTATAGATCAGGATGCTGATGCAAATAAGTACGATCCTTGCGCTGAGGTACATCCGTTTTTTATGGAATATCAGTACCAGTACGGAAGTAGTGGTAGTAATAGCATTCAATGCCGCTAATATGTACCTGCCCTGGATGGTATTTAAAATACAGTAAAAAAACATAAAGGGAATACAGGGCAATGAGAGTAAATTCAATAACTTTGTGCGCCTGGATTCTATATAAGGCATAGCAGGATGCACACCAACATTCACAATGTTGTTCCAGTGATATTCGGCTGAACGGTATAGAAATTGCTTGACTCCCTGCAGCATAGATGCCGTAAAGATACTTTATAACGTTTGTCAGCGGAATATTTTTTTACGCCTTCCCACTCCCCTCTATCCAATTATTTATTTTTTTAATTTATTAAGATGAACAAAAAAGTAAGAGATCACTTTTTTATTGTCACGGGTGGGCCCGGCATGGGCAAAACCGCTATCATAGCGGCGCTGCGTGAAATGGGACATATCACCGTTCCGGAAACGGGCCGGGAAATTATCCGGCAGCAGGTAGCTGCCGGCGGACAGGCACTGCCCTGGGCCAACCGGCAGGCATTTGCCCGGCTGATGTTTGAGCAGTCGCTGCAGGATTACCTGGAGCAGCCGGCCACCAGCCGCCCCGTATTTTTCGACCGGGGTATTGCCGATACCATCGGTTATCTTGAGCTATGCAGGCTGCGCGTTCCGGAAGAGATGGAGCGCGCCGCCACCTTATACCGGTTTAACCCAACCGTGTTCCTCACCCCGCCGTGGATGGCCATTTATGAACACGATAAGGAACGTAAACAATCTTTTAAAGAAGCCGTGCAAACCTATGAAAGCATGATAAAAGTATACAGCCGGCTGGGATACAGGCTGGTAAAGCTACCTGAAGCCACCGTGGCGGAACGGGTGGCGTTTATACTGGATAAAGCCCTGTCTCTCCTTTTATAAACAAACAACAAAATATATTATCTTCCTGTATGCTCGCTAACTACATTAAAATAGCCGTTCGCCACCACCGGAAAAACAAGCTGTATGCAGGGATCAATATCATTGGCCTGGCCATTGGTATCAGCTGTGTTTTGCTGGCATTTTTATACCTGAAAGATGAAAACAGTTTCGACAGGTTTCATCAACAGAACCCGCATCTGTACCGCGTTACCACCGCAATCACCCAACCAGGTGGCAGTGCGCAGCGGACCGGCAGTACCGGGCAGTTACACGGCCCCGCTTTCAAAGCCCAGGTACCGGAAATAACGGCCTACAGCCGGGTGATGGGCGGAGATATTTACGGGGACATGATCGCCGGCAACAAAGTATTAAAACAACAGCTCCTGTTTGTGGATGCCGACTTCTTCCGGATCTTCTCTTTTCCACTCATCAAAGGCGACTCTGCTACAGCGCTCAGCGACATAGGATCGGCCGTGATTACGGAAAGTACCGCCCTGAAATATTTTAACCGCACCGATGTGGTGGGTGAACTGCTCCGGATGGATGCAGACCCTTCTGCCCGGCGCCTGGGAAAACCGCTGGTGATCAGCGGTGTAGTGAAAGACCCTCCCCTGCATTCTTCCATCCGGTTTGATGTATTACTCCCCTTCCGGTTTATGCAGCTGTCGTTTAACGACACCGACTGGAACAATGTATATCTCAGCACATTTGTGGTTACCCGGCCGGATGCCGCCACGAATACGGTTATACAACAACTAAACCGGGTAGCGGCAGCACATACAAATTCCACCCTCACGTTTGGCCTGCAACCGGTTACCGACATTCACCTTCATCCGCTGTATTCACCCGATGGCAACCGTGAAGGCGGTGTGATCAACGGCAGCAACCCGGTGTTTGCCTGGATCTTTATGGGCATCGCCCTATTTATCCTGGTGATGGCCGGTATTAACTTTATCAATATTACGCTCGCCGGCTCCCTGAAAAGAAGCAAAGAAGTTGGTGTGCGCAAAATTAATGGCAGCAGCAGCACACAAATTATCAGCCAATTCCTCACCGAGTCCGCGCTGCTTTGCGCCACAGCCCTTCTGCTGGCCTTCCTGCTGACGGCCTCCGCACTGCCGGTATTCAACGAACTGGCAGGAAAAGCCATTTCCATCGAGGCAATACCCCATCCGGTAATAGGATTGGCAGCAGCAGGATTGCTGCTGTTCATCATTGCATTAACCGGTGCATACCCGGCCTACGTGCTGGCCAGGTTCAGCGCCATAAAAGCCTTTTCCGGCTCTCAGCAACTAACTGGCAGGAATATCCCCGGACGGATATTGATCGTTACGCAATTTTCACTGGCAGTGTTCTTCCTCCTTGTCACCGCCCTGTTCTACCGGCAAATGGATTACGTGCAATCCAAAGACCTGGGCTATCACCCCGAACAGGTGGTGGTAACGCATATCAGCGGGGATCGCGACCTGAAGCAGGTACAGGACATCCTCAAAAATGAACTGGTTAATGAACCCGGTATCGCCGGCCTTTCCTTTGGTGGCGGCCGTGGCGGCGCCACGGCAGTACATCTCCATGATAAAGAGATCCCGGCCATTCACCGCGTGATCGACAAAAACTATTTACCTACGTTGGGTATCACGCTCCTGGAAGGACAAAACTTCACGGACAACTGGTCCAATGGCGTAATCGTAAACGAAGCATTTGTAAAAGCGGCAGGGCTCCAAAACCCCATTGGAACGCCCATCCGCACGGATGAATATTTCGATAAGGAAATGAGGACCATCACCGGCGTGGTAAAAGATTTTCATGCCGGCTCCCTGCGGGAACGCATCGCACCGATGGTGATGATCATGAGCCGCTGGTACGGCGGCGACGTGTGGATGAAAGTGGACCCGCGCAGGCAACAGGCTTCATTGGCCGCATTGTCCGCTGCATACAAAAAGGCATTGCCGGAAACTGCCTTCACCTACAGCTTCCTCAACGACCTGAACGCACGCGAATATGCACAGGAACAACGCTGGAAAGTGATCATCCGCTGGGCGGCATTGTTATCGGTGCTCATTTGTTGCTCCGGTTTATCCGGACTCGCACATATTGCTACTCATCAACGCATGAAGGAAATCGGAATCCGGAAAATACTGGGCGCCGGCATGACCAGCATCATCGCCCTCTTTTCAAAAGAGTTCCTGCAACTGGTGGCCATTGCTTTTATAACAGCCGCTCCCCTCGCCTGGATAGTGATCCACCGGTGGTTACAGGGCTTTGCCTATCATACCGGTATCAGCGCGTGGATCTTTATTGCTATGGGTAGTTTTACATTACTTATTGCGCTGGCTACTGTTGGTTTCCAGGTGATCCGCGCCGTTGGCGCTAACCCGTTGAAAAATTTGAATGCCGGTTGATGCGGCTGATCAAAAAAACCTGAAGCTCTTTCAATATCCTAATTAAAAGGGGCACTTCAAGTGATGGTCAGCCCCTTTTAATTAGATCCAGCTCCGGAATTATTTTAAGGAGACAACGTTTTTCTGCTGTTGTTCTATGGCGTCTACTCTTTTCAGCAACGCTTCCAGTTTATTAGTGAGGTCTTTGTTTTCTGCCTTTATGGCTTCATTTTCGTTTTTCAGCAACTGATACTGTTCGTTCATCTCCTGCAATGCCTTCATGGTAATGGCCAGCGAGCTGTTGGTATCAAATTTGTCATGGTGCCGTGTTGAAAAATGCCAGTCAGTGCTGTCGGCAATAATTCCTACCCTTATATTTTCCTGTTGATCATCTTTATAAGTAAACTGCTTTATCTGCACCTTCATGAGCAACGACAGGGCATCTTCATTGAAATCCCGGATGTCTTTTTTCAAGGCCGCCCGGGAGTTTTGCAGGAACCCGGTAGCATTGATGTTACCACTGGCATCCCGCTGAACAACAGTATTGGCAACTGTGGGAACGGATACTGTGAGACTTTTTACGAGATAGCCGTTGGCATCGGTACTAAGGATGGAAGCGTTAGGGAGATTAGTAAATTTGTACCCGGTACCATCTATCTCAAAATATAAAGGCGTATTCAATGTATTCCCTCCCATAAGCCTCAGCTTAATATAGGTATTGGCTGTTCTGTCGAATCCTATCATAGTTGCGGCGCTATTTGCATATCCTATCTCCGCAGCAGGCCCGGTTGATGGATCATTATTTCCTGCAAGCCAGCCTTTAAATCGCCCCTGACCATTCCATTCCTGGTGTCCAAGTGCGGTGAGTCTACTCACCATAGTAGTCCCTCCATAATATTTCCAGCTATAATTTAAGACAGATTGCGGTACAGAAAACCAGGTTGCACCGGAATCCACTCCAATCGCAAAATTGGTGCTGGTAGTGGTAGCACGGTTATTTAGAAGTAACTTAGTACCAATGCTTGAAACGTTCATTGCCGGAGCTGAAATACCCGCAGTATCAAAATTCACCACATTATAATTTGTATTCACCAGGCTGATGACACCGGATGTCAAACGCAGAAAAGTAGGCGCCAGCAAAAACTGTCCTCCTCCCACTGCGCCCAGCGAAATATTTCCTTTATCACTTAACAGGCTTACATCTCCATTTACGGAAGATACCTTGCCAACATAACCGGATCTTGTTGAACCATCTTTTTCTACAAACGAGAGATAGGAAGTATTGGCATTACCAGCGCCAATACCCCGGATCCGGGAAGAGCTGGCCGCGATAAAACCACCAACCGACATATCTACCACACCTGAATTCCTGGTAACCTTGAGGGGCGTATCAATCACGTTTCCAAGAGCATCATGCCGGTTCAGGAAAAAATCACTTCCTGATAAACCAGCGTCTTCAGTACCTTTCAGCGAAAAAGACCAGCGCCTGTTTTTAATATCACGGATATCACGGGTGCCGCCATACAGTTCATACTGACTTTCCCCCGGCACATTAAATGTTTTCAGTTTGGTAACCGATCCGGTACCCGCCACAAAAAAGTTGGCAGTTTGCGCAGAATCCTGCTGCGTCTGGATATACCACGCAGACCCTTTCAGCGGCGCAGCTGCAATGTCTGCAGGAGTAAGCGTACGGGTAGTCGCGGCAGTTACATGCCCGGATGCGTTGGTGGTTAACCCTGACAATACACTGGCGCCTGTGAGCACAGGTGTTAGCGCCACTCCGGGAACATGGTTGCCGGCGTGCCACACTGCATTACCATTGTAAAGAAACCTTAAACGCCCTATAGACAATACCTCCGGTAAAATGGTAGAAGGGTTTGTTCCCCCTCCTACATTTCTGAATATCCATCCTTCCGTATTATTATCTGCTGCCTGGAAAATCAGGTTTCCCGAAGGGTCGTCCTGCTGCGATTCCACAAAGATCTTCCAGGTATCTGAATTGTATCCCCACATCAGCCCATTGGATGGAAACGCATTGGCTTTATTGAAATGAATATCATTCGTAGTTACAAAACCACGGTCGGTAACGCTTTGCAACGTTTCTGCCGGCAAAGGTGCAGGAATGTTATATACCTGGCTATTCTTAACATAGGTGATATTGTTACCATTGCGGTACATGGTATCGATACCAACGCCAGACAATGTGCTTACATCCAGCGTATCCTGCCCGATGATAGCAATACGGCTCGGCCCCACCTGCTTTAAGCTGATCTTTTTAAACTCTGTACGGCCCTTTCCCTTATTGAACAGGTAGCCCATTGTGTTTTGTGTACGGTTCTCCAGGATCAGTTCCGCCGTATCACAAACATTGTAAATCCGCACACTGTCCGCGCGGATCTGGTAAATATTTTGCGCAAAGGAAACAACACTGAGGCATGTCAGCAAAAACAGGATAGATAAATATTTCATCAGGTATAGAATAACAGTAATGATTAATTAAGAATATACCATGCAAGGCCATTGCTCTGCACGTGTACACATTTATTCCAGGTAGTGATGGCCGTACTTGTACCGCTATCCAGCAAATCGCCGGACTGTGTTTGTATAGTCACTGCCAGCGTATTATTGGAAACTTTCTTGACGTAATACATCCGGCCTTTATTGGCTGCTGCTGCAGGTAATGTTACCGTAACTGCTGCCGTGTTATTGATGATCACCGTGCAATCATTTTCTCCCAACGTTACATTGGTGGTAACAGTATTTACCGGCATTACACCCGGTGTTAGTTTTTTCATCCGGAGATTACCGTTGGTGTCTGTCATCAATACGCTGTCAAGCAAAGCATTATTTTTCAGGCTGCCCATTCTTACCGTACCTGCCACATCCAGCATAGCGGCCGGGGTGCTGGTACCGATGCCTACAAATCCTGCGGTGGAAATCCGCATACGTTCTGCATAAGCATTGAGTGCTGTTCTTTGCCCGAAAACAAGATTGGCCGTATATCCGCTGCCGTCGGATGCAGCTACTGAACCTAAAAATACGGCCTGATATAAACCCGTTGGCCCGAGGTTCTGAAAACCTATCCCGGCATAACTGTTAAACATTCCCGTCATATTAAAAAAGGTGCCCAGCATTCCAACCGGACCGGGCAAGGTAGTAGAAAGCGGTGTATAGGGAACACTGCTCGTATCTGTTACAGTAAATTTCCAGGAAGAAGCAAAAGGTGTATTGATGGCCAGGTTATTTGTTTTTATGCCGGATGGCGCAGTAACAATACCGGAAGCCCTTTCAACCGCAAGGGCTGATCCCAGGAAAGCACCGGTATCGGAATAACGGAACAGGCGGTATTCTGAGCCTGCCTCCGCTCCTGATTCTGTACCGATCATTCCCTGCGACCATCTCAGGTTTTTTGGGATGCCTTCCCCGTTATACATAAAAAAATGAGATACGCCGGTTAAGCTGGTACCGGCGGTAGTTTTGAAGACACCTGCCTGTACAGCGCCCGACCTGATAGTTCCGTTGAGATAGATGTTTCCGGGCTGGGCAACGGCAATCTGATTCTGGACATAGCTTTTATCGCCGTAATCTTTAAACAACACTTCCCGCCAATTACTCCATTTTGACTGGGTGTCGTCCTTAATGCGGAAGAACACGCCATTGGGTCCAAACAACTCGCCATTCCAGTTTACCGTCATCTCAAAAGCCGATCTTGCATCGCGCACAACAATTCCCTTATAGAAATTCGGATAACTCGGTAAAAAAAAGGATTGGTTAGATAGTACAGGTCTGTCGGCCGTTGATCCAACATATTGCTCATATCCCACTACTTTATTAAGCGGCCACTGGCTAAATACCGGGAAAACCGTATCTGTTAAGGTCCAGAAATTGGTGCTCTTCAAATCATAACGTCCATCTCCCCAGATACTCATATCGATGGTATCCTGACCGGGAATCGCCAGGGAATTAGTTCCTACTGTTTTAAGATGCAGCCGCCTGAACTCTGTGCGTCCATTCCCTTTATTGAATAAAAACCCGGAGGTATCCTTTGTACGGTTCTCCAGGATCAGTTCCGCCGTATCACAAACATTGTAAATCCGCACACTGTCCGCACGGATCTGGTAAATATTTTGCGCAATAGAAACAACACTGAGGCATGTCAGCAAAAGGAAAACGGATAAAAACTTCACTGGAAATGATATAGGATAAGATAATCTGAAAACGGCTACAGATGCGCTGCAGGTGGGCTGAACCATAAATTATATTTCATAGGATAAACTAACAGTAACGCCTGATGATCAGCTGTAACCGTTATTAATAACGCATCGAAATTATATAATATTTTTTAATACCGCACAATTTATAGAACATGATCAGTTCTGTTACCCCATACTTTTAGCAGGAAAAAACTATATTTATCCGCATCTTTGCCGGTACCCCTCCGCTATCAGGGGCTAAAAAGTGAACAATTATCCTGATGACAAAAACGAATTTCATTCAAAAAATCAGTACCGGATTGTTATGCGGTCTACTCTCGCTAACAGTATCTGCGCAGCAAAAACCCAACATCGTTATTATTTATGCAGATGATCTCGGATATGGAGACCTGAGCTGTTACGGCATGAAGAAGATCCGGACACCGCATATCGACCGGCTGGCGCAACAGGGCGTCCGGTTCAGCAATGCATATGCTACTTCTGCCACGTGTACTCCTTCCCGTTTTGGGATCTTAACGGGCAAATATCCGTGGCGGCAACAAAATACCGGCATCGCCCCCGGCGATGCTTCGCTGATCCTTCCTACGGATCGCCGCACCCTTCCGGGCATGTTGAAAGATGCCGGTTACCAGACCGCCGTTATCGGCAAGTGGCACCTGGGTCTTGGCGACGGCACCGGGATCGATTGGAACAAATCCATCAGCCCCGGTCCGCTGGAAGCAGGATTTACCTATTCCTTTATTATGCCCGCCACACTCGACCGTGTGCCCTGTGTGTTTGTGGAAGATCACCACGTGGTGAATGCAGATCCCAATGATCCTATCGAAGTAAATTACAAACATAAAATAGGTAACGATCCTACCGGGCTGGAAAACCCCGAAAAGCTGCGCATGCAGCCCGATCCCCACCAGGGACATAACCAAACCATCGTGGACAGCATCAGCAGGATCGGCTGGATGAGCGGCGGCAACAGCGCCCGCTGGAAAGATGAGAACATTGCAGGCATCATCACCCGCAAAGCCATTGACTTCTTCAGCAAAAATAAACAGCAACCATTCTTTCTCTATTTCGCCAGCGGCGATATCCATGTACCCCGCTACCCCAATAGCCAGTTCCGGGGCAAAAGCGGCATGGGCCTGAGAGGAGACGCTATATTACAGCTCGACTGGACCGTAGGTGAAATTGTAAAAGCACTGGACAGCCTTGGACTGACCAAAAACACCCTCATCATTTTTTCCAGCGACAATGGTCCCGTGCTAAACGACGGATACCTGGACCAGGCAGCAGCGCTGGCAGGTAACCATCATCCCGCAGGACCTTTGAGAGGCGGCAAATACAGCGCCTTTGAAGCCGGCGCCAGGGTGCCTTTCATCGTTAAGTGGCCTGCCGGAATCAAAGCAAAACAAAAGTCCAGCACACTTATCAGTCAACTGGACCTTTTTGCTTCCTTTGCCCGGTTAACGGGTCAGTCTATACAGCCGGATGAAGCGCCGGACAGCTTTGACATGCTGCAACAGCTGCTGGGCAAATCCCGTCAAAACCGCCCCTACCTGGTTACACACGCCGGCACCCTCGCCATTATTTCAGGCGACTGGAAATATATATCGCCCTCAAAAGGCGCAAAAATCGACCGGGATGTAAATATTGAACTGGGCAACGATACAGCGCCACAACTCTACCACCTGACCAACGATGCCAACGAACAGCATAATGTGGCCACGCAATATCCTGACAAGGTAAAAGCGCTGGCAGCAGAGCTGGAAGCGATAAGGGCTAAGCCCCAAAGCAGGTAAGGGGCCACCAGGGATTTTGTCTTTCTCAGGATTAAACTGATTATACTGATTTGTTGATTTTTCTTTTAGGATTTTATAAATGATTTTGGGAGATATAAGCGGAATTTTCGCTCATATCTCCCAAAATCATTTATAATCAAAAGTGATCAGATCCCGAAAATCAATATAATCAGTTTAATCCTGAGAAAGACAACATCCGCTGCATTATTTCGTATGCGCCGCCCGGTAATGTTCCAGCAGCATATCTCCGCCAAAATCGTTTTTCAGGTCCCGTACAATGGTATGGATATGGTTGGCGTTATTTTGTGTGTTATCGTATTCAATGATGAGGCCCGGTCCCTGAATACGGTAGTAGCAAGGGTTTCCCAGCGCATGTACCGTACTTCCCGCCCATGTAAACCACAAATTATCCAAACCATCTTGCTGAATATCCTTTAACATTTTATCGGCAAACAGTTTGGTAAAACGGTGTACATACACATTAATAAGTTGCAGTAACAGCTGCTGATGCGCGGCGCTCAACTCCTTAAAACGGATGCCTTCCGGGTGTGCAATCATGGCGTTGCGGCTGTTGCCCGTAATGATTTCCGCCGGCGCTTTGGTGGTTACCAGCGCCTTCTGTAACTCCGCCGGGGATAAGGCATGCAGGAGGTCAAAGGCCAGCGTGGTTTCTTCTCTCAATACCTCTTTATCTTTTTGCGGTCCTTCCAGCACAATAGCAGGATTAGCCCCCAGGAAAGCCGGCGTGCCGGCTACCAGTTCTTTTTTATCTGCCGAAAAATTAAATGCCACATGATGCCCTTCAAACCGCCAGCCCCAGATAGTATTAGCGGCAGGCACGCCAAAAATGGTAAGGAAGTATTTACCCGGATCGCGGTAATGATCGTTTTCTTCCCGGTGCTCCAGCTGTTTCAGTACCAGGTCCAGTTGCATAATATCATTCACCTTTTTTACCGTGGCTTCGCTTAACGCGGTGTTCAACAAAGCCATGAGCGCTTTACGCTGCGCAGGGTTCAGCTCATTTACAGAAATCCCCTTCCGGTCGTCGCGGGGCACATAAGCAAAATGATAGCGCTCCCCGGTGTCAAAAGGAAACAGTGTTTGCGCCTGTTGCGCTTTACTCAGCAACCGGGTAAACCGGTTGGCCCTTTCATACATTTCCTGTGCCCGTAGAGGCCCCATGAATGTGCAACAACCAATAATGAATAACAGGAACGACCGGTACATATGCAGCAATTTGAATAACGTGGAAAATAATAACAGCTAAATATAATCGATCAGTAACGATTCTGCAACCTTCTCCCGGGATGAAAAAAATCAAAAAAATGATTAATTTAGAAGGATACCCCTTATACATAACATTATGCCGGCGAAAAACCCTGTTAAATTAACCGTATCCGACTTTATTCACAACCGCGTAGTGATAGAGGAGCTGGAGAGTTTAAAGAAAACCTTTGATCCTGCCGCCAGTGGTGGCAAACCGCTGATTGTATCTGACGTGCTGGATGCCGAAGGGCATCAATATGTAAACCTGGTACAGAAAGGTGGTGGCGTATTTGGTATTGCCCTCGTGGGATATACTTATATCCTGGAAGAAATGGGTATCCGGTTCCTCCGGCTGGCCGGCACCAGCGCGGGCGCCATTAATACCGCCCTGATGACGGTGATTAAAAATAAATCCGATAAAAAATCAGCGGAAGTATTACAGGCCATCTGCGACCTGGATTTTTTTTCGCTGGTAGATGGACATCCTGCAGCACGCACGCTGATCAAAAATTTTATTACCCGGAAAAACTATATTGATAAAGCCAAAAATAAGCTACTGGTAGTACTGGCAGCATTTGCATTGCTGATAGCCGGAGATGTGGTGCTGGTGGGACTCAGCAGCAAATACCCGGCGCTGTATGTATGGACCGGCATCTGTTTTATCCTCAGCGGATTTTTATCGCTGGTACTTGGCATCGGCATTTCCTACGTGATCGATCTCTTTAAACGGCTGAAGAATTCAGGATATGGAATAAATCCGGGAGATGTTTTTTATGACTGGATCAAACGGCTGCTGCTGGAAAACCAGGTGGCCACAGTGAGCGATCTGAATAGAAAAGCTGCCATCTGCCCGGCGCTGCAATTGCGTGTGCCCAATCAAAGCGGACTGGAAGAACTGAAGGGAGATGTAACCTTTATTGCCTCCGAACTGGTTACCCAGAATAAGATCCAGTTCCCGGCCATGTGTTCCCTGTTCCGCACGGATGTTGATACCCTCTCTCCCGCAGGATTCATCCGCGCGTCGATGTCTATCCCCCTCTTCTTTGAATCTTATATGATCAATGATATTCCGGCAGACGATATCCGGATCAAAGACGCATGGAAGAAATTTTTCGGCATCACACAACCACCTTCCACCGCCCGTTTCGTTGATGGCGGCATCCTGTCCAATTTCCCAATCAGTATTTTTTTCAATGCTAACGTAACCGTGCCGAGGCTGCCATCATTTGGGATCGACCTGGACGACAGCAAGCCGGCGGACAAACAGGAGAATGCCTTCAGCTGGTCGCTCACAGGGTATTTCGGACGCATGTTTAATACCATCCGTAACTATTACGATAAAGATTTCCTGCTTAAAAATGAAGTGTATCAGCGCGGAGTGGGAAAAGTGGATTTGTCGTCCGATCAGTATAACTGGCTGAACTTCTTCCTGTCTGATAAAGATAAAATAGACATGTTCGTACTCGGCGCCAAAGCTGCCTGTGAATTTTTAAGGACATTCGACTGGGATACCTATAAAAACGACCGCACAGATCTTCAAATCCAACTCAAAAAATAAATATGGAACCTGTTATTGCAAATGCCTGGTGTTGGTTATGTTTTTCTGCAGCCCTGTTGCTGCTCACCGCTTTTATTATGCTCCGGCAGGCACGGCACTTTTATCTCCTGGATGTAGTGGTGCGCAAATTCAGCATCATCGATCTGCAGTTTCCTGCTTCTTCCAAAGAAATTCCGGAACTGATCAAAGGCATCTACGCGTTGCCGGCGCCGCAACGATCACGCACGCTTTCAGCCCTCCGCGGACAGCTGTGGGTCGATTTCCTTTTCATGCCCGCCCTCTATGGAAGTATCTTCCTGTTGTGCATACAGGTAGCCGATAAGATGACGCCCGCCGGCGAAATATTCTTTGAATGCCTCGCATGGCTCCAGCTCATCGCCTGGTTATTTGATGCAATGGAAAACGGCTACCTGCTGAATAAAATAAAACCGGATGTAACGCCCTCCACGCCTGAAGTACACAAGGCATATCAACAAATGGTGTTTGCCAAATGGATCCTTTTATTAACCGGTATCGTATGCGCCCTCTCCGCATTGTTGTTTTTCTGGGTGTCGGGGAAATATGAAACGCGGTCGCTGCATTACCTGTTGATCCTTGTGGGAGAAGTAGTTGTATTTGGTGTTGTACTGGTGGTAACCGGGAATAGCAAAAAGGAAGAAACAGTAGTATGATCAACCGTTTACTGCAATAATTGTTTTCCGAAATCGGCCATTTCTTTCCATACTTCCGAGAAGTCTGCCAGCTGCTTTTTGTTGGCCTGACCGGTAGATTCAATTTCTGAATTACTGATCAGGATCAGTCCAAGTTGCATCTCCGGTTTAAAAAACATAAATGCACTCACGCCTCCGTCGGAGCCGGTATGACCAATTATCCCATTTACCCGGTGTATCCACATAACACCAATATTGGGTTCTTTTGGTTCCATGTTACGAGGCGTTGTACCTGGGGTAAACATCGGTTTATACAACAACTCATAGGAAGCCTTCTGTAATATTCCATCTTTCCCCTTATATCCTTTAATCATTTCCTGCAAATAAATTGTCAGCTCCCGGCAGGAAGTTACCAGTCCACCGTCGGGATAAGATGCTGACCTGTAGCGTGGATACGCCATCATATTGGTGTTATATAAATGAGCCATACCGGCCGATGAATCACAATTACTTAACCAGGAAGTATGATCCATTTGAAGAGGCGTAAAAATATATTTACTGGTAAAAGCGGGGAAGCTTATGCCCGACTTCACCTCAATCAACCATGCTGCCAGTGCAGTGGCAATATTGCTGTATTCATATACTTCTCCCGGTTTTGCTTTCAAAAAATTCCTGCTATTGTATAATTTTCCGGTAGGTTGAAAATAATCAGTGAGATAAGATGACAGTGTTGCCTGCTCATCTCCGTTACCATAACCGGCTTTCAGCAAGGCAGCAGCTAAACCGGTTTCATCCCCACGTTTACTACAAAAAATATATCCACTTTTAACAGCTGCCGGCCGGTCTGTAATTCCCGACGTATGACTTACCAGGTGCTTTACCCTGATAATTTCCCCCGGGTAGTTTGGATTGATCACGTTAAATGGAAGGATATCATTTACAGGGGTTTCCAGCGTAAACAAACCCAGTTCTATTGCCTTTGTGATAGCTACCCCCACTACTGTTTTACTAACAGAAGCAATAGGTTGCAACGTGTTAATCGTGTAAGGCTGATGTGCCGCGATATCTGCAAAACCAAATGCACGCTGATAAAGAATACTATCCGGCGTTACTATTGCTACTGCAAACCCGGCAAGGGCACCTCTCCTGCTGATATTTTCCAGCTTTCCGGTAAATGTTGCGGTTGTATTTTCCTGGGCAGCGGTCCGGGGCAACAATGCAAATAACAAACAGGTAAAAAAACAAATATGCTTCATAGAGAAATATATCGGGATACAGATTACAAAGTAATTATTTTAGATTTATCCTGTAAGAAGAATTTTTATTTTGATGGAACTCCTTACCGGAAACATATTATATTTATCCTGTAAGATGAAAATCTGTTTAAATCCATTCCACGTTTCACTTTAATTCCCATGAACACGATGCAATCCAGGAGACATTTTATTAAAAACACGGGGCTGGGTATCGGGCTTCTTCCGGTGCTGGGCCCTATCAGTCAACTATGGCGTCCTTCCGTACTGCTGCCTCATGCCCTTCCCGAATCGCAGGGAGTATCATCCGGCGGAATCCTTTCTTTTATTGAAGCCGCCAATGCCTCCGGCATCAGCTGGCATAGCTTTGTTTTATTGCGGCACGGTCATATTGTGGCTGAGGGCTGGTGGAATCCTTATGCGGCGGAATTTACACACTCGCTGTATTCTCTCTCCAAAAGCTTTACCAGCACAGCAATCGGCATGCTGGTAAAAGAAGGCAAACTAGATATCCAAAGCCCCATCGTTTCTTTTTTCCCTAAAGACGTACCTGCTAACCCGTCACCTAATCTTCAGAAAATGACGGTAAAGCACCTGCTTACCATGAACACCGGCAACGGCGCAGACACCATGCCGCCAATGCTTAAATCAAATAAAACCTGGGTACAAACGTTCCTGGAACAGCCCGTAGACTTTGAACCCGGCACCCATTTCCTGTATAATACCGGCGCTACGTATATGCTCGGAGCCATCCTCCATGCCGTTACAGGGCAAACGCTGGAACAATACCTCGCTCCCCGGCTGTTTGAGCCGCTGGATATTACCGGGTACGACTGGGAAACCTCTCCGCAAGGATTAAATACCGCCGGATATGGCCTCCGCGTTAAAACAACAGACATCGCAAAACTGGGGCAGCTATATCTGCAAAAAGGAAAATGGAATGGCAAAACATTACTCACCGAAAGCTGGGTAAAAGATGCCACCGGTTACCAAACATCCTCACAGCAAGGCAACGGCGACTGGGCCCAGGGATATGGCTACCAGTTCTGGCAGTGCAGGCATGGCGCCTACCGCGGCGACGGCGCCTTTGGTCAGTATTGCATTGTAATGCCCGATAAAGATGCAGTGCTGGCAGTGACCAGTCAAACCGCCGACATGCAGCAATCTCTTAACATCATCTGGGAACACCTGCTGCCCGCTCTTCACGACGGTGTGCTGCCGGATAATCCTTCAGAACAGGCCACGCTAAAAACAGCACTGGGACGTTTAGCCCTGCCCGTAGTAACAGGCAACACTGCCAACGACATGGCTTCCCGGTACAACCACAAAACATGGACACTCGATAAAAACGATTTTAATGCCACCTCCATGCAGTTCGACTTCTCACCAGCCGGTTGCACCTGGACCACGCAAACAACCGAAGGCGTTGCCAATATCCGCCTCGGCTGGGAAAAATGGACACTGAATAAGGAACGGCAGCTTTATAAATTCCCTGAAGTGGGATTGAACCATCAGCCCACCAAAGTAGCAGGCACCGCTACCTGGATCAACAACAACACGCTGCAACTGAACCTTCGCTTCGTGGAAACGCTGCATGGCGACAGGATTCAATGTGTATTTGAAGGAGATAAATTAACCGTTACGTTCCTCGATAGCCTGACTGCCATGTCCGCAGGCAAGGTTGATAACCGGAAACCATTGAGTGGCGTTATGAAGGGTTGAGCCGGAGATGTAGTCGCGCCGCATATTTCAGCAACCGTTGCTCGTAAGCTGTAAAAGATGGGTCCCGCTTTGTGAGCGGGACTTTTTTCTTATTGATCCATTTGATCATATTACCTTTCCGGAAATAGACCCGGTCTTCTTCCACACTGATATTTGCATTGCTAAAGGTGTTGTCGTACATAGGAACGCTGTAATGATAATCCCGCCTGTAAATAAATACCGGCGTCCCATGATCGTAGTAAATTTCGGTCCGCTTTTTTCCCATCTCCCCGTAAACGTCCTCTGTGATCAGCATAATACTGTCTCCCGAAAAATAACCTGTCACCTCTCCGCCCTCTGTACTTCGTTCTTCTGTATCAACTACTACCTGCCGGTACGTTCCGATACGGGCATTGATTTCCTGGTACCGCTCCGTGATATGCCGGGTATCGGTACCAGATTGATACAAAACAAAGAAAAGGCAACAGATCTTCAGATATGACATTATGCGATATTTGACCAGCAACAAATTAAGCATTGATTCCCCAATCTCACAATTGTCGCAAATCGCCCCTAAGAATGTCGTTTTAACCAACCCTCACATTGCGGCAACGGCGCTACCTTTATCTTACAAAATCATATTCATATGGCAACTGTAAAAGAAACACCCGCAAAAGGCAAGCTGAACAAGCAGTTTAGCGCAACACTGCAAAAAAGCCCCAACGCCGGCGGCTGGACCTACGTGATATGGCCCGATTCCGTGGCATTTTTTGGCACCCGTGGCCTGGTAAAGGTAAAAGGCACCATCGACAACCACCCTTTTCAGAGCTCGTTTATGGCCCTGGGAGATGGCACCCACAAGCTCCCTGTAAAAGTGGAACTAAGAAAGCTACTGGGGAAAGAAGCTGGAGATGCCGTAACGGTGAAGCTCACGGAAAGGCTCTGACGTACCCTCAGCCCGGAATTTTTAGCGACCTCATGTGGACATAGTGCATGGATAGTGCATCAATAGTGCATGAGGAGTGCATGCGAACAGTATAGATAGTGCATGGATGGTCCATGAGATACCCATGTCCTAAGTATTGGAGAGGCATCCGGGAAGTAACCATTACATCTGTCTTTCAAAGGGAATCGAATTTTCAAGTAGTAGCCGCTGCCGCAGCTTATCCGCGTATTGATGCGCAAATTTCTCTTTCTCATCTTTAGGCAGATGCAGATACAGCTCTTCCCGCTTTTCCTGGTCGTCCTGAAATGGTTTTACCACCTGCAAATAATGCACATAATGACCGAATTCATGAGGCAATGTTCTGTATAATTGGGTGCTTCTTACATTGTCAGCTTCCAGCAATGCAGTATAATTCCTTTTGCTTTCTGTAAAGAAATGTCCGTCGCGGCGAAGCCTGGCTAATTCCTGCTGACCATCAGGATCAAGCTTACGTGACCATTTCAGTTTGCTCTTATAGTCAGCCGCTTCCAGTATAACTGCAGGATAATAGTCATCCTCAAACTCATAGGAGTAAATAAGCCGTCCCCAAACCCCTGAGAGAATTGCCTCTTTTCTTTTGGGCTGACGTAATACAATGAGTTTCAAATTACCATAGTCAGCAGGAGGAATATAACTGATCATCCTTTCGATATCTTTTACAGTACAGGCATGCTTGAAAGAAGTCGTATTTTTTTCGATAACAAAAAGAAATGTATGTCCATTTATAACCCGTTCTTGCTTTTCGTATGTTCCCAGGCGCTCATAAAACATCCGGTAGTCCGCGGACTTTGGTATAGTGAGCGTATTTTGCTGGCCATGTCCTTGTTTGGAAGTGCCGATATTCCTGTTTCTCCGGGTGGGATTACGCACAAATTGATTTTTTCCGAAGATATATAAAATAGCGGCATCATCTTTCAATGATGCTACTCAGCAACATCTCTACTTCAACACCTCCCAAATCACCTCCCCGATATTCCCACTCGGCACCTGTATATTCAGCAGCGCCGCCACTGTAGGCGCAATATCCGTCATACCGGTGGTACGGTAGGTTTTGCCGGGCTTAATCCCCCAGCCCATCCAAACAAGCGGGATATGCGCATCATAGGGATACCACAGGCCATGTGTGGCACCGCTGCGGCCACCATCTTTCCAGCCGGCCTGCATCAGCAGGATCACATCGCCGCCGCGCTGCTTATTGTAGCCATTTATCAGCATGGTGCGTAATGGCTCATGCAAAGCGGCCGTACCGAGGTCGTGTAAACTAACGGCGTCGGCTATACCGGGAGTTGCTTTCAACTTCTCTGTTACCAGTGTTATTACCTGTTGCAATGGAATGTTCCGGGCGGCAAAGGCGGGCCGGTTGAGATATAGCTGGTAAGCCGACAAAGCCGCTATGCCATTTGCCACACCAAATTGCTCCGCAATAGCGGTGTTAATGTCTTTCAATAACGCGTCTGCATCCAGCAAACCGGTTGGCAGTCGGTGTGTTTCAAGGAAGCCGGGCGACTGCGACACGCCATGATCCGCGGTAATAAAATAGAGATAGTTTCCTTTGCCGAATCTTTTATCGAGATAGGTGAAGAATGCTTCCAGGTCTTTATCAAGCCGCAGATAGAGATCTTCTTCTTCAATAGAGTTAGGACCAAACTGGTGGCCAACAGCATCAGGAGAAGAAAAGCTGACGGCCAGAAAATCTGTTTCTGTACCGGCGCCGAGAGCGTACCCCTCTATGGCTGCTTTGGCAAAGGCAAAAGTAAGCGTGTTGCCATAAGGAGTGGTACGTATGGAGTTCTTTTCCCTGCCGGTGAAAGTGTGCGGAAATACCGGCGCCTTTTCATGACCAAATGATTTCTCATAGTCTTTATTATCCGCAGCGCTTTGTGTGTAGCTGTTGATGGGATATAATGTTTCCCAGCCTTTGTCCAGGTATTTCACCGGGAGCTGTTGTTCGTTGAAGCGTTGCGCCCATTCGGGGAGCGCCTTCATATAATAGCTGCTGGAAATAAAGTTACCCGACTTGCCATCATACCAGAAAGCCGCATTGGCCGTATGCCCTGCAGGAAGAATAGAGGCCCTGTCTTTCAGCGCTACGCCTACTACTTTGCTTTTGAAATTGGTGGCCAGCCGCAGCTCATCTGTTACGGTAGAAACAAGCAGATTGCGGGGCGACATATTCCCCGCTTTTCCTTCTGCGCCTACCGTGGTTTCGGTACTGTCTTCCGTGCAGTACATGGATCGCTGTAACTCCCGGCTGTACCAGTCGTTGTCCACGATGCCATGCACTGCCGGGCTGCTGCCGGTGTATACGGAAGTATGTCCGCAGGCGGTTACTGTAGGCGCGTAATTGATATACGTTTGTTCACATTTAAAACCTTCGCGCAACAGGCGTTTAAAGCCGCCATTTCCATATCTTGCGGCGTAGCGGTACAGGTAATCCCAACGCATCTGGTCTACCATCATGCCTACTACAATTTTGGGTTTGGGTGAAGGCGACTGTACCGCCGCATTCATCGCCAGCATCAACAGGATGCCTGCCGTATAAAGTTGTTTCATACTTTTAAATTATTCTAATACTTTCAGGTAACGCGCCATCCAGTAGGGCAACAAAAATTCATCTCCTGCCAGCTCGGATTCGCCGTTGCTGCCACCATCCAGGGTAAAGGCGTTGGCGTTATGACGGTGTACGGGCTGTTCATCCAGTGGCAGCAGCACTTCGGTGTACTGGTGCCGGAAATTTGGCGGAAGGAGGGTAATATCTTTACGGTTAGAATTGGTAATCTTCCAGCTGATCAGGTCCATCGGGAAAGTTTGCAGCCACCAGGTAGTGGCAGATGCGTCGAAGTCTCCTGTGGTGGCCAGTGTAATCAGGTTCCATACGGCGTTCTTCTCCGGTTGCTCCACTTCCCAGTGGTTACGGATAGCGCCTTTGTATTGTGCCTTCAGCTCATCGGTGAATGCGTATTTATACAACACCCAATAAGTAAGAAAAGCCATTTCATCGTCAGAATGATTCCAGTCGCCCATCCCCATATCAATTCCCTGGTGCAGGTATCCTGGTGTGGGTTTGATGGTGCGGTAGTCGATCTGTATATTTTTCAGATAGCCGTACTTGTTAAGCAATTTATACGCTTCTGTTTTATATTTTTCTTTGCCTGTTAATTTATACGCCAGCTGTAAACCCGCAATGATAGTAGTGCTGCCCAGTCGCCGGTCGCCGATGGTAGTCGGGTACCAGTTGATGTACTCCGGGTTCCAGCGGGCCCAGAGCGTGGGCTTGTTGTCAATGTCCACCATTGTATACTTATGATCTACAATGTGCGTCATGATCTTATCAATAAAAGCAGTGACCCGCTTCTTTTCTTCCGGTGTTTCTGCCACCATTTCGTTTAATACCGCGGTAATCCAGATATAGGCTACATATTCATCGCTGCTGGTATGGCCCTTCCACTCCCATTCGGGATCGGGTGAATCGCGCCATCTTTCAGGGTCAGAATTTTTATAGCCTTTCCTTTCAAATGTCCGGGAAGGAAATCCTGTTAACTGGTTGATGGATAAAATTCTTTCAAATGCCTCAAACGCTTCCCAGGCATATCTTTTAGCCGTTGGATCATGTGTAACCGCATAACGGAAAGCCTGGCTGCCGAGGTAAAAGCTGCTCCATAATCCGTCATTATCGGTATCCGCCATTTCAGCTGATCCTACGTCGCCGGGAGGATTCAGGTGGAGGTTGGCGATGAAGCCATAGCGGATGTGCCGCTCACGGATCTTGCGTTCAAAGAAAGCGGTTTTCTGCGCAAGTGTTTGTTGTATAAAAGCAATTTTATTAAGACCGGTACCGGTTAATACATACACATCACCATGACTATCGGCGGCCATACTTTTCACCACATCCTGATCCAGCCAGCGTTTGGAAGCAAAGTAACGGTAGGTGCCGGAATCGGTGCGCATAAAAGTACCAGCACCGGTGCCTGCCCATATATGCCCGTTGGTCACCAGCAGTTCACTGATAACTGGAACGGGTACACGCGTTTGCAGCGACATACTTGTATCACCACTGTTGCGGTTAATACCATAGTAACCATTAGCAGTACCGAGCAGGATATCGTTTCCTTTGAAAGCCATTGCGGTAGCGTCTTTCACCGTGTGTACCGGCACAAAGCGATGATCCTTCAGCACATACACGGCTTTATTGGTTAAGATAAAGAAAGTGCCTCCATTAGCTTCCATCCGTTGCACGCCTTCTGGAATAAGCGGCAGCTCTTCCAGTTTTCCGTTGTTGCCAATGGCCAGTGCGTTGCTGCCAGACAACAGCATACGACCGGCAGCATCTACCGCCACCCGGTTAAATTTCCCCTGCGGGAGATTGATATACGGGATGCCTGCATAGCCATTGGTCAGGCATTTATCTGCATAGAGATAATATAAATGACCACTTCCTTCCTGCGTAGTAACATCCACGGGGATCTTCTGCGCCAGCGGGCGGAAACGCAGATCGCGCACCAGGTCATTTCCGCTGAGGCGATAAAAGCCCTGCTTCGTAAGCACCTGTACGTTATCGTTGTAATCGGTGATCACTTTGATCAGCTCCAATCCCTGCGGAACGTTGTACTTAACAGAAACCGCCTGTGTAAAAGGCAGGTCGGACGTGGCACGGGCAGAACACGACAGCAGCAGGGCTGCCGCCAGGTAAGTTATTTTCATCATCCCAATAATTTTATAATTTAATGAGCCACACTTCTGTGACCCTTGAATGTTGTCGCCAGTTAAGATGTTCTTCGTCGATGTTATCCCATGTCAGCAGTAGCGTACCGCTTTTACTGATAGCTGCGGGTACCGGAAATTCTTTTATCTCTCCTATTCCTTTGTTATAGAGAGATGGCTTGAGCAATACGCCATTCGCGCGCAGCAGGCTTTCGCCATAACCTGTTATTCTTACCACGTAGTGCGCGGTAGTATCGAGGTGATCATAACGCATGGCGGAAGGCCAGCGAAGGCTCACCATCCACGACAACCGTTTACGGCTGTAGCCACTCTCCCACCAGTCGAACCCCGGCGTATCACTGCGGCGCATCAGCGGATCGGTGTGCAGGTCCTCTGGCCGGACTACATGCGGTGATTTTGATACATTGCCAATATCATCGTAGAAACTGCCTGGCCCCGGATTCTCCCATCTCCCTAAAGTATCCAGCGCCTTACGCTGCTCCGCCAACGGAAGCGTTTTGATATAACGGAACTTATCTTCCAGCCACCAGCGGTTATTCAACGGCCGGTCCAGGAAATCCAGCACCGCTCCCCGTTCCGGCCCGGCAGCTTTATACTTTGCCACACTGGTTTGCAGGGCTACTGATTTGTATAGCTCATCGCACAACGCTACAATACGATCGCGCCATTGCGGCATTACTTTTTTATCTGCCTGTTGCAGGATCTTTTCGGCATTGGCGATCTCATTGCCCTTATGCTCCAGCAAGGTGCGGTTCACCTCCGCTTCCAGCGCGGCTTCCCGGATGGCACGCTCACGGGTATACGCATCGTAATAGGCTCTTAACAAACACATCTGCCAGCGCCAGTTGCCGGACAATTCTCCGTGTAGCCGTTCCTGTTGCTGCCACAGTGTAAGCGTGGCCGTTATACCTCCATTATCTGCCACCGGTCCTTCCCAGTTCTTTTCCAGTGCGAGGATACCATCTGCTACCAGCTCCGGCGAAGCGGAAGGGAAAAAGTAATTGGCGTACTGGGTCATCATCTCCCGCACATCGGCCTGGCTGTTCCAGCCCAGCATGCTCCAGAGCATTTTATTGATATCATCGTGCGCGCCATCGGAGTAGCTGATAAAGCCATCCATATCGGGCGCAATAAAACGGTAGACGTTTGCATAATATACCGGCTGCGGATTCACGGGCTCACGGCCAAGGCTAAACGCAAATGCCGGGTCCCACCACACCACGGGATAGTCGCAGCGAACGGTATGGGTAATATCCGGGTAATGACGGATCTTGTATTGCGGTGGCAAAGCTGCACGGGTATCTTCCAGCGTAGGACTGGAAGGCCCCACTACTATACCTCCCAGCCACAACGGTTTGTATTGATGGATATAGGAATAAACGAATGCGCACTCCGTGGAATCGTAGCCTTGCAGCGATAACCAGATAGCAGCTTCCGGGTGATACTGTTTTAAGGGAACGGCTAAGTCCTCCAGCAATGGCAGCACCAGCTGCGGCGCATTGTTGCCGGGATCGCCACCGGGGAAGAACACCGCATCCAGCCGCACCGATTCGCGGAACAGTGTATCAAACTGCATCAGGAAATCATGTCTTTTAGCAGTATCCTTCAGGTCAAAAGTAGCGGGTGTCCATACTGAAAAATCCAGGTCGTATTTTTTACAGTACCCGCTGATCCGGCGGGTCATTTCGTTGGAAGAAACGGTGAAATGCGGTGATGCCGGCATAAACGGAATGGCTTCTATACTGTTAGCCCCAAAGATGGCCAGGTCGCGGATATATTGTTCATATTGTTCCGGCGTCCACCCGTCGTAGGAGTTAGCCAGGTTGCGGTAACCGATCTGGTGACCACGGATACCCTTTTCAGGTGTGGCATCTGCATTGATCACCTCCGGTAACACGGCCTCCTTTTGCCAGTACTGCATGATGCGCAGCAGGTAGCCCGCGCCATATAACAAACCGCGGGAACCATCTCCTTCTATGAGAATGGTACGCCCTGTGGTGCGGATATGATAAGACTCCTTATCACATTTCTTTGTTTGAAAGATGATCACCCTCCCTTTTTCCGGCGTCTGCGCTGTAATGGGCCATACGATACCAGTACGGCGTTTCACTTCTTCCTGTAATACCTGTGCGGCGATCTGCTTATCTTTCGATACAATCGTTACCTGTGCTGTACAAAGTTGCGGAATGAAAAACAATATGATAAGGAATCCTCTCATTATTTCATAAACTGATTAATATAAAAAAAAGGAATAGCAGGACGGTTACTTCATTTTATTCTTCAGGAGATTTTCTCCGTTGGCTTGTTTCTCCAGGTCAAAGGCATCATACAATTCACCGGTAGTCGTATAGGCGCGGAACGATATCATCTTTGGTTTCACATCCACTACCTGGAATAGCTGTGTATAGGAGCCGGTGCGGGTCATCCACGGCTGCGGATCGATCTCCGACATTTTGGGTCCGCTTACAGACACCACGTATACCGGTCCCTTGTTGCCATCGCGGCCACGTGCGTAGGTGTGGTCATGCCCCTGCAATACGAGGTCTACTTTATACCTGTCGAATAGCGGCTTAAAGTTTTCACGCAGCCGCTCATTGTTGCGGCTCTTCTTGGTGGATAATACCGGGTGATGGAACGTGATGGCCGTCCACCGGTTGGGATTGTTTTTCAGCAACAGTTCCAGCCATACCTTCTGACGGGCCAGTAATGTATCGGATATTTCCACCTCCTGTGAGTTGAGTGAAATAAAACGCATGCCCTGTACATCTGTATAGTAGCAGGTTTCCTCCAATCCCACCGGACCGTTTTCCGGCAAGGTAAACTGTGGCCGCCAGAAAGCAGAAGGAACATCCTGTCCTGCAGCGTTTTCGTAATACTCGTGGTTACCTGTGGTCATCATACCGGGAACGGTGCTATGAATAAAGCCACCTGCTTCAAACCATTGCTGCCATTCGTTGTTATTATTGCCCCTGTTCACGAGGTCGCCCGCGTGAATGATGAGGCGTGCATCCGGCGCCACCGACCAGGCTTTGCGGATAGTTCTTGACCACATGGAAAAGATGTTTACCTGCGCATCTCCCAGGTAAATAAATGAAAAGGGTTCGCCCGGCAATCCTGCAGTGCGGAATGAAAACCATTCACTCCAGTTGTCCCCCTGCCCTACGCGGTATACGTAGTTGGTATTGGGTTGGAGGCTGTTGAACGTAAAATGATGATACCGTACCGGTAAGGAATCTGCGAAAGGCGGTGTTGTAACCGCAGTATATCTTACAGCCGTTGCCGTGAAACGCGGATCGGCAGTAGCAGGCGCCAGTTCGGCATAACTGACAGCTGCATCCTCACTGGTTCTCCAGGTAACTGCCGCTGAGCGGGAAGGGTCTTCCGTTACATTCAATACAATCCTGTCGGGCCGCAAACGCTGGGCATATGCTTGTTGTAAAAAGCAGGTGGCCAGCAGCCACCCGCTTATCAATATTTTCTTCATAGCTTTTACTTCAGGTACCACATCAGCGTGGTTTGTTTATCTGCTCCAAATACGGTGAGTGCTTTCTGGTATTGTTCTTCATTGGTATCTCTTTCGCCGGTAGGATAAATATATCGTTTAGGCAGCACCGTAGTAGACGACATAGGACCCAGTACAAATTTAGGCAGGCCGGTGCGGCGGTTATCAAACCACGCTTCCGCGCCTTTCAGGAAACCGGCAATCCACTTCTGACCGATGAGTTGTTCCAGGGTACCATTGTATTTTACAGACGCCTGGTTGAAATAACCGGCATCAATAGCTGCCTGATCTACGCCATAAAATTTCATGTTGGCATGGATGCCATCATAGTAGAGGCTTTCCGCTGTTTTACCCGGCACGGTTACTTTGCCCGCCTGCACACACTCTGCTAGGATGAAACAAACTTCTGCATAGGTAAGCATGCTGGCTTTTAACATATCCGCCTTGCTGCTGCTAAACAGAGAAGAAAGACGGGAGATATTATTCTTACCCCCATTATAATCGTAGGGCGCAGGAATCGCGTTAGGTACACCCACATAAGGATTGGGATCTGTTTTCCATCCTGTCAGCGAATCCACGCGGGCTATCCATACTTTCAGGCGGGGGTCATTGCGTTGTAATAATGCATCTACAATTTCCTTGCTGGGCTTGCGCTTATCGAATTCATCATATGAACTCGCCTGCAAACTACCGGGCCAGCTGTTGGCGGCTACAGCACCCTGGTAAACAATTTCTGCATTGTCTGCATTGCTTTCAAAGATGGGATATTTACTTTTATTGTTCAGGATCTCCTGCATTTCTGTGAATGCAGTGGGATAGTTTTTAGAGATCCGTAGCAACATCCGCAAACGGAGTGAGTTGGCAAACTTCCGCCAGTTCAGCGGCTCTCCTTTGTACATCACATCTGCTTTAGTATCTACCTTATCGGTCATGGTGGACAGCTCGTCATTGGCTTCTTTCAGTGTTTGCAGTAAAGCCGGGTATACCGCCTGTTGCGGATCATACTTCGGATGCGCCAGCGTTTGACTCTTCAGCAACAACGCTTCACTGTAAGGAATATCGCCAAACAGGTCAGTGATATATGCAAAGTTAAAAGCTTCCAGCACCTTGCCTACAGATACGTACTGCGGTACATTCAGCTTCTTTGCCAGGTCCATCATTTCCCGGTTGGATGATAACTTTGAATAGTAGCCATCCCAGCTTTGAGGGCCCCAGTCGAACTTATCGTTTCCCTCGTTCCGCACCATCGTGATATAACGACCGGCAGAAGCAGGCTTATCAAAGTAAGCTTCTTTCTGGTAATCATACGCGGTATTGATCAGCACGGAGGACAATAAGAATTCAGGATTGATCACTTCCGACTCGTTCGGATTCACATTGATATCTTCCAGCCCCTTTTCGCAGGATGCAAAGAGAACGCCGAAAATCAGTATCAGGTATTTAAAAGGCATGCGTTGCATAACCATATAATTATTGGTTTAGAAATTGAAACCTACCTTAGCGCCATAAGAACGGGTGTAAGGCAATCCCCAGCTGGCTACGCCCGGAGAGAAACTACCGTTGGAGATCGTCATTGCCGTTTCCGGATCGTACCCTTGTTCTGCAGCAGTCCAGGTAAACAGGTTGCGTGCAATCAGTGATACTGTCAGATTTCCCAGTGGCAGCTTACCCAGTGTTTTCTTTGAAAAGGTATAGGTGAGAGATGCTTCCCGGAGCTTTACATAACTGGCGTCGAAAGTAGACCGGCCATTGAAACTCCAGTAGTATTCACCATAATAGTTTTCCGGATCGGTAACCTTATCATTGAGTTTGTATTTACCGTTTCCGTCATCTACATAACCGAAAAGGATCATGCCATCTGTGCGGTTGTTGCCATCTGCATCTTTCCAGGCCAGGCCACCGGTTTTCGGATCACGACCCGGAACAGTGGTTTGTGTACGGCCATCACTCAACAGGTTCTTTGCCACATAAGAGAAGAAGTTACCGCCCTGGCGCCAGTCGATCAGCACATTCAGCGTAAACCCTTTGTAAGTAAAGGTATTATTGATACCGAGCATAAAGTCGGGGTTATAGTTACCTATCTTTACATAATCATTTAACTGCTGGTAACCACCTTCATCACTCAATAAAGGCTGACCTTTAAATTCCCCATCCGGTACGGTAGCCCAGGTTTGCGCATACATGTCGCCCATTTCAGCGCCTTCTTTTACAAGGAAGCGGATACCTTCTGCACTGCCCAACTGGTAACTGCTCACGCCATCAATCAGCTTCAGCACTTTATTACGGTTACGGGTATAGTTTAATTGCAGATCCCAGCGGAATGGCCCTGCTACCGGTGTTGCATTCAACCCGATTTCAATGCCTTTGTTCCTGATCTTACCGGCGTTGGTTACCATGTTGGAATAACCCGTAGCCATTGTTACCGGTATCCTGATGATCTGGTTACGGTTTACGGTGTTATAATAAGTAAAGTCGATACCGAGTCTTCCTTTCAGGAAACGAACATCAGCACCAAATTCATGCGAGGTAGCAATCAGTGGTTTCAGCCGGTTATTTTTCAGCACATTGCTGATGTTTGCCAGCTTCACATCGTTCCAGTCCTGGCCAAAGCTGAAGGTGTTGTACAAATTATAGGGATCGGTATCACCACCCACCTGTGCCCAGTTGGCACGGATCTTTGCAAAAGACAATGCATCCGATTTAATACCCAGCATATCTGATACAATGAGGCTCAGTGAAGCCGAAGGATAGAAATAGGAATTGTTGCCGGCGGGCAGGGTACTGGACCAGTCGTTACGCGCTGTCAGATCCAGGAATGCATAGTTGCGGAAGCTCACCTGTCCCATGCCGTACACGCTGTTGATCCGTTTGGTATACCTGCTGGAATTATTTACTACCGTACCTGCTTTGGCATTGGAAATATTGTATAGTCCTGGAATCACCAGTGCTTCTGATTTCTGGCTGGAGCCCTTGCCGGTTTGGTTCATGCGGTTGGCGCCTGCGGAAACAGATACAAAGAAATCGGAGTTGATATTCTTTTTATAACTCAACAGGAAGTCGGTATTCTGTTCCCTGAAAAATTCTGTTTCAAAAGCATATGCGCCGGTTGGGTTCTTTACTGCGCTGAAAGGACGTTTACTTTCGCGTGTTTCAGAGTAGAGATCCATACCGGTACGACCCATCAGCGATAAGTCTTTCGTGATCTGGATATTTAGTTCCACGTTACCGGTCATACGGTCACGGTCAAACCCGTTGATGAATTCATATGCCACCAGGTAAGGGTTATCGGTAGATCCGGGTACATGTGAAAACTGCTTCAGACCTTCTTTACCGGGCAACCAGTAGTTGCGCAGCTGCCTGATATCTACGTTGGGCGTAGTGGTATATACGATGTTACTCACGCTTCCCCGGTTAAAAGTAGGCCGGTTGCCACTGCTGTTTTTCGTATAGCCGATATTGGTACTCACCCTGATGCTGGAATTCAGATTATATCCTGCCGCGAGGTTGAGCGTATTTCTTTTCAGATCGGTATTTGGAATGATGCCTTCATTTTTCAGGTTGGTAAACGACAGGCGGAAGTTACCATCCTTGTTATTACCGGTGATGGCAATGTTATTGGTGAAGGTAGATCCGGTACGGAAGAAATCCTTATGCCGGTCGGGGTAAGATACCCAGTCGGTTGGAATAGGCTGTCCGTTTGCATCCAAAGGGCTGTTCCATTGTACATGTTTGGTACCTACGTCCAGCCGTGGTCCCCAGGAAGCATCAGAAATAGTTTCATCCGAACCTTCACGGTCGCCGGAACCAAATTCATTCTGGAATTTCGGAAACAGCCAGGGCTGATCAAACATGGCGCTGGAGTTAACGGAAACGCCTAAACCTTTAGTGGCGCCTGAGCCGGATTTAGTAGTAATGAGGATCACGCCGTTGATAGCGCGGGAGCCATACAAAGCGGAGGCACTGGCGCCTTTCAGTACAGAGATGCTGGCGATATCATCCGGGTTAATATCCGAGATGGTGCTGCCATAATCCACTACTACCTGTCCTACGGGTTGTTTCGGGTTACGTACCGCCGGTGCAATGGGAATACCATCCACTACATACAAAGGCTGGTTATAGCCTTCCATGCTGCTTTGGCCGCGAATGGTTACCAGCGAAGTACCACCCGGATCAGAGCTGGTGCTTCTTACGTTTACACCGGTTACTTTACCGGCTAAAGCGTTGGCAATGTTCACTTCTTTTACGGTGCTTACCTGGTCGCCTTTCAGCGTGGCAATAGAGTAGCCGAGCGCTTTCTCCTGGCGCTTAATACCGAGGGCGGTAACTACCACGTCGTCCAAACTGCGTACGGTAGCCACTAACTGCACCTGCAGGTTACCGTTGCCGGCCACTGCTTCTTTTGATTGGTAGCCAACGGAGCGGAATACGAGCACCGCATTGCTGCCGGCTACCTTAATAGTAAACTGCCCGTCTACGTTGGTAGCCGTACCATTCGAGGTTCCTTTTTCATGTACGCTTACACCGGGAAGGGCTACGCCGCTTTCATCGGTGACGATGCCTTTTACGGTAACTTCCTGTGCTTTGGTGGTGTTGGCTTCTCCGCCTGAAGGACGGATCGCATAATCGTGATCGCTTAATTTTACTGCCTGCAAACCCAGTGGTGTAAGCATTTTCGTTAGCTGGACTTCCAGGTTGCTGTCGGTAACACGGAGTTGTTTTCCTGCTACAAATTTATCCGCCACCTGTGTCGGCGAATAATTAAAGCTGATGTTAAACCTTGTTTCGAGGTTGGTCAGCATCTGCCGGAGTGGGATGGTTCCTGCTTCCCCGGGAGTATTTCCGCTTCTTACCATTAATTGCTGTGCGCTGGTTTCGGTGGTCAGCAGCAGCAACAACAGCAGCATTGCTCTCCAGGGAGAATAAAGCTTCGTAAAGCTCTTTTGCATAACTGTAAATTTTAAAAACCTTATTCAAAAATGATAACTGAATTGCTTTGTTTCATTTTCAGCTGATGTACGGTGGCCATAGCTTTCAACACCATCGAAGGATCATCAGCAGGACCGGCGCCCGTAAATAACAGGCCTTCCATTTTCTTATTCCTGAACTGAATCTTATAACCGTAAATATCTTCCAGTTGCTGTGCAACGCTTATCAACGGCGTGTCCCTGAACAGGAGCCGGTGTTGCTTCCACGCGGTAAGCTGCACAGGATCTGCCTGCAGCCGGTGATGTGCTCCCGGCGTAAAAGACATCATGTCGCCAGGTTTCATATCCAGGCTATCGTTCACTACAATCTTTCCTTCTTCCAGCAATACCTTCACCTGGTCGTGACGGTGGTATACATTAAAGGCAGTTCCTTTTACTTCAATGGTGACCTGCGGCATCAGCACCCGGAATTTGGGATGCAATCCGGCGGGCGATTTGGATACATTAAAATAGGCTTCGCCGTTCAGCGTTACTGCTCTTACATTTTCTTTTGTCCATTTGCGGGGATAAGAAACAGATGAATTGGCATTCAGCTGTACAATAGAACCGTCGGGCAGTTGCAGCGTTTTGGTTTCCCCGAAACCGGTTTGAACAAAAATGTTTTCAATGGGTGGTTCGCTTCCCTGTGCATACCATATACCGGCAAACAGCAACACGGCGGCAGCGGCAGCCAGGGCATAGTACCAGGGCCTGCGGGCAGTTCCGTTATTTTTTTTAATAACGGGTTCGTCCAGCAACAGATCTATCTGATCTTTCACCGCATCCATTTCTTCCATGCTTATTTCGTTGGTACGGAACCGTAGTGCCAGCACCAATGCGCGGGCATCCTGCAGTGCCGCTTCCTTTTCGGGATGCGCTGTTATCCAGCCTTCCCAGAAAGCAGCACCTGTTTCTTCCAGCACCCACGCACGGAATAAGTCATCCGCAGCAAAATCTGCTGCGTCGAATTCACTATAGTTCATAAAAAAGTACCTTGTACAATAAGAAGAGTCACGGATCGAAAAAATACCCTCAGGGAAACGGATATTTTTTTTCGCGGATGTTGTCTTTCTCAGGATTAAACTGATTATACTGATTACTTTGATTTTACTTTTTGGATTTTATAAATTGATTTTAAATGATTTTGGGAGATATAAGCGGATATCGCTAATATCTCCCAAAATCATTTAAAATCAAAAGTGATCAAATCCCTAAATCAGTATAATCAGTTTAATCCTGAGAAAGACAAAATTCGCTTAACGGAACATCAGGGCTGATTCATCCTGTGCCAGCAGCTCTTTTAATTCTGCTATGGCCCGGTATATTAACGTCCGGGCATACTTTACTTCTTTCAATACCATAATATCGGCAATCTCCTCGTAGGAAAGACCTTCATAGAAACGCAGGTATACGGCTTCTTTCTGGCGGAGGGTAAGGGCATTCAGTTTTTGTTGCAGCAACCGCGTGGCGTTTTCGGTATGCTGCCGGTTGATGAGGATACTTTCCGGGGAAAGCTCCAGGGCGAAAGTGGAGGCAGTGCCTTCGTCGAGGCTGGCAGGGCCGTGCGCCGACTTATCAAGATACCTGAACAGCTTTCTCCTGGCGGCTACCATCAGGTAGCTTTTGAGGCTGACAGGAAGTGAAAGGCCGGCCCTTTGCACAAATAGCTGCGAGAAGAAGTCCTGTAACATATCCTTCACCAATGCACGGTCTGTTGTAAACCGGATGCAGTAGCGGAACAGCAACGGAAAGTAGCGCCGGTATATTTCCCCAAAGGCGTCCCGGTCTCCGTTACGGAGCCGGACCCACAGGAACTGTTCATCTTGCTGAGGATTGTATGGACTGCTTGACATCTATTGTGTGAATTAGCATAAGGATCTTTCTCTAAACTACACATTGGCCGGTTGCCGTCATAACTTCCTGTCAGAAATAACATCGATTTAATGTGAAGGCAAAGGCGCCGACACCACTTCCCGGATCTGTAAACGCTCGCACCAGCCTTTAAAATCACGGTAAATCTGCTGCAAGGTTTCTTTCTGTTCCGGCGTCAGCTCCAGCGCATGGGCGCGGCTGATGGTACGTACAGGAATGCCTCTTAACTGCAGAAAATATTTTGCGCTCAGCGGATAGGCTACATGGATCAAAGGGTCTACTCTTTGCAGCTCCGATTGTATCCAGCGCACATCTTCCTGCCGGCTTTCATCATTTACATGATTACACAGCCACACCAGTATTTCAGGATAAAAATTTCCGGAGATAGATGACATGCCGGCGGCTCCCATTTGCATAGATGCTACCGCATTAGGCGTATGCGCATCGTAGAACTCCAGCCGGCTGCCCGCTGTTACGGCCAGTTTGGCGCGCACGTTTTCTACTTTGCAGGAAGTGTCCTTGTGATAAATGAGGCGGTTGGTAGCCAGTAAGGTTTGCAGGATTTCCGGTGTAATCACTCTTTTATAAGGCGCAGGGCATTCGTATAAGCCTAACGGAATATCACCGGTGAGCGAAAACAATTCCTCAAATCTTTGCAGCAGTACTGCATCCGGTTCATCTATATTGGCAAAGTGACCGGTGATCATGATCACAGAATCCACACCGGTATCATAGATCTTTTGTGTAAACAGCGCTTTGTCTTTGATGGTAAGACCAAACGACCCGGTGGCTACTACCGGCACGCGGCCATTCACATAGCGCACTACGTGGCGTGTCAGCTCCAGTCGCTCATCCTCGCTGATACTGTACATTTCGGACGACAGGCAGTTGGCGAAAAAACCTTTTACGCCGGCATCCAGATAAAAATCTACCAGGTGCTCCACCATGTCATGGTCAATCTGCGCTTTCAGATTAAAGGGGGTGATCATCACCGGTACAAATTTCTTTTGCATAACAAACGGGTTTTAATAAATCAGGAAGTTTTGAGACGTTGCAGCCGCGATAGCAGCATTCCCGCCAGAAATATTGATAAAGTTCCCACCACGATGATCATATGCGCATGCAACGGGCTGCGCAGATTTACCCATCCGGCGGGCAGGTACTTTGATAACGACATCCACAGAATCACTATAATACCAATGATGGTAGCGGTAACCGCTGTGGCATTTTTTGTTTTGGAGATAATACCCAGCAAAAACAATCCCAGCATGCCTCCCGCAAAAATGCCGGACAGCTCCCACCACATGTCAAGAATACTCTTCACGCCTATCATGGAAATACCAAAACCAATAGCCAGCAAACCCGATAAGGTAGTGGCGATATACAATACCCGCATTTCCTTTGCAGGCGTGATTTTCGGATCAACATACCGCTGATAGATATCTTTCAGAAAAACAGTAGCGGTACTGTTCATGCCACTGCTGACGGTACTCATCGCAGCTGAAAGAATGGCTGCTACGATTAAGCCCATGAGTCCTTTAGGCACTTTGGTGACCATAAACCAGGGCAATACTTTATCGCCATAATCCGCTGGTTGCAGTGATGCAACCGGTACCTGTCTTTCCGCAGCCACCTGTTGTTTCAGCGGCAGCAGCAGTTCCGGATGCTGTTGCGTATACGCATACAAGGCAGTGCCGATAAAAAAGAATACCATGCTCACCGGCACATACCAATACACGCAAAGCCATATACTGCGCGACGCTTCTTTTTCCGAACGGGCCGTATGATAGCGCTGTACATAGTTCTGGTCCATCCCGAAATTATTCAGGTTAATAAAAAAGCCATACAGGAACACCACCCAGAAAGTAGACGTACTGAAATCCCGCAGGGAAAAACTGCCCAGGGAAAATTTTCCATCTGCCATTCCTATCTTCCAGATATCCTTCACGCCATCGTTCATTCCTGTAATCACCAGCCAGAGGATCACGATGGCGCCGGCGGTTTTTACAATCCCCTGCAATACCTCTGTCCAGATCACCGCTTCCATACCACCCAACACCGTATATATAATGATGCATACGCCTGTAACGGTCATGATAGTACGCATTTCCAACCCCGTAAGCGCCTGCAGCGCCAGCGCCACACCAAAAAAGATGGAGCCCATCCGTGCCAGCTGCATCAGGATAAAACACACCATCGCATATGTTCTGGCCCACGGGCCAAAGCGGTGTTCCAGGTGTGTGTAGGCGCTCACTTCACCGCTGCGCCGGTAAAACGGCACAAAATATTTTGCCGCAATAAAAGCTGCCAGCGGCATAGATAAACTGAATACAAAAGCATTCCAGTTACTGCCAAATGATTTTCCCGGCACGCCGAGAAAAGTATTACTACTTAAAAACGTGGCATACAAAGAAAGCCCCAAAGCCCAGCCCGGTATAGTTCCGGACGCCGTGGTAAATTGTGCTGCGTTCCTGTTTTTCCGTGAAAACCATACCCCCACTCCAATCATACATAGCAGGTAAATGGCGATTACAGCCAGATCAATTATTGGCAGTTGGTGCATAACGATTCTCCGATTGGTTGATAAAACCAGTTCAATACGTGGATGAATAAATATTACAGTCGTTACACGAAGATTGCTAATTTTTATGGATCAAACAATGTTGAATGTTATGAAAAGAATAGCTTAAATTACTATTGCGATGAACAACCTGGCCGCCAACACACCGACCACCTGGAACTTACCGGACCACCTGAAACGCAAGCTGGAAAAGCATCCGCTTGGCAGGAACCTTTTTATTACCACCATTGGCCTCTATCCTGAAAATGCTGCCCGCGAAATCAGCGAACCAAAGGGCGCTCCGGTATACACCTTATTATATGTAACACATGGAAAAGGATGGCTGGAAACCGGGAAAAAGAAAGTAGCCATCAAATCCAATCAATACCTGCTTTTTCCAAAAGGCGCCGCCTTCCGCTCCGGCCCTTCGGCCGAAGAACCGTGGCGCATCTACGCCGTACAGTTTTCCGGCAAGCTCGCTGACGACATCTACAGCTACCTCGGCACCGGCCTGAAACCACATACCATTCCGCCGCTTGTAGGGCGCAATGCGCAATTCGATGATATCCTCCATCACCTCGACCTCATGAATAATATAGAAAACCTGCTGTATGCCAATTTCCGGTTCTATAGTTTCCTGGGTACCTTCCGGCTCACGGTTTTCAATTATATGAAAAAGGGCGCCGACAATATTATTGAGCAATGTATCCAGCTCATGAAACGAAAGCTGGACCAGCACCTCACCCTGGCCGACCTTTCCAGGGAAACCTGTATTTCCGCCTCATACCTGTCGGCCCTCTTCAAAGAAAAAACACGCTACTCTCCCATCCAGCTGTTTACCTCCCTGCGGATGCAGAAGGCCAGCCAGCTGCTGAAAGATACCCATCTTACCGTAAAAGAAATTGCGCAGGAAATGGGATACCCCGATCAATACACGTTTTCCAGGTCATTTAAACTGATCATGGGGGTGTCGCCCAAAAAATTCAGGGATAAAGGCTAGTTTATATTAACCAATTGTTAAGCGGTGAGGGATATACCGTTTCAAAACGAATATATAGAAGGAACGAAACTCCTTCCATCATTTAATACCAAAACACATGCACTTTTTTATCCCCCGTTATCTATTTATTGTACTGCCTGTATTTTGTATACTTACAGGCGCCTGTAAAAAAGATAAGCCTGCAACGCCCCAAAAATCGCCTAAGTATGAACTGGTGACGGGTACCTGGAAACAACAGGACATCGTGCTGGCTGTAGCCGTTAAATTGAATAAACAGAACATTCCCGCAGGCACCAGCATCATTGCCCTGGCTCCCCTGCTCGGACCGGGCGGCGCCCTGTTTACCTGCACCGTTAACAACACCTACCGGTTTAATGCCGATGGTTCCTTTGCCATCGAGGGTTGCACCACGCTGATCCTGCCTGTTGCGGGCAACAGCGGTACGTGGGACCTGGATGTACATGATTCGGTGTTGAAACTTATTTCTGCCAAAGGAGAAAACGACCCGCACTGGATCGAAAATATCAGCAGCACCAACCTGGATCTTTCCCTCACGGTAACGATCCCCGGTGTAGCTACGGTACCCTTAATATTAAAATTGAAGAAATAAACGAACCGCGGAGATATCGCATGCTATTGTTGAAAATAACAATAATATAATCGGTAATTCCTTGTATCTTGTTTAGGCTGATCAGATATTTGCTGGCAATTATGGAAAGTATTGTACAGGATATTATCAATGGGAATATCGAAAGTTTTAAGATGGTATACCAACAGTACCACACAAAACTTTACTTCTACGTGCTGAAATGTACACACTCCGTTTACATAGCGGAGGAAACTGTGCAACTTACTTTCATACTCCTCTGGGAAAAACGGGAGAAGCTTTCAACAAACTTCAATATCTCCACACAAATTTTTCGTATAGGCAAAAGCGTGATGACCGACCTGCTCCGTAAACAGCAGGTGCGTAACCGTCATACGCAAACACTGGTAAAGGATACCACTACCTGGCATGTGGAAACAGACATCTCTGTAAAGGAAGAACTGAAACGGGTGTATAACAGTATAGAACAACTATCTCCCATCCGGAAAAATGTTTTTAAACTCAGTCGCTTTGAAGGACTTCCGCACAAAGAAATTGCCAGGCAGTTATCCATCTCCCCTAAAACAGTTGAAAACCATATTGTACGGGCTATCCGGCAATTAAAAAATTCCCTGCTGCTACTGCTGCTCCTCGTGATCTATTAACTAAATGTTATGCAGTGAGGGATTTACTGTTTTCAAACGAATACTTACTATGAAGCATTCAGCAACACTTATTGAAAAGTTTCTCCGGGATGAATGCAATGAAGCAGAGAAGCAATGGGTAAAAGAATACATTGCGCAACATCCGGAGGCTTTACAACCTTACTTAACGGAAGAAAGCTGGCATGCTTTCCAGCCCGGCCAGCAATTACCGGAAGCCATTTCCGGTAAAATGATGACGGTGATTGAAGGTCGTACTTTTCAGAAGAAACAAATAAACAGGCGTTGGTATGCAGCGGCAGCAGCTGTTGTATTGATTATTTCCGGCGGACTGCTATGGACCTTATTACGTCCGTTGCCCGTGAATAAAACAATGGCCGTAAAACCTGTACAAACAAATGTTGCCCCGGCAGCAGCGTTACGTACGGTGATGAACCACACCCGCAAAACAATGCCGCTGCAACTGAGCGATGGCAGCATTGTTGAACTGTCGCCGCAAAGTGAAGTGAAATACCAGGAGCCCTTTACCGGCAGCCGCAGGGATGTTTATTTAAAAGGACAAGCCCTCTTCCGCGTAACCGGTAATAAAGAGCAGCCATTCACCGTATATGCAGGACAGCTTGGCACCACCGCATTAGGCACCGTGTTTAAAATAACTGCGTGGAACGGGAAAGCGATTACACAGGTACAGCTGATCAGCGGCAAGGTGGTAGTAAAACAGGAGCATGCACAGGCACCCGATGTTTACCTGCTTCCCGGCCAGGCACTGCGCTACGACCGGCAAAAAATGCTGGTAACTGTGAATGCGGTCATCAGCAATAAAAAAGATAAAGCACCTGTACGCATAAACGAAATTATCACGTTCAACAATGAACCGCTGGCGGGCGTTTTCAAACAGATGTCTGAGAAATACCACGTCAGCATACAATATACAGAAAGCAGCCTCACAGGCATGAATTTCACCGGAACATTCGACAGTAGCAAAGAAACATTAAAAGAATTCCTGACGACTATTGGTACGTTAAATAATCTTACTATTAATCAGAAAGATGATGTTATCTACATAGTACAATAATCCCGGAAAACAATTCCCATACTTACAACACAGGCAGCCTCCATGAGGTTGCACGGACTTCCTTTTGCCTAAAAAACGAACATATTATGTATGTAAAAATCAAACAATCACGCCCCACCACCATTATCTGGCTACTGCTGTTGCTCTGGCAACTGATGGCCGGAAACGCAGTGGCGCAGAATGCACGTCCTGCCGCTATTGGTATGATAAAAAATGAAAGCAATGAAAGCCTGCCCGGTGTAATGGTGAAAATGGAAGACGCAGATAATAAGGTATTAGCGAGCACCGTCACCAACGAAAAAGGCATCTTTACCTTTGCCAAACTCCCTGCGGGTGGTCCGTATCATTTCGTACTATCACAAATGGGTTACACCACCGATACGTTGCGCGGGTATATGATCAACGACTCCAGCAAATTATCGCTATCGGTTGTGCTGAAAAAAAAAGTAGAAGAGTTAAGCCAGGTACTGGTTACAGCACTGGGCATTAAAAGAGAAAAGAAAGCGCTGGGCTATTCTGTGGAAGAACTGGGCGGCAAGGAATTTAGCCGGGTAGCACAGGAAAACGTGCTCAACTCCATGTCCGGAAAAGTGGCAGGCGTTACTATTAACTCCACCGGCACCACCGGATCGTCTGTAAGTATGATCATACGTGGCGCTACTTCCCTCAGCAGCGATAACCAGCCGCTGTTCGTAGTAGATGGCGTACCTGTAGCCAACACCGTGAACAACATCAGCCAGATCGGCAAAGATAATATGGTGGACTATGGCAATGCCATTTCCGATATCAACCCCGATAATATTGAAAGCGTGACTATCCTGAAAGGCCCCAGCGCCGCAGCATTATACGGTTCGCGCGCTGCCAACGGCGTAGTACTCATCACCACCAAAACAGGCAGAAAAGTAAATAAGGTAACTGTTGATGCGTATGTAAACTCCGTATTCGACATTCCCTACAAATACCTGAACTGGCAAACGAAGTTTGGCTCAGGTCAACTTGCAGGCATTCCATTTTCACGCAGCGGCAACCTGCTCACCAATCCTTTCGGCACTATCATACAGGAAAATGTAGACGGCACCTTTGGCGCCGAACTGGATATGGGTTATGAAGAAGTGCAGTGGAACAGCCCCCTCGATGCAAACGGCAAAAAGATCCCCATGCCGCTGGTATCGCATAAAGATAATGTGAAGAATTTCGTCAACACCGGCATCACTACTATTGCCGGCGCTTCTGTAGCCAACAACAATGATAAGATCTCCTATCGTGTTTCCTATGCGAATATGTCCAACAAAGGAATCATCCCGAACACCGATCTCTATAAAAATACATTGAGCCTGAACTCGGGTCTGCAGGTGAACTCAAAGCTCAGCTTAAGCACCAACATCGATTTCAGCCGCAATAACTCCAACAACCGCGCTGCCGGCGATCGTGGCGCTAACCCGCTGCAGGCTGTATACAGCATCTCCCCGCATATTGATGTGCGCGACCTGGCAGATTACTGGATGCCAGGCCAGGAAGGGCTACAGCAACGCACCCAGTATAACGGCGTATTCAATAATCCTTACTTCCTCGCGTATGAAGTAAAGAACGGGTTTGTGAGGGACCGGCTGTTTGGTAATATCCGGGCCGACTGGAAAATACTGCCATCCCTTACTTTCATGGCGCGGTATGCACTGGATACTTATGGCGAAAAAAGAGAAACCAAAATCTCCAACAGCTACCTGAATAATCCCGGTGGCGCTTATGGTATCATCAACATCGATAACTACGAGCGCAACATGGACGTGTTGCTTACCTATAAAAAAGCCATTCATCATTTCGACATGTCCGTTTCTGCCGGTGGCAATATGCGCTACCAGACAGGCAGCAACGTTACCACGTCCACTAAAGACGGTACTGGTCTTAATACGCCCGGTGTGTATACGATTCAGAATATTTCTCCCGCAAACCTCAACTTCTACAGCAGCACCTTTGAAAAAGGCGTGAACAGTATTTATGGTATGCTCAACGTGGGATATAAAGGGATGGCCTATCTCGATGTGACGGGCCGTACCGACTGGTCCAGCACCCTCCCCGACGCGGCTTCTTACTTTTATCCGTCGGCCTCACTGAGTGTACTCCTGAATGAAATGGCGCACATCACCTCTTCCAACATCAATATGATCAAGTTAAGAGGCGGCGCTGCACAGGTAGGTAACGATGCTTCGCCATACCAGCTGGTAGCTACCTTAGGCAGCGTGGGCGCCTGGGGAAATATACCGCGGCTCACCACTTTCGGCACCTTGCTGAATCCTTTCCTGAAGCCGGAAATCGCCACTTCGTATGAAGGCGGTGTTGATATCAACCTGTTTCAGAACCGCCTGCATTTTTCAGGCACTTACTATATTGTTGAAAACAAGAACCAGATCTTCAGTCCTAAAACACCTCCTTCTTCGGGCTATTCTTCCCGCAGCATCAACGCAGGTTTACTCAGGAGCAGGGGCATTGAATTAACGCTTGGCGGCACACCCGTGCAAACAAGAAACTGGAGATGGGATGTGAACTTTAACTTCACCCGCAACAGAACCCGTATCATTTCCCTGCCGGATGATATGCCTTATTATACCCTTTGGGAAGAAGGAAAAGGCGGCGCCTGGACTTATGTGGGAGAAGATATCGGCGACATCTACGATGCACAGCTGGTAACCGTTACAGACAAATCCTCTCCTTACTATGGCTACCCCATATTGGATAACACCGGTAAATGGCAAAGTATAGATGCTATCAATACAAAAAATAAGATTGGCAATTTTAACCCTGATTTCATCATGGGTTTCCAGACATCCATCTCTTATAAAAACTTTACACTGAACATGACCTTCGACTGGAGGAATGGCGGTGATTTTGTATCACAAACTTATCGTTATGGAGAAGAACACGGCAACTCGCAGCTGTTCCTCGATAAACTCACGGACCCCGGTACTATGAAAGGCCAGGAACTGCGCGACTATCTCGTAAGCCACCAGGATCAGCTGGTAATCCCTACCGGCAACAACTTCCCGCTGGTAGGTGGTCCTACGCCTGAATACAACAGCTTTCCTTTTACTTATGGCCCTTATGTGCTGCCTTATGGCGGCGTATTTATTCCGGGTGTAAGGGCAAAAGGATATGATAGCAACGGTAACCCTACCGGCTATCTCGAAAATCTTGGTAACGATGGCACCCTCACGCTTCCTTATGCAGGTAGTACCGCCTGGTCGTTTACCAGGGCGTTCTTATTCCCTGCGTCGTACCTGAAGCTGAGAGAAGTGTCGCTTACTTATGAGCTGCCGCAGCGACTGATCAGCACCGCCAGGTTGCAACGCGCCAGCTTCTCCGTATACAGCAGGAATATTATCCTGTGGACAGCCGCCAAGATTGGCATAGATCCGGAAAATGCCTATCAGCCTTCTACCGCTGTACAGGGCTCTGGTATGCAGTTTAAGCAGGGTATTGAAAGATACAATGTTACTCCCTGGGCTATCCCGGTGGGCGCAAAACTGAACGTCACCTTTTAAGTGTTCCTTTAACTCTGATATATGAAAACAGTGCGTAAATCTATTATACTCAGTATCGGGCTCCTTTGTTTATCTGTTGCGTCCTGTAAAAAGGACCTGATCAACATGAACGAAAATCCCAACGGCGGCAATCCTGCTACCGTCAATCCCAACCTGGTGTTATCTACTGTGCTCACCACCACAGGGTACCAGCTGGTATTCCTGGGTTACCAGGATATGGCCGGGGTGATGCAGCACACGCAAAAAGATGGCTGGACCACCACTCACAACGAATACGACTGGTCTGGTTCCAACAGCTGGACCGGCTATTACGATGTACTGAGAAACAACCAGCTGGTATATAAACGTGGAGTAGACCTGAACAGTGAACTGCACCAGGGCGTTGCGCTGGTGATGAAGTCGCTGCTCTTTGGCCTGATCACGGATCTCTGGGGCGATGCGCCTTACACCTATGCCCTGCAGGGTGAAAATGGTACGCCCGAAACCACGCTGCCGGTATTTGATCCGCAGCAAACTATTTACGCCGGCATCCTCGCTGATCTTGAAAAAGCAAACACCCTGCTTTCAAAGCCTAAAAGCGCTTATGCTAACCCGATTGACGCCGTGGATGTGTATTACCAGGGCGACCCCGTGAAATGGCGTAAAATGGCTAATTCCCTCGCATTACGGTATTATATGCGCCTGTCTGAGAAGCTGCCGGCCATCGCAAAAGCCGGTATTGAAAAAATAGTAGCCGATCCTGCACAATATCCGCTTATCCTCAATATCGATGGCTCGGAAGATGCCACCATGTCGTTCCCCGGCAACAGCAATGCGGATTCCTGGCCCATGAATGTGGCCTACGATACCGACAGCAGCAACTACCGCCGGTTAAAAATGTGCAGCACATTTGTAAATGCGCTGCAATCAAGACATGATCCCAGGCTGGGCGTATGGGCCAGTAAAGTACAGTGTTTTTTATTGGTAGATGATACCAAACCAGCCGGCACCGGCAACGTGTATAAAGCCACAGACACCGTGATAGCAGGAGAACCGCGGAAGGTAAGATACATCTCGCCCGATGTGCTGGCCTCCAAAGGACTTACCATCAATGATATTAACCAGGATGAAAATTACGTGGGACTTCCCCCGGCTATTTCCGGTCCGGCGGTATATAACCTCAGTCCCGATGCCAGCCAGGCATCAAGGAACCCGCATGTTTCGTGGCTCAACGATATCTATAAACAACCAAAAGGACCGTTGTTGAAGTCGAGGATCATTTCCGCATCGGAAGTACATTTTATTCTTTCGGAAGCGGCAGCGGTAAAAGGATGGGCCGCCGGTGATGCGGAAGCGCATTACAACGCAGGCGTGCAGGCATCGCTGAATGTATGGGGAGTGGCCGGCAGCAGCGCTGCTTATCTTGCACAGCCTGCCGTGAAATTCAATCATACACAGGAACAGATCATCCTGCAAAAATGGATCGCCAGCTGGACTGCCGCTACCGAAGCATGGGCCGATTATAAAAGAACAGGCTACCCGGTATTGCAGGCCGGTCCCTATGCGAAAGCGCCCGTAGTACCGGTGCGTTTGTACTATATGCTGGAAGAACGTAACCTGAACAAAGCCAATATGGAAGCGGCTGCAGGCCGACTGGAAGTAACCACCTACTCGTCTTTTGGCGCCAATGGCAGCAAAAACAGTCCGTGGTCGAAACCCTGGATTATTCAGGGCACCGGAAAACCCTGGTAATTTCTTATATTTCATCAACCCTTAAAACAATGCTACCTGGATATGAAGCAACTCTTTTTACATGCTGCCACCGCGTTTGTTCTCCTGTTAAGCCAGGCGAATACCTTTGCACAGCAAACCGTAACACCTGCCAATGCGCTGAAAACCTACCTGAACAACGGAGATACTTCGTTCAAATGGGAACTGAAAGATTCTTTCAACGTTACTAACGGCAAAGGCTATAACGTACTCCTTACTTCGCAACAGTGGCGCGAATACACCTGGAAACACCAGCTCACCATTTTTGTGCCCGACGAAATTAAATACGACGGCGCATTGCTGTTTATTACCGGCGGTTCCCTGAAAGAAGGATTGCCTAACTGGAACGGACCTACGGATGAACTGTACCAGCAAATGGGAAAAATAGCCGCAGTAAATCATGCTGTAACAGCCGTATTACGCCAAACACCCAACCAGCCGCTCTTTGGTAAGCTAACGGAAGATGCGCTGATCTCCTATACCCTTCACCAGTTTAAGAAAGATGGTGATTACAACTGGCCACTGCTGTTTCCAATGGTAAAGAGTGCCGTACGGGCAATGGATGTGATCCAGGAATTTGCGAACAAACAACTGAACCGCAAAGTGAATGGCTTTGTGGTATCCGGCGCTTCCAAACGCGGCTGGACTACCTGGCTCACCGGCGCCAACGATAGCCGTGTGGTGGCCATTGCACCAATGGTGATCGATGTGCTCAATATGCCTGTAAGCCTGGATTACCAGATCAAAACCTGGAAAGAATATAGTGTGCAGATAGAAGATTACGTGAAACTGGGCATCCCACAAACGGCTCATACCACCGAGGGCATGGCTATCAACACCATGATTGATCCTTACTCCTACAGAAGCAGCCTGTCTATACCCAAAATGATATTCATGGGCACCAACGATGAATACTGGGTAGTGGATAATATCAAGAATTACATCGACAGCATTCCCGGTAAAAACCTGATCAACTACGTACCCAATGCCGGTCATAACCTCGGCGATAAAGTACAGGCTTTCCAGGGACTCAGCGCTTTCTTCGGGATGACACTGAGCAAGCAGTCGTACCCCGATTGCAGCTGGACTACCCGCACGCACAGCGGAAAAGTACGGCTTACTGCCAAAGCCACCTCCGACCGTTTACTGGATGTAGTCCTGTGGTCGGCCAACTCTTCGGACCTGGATTTCCGCAATGATAAATGGGAATCCAAAAGCCTGGGACTGGCGCATCAGTCGAAAGTAAAAGTGACCACCACCCTGCCGCCTAACGGCTACCGCGCCTTTTACGTTGACCTGAAATACCAGAACGCCACCGGCGGTACCTACACCGTTAGTACACGTGTATTCGTTACCGATACTAAAGCCATCCTTTGATGAAGTCAACGCTATTACTGGCGGCTACCTGCTGCCTCGCCATTACTACTTTCGCCCAAACGCTGCCGGCTACACGAAATAAATTTGTAGTGGTAGCGCATCGTGGCAACCACGTAAGCGTACCTGAAAACACTGTGGCGGCTATAGAAGAAACCATCCGCTGCGGCGCCGACTACGCCGAGCTGGACCTCCGCACCACTAAAGACGGGCAGCTGATCCTCATGCACAATGCCACCGTAGATAAAATGACGAATGGTACCGGCAATGTAACAGACCTCACGCTGGCGGACATCAAAAAACTACAGGTACGCAGTACCGATGGAAAAGTATACCGCGTGCCCACCTTCGCAGAAGCATTGCAGGCATGCAAAGGTAAACTGAACATCTACCTCGATTTCAAAGCCGCCGATGTACCGGAAACCTGGAAACAACTACAGGCCGCCGGCATGGAAAAACAGGTAGTAGTATATCTCAATGAAAAAGACCAATACAAAGCCTGGAAGAAAACAGCCCCGGAAGCGCCGCTGATGACCAGTCTGCCAGACGAAGTAAAAACGCCGGAGCAGCTGGAATTCTTCCTGAAAAATATTCGTATAGCCGTACTCGATAATATTACCGACCCGGCAATGCTGGCCATTGCGCGTAAATATAACACCGCGGTGTGGCTGGATGTACAGTCGCCCGATGAGGGGCCGGACAGCTGGAAGGCCGCGATGAGCAAAGGCATCCAGGGCGTACAAACGGACCATCCGGAAGCGCTGATCAGTTATCTCAACACACAACATCTCCGGGATGGCATAGCGGCTGGCAACACCATCACCGAAGCGACGCCTACCTACCGCACCTTACGCAACGTGTCCTATGGCGACGCCGGGGAGGATAACACGCTGGACGCCTACATGCCGGACAACCACAAAGCCGGCACTAAAATCATTGTATACCTGCATGGCGGCGGCTGGACCGGCGGCGACAAAAAAGAACTGCCCAAAGAACTCATCGACGAACTGGTTGGACGATTGCATTATGGCGTAGTATCCATGAACTACCGCCTTATCCGCGATGGTAAAGACCGCTACCCTGCCCAACTTGAAGATGTACGTAAGGCATTGGAGTTTATATCTTCCAAGGCTAAAAAACTACAATTCGATGGCAGCCAGTTTGCCCTCATGGGTGGCAGCGCCGGCGGCTACCTCGCTTTGCAATACGCTTATGCAATGGATAGTTTGCGCCAGGTAAAAACCGTGGTGGACCTCTGGGGCCCTACCGATTTCACCGACAAAAAAGTAAGGCAGGAAAATAAAGACGCCGATGAAAAGGTAGTCCGCTTACTGGGTGAACCCGACCCCGCTGCTAAAATTGCTGCTGATGCCAGCCCTTATTACCGGCTTACAAAAGAAAGCGGCGTACCTACTATTTTATTTCATGGCGGTGAAGATCCGCTGGTACATGTAAGTCAGGCGGTGAAGCTGCACGACAAACTCATTGCACTGGGCATCCCTACACAACTGGAACTATACCCGCAGGAGAAACATGGTGTTGGCGGCACTGCTGCGATAGATGTATTCTCCAAGCTGGTCACCTGGCTGAAGCAGTATTATCCTGCAGAATAAAAAAATCAGTGGTAATCTTTTCCCATAAAAGACTACCACTGATTTTTTTTGAAAGAACGCTACCTTTGATTTCTTATTCTACAGAAATCATGGCTGCACCTTTCCTCAACATATCACTACCTATTCACCTGCAACTACCACTGGAAGAAAACCCGGCGGGCATCACCACTTTAACAAACGGCGGATATCTCCTCAATTTCAGTGCGCGCCCGGAAGTGATGCTGCTGGATGCCTCGCTGCGCGAAGTATGGCGTAAAGACCTCCAGGCGCAAACCACGCATTATGTTACCTGCGAAACAGCAGTTTCCCTGGATGGTAGGCTAATAGCGCTTTCCGGTGAAACGGCTGTAAGGATAACAGATAATAACGGTCAGTTGCTGTGGCAATACGAACATGCACCCTGGTATCATTTCCTGGGGTCCGGTTGCTTCTTTTCTGCGGATACACGATATATGTGGTTTGTATCACCCGGCGATCAGGATACTTTGCAAATGCTCCGCCTCTCTGATTTTACGATCATAAATAGCCTCCCGCTGGAAGCCAGCCAGGAACGCAGCTATGTTTTTCATGCTACACCGGATAAAGATAAGTTCCTCATCGAAACGCCTGCCGGTCAGGACGACATCACCTTGTATCTTGTTCAATTCAGCGATGATAAAATGATGATGGAAGAATTGACGCAGTGCAACGACAGCGTGGCCGGCAATTTTTCGCCCGATGGAAAAGCCTTTGTTACAGGACCACATTACGAGGAAGCCATACAATTGTTTTCCTTTCCCGGCATGGAAAAAACGGCGGAGCTATCGCAGGAAGCGCTGTTCAATATCAACGACCGCTACAAAGCTGCGGAAGATCCCGACAATGTAAATTACACGGTGCTGTTTATTAACAACGATACTTTAGTGGCCTTTACCCGCTTTGGAAGATTGCTGCTGATCGACCGGCACACCTTCACCTGTTTTGGCGAGCTGTTGCCGGAAGGCTGCGATATCAGGGCGTATGATGCGGACGGAAGGCCCACCACCAACCCGGCAGCTATTGTTGATTACGGCGGGGATATTGTAACCCTGCTGTTAAATAAACGGGGGCAGCTGGTCGTTACGCATAGCGCCGGCGAGATCAGGGTATATGAACTACCGGAAATAAAAGCAGCGGACACTGCTCTTTAAAAGAAAATATCTACATAGTCCACTACATTATTTCCTTCGCAGTTATCCATTTCCTGCAGGCGCCAGTATTTACGCGCACCTTTGGCCAGGAAATGATAAGTACCTGTTTTGTCGCATACCTTTCCGCCGTTCAGTGATTTATCCATCGTTTGGATGGTGCCTTCAAAAGTCAGTTCGCGGGGAGACACTACTTTTAATACGCCGTCGATGGTAACGAAGCCGCCATTCTGTGTGTCGCGTTGTTCCCCTTTCACGGTGTAGTTACCGTCCTTGTTTTTCTTTATCTGTACTTTACCGGGATTATCCCAGCCTATCCACTGGAGCGTAAAGTTATGGGTACCTTCCCGCAGTTGGTTTGTGGGGGGTGTTTGTTGCGCATAAGCGCCATATCCTGTGAGGAGCATGCTGCACAATAACAAACGGATTTTCTTCATGATGATATCATTTAATTAATGCCGGGGAAGTTCTTCAGATTCCTGGCGAATACCTTTGAATTTTCTTTACTGTCTGATACGGCCCATACAGCCATTGCATATAAAACAGGTTTTAAGTTAGCGCCTGTTTTTGTTAAGCTGTAGGTAACATGTGGCGGCACTACGGGTTTGGCTATACGTACTACCAGGTTATCTGCCTCCAGCTGTTTCAGGTGCTGGATCAGCATTTTTTCGGTGATAGCGGGAATGGCTTTTCTCAGGTCGCTGTAGCGTTTACTGCCCGACAGCAACTGGAACAGGATAATGGGTTTCCAGTATCCGCCAATCTTCTCCATCACATAAGTAACGGGGCATTCATTAAATGCCGCCTGTTTGTTTGCCTGTATTACAGAGGTTTCTTTTACTTTGGTCATGATACATACTATAGGGTAAGTACTTGTACAAAAGTAAGTACAAATTTACTTTTGTGCAAGCATTACATAAACAAACAAATCATGAACATTACACTTACAGGATCATTAGGAAATATCAGTCTGCCGCTGGCGCAGCAGTTAATCAGTAAAGGGCATACCGTTACAGTGGTGAGTCACAGCCCCGAGCGGGCAAGCGCCATAACAGCCATACAAGCTATTCCGGCAATCGGATCTGTAGACGATCCCGGCTTTCTGCGCGAAGCCTTTAAAGGCGCCGATGCCGTATATACCATGATACCGCCTGGTTTCCAGGCTACTGATATCAGGCAGTATATGCGGTCGGTGGGCGACGGCTATGCCAACGCTATCGCTGACAACGGCGTAAAGTATGTGGTAAATCTCAGCAGTGTGGGCGCGCATTTGCCCGATGGTCCCGGGCCTGCCGGCGCTAATCACTATGTAGAGGCGAGGTTGAACGAACTAACGGATACGCATGTACTCCATCTTCGTCCCGGTATGTTTTACACCAATTTCTTTGGCAGCATCCCCATGATAAAACAGCAGCATATCATCGGCAATAATTTTGATGCCGGTGTAAACATGGTGCTTACGCATCCCCGCGATATTGCGGCTATTGCCGCAGAAGCGCTGGATACCTTATCATTCACGGGCAAGCATATACGTTATATAGGCCATGAAATAACCGGCGGCGAAGTAGCCGCTGTACTGGGCAAAGCGATTGGCCAGCCGGACCTTGCCTGGATTGGTTTCTCTGACAACGACCTGCTATATGGTATGATGCAGAACGGACTAACAGAGCAAATGGCCCAAGTATACGTAATAGAAATAGGAGTGGCATTAAGAGAAGGCAACCTGCTCGATAGTTACCGGGAACACAGGAGCAGTGCCGCTGGCAGCATTCATTCCTTCCATCATTTTGCGGAAGAGTTTGCGGCTGTTTACCTGCAAGGTGTTGAATAAAAAAACAGGGGCGCATTTATTGCGCCCCGTAATTATTTTAGTACTCCGCTTCCGCGAGTGCCGGTTCTCCTATTACTTTCATAAACAACTCTTCATCCAGCAAATCCTTTACTGATTTGATAATAAAATCAGGCGAATAGCCAAAATGTGCGAGGTCGCTTTCATGTGTTACACCTGATAAGGTGAGCACTGTGGTAAAGCCCATAGAGCCTGCACCGAGGATATCCGTTCCCATTGTATCGCCTATCATCACGGTTTCGTCAGTTGTGAGTTGCAGTGCTTTGCGTGCCATGCGCATCATTACCGGGCTGGGTTTCCCTACGCTAAAGGCTTTGATGCCGCTGGCAAATTCCAGCATGGCTACCAGCGCGCCGCAACCTGCCCTGTATTTACCATCGCCCATCGGGCAGTTAGGATCAAGATTAGTGGCTATCAATTTCGCGCCTTTCATGATCATGTTGATCGCTTTATCAACGGATTCCAGCATGATAGTTCTTCCTTCTCCTATAATCACATAATCCGGCTGGTCATCTACAATAGAATAGCCGGCATTGTAAAGCTCTGTCAGCAAACCGCCTTCTCCGATTACATAGGCGGTACCATTTTCTTTTTTGGACGCCAGGTATCTTGCGGTAGCCATTGCACAGGTAAAAATATCTGTATCGTTTACCTTAAAGCCCATCTTATTCAGCTTATAACATACATCCCTGCTGGTTCTTTGGCTATTGTTGGTGAGGAACAGGAAAGGAAGGCCTTTGTCTCTCAGACCATTAATAAATTCTACAGCACCGGGAATAGGTTCGCTGCCTTTGTAGATTACGCCATCCATGTCGATTAAAAATCCCTTTTTTTTCATAGCAATCAGATGTTTGTTAATGAACTGGTTTGTGATTCAATAAAATTCATGGAATGAATAAAGGCAGGAAGCGGTATAGTCGCAGTGAAGCATCCGTAGAATTGGATATTCTTCCCCCTAAAGATAATAAAATAAATTAAAAACTTTTTTCTTTTTGTGAGAAGAACAACGGATCTATTTAATTCCCTGTAAAAATAATTCCAGGTGGTGATTAAAAATCTCCGGCTGTTCCATATTGGGCATATGCGAAGCGTCCTTTATTACAACGAGTTGTGCATGTTTGATGTGTTCCTGCATTCCTTTTGCTACGGCCACGGGGGTAAAGCCGTCTTCTTCTCCCACAACAACCAATACCGGGCAATGAATATCAGGCAACATCAAAGTATGATCCCTTCGCTCTGCCCTGCCCCGTTGTACCAAAGAAGCGCCCAACGGGTTGGTGGCCACCATCATATGCCGCAAATCAGCTACTACGGCCGGTTTCTCTGCCATCGTAGTTTTGCCGAGAAACTGATACAGGTGTTGATCAGTATAAAAGGACATCCCCTTCTCCACTAAATCCTTTGATAACTGCAACCGCGCCTGGTAACTTTGTGCACTCTCCCCTTTTGCATCGGTATCTGCCAGCACCAGGGCGTTGCACAAATGCGGCGCTAACCGGTACAATTCAAAAACCACCTGCCCGCCCATCGACAGCCCCACAAATGTGGCCTTCGTTATTTTCAGGGCCTCCAGCAAATGAATAATATCCAGCGCCAGTTCATCCAGTAATGTAATCCCGGCAGGAATTTCACTTTCGCCATATCCCCTCAAATCGGGCACTATCAACCGGTAGCCGCTTTTAAAGGCTGCCACCTGCGGGTCCCACATACTGCGGTTAAATGGCTGCCCGTGGATAAATACAATCGTTTCCCCTCTACCATAATCATCGTATACTACATTGATTCCCCTTATCTTCATATGCTGTTTCATAATTAATGAGACTTTAGTCTCACGAAAGTAATACCTTTATATCTAAAATCAAACTTTAAAAACCGCATGGCGAAATTATCATTGGACGGGGGCAGGATTGCGCAGAAATTAAAAACACGGGAAACGCTGATAGCAGTGGCCAACACACTCCTGTTACAGGGAAAGGACATCAGCGTGGAACTGGTAGCCAAAGAAGCCGGTATCTCCAAAGCCACGGCCTACCGCTATTTTACAGGCACAGAAGTATTAAGAAGAGAAGCTTCCCTGCAGCTCAAAGCCAAAACAAGCGACGACTTATTTGCCGACATCCCCGAAAAAGACCTGAAAGCGCGGGTCAATAAACTGATCGATTATCATTTTGAACTCTTTACAAAAAATGAAACGGAATTCAGGCTGTTCCTCAGTTCTGTAATCTCGGAATCCATTCATCCTAAAAGTGGTTACTCTAGGGCCGGCCGGCGTATTGTGCTGATAGAAGAAGCGCTGAAGCCATTGCGGAAAACAACAGATCCCGCAACCTTTAAGCACATGGTAAATGCGTTGAGTATTTTTTTCGGGATAGAATCTATTACGGTGTTGAAGGATTTGTGTAAGCTGGATAATGAAGCGATATTGGAAACCTGGCGCTGGTCGGTGCACCGGATTGTATTTGGGTGAGATTAAATATGCCGCTTCTCCGCGGCAATCACCAGCAAAGCTACAATAAGTATAAAACTATACTCACACCCGCCGGTACCATGCTCCCCTACAAACCATCCCAGGGAGGCGTGAATCAATACAATGCCCACCAGCAACAAAATTATAAACCCCGCTGCGAGCAATCGCGTATACATTCCCAGCAGCAGCAACAGGCCGCCCGCAATTTCATAGGCAGTGATGGCCCATACCCATGCCATGCCAAAAGGCAGTCCTTTGCTTTCCATAAACGCCGCAAACTGGGGAATGGTACCATTACAGATCCTCACTACTGCATGCGCGAGGAATATAACGGCCACAGCTATACGTAATATCAGTAAAGATTGCTTCAGGGTCAGGAAAGGGAATTTTTGCATCAGGAGTAGTTATTATACAAATATAGAAAAGCCGCGTCCGGAAACAATACCTGTAAACCGGTATTTCTATTGCCCTGCGGGAGGCGCTGCAGCCGGCCGTTTACGGATAAAAAGAAAACCCATCAGGCCGCCCATAAAGCCTAATCCTGCGGACAACCGCATAATATTTCCATAAGCCGCAATAAACCCATCTTTATATACTTTGCGGATGGCATCCTGATGCGCGCTGTCGATACCCGCAGGCACAGAGGCATTGCCCAGGTTCACGGTTTGCGCGATCACCGCTTCCTGCTGCGAGCTATTCAGCGGCAGCTTACTAACTTCCCGCTGCACTGCTCCCGAAAAAAACAATACTGCCAGCGCACCAAAAATAGCATTGGCAAAAACACCGGCAATACGTGTAATGGCATTGTTTACACCGGAGGCTGTGCCGGATAAATGATCACTCACCGAACCCATTACGGCAGCAGTTAACGGCGCCACGGTGATAGACATGCCCAATCCCAAAGCTACCAGGCCGGGGAAAAAGGTAGTCCAGTAATCAGCTGCGCCCTGCGTTTGTTTTACAAAAGATAGCAACAGTAAACCACCACCGGCAACACACGGACCCACCACCAGGAATAAACGGGGACCGTATTTATCAGCAAGACTCCCGGCAAAACGCGCAATAGTGATCATTAATACCGTAAAGGGTAAAAAGGTAAGTCCGGACTGAAGCTGGGTGTAGCCCTGTACCTGCACCATGTCCAGCGAAAGGAACAACATTCCTGCACCAAGACCTGCATATAGAAAGAACGTCAGCAGGTTGGTACCGGTGAAGGTTAAATTCTTAAACAGGTGCACCGGCAACATGGGGTGGCGACTTTTATTTTCCACCACTATAAAAACAATCAGCAATATTACACCGCCGGCAATGGTACCGTATACTTCCGGATTACGGAAGCCCAGCAACGGCATCCGCAGAAACCCAAAAGTGAGCAGGGCCAGTCCTGCGGCAGTAAGCACCGCGCCTGGATAATCCAGCCGCTGATCCCCTTCCGTTTCCCTGCTCTCCCTTACTTTCAACGCCAGGAATACCAGGGCGGCCACACCAATCGGCACGTTGATGAAAAAGATATATCGCCACAGCCCGGCATCGGCAAGTGCGCCGCCGAGTATGGGGCCACCCATTGTCACCAGCGTGGTGATGGCCGACCAGGTGCCGATAGCCTTCCCTCTTTCATTTTCATTGATGGAAGAGGTTATTAAAGAAAGACTTCCGGGAATCATCAGCGCGCCGCCGATACCCTGTATCATGCGGAAAATGATGAGCAATGTGGCAGTGCCGGCAAACCCACAGGCGGCAGAACCCAGGATGAATACGAAAATACCGGCCATAAAAATTTTCTTCCGGCCCAGCCTGTCGCCCAATGTACCGCCTATCAATATGAGCGAAGCCAGCATGAGCAGATAGGCGTTTAATACCCAGAACAGGTCTGCCGCAGAGGCGTTCAGGTTATGTTGCAGTGCAGGCAACACCACGTTCAATGCGGTACCATCTATAAAAGCCATAGCAGAGGCGAGAATGGTGGTTACCATTACCCATCTGCCTTCGGAACTGCGGAGTGCTACGGTTGTCATGATAATCATTAACGTTCAACTGCTTAAAATGTTCCCTTCATTACCTGTTCATTTCCGGACACACCGGTTGCACAAGCGGACATTTAACATGATAATAAGAAATCATAACGTTATCAATATCAGTGCTTCTTATTATTGGCATATTTTTCATTCTTTAGCTGTCAATCCCACACTTCCTGTTATGCTCAAAAGTTATATAAAAATAGCCTGGAGAAATTTGCTCCGCAACAAAGTGTATGCTGCCATCAATGTGATTGGCCTCGCGCTTGGCATCAGTGCCTGCCTCGTGATTTTTCTCAGTGTTCATTTTGAACTGAGTTATGATAATTTTCATCCCGGCAGAGAAAACATTTACCGGGTTGTATCGCAGCTCAATTCTCCGGACCGCGGCATCAGTAAAATGTCCCGTGTACCGGATTCGGCCCCGGAGGCTTTATCCAACAAATTTGCAGGGGTTCAGACGCTGGCGGCTATCCATCCTATCCGTCCCAAAGTAGCTGTTTCCGGCAGCAACGGCGTGGTGAAGAAATTTGAAAGCGGCAGTAAACCTGATGTGGTGATTGCTTCCCCCGAATACTTCAGCATATTTCAGTATACCTGGCTGGCCGGTAAGCCCGGCACTGCTTTACAGGAGCCCTTCAAAGTAGTACTAACTGCCAGCAAAGCGGTTAAATACTTCGGCGATCTGCCCGCAGAAAAGTACCTCGGGAAAATCGTTTACTATAACGACTCTATCCCGTTAACAGTAGCTGGTATTGTGAAAGACCTTCCACAAAACAGTGATTTCCTCTTCAACGATTTTATCTCCTTTGCCTCGGTAAAAAACAGTCCGTTCGAAAATGATTTCGGGTTCGGCCAATGGGGTATGTTCGGCGGCACACAGGCATATGTAAAACTAAACCCGGGTGCTGATACAGTATTGCTGAACAGGCAGCTGGCCGCCTTCGCCAACGAACGGGTATTAGGGCAAGCCGGTGTAAGCAAAGCCTTCCGCCTGCAACCATTGGCAGATATCCATTTTAACGGCGACTATACGGATGAATTCGGACATAAAGCACATCTCCCTACCATGTACGGCCTCATGGCCATTGCGTTATTTATACTGATCATTGCGGCCATCAACTTTATAAATCTCTCCACGGCCCAATCAGTGGAGCGCTCCAAAGAAATAGGGATCAGGAAAGTACTGGGCAGCAACAAACGGAGCCTGGTGGTATATTTCCTTACGGAAACATTCCTTCTTACAACATCAGCGGTGTTGTTGTCGCTTTTAGCGGTAAAGCCTTTACTGGAGCTTTTCAGTTCGTTTATGCCCGACGGTGTGTCGCTGCATTTATTCAGCTGGCCTACCCTCCTTTTCCTGTTGCTCCTCACGCTGTTTACCACGTTGCTGTCCGGCTTATACCCGGCAAAAATATTGTCTTCATTTAAACCGGTACAAAGTCTCAAAGGCAGCACCGGTGTGAAAGGGAACCAACGGGGATATCTTCGTATAGGCCTGGTCGTTTTCCAGTTTACCATCTCCCTGGTATTTATTATAGGCTCGCTGGTGATCAATAACCAGATCAGGTATATGCTGAACAAAGATCTTGGATTTACGAAAGATGCGATCATCACCTTTGATACCAACCGCGCATACGCCAAAACTCTTCCCGCTGTGTTGGCGGAGAAGATCCGGTTGCTGCCGCAGGTGGAGATGGTGAGCCTAAGCCAGGGGCCACCGTCCGACAATGGCCACTGGGGCACAGATCTTAAATACACAGACAAAACCGAACTGCGCGCAAACTGCCACCTCGAATTCGGCGATGAAAATTATCTGCCTTTGTACCAGCTGAAACTGGTAGCCGGCAGGAACCTGCGCACTTCCGATACCATCAGCGAAGTGCTGATCAATGAAACCTGCGCCAAAGCGTTAGGATTTAAAAACCCGGCAGATGCGGTCGGTAAATTTGTAGAGTCGGGCATGAGCGACCGGCCGTCGCGGAAAATCATACCCGTTGTTGGTGTGCTGGCCGATTTTCATACCGTTGCGCTCCGCGATCAGATCAAGCCTGTTTTCATCGCTTCTTCCCAGGATATCTGCCGGTTTGTAAATGTAAAGCTGTCGCTGGCCGGTTTTACCGGCGAACAACTGCAACGTACCATTGCCGGCATCCAGAAAGCATATGCGTCGGTATACCCCGGCGAAAAATTCGACTACCACTTTTATGACGATACCATCCGCAAATTTTACGAACGGGAACGACAAATGGAACAGCTGATGAACACCGGCATGACCATCGCCATCGTTATTTCCTGTCTTGGTTTATTTGGCCTCGCCGCCTTTACTGCCCGCCAGCGTACCAAAGAAATCGGTATCCGCAAAGTGCTGGGCGCCAGCGTGGGTAATATTGCAGCCCTGCTGAGCAAAGACTTTCTCCGGTACGTTTTCATTGCGGCCGTGCTGGCCTCTCCCATTGCCTGGTATGCCATGCACAAGTGGCTGCAGGGCTTTGCCTACAGCGCGCCTATTTCCTGGTGGATCTTTGTACTGGCCGGCATCATTGCCATGTTCATTGCACTGGTAACGGTCAGCTTCCAGTCGGTAAAAGCAGCTCTCGCTAATCCTGTGAAAAGTTTAAAAGCAGAATAGTCATATTATCTTTACATGATCATTTCAGATAAAAAAGCCGGTTGACAGATAACCGGCTTTTTTACCAATTATTCCGATAGATCGACCATCTTTATTTATCTTCATTGTCCGATCTTTGCAAAGATGTCAAGCGCCAGATGAAAAAGACGATCTTATCAGTATTAATTTACTGCGGCATAATAGGCACACCCTGGAATGATCTGAGAGCACAGGCTTCCACTGAAAATACGCGGTTGTTCCGCTTTTACGAAGACAACGACTTCATTAACCTGAATGGTAATGGAACGGACCAGGCATATACCAATGGTACCCGGTTCGATTTGTTTTATACCAGGCAGCACCCTCCGCATTCCTTTCCGGACCGCTGGATGCCAAAAGCAGGTAAAGAAAGCATCAATACCTATGGCTGGGGATTTATGCAGGTAATGTTTACCCCCCAGGACCTCCGGAAAGTGGTGCCTGTAGCGGGCGACTTTGCCTATGCCGGCGGATTGTTTATCACCCATACCCTTCACTCTTCCAACCCCGTTCGTAAATACAACCTCCAAACGGAATGGTTTGCAGGTGTAATGGGGCCGTGGGCGCTGGCAAAAGAAACACAAACCCTTGCCCACCGCATTCTCGGCTATACAAGACCCCGGGGATGGCGTAACCAGATCGGGAACAAATTACTCCTCAATCTCAATCTCACTGCAGAAAAACAGGTAGCAGCGTATAAAAAAATAGCAGAAGTAACAGCAGGCGGTCAGTTATACGCCGGCACCATGCTGAATGGTTTCGCCGTGTATTCCCTGATCAGGATTGGTAAAATGCTTCCTTACTATAACGGCTATATTTCCCAATACGCCACCACAAAGCGCTGGCAGCTTTACGCCACCATCCGGCCCAGCGCGGAGCTGATGTTCACCAACGCACTCGTGAAAGGCGTAGCTCCCCCCGAAGATCCGCAACAACCGCCCAAGCCAGGCAACCACCCAACATTTGCCAACAATAAACTGTTAACTGGTATAGACTGCGGACTGGTGGCCGTATACGGAAAGGTTGGTTTTTCTCTCACCCAGAGAACCATGTCGCCGGTGATCAACGGATTATCACACCACGAAGTCGGCAATATTTCTTTCTATCTTGCATGGTAAACGGGCAACCGACTTTTTGACCAATATTGCCGACTTATTAACCTTTGAAGGCAACTCAGATCAATGAAACTTTGCAATATGAAACAGGGACGGGGCGAGATATACAAACACGCGGAATTTATGCGTGAAAACGGGCTGCCGGAAATACCGTACAACTTTGGTATCTCTATCTTTAATGATATGAGCCTGGCTGATTTTGACAATATCAGAACAAACTTCAGGTCCGATTTCACTACCATACTACTGGTAAAAAAAGGAAAAATCATCGGTTCCTTAAACCGCGAGGAGTATACCATGGGTGCCAACAGCCTGTTGCTGGCGTCGCCCAGCAGCACAAAAAAAATGATCTCCGTGGATAAAACAGCCGTGGTTTCTGTGGTGAGTTTCACACTGGATTTCCTGGTGGCCATTGGAATGCCTCCTGCTAAAATGGAGCTGTATGATTATTTCACTACCCGGTACTCCCCGCACTGGCAGCTTAATAAAGAAGATGCGAATACGATAGCGGAACACCTGAACCAACTGGCTATCCGCTCCGATAACCTGATGCAGAAATTACCTTTTGCAAAAGAGTTGCTGCATCATACTTTCTTCCTGCTGCTCTATGAACTGGCATCGCTGAGTACAAAATACCAGCAACAAAAAACATCCAATATTTCAAGAAAGGAAAGCCTGGTGATCAGCTTCACCAACCTGGTACAGCTGCAGTTCAGGCACCAGCGTAACCTGCAGCAATATGCAGAACAGTTATTTGTAACGCCTAAATACCTGACAGAAACCGTTAAAGAAATGACAGGCAAAAATGCAGGAGAAGTGATCGACGATTTCGTGATGCTGGAAGCCAAACTCCTGCTCGACGATCCTAAACTCAGCATTTCACAGGTAGCAGAGCTGCTGCATTTCAGCGACCAGTCTTTCTTTGGTAAATTCTTCAAACGACATACAGGCTACTCTCCTAAAGAGTTCCGCGCTGTTCATCAATAAAGATTATTGTTACGACTAACAGTGTAACAGTTGTAGGTTTAAGGTACAGGCCGGGATACTCTTACCCGGCCTCTTTTTTTTCGTATGCCCGTTACCGTATACAGGTAAAAAACAAACCGACTTTCAGACCAGCTTACCCGATTTATCAACCTTTTCCCACGCAATCATCTCCCCTAATTTTGTGCGCACAATACTTGTATTTCATCATAGTAATAAAATCTGTTTATGTCAACGACGTTTAAACCAGTTTCCTTTTTTATCATGGCGGCAGCACTTACCGCCTGTGGCAGCAATGAAATAAAACAACCGCAGCAATCTCCGGTGAAAGTGAACGTGTTTAAGGTTCAGAAAAGTGATATCGCCCGGGAGCTGGTTTACTCCGGCACCATAGAACCTGATAATACCGCGGAGATAGGATTTGCAGTACCCGGCGTGGTAAATAATATTGCTGTGGAAGAAGGACAGCTGGTGAAACAGGGACAGTTGCTGGCATCGCTCGACGCCACCGAATACAGCAATTCACTTGCCATTGCCAACGCATCACTCGACCAGGCAGAAGACCTGTATGGCCGTTTGAATGCACTCTATGAAAAAGGTAGCTTGCCCGCGAAAGATTATATCGACATAAAAACAAAACTGGCGCAAGCCAAAGCCAATAAACTGATCAGCGCCAAACATATCGCCGACAGCCGCCTTTATGCGCCCATCACCGGCATCATTACCGCCCGGAAAATTGAAAGAGGCAGTGCAGCCGCTCCCGGCGTTCCGGCGTTTACCATCATCAAAACAGATATGGTGTACGCAAAAGTAACCGTGCCTGAAAGTGAAGTAGGCGCATTAAAACAAGGCGCCGGTGCAATGGTATTTATTCCCACGCTGAACGACAGCACCGCCGGGAAGATCACTATCATCAACCCCCAGGCAGATGCCACCTCACGTACTTACAGCGTCAAAATAAAACTGAATAATCAACACGGACAGCTCCTTCCCGGCATGCTGGCCACCATTAAAATGAATACCGGCAGCACCGTGAACGCACTTACCATCCCGGCCACCGCAGTAGTAAGGGATGCAGACGATATCACCTACGTGTTTATCACCAACGCGCAAAATAAAGCCGTACGTAAACGTATCACTGTAGGCGTACTCACCGGCAAAAATGAAGTAGTGGTAACTACCGGATTAAATGGCGGCGAACAGGTAGTTACCGCAGGACATTCCAACCTGAAAGACGGTACCGCCATCAGCCTGTAGCATTAAACAATTTTTACTTAGTCCGACAATCCTGGAAGAATGAAAAAAAGAAAGATCAGCTTCATTGAAGCTGCCATGCGATATAAACAGGTGACCATCGTGGTAACGGCATTGCTGCTCCTGCTGGGCACCTACTCACTGCTCAATATGCCGCGGTCCGAGAACCCGAAGATAGATATGCCCGTAGCAATGGTATACGCATTTTACCCCGGCGCAGATGAAGTACAAATGGAAAAACAGGTAACCAATAAAATAGAACAATACCTGTTTTCCTTTGAAGAAGTAAATAAAGCGAAAACCAAATCGCAAACAAAAGACGGCCAGGTTTTCATCACCGTGGAATTACACACCAGTATCAAAGACCGGAAAAAATTCTGGAGCACCCTGCAACACGGTCTCAATACCGTAGCCAGGCAATCGCTTCCCTCCGGTGTAATTGGTCCTGTAGTGAACAGTAATTTTGGAGATGTAACCGCACAAATCATTACGGTATCCTCTAATCAACGCAGTTATGCCGAGATAGAAAAGTACCTGGATAAAATAGAAGACGGGCTCAAAATCATTCCGGAAGTGTCCAAAATAAACAGGTCCGGCGGCCAGAAGCAACAACTATATGTTACCATCGATGATCAGAAGATGCAGCAGTATGGTTTTGACCTGTCAACTATTATCCGCACCCTGCAAATGCAGAACGTAACCGGCTATTCAGGAGAAATGACCATCAGCTCCAATACCTTCCCGGTGTTCACCAACAGCCAGTATAAAACCGAAGCAGACATTGCATCGCAGATTATTTATACCACGCCGCAGGGTACAGTAGTGCGATTGAAAGACGTAGCGAAAATTGAACGCCGCTTTGAAGAGCCATCTTCGTTTATCCGTATAGGTGACGACAAGGTAATGATGCTCGCCATTGAAATGCAGCCCGGCAACAACATCGTACAGTTCGGGCATATTGTACAGGATAAGCTGAAAGAGATCCAACAGGATTTTCCGGAAGATGTAAAAATAACCACCATCGTAAACCAGCCGGAAGTAGTGGATGAAAGCATCCGTCACTTTATGAAGGAGTTTGGTTTAGCCATCGCTTCCGTAATCATTGTGGTGATGCTGCTGTTACCTGTGCGCGTGGCAGCTGTATCCTCCCTCGCCGCACCGATCTCTATTCTCATCACGTTTGGCCTGATCAATATCATGGGCATAGAACTGCACCAGGTAACCCTCGCCGCGCTGATTATTGTATTGGGAATGGTGGTGGATAATGCGATTGTAGTGGTAGACAATTATATTGAAAAGCTGGATGAAGACATCACGCCGTGGACCGCTGCCTGGCAGGCGGCCAAACAGTTGTCGCTCCCCATTTTCACCGCAACGCTGGCAATCATCTTTGCCTTCGCGCCACTGGCCTTGTTCATGAACGGCATCTCCAAAGATTTCATCGCCGCTCTCCCGGTAACCATAGCAGTAGCATTGATCACCTCAATGGCGGTGGCTTTGCTGTTAACACCATACACCTGTTATGTATTTATCAAGAAAGGGCTGAAGCATAAAGTAAGTACCACCAAACAAAGAAAAAGCCTGCTGGATCGTTTACAGAACACCTTTAACAAAGGCATTGAGCTGGCTTTCCGTTTCCCGAAAACAACTGTGGGCATTGCCGCAGGCGCCGTCGTACTGGCACTGGTACTGGCAGGAAAAGTGAAACAGGAGTTCTTCCCGCTGAGCGAAAGCAAACAGTTTAACGCCGAAATATGGATGGCCAACGGCACTTCCCTCGAAGAAACAGAACGGGTGGTGAAGCTCGTGGAACAGGAACTGCAAAAGGACAAGCGCGTAACCAGCATCGCCAGCTTTGTTGGCACCAGCTCTCCCCGGTTCAACGTTACCTATGCACCGGAGATGCCCCGCCGGAACTTCGCACAGGTATTTATTACCACTTCCGGCAACGATGCTACCAACGACCTCGTAAAGGAATACCTGCCAAAGTTTGAAGGCTTTGTACCCAACGGCTATATCCGCCTGCGGCAACTGAGCATGCAGGAAGGTTCTCCGCTGGCCATACGCATCATCGGCGAAGATCTCCATGATCAGAAGCGCGTTGCTGCACAGGTAACAGAGATCCTCCGGCATACGCACGGCGCCAACTGGGTACGCTCCGATTATGAAGACGATTACCTCGGCGTAAGCCTCAAAATAAAAGAAGATGCGGCCGCCAGGCTGGGTGTTTCCAACCAGCTGATCACACAAACCATCGGCGCCGGCCTGAAAGGCTTTGCCGTGTCCCAGATCTGGGAGGGCGACAAACCCATAGACATCTTCCTCCGGCTGGATGCCAATAACAGGAAAGAGTTCAGTGACCTCAGCAATCTTCATCTCATCAGCATGTATGGCAGCAAGGTGCCGTTGAAAGAAGTAGCGGAACTCACGCCTTCGTGGCATACGGGTGTAATAGCCCACAGGAACGGTATCCGTACCCTCACGGTATTGTCTGAAGCACAAATGGGCGTAATGGCCTCCGAAATACTGAAGAAAGCGCAACCTGAAATTGAGAAGCTGCAGCTGCCACCGGGCATCAGTATACAATACGGCGGTGATGCGGAATCGTCCGGCGAAAATGCGCCGGGCATGGGTTTAGCATTGGGCACCAGCCTGATCCTGATCCTGCTTACGTTGCTGTTCCAGTTTAAAACCTTCGGGAAAACGCTCATCATCCTGGCCACTTTCCCGCTCAGCTTACTGGGCGCCTTCCTCGGCCTGTATGTAACCGGTAATCCCATGGGCATGACCGCCTTCATGGGTATCATCAGCCTGATAGGCATCGTGGTGCGTAATGGTATCATCCTCGTAGACTATGCCGATGAACTGATACGGGACCACGGCTATACGATAAAAGCCGCTGCACTTGGTGCCGCCAAACGGCGTATGCGTCCCATCTTCCTCACATCGGCGGCAGCGGCCATTGGCGTGTTGCCCATGATCATCGGGAAATCACCGTTGTGGGCGCCGCTGGGCAGCGTACTGGCGTCGGGGTTAATTGTATCGATGATACTCACCCTGTTTGTGATTCCCGTGCTTTACTACCTTTTTGTAAGACCCGCACCGGAAGCTGCGGAAGCGCCTGATGCGACCGTGGAAATCATGTATAAACCGGCGCATTAATTTATCCATACTGCCGGTGGCAGGAATATTTATAAAACAACAGCAATGAAATTAAGATCCATATTTATTATAATGGCGGTGCTGGCAGGGAATGTGACAATGGCACAAACGCCGGTACTATCCATCGCCGATTGCCAGCGGATGGCACTGGAACAGAATAAAAAAATAAAGGCCGCACAATTTGAAATCAATGCGGCCCAGGCTGCGCTCAAATCGGCGGAAGCCAATGCCTACCCTTCTATCGACGGATCGGTATTGGGCGCATACCTCGGCAAACCCATTGGCGGCGCATTAAACGGCGCCATCCCGGAATACTTTGCCACTGCTTCTGTTACGGCTACACAACCCATTTATGCAGGCGGAAAAATCCGCGCGGGCAAAGCCGCCGCTGCAAAAGGTATCAGCATCCGGGAAAATCAGAAAGCCCTTACTTCCGCAGAAGTGCTGCTGAATGTAAATAAAGCATACTGGCAGATTGTACAGGCCAACGAAAAAATAATCCTCGCCCGCAGGTACCAGGAGATGCTGACGTCTTTACAAAAAGAATTAAAGAATTCCTTCGACGCAGGACTCATCTACAAAAATGACCTGCTCCGCGTGGAGGTAAATCTGAATGAAGCCGCGGTGAATCTTTCGCAGGCAGAAGATGGCTTTGTGCTCGCAAAACTTTACCTGGCGCAGATCACAGGCATGCCCGGCAATACGGCTTTTGCAGTAGCGGATTCGGTTACAGGCGACTTCAACGAGCTTACGCTCAAAGAATGGCAAAACGCCGCAGACAACCGCCCGGAAATAAAACTCCTGAAAAACTCGCTGGAAGCAGAAGAGCTACAGAAGAAAATACTGAAAGGCGATCTGCTCCCCACCATCGGTGTAAGCGCCGCGGCCCTCGCCACCGCCGGAAAAGGCGTGAATATCAGCAACGGCAATGATTTCATGGGATCATATTACGGTCTTGCCAGTATCAGCATCCCCATCTTCGACTGGGGCAAAAAGGCCAGTAAAATAAAAGAACAATCTTTTAAGATCTCAGCACAACAGCAACAGCTGGAGGAAACAAAAGAACTGATCAGCATTGAAGTACAACAGGCCTATCTCGCCCTTAATCAATCTGTCAGAAAAATAAATAAATCACTCCTGTCGCTGACACAGGCGGAGGAAAACCTCAAGCTGGCCAACGACCGGCTCAAAGCCGGCACCATCACCGGTAAAGATGTGCAGGAAGCGCAGGCCATCTGGCAACAGGCATACAGCAGCATTATCGACAGTAAAGTGGAATATAAGATCAACGAAGCGGCTTATAAAAAAGCAACCGGCACCCTGCAATAATCAATTCCTGTAACAGCAAAAACTGCATTGTATGAAAAAAGAAAAAGAGAAGGTAGTGGCCACCGCATCGGCATTGTTCTGCCACAGCGGTATCAGGAGCATTACAGTGGAAGATATCATGAAAAACTGCAGCATGTCTAAAAGAACCTTCTATGAATACTTCAACAGTAAAGATCAACTGGTGGATTTCATCATAGAGCAATGGACCGCGAAGTCCGCCAGGTACCTGTCGCTGAACCGGTATGTATCGGTGAATGCCATCTCAGAAATGAGTAACTTTTTCCGCATCACCGAAAATATTCTCCGGCGCATTAAGCCCATCTTTTTTCATGAACTCAGGAAGTACTATGCAGGCAACTGGAAAAAACTTGACCAGTTCAGGGATGACGCCCTTATTCCTTTCCTGGTGCAAAATATTGACCGCGGACATAAGGAAGAAATTTACCGCAGCAACATCGACCGGGACCTCATCGGGGAAATACACTTTACCTGTTTGCAGATTATCCTGGAAGACATCTGGATGCCGGGCGTTAACCCGGAAAGGGTTTATCGTGAAATGAATATGATATTTCTACACGGACTGGTAAATATAAAAGGCATGAAACTAATGGACGAAAGACGGGATGATGATTAAACAGCTCCGGTACTGAACAGGCGGGTGCGTCTGTTCAGTACCGGATATATCAAACTTACTTCCCGCTGAAAAGCATTGCTGCCGGAAGGGGGAAATCATCCTGCCCTTCTGTTTTAAGATAAACGGGCTGCAAATCATTTCCATTCTTTTTATGAAAATAGTTGATCCGAAACGGGTAAAATCCTTTCTCCAGCGGCACCATAAAGCTCTCCCCTTCATCTGTTTTGAAATGCACACCAAGAATTAACCGGTTATTCAAATACACCTTTGTATGCTCATTGCCGGTTCCCATCTCAAAAATATAATATCCAGGTTCACTGATCTTAATATATCCCTCCTGCACCAGTGCATAATTATTTTTCTTTGAAGTTTTATTAAGATTAAAATCTGTCGTGGCAATACCTGTTTCACCCGGCTTTAATTTCCTGAAATCCGGTATGGTATCCCAATTGCCTTCATAATATTTATACCGCAGTCCTCCCGGCTTCGATCCTGCCGGCATTGCCGCAGCCGGAAACACTTCTCCCACCTGGAAAAAAGCACTGGCTGATTTATTGTATTCTTTTCGTTTACCCATAGAGGTAACGGTTATTTTTGCATCCTTATCAATCGTAATGGGCGTTTCTTCGCCCGTTATCCGGGGAGAATAAATACCGGGTGCTGTACCATCAGTTGTATAATGGAGATATGCATCTGCCCCCAGGTTATAGCATATTAATTTAAAAGGCTTGTTGCGCAATACGATGCCGTTATCCGGCTTGATAGCAATTTTCCGGGACGTAGGATACCCTCCTGTAGACGCATAGAACCCGCCATAGGAAAATTTCAGTCCTTCCCAGAAGCCTTTAAAGTTTGTTGAATAATGGGTTTCATTGCTATACTGCGTACATTTCCAGTCGAGGCCGGCGGGAGCTTTTGCTTTGAGAATGGAATCCATTCCCGCCACGCCCATGAATTGATAAGCCGCACCTTCGCGGCCGGCAATAAAAAGCGTGTTGTTCAAGGTATCACTGTGAGCAAATTTTTCAGCGGCCAGTTTATGCAGGTAAAAATTATCCCACCATAAACTCGGATCAATAGCTACATAGGAAGTAAACAAATCGGGCGCCGTTAAAAATGTATACATTACAAACAGTCCACCCATTGAACCGCCATACAACGTATGCCCGCCCGATTTTGCGTGATACTGCCTGTTGATATAGGGCATCAGTTCATTCCGGAAAAACAACAGGAAGCGGTTGGCCTCCCCTGTATTGGCCGATGTTTTTGTTGGCGCCAGATCTCTTTCCCGCATATTCACGCCATCCCGTACAAAGTCCGGAATACCCACCAGGATAGTGTTTTTGGGAATAAAGCCTTCCCATTGCAAAAGGCTCCATTCCACATTCAAAAAGTCCGGGATGTCGCCCAGGCAATATATTACTTCGTATTGGATGGCGGGATCGTAATTCTTCGGGAGCACCACATTCACGGGCCTGGTTTCCTTTAGTATGGCGGAAAAAAGGGAATCTTTCACCAGGGAAATATCCTGCGATCTGGCGGTAATGCTGAACAGTAGCAGGATGAGCAGCTGAACTTTAGCGATGGTAAATGCTTTCATTGATAAGGTATCTTATAAAAATAAGGGTTTTCGGCTAGTGATGGTAATCCTTCGCAGCCCGTCAATAAAATTTGTCTTTTTGTAAAGTATACTTTACTTTTATGATAGAAAATATCTTCCCTATGTTTACAGCCACAAAATATTTTGGCATCGCACTGGTGCTTGCAGGCATCCCGCTTTTCTGGATGAACCATGCGCAAACCGGGTCCGAACTGCCACTGATTACCGGGTTATTCCTGGTACTTTTTACCCGTGAAAAAACAGAAGACGAAAGGGCGCAGAGCCTGCGGGCCAATGCGCTGATGATCAGCTTTGCGTTGGGATATATCATTGAAGTGGGAACTACCTATCTTCATAGCAAAGGCGTACTGGCCTTTCAGCTGTCTACTCCCCGCTACTTTATCATGCTGGTGCTCACCCTGGGTATCCTGATATTTTACACCAGGTTGCTCTTCACCGGCAGCTACAGCAAGTAAGGCGATATGAAAAACACGATTAAAGTGGAAAGGGCCAAACAAAATATCACGCAGGGGGAACTGGCGGAGAAAGCGAATGTATCCAGACAAACCATTAACGCCATAGAACTGGGTAAGTTTATTCCCTCTACATTACTGGCGTTAAAAATAGCGCGCATCTTTGGGACTACCGTGGAACAGCTGTTTACACTGGAACCGCATGATGAATAAAACAGCTGCTGGCAATTTTTATTAACCTTCCTTAACATTAATGCAAGGCTTGTTAACCTGCTTTTGCTGCACGCGGACCTACTTTCGGTAACAAAGTAAACGTCCGCTATGCAAAAATGTTACCTGTGGCTTCTTATCTGTTGTTTATCACTTGCTGCCAACGCACAAAAGAATGGCGTAATCAAAGGTGTCGTGTCCGATACCAGCGCCGGGCGACCAGTGGCATCAGCCACCATCACCCTGCTGAAGAAAAAAGACTCCTCGCTGGTATCCTTTATCATGACCAACGAGAAAGGATCTTTTGAAATCACCGGTATTCCAGCCGGCGAGTACCGCCTGCTCATCACGCATGTAAAATATCATTCCCTACAGCGTGCAGTGACTATCAGCGCTACCGCGCCGGTAGTAAACCTATCTGCGTTGATCCTCCACGATCTAAGTGTTCAGCTTAATGAAGTGGAGATAACCGGCGAGGCGCCACCAGTAACGCTCATCGGCGATACCATCCAATATAACGCTGGCTCTTTTAAAACACCGCCCAACTCCAGCGTGGAACAACTGTTGAAAAAACTACCGGGCGTGCAGGTGGCTAAAGACGGCTCCGTAAAAGCGCAGGGCCAGAAAGTGAACCGCGTACTGGTAGACGGCAAAGAGTTTTTTGGCAACGATCCCAAAATGGCTACCAAAAATCTTCCTGCCGACGCGGTTGACAAAGTGCAGGTATACGACCGTCTCAGCGACGCCGCGCAACTCACCGGATTTGATGATGGTAACAGCGAAAAAACCATCAACCTGAAACTAAAACAGGATAAAAAGAAAGGCATGTTTGGAAAGGCAATGGCCGGCGCAGGCACCAACGACCGCTACGAAGGACGATTCAACATCAACTCCTTTAAAGGCGCCCGCCAGTTTTCCGCTATCGGCATGGCTAACAACACCAATGCGGAAGGCTTTTCCTTTATGGATATGATGAGCTTCAGCGGGGAACTGAACCGCATGCGGCAAAGCGGCAGCGGCAATGCCAGCTTCACCATGAGTTCCGATAATCCGGCTGCTGCACTCATGGGCGGCAACAGTGGCAATGGCATCACAACTGTATGGGGTGGCGGGATCAATTATAATAACATCATCGGGAAGAAAACAGACTTTACCAGCAGCTACTTCTATAACCGCTACAACCCTTACCAGGAAAGCGAAATACAGCGCCAGTATTTTCTGCCCGACTCTTCTTATTTCTATAACCAGCGTGCTACCAGTGACAACCTCAATAATAGCCACCGCCTCAATCTCGGCGCCGATATCCAGATCGATTCCTTACACTCGGTTAAAATATCCTCATCTTTCGGCTACCAGGAAAACCGCAGCAAAAGCTACAGCAAATATGAAACCCTATCGGAAGATCAGCAGCTGGCCAATGAAGGCTTCAGCAACAACTATTCAACCGGTCATGGTTCCAATTTCCGTAATGATGTATTGTTCCGTAAAAAATTCCAGCGCAAAGGGAGAACATTTTCACTCAGCCTGCAAAATAGTTCCAACAACAGCGAAAGCAATGGCAGCCTGCTTTCCGTCAACCATTTTTACAACCGCCCTGCATCGCAACCCAATTACGATTCCATTCATCAGCGCAATACCATATCCGGCAATATGAACAGCTACAACGCACGCGCCGTATATACGGAACCGTTATTCAAACATTCGCTCATAGAGTTTAGTATCGGTAACAGCTATACGAAAACCACTTCCGATAAAATCACTTATGATTACAACGGCGATAACGGAAAGTTCGACCAGCCTAATCCCGCGCTGACAAACAATTTCGAAAATGCCTACAGCTATACCAATGCAGGCATCCGTCTGCGTACAAAACAAAAAAAATACAGTCTCGCTGCGGGCCTCAACTGGCAGGACGCTTCCCTGAAAGGCACTATTATCGCCGGCACCAAAGACTCAGTGATCCGTCAAACGTTTTATAACCTGTTGCCATCGCTGCGTTTTCAATACGACTTTACCCGTTACCGCAACCTCAGCATCAACTATGCGGCCATCACTAACCAGCCCAATATGTCGCAGCTGCAGCCGGTTCCGGACATCAGCGATCCGCTCAATATCCGCGAAGGAAACCCCGACCTGAAGCCGGAGTTAACACATGCGGTACAGTTAAATTTCATCTCGGTAAATCCTTTCAGAAATAAAAACCTGTTTGCTTTTTTCAACATCCAGAAAACGCAGAACAAGATCGTGGATGCTGATGTAGTGGATAGTCTTGGTATCAAATACAGCCGGCCGGTGAATGTAAACGGCGTGTTTAACATGACCGGCAGCATCAACCTGGGGCTGCCCCTGCGTGCATTGAAAGGTACGGTTAACTTCAGCAGCAACGTGGGTTACAGCAAAACCAAACAGTTTATCAATAACGTGTCTAACGGTATCAGTACGGTTACGCTGGGGCCTTCTGTACGCTTTGACCTGAACCCTGCGGATAAGCTGGACCTCTCGTTCAGCGCGGGTTTCAATTACTACAAAACGGCTTACTCCCTGCAGCCAGCCCTTAACACGGGCTATTTTCTGCAGCAATATGAAGGAGAAGTAAACTGGCAGCTGCCGGCAAATTTTTATGTCAGCACCAGTTTTAACTATGCCATTAACAGTCGCCGTACCGATGGATTTAATGCGAAGGTGCCGTTATGGAATGCGTCTGTCAGCCGCCAGTTCCTCCGTTTTAACCGTGGGGAACTGAAGCTGAGCGCGTTTGATATCCTGAATGAAAATGTGGGCATCAACCGCAGTACTAACCAGAATTATATTGAAGACAGCCGCACCAAAAACCTGCAACGCTTTTTCCTGCTGAGCTTTACTTATAGTCTTAGTAAGAATGGCCTTGTCACCGCCGCTGCGCCGGGTATCAGGATGATCCGGCGTTAAAGAGTGAGGTATATATAAAAGGGGCCGGAATATCATCCAGGCCCCTTTTCTTATTGTCCTATTCTGATAGTCCGGGTAGCTCCGCCGCCATTGCGTTGCATGTCTTTCATCAGCTTTTCGCGTGTTTTATTAAACTCTTCTTCCGTTACTTTTTTCCCTTTGGAGGGTTCGCGGATGGCGGCAAGATCTGTTTGTGCCGATACTTCCAGCGCCTGGTACACCATTTCGCCGTTGTTGATATCAACAGCCAGGATAAGACCAGGGAGCTGCCCCTGGTAATCCGGCCCGGCTGGTACGGGGATAGCCAGTGTAAACCAGGCCGTGATATTGGCAGTATCGGCCACCTCGCTGGTTTTCATCTGCCCGTTTTCCATGGAGGTTATGGCGCGCTTACCAATGCGCTGTGTTACGGCCTGCTGGCAGGGATAATTGAGGATGGTGCGGGTTTCTCCGGTAATCTTCCAGTTGAGTTTATGGATACTGTCTGTAATAATATAACTCTTTGCGGCAAACTCACGTTGTTCTACTACGCGGTCGTTTGAAAAACTGGTATAGGTGATGTCGTTGTCGCCCGCTACCATCATGCGGATGTGCATGCCGCCTTCAGCGGCAAATTCTTCGGGCGCATCTTCTTCCACGGCGCGGCGGAGCGACTGCCCGTTGCCAAACAATACTTCGATCTTATCTTTCCTGGAATGCGGCAGCAGGTTATCGGGTTCTGCGCCGTCGTCTGCACCGGCAGTCATTCCCATCATACGCATCTTCATCTGTATAGCGCGTTCGTAAAGTACGCGGCCCTGCTGCTGCTGGCCACTGGCGGTTAACAGGCTCCCGCTGATGGCCAGCGTAAAAATTATCTTCTTCATGTTAAATACATTTAAGAAAATAAAGCTATTTCCTTCCCGCCGGAACAGAGGTTAATGTCACTTGATTTAATGTTAATTTAGGTTAATGTTTCCGCGTTGGGAAGCAGGAAATGATACATTTGCGGTAGTATTGTTATTTCTGACCATTCAATCAACATAGTGCGATATAAACTTTCCACACCGGCTACTGTTTTCCTGATTGCGTTGACCATCCTGCTGATCACCGCTTTCCAGGCATACTGGCTGAGTAATAACTACCGGGAAGAAAAAAGGCTGTTTACCGTCCGCACCAATATTCTTTTCCGGGAAACGATTTTTCGCCTGCAGGCCGTAAAGCTCAACCTCGATTCCAATATCAGCCTGCGGGTACACGACCGCGCAGGGATGACGGGCATCACCAATGTGCTGCAGGAAAGAATGAGAGATTCCACCATGGCGGCTCCTGCTATGCCTATGCGTGGCGTAAAACGGACGATGTTCGTGTCTGTAGACGCCGCATCGATGCCTGAAGACGACTCCGTGAATGTCCGGTACGGCGTTGCCAAAGCAGTTCCCGCCACAACGGTATTCCAGTTCCTCGCCGGTGTGGATTCCCTCCGGGATTCCATTACTGTAAAGGAAGTCACCGACCGTTACCAACGGGCACTGGAACGGGAAAACATTGACGTTTCCTTTATGATCAATACCATCCCCGTAGATACCAGCAACGATATGTTCAATACCTTCCCGGACGACCTGGAAGGCAATACGGTGACCATCGGTTTTACCAAACCCATGAGCTACCAGGTTTTATTTGAAAATAATACCTGGTACCTGCTGAAACGTATCAGTCAGCCTATACTGGTATCATTCTTTCTCCTGGCTGTCACCATCTTCTCTTTCCTCCTGCTTTACCGGAACCTGAAACAACAACAACGGCTGGCACAACTGAAAAATGATTTTATCAGCAACATGACGCATGAGCTGAAAACGCCTATCGCCACCGTTAGCGTAGCTATTGAAGCATTGAGAAATTTTGATGCGCTGGAAGATCTGCAAACAACACTCGAATACCTCGATATATCGGCCAACGAAATGAACCGGCTTGCATTACTGGTAGATAAAGTACTGAAACTATCGATGTTTGAAAACAGGGAAATTCCTTTAAACAAAGAACCCTTCGATCTTACAGACCTTACCCGGAGCGTAATGATTTCCATGAAGCTCCAGTTTGAAAAACAACGGGCTGTTACCACGCTGAAAAGAACCGGGCATAACTTTATCATCACCGCCGATAAACTGCATATGACCAGCGTACTATACAACCTGCTGGATAATGCGTTAAAGTACAGTACCGAGGATCCTGATATCCTGATCCATATCATTGATCACAAACAATACCTGGAACTACGTGTAACCGACAACGGTATAGGTATTGCACGCGAATACAAAAGCCGGATCTTTGAGAAATTTTTCCGGGTGCCCAGCGGCAACCGGCATAATATCAAAGGATATGGCCTGGGATTAAGCTATGTATCTCACATTGTACAATCACATATGGGCTTTATTGAAGTGGAAAGTGAACTGCATAAAGGCAGCACCTTTTCCATCAAGCTGCCTTTTGCGGAAGCGCCGGTAATTCGATACGACAAAGGCCGCCGGGTTATAAAGCTTAAAATAGGATGAAATGAGTATTAAAATTTTATATATTGAAGATGAACTGTCGCTGGGCAAAATAGTGAAAGAAAGTTTGCAGCGGCGGGGATACGAAGTAATACTGGAAAGCGATGGCGCCAACGTAATGCAATTGTTCAAACAGGTAAATCCTGCTGTATGCGTGCTGGATATTATGCTGCCTAACAAAGACGGGTTTGAGATTGCCGCCGAAATACGCGCCATCAACCAGGAAGTACCCATCCTGTTTCTCACCGCCAAAACACAAACCAACGATCTCGTAAAAGGCTTTACGCTGGGAGGCAACGACTATATCCGGAAACCTTTCAGTATGGAAGAACTGATTGTACGCATAGAAAACGTATTGCGTAAATCGGATAAAACACCCGCCCCATCCACCAACCACATCAAAATCGGCAAGTTCCGGTTTTATACCAACCGCCAGGTACTGGCTAACGACATAGAAGAAAAAAAACTGTCGTACAAAGAAAGCGAACTACTCAAACTACTATACGAAAACCGCGATGGCATCATCGACCGGAAAAATATCCTCGACCTGCTCTGGGGACATGATTCCTTTTTCAACAGCCGCAACCTGGATGTGTATATCACACGGCTGCGTGTACACCTGAAAGAGGATGACAACCTGCAGATCCTTACTATAAAGGGTGTTGGGTACCGGTTTGTGCTGGGTTGATTTTTTTATTGGTCATTTTATATTGTTACATAGTGAACTCAACAACTACGCACGAAACAATTAAGAGGATCAGTAATATCGCCGCACCGTACAGGTAAAAGGGCGTTCTGCTGGTCTTCTCGTAGTGCTTCTGCACTGATTCAATCCATTTAGGCTCTCCGCAATTATTACAACGTATTTTTACTTCTTTATACCCAATAGGGAAGAATGGAAGAAAGAAAACATGAAAATACTCCCGGTATACCCGGATATCCAGGTCGAAATCTTTACAATTCTTACAGGCATACTGATGATAGGTATCCCGCTTAATCCGCGCAGTTTTTTTTCCATGAATGAAGAACATAGGTGATAGGCTGAAATTAGAAATTCTTACTTCAAATATAGAAAAACTATTCAGCGTTATTCATCTTCTTCAACTAAAAAGCCTGCCGGCATTACGCCGGCAGACCTCAAACCCATTAATTAATTGATCTTATGAATGCTCAGGTTATCATAATAAATATAACCTACGGTAGATGATTCCCAGTAAGACTGGCTGCCACCGCGGAACGTATGAAACGTAACGCCCCTGATCAGCCGCTTGCTGTCGTTGGTCGTCCACCGGATATCCCGGTCGAGCAGCACGGTGCCGTTGATCACGATCTGTACGTGGCCATCGGTATTACTGCCGGTATTGCTTTTAATGTACAGGTGTACGTGATAGGTGGTGCCTTTCTGGATGCTGCCGCTGGCGGGATAAGTGAGCCCGAAGTCGTCGCCATACTGGCCCGGCTGGTCCCTGTAGTACAGGTAAGGCTGAAAGTACACCCTGTTGGCATCATTGCGGTACCACATGAGCCGGAGGGTGCCGCCATTCCCATCCCAGGCGGGGTCGCCGCCGGTGTTTCCATCACCGATGGAAAAGCCGAAACCTACTTTACCGCCGCGGCTCCAGTCGAACTGGCTGTGAAAACGGATATCATAATCCATTTCATAAGCGGCGCCGTCAGATACATCGATGTTGGCCACTACCCCGCCGGCAGCGGAAAGCGCGTTCGGATCCAGCTGGATGCGGAGGTTGCCGTTGGAGATGTACCCGCGGTTGTTGTTCCAGCCGGTTACATTCCCAAAATCATTGGCCGCATTCGTGGAAGTGTAGGTGGTGCCATTGGCGTAATTGTCCCAGTTAACAGACCAGGTGCTGTTAATGGCATTAATCCCTATGGCTGCATCAGCAGCAGCCAGGGATGGGTTATCCGGCAGATTGGATTTGGCCAGCTCCTTCTTACAGGAAATAAAACTGATGCCTAATAACAGCAGTCCCGCTGCTGCAACAGTACGTGAGAAAACAGTGGAATTCATGAATGTGTAATTGTGGGTGAGAAAATAGGTTTATCATCAGGAGGGTTTACTGGATAATGATTTTCTTCACGAGCCGTTTATTGTCGTGCATCACTTCCAGGATATAAGTGCCACCGGCTATGCTGCCGGTATTTACGGTGAAGGTTTTTGCATTGGGTTGTTGCACGGCAACAGGCTGCATTCCTGCACTGATGAGCGTGGCCCTTACCGGCGCCTTCGGGTTATAGCGCTGCAGGGTAACGGTAAATGCGCTGCCCGAGCGGATGGGATTGGGATATACATTGATAGCAGTGGCGGCAGTCTCTTCCGGAATGGCGCCATGCGTTTCTGCTACCGCTGCGGTGGTGCTGCTGATGGCTGCCAGTGCGCTCACCACTCCATAGTTGAACGATTCCCAGGTACCGATAGTAGTTCTCCAGGAGCTCATTGCCTGGGTCCCATTTTCGGAACAGATGTAACCACCATTGTTGCATAGCAATGAAATGGTGCCATTGCTGTTGCTGATCCAGGTAAACTTCTCCCAGTCCTGGATACTGGTACGGTTACAGGTGATGGCCTGTGTCCCGTTTTCGGAAGATACATACTTGCCCTGGCTACGCAAAGCAATTTTGCCGCCACCGGCATCTACCACGGTAAACTGCTCCCATCCCTGCGCGCTGGTGCGGTTACAATTCATCGCCTGGGTGCCGTTTTCACCGCTAACATACAGGTTGTTGTTGCCACGCAGCCAGATAGTTTGCCCGACAGGTGCGTTGCCACCGGGGTTGCCGGTCCGTGCCAGCACCACTTCATGAATGGCCGATAGCAGTGAATTGGCCCCGGTGGCGTCCTGCGACAGCTCCCAGATCATTACGCCACTTCCCTGGTCAAAAGCAAGATTGGTTTTTTGCCTGATGGTGGTAATCCCGTTGTAGCCTACATTATCAAATACATCAGCATAAGGATTGGCGCCCCGTGCCACCAGCTGGGCAAATGACTCCCAGGTAGGGCGTCCGTAAAAAGGTACGCCCAGCACTGTTTTGGAAGCCGGCAGTCCGCGGCCGCGCCAGTAGTTCACCGACTGGGTAGCATAACTGTAAGTGGAGTGGTCGAAGTTATTGTAGTCGTAGGCCATGAGGTTATAAAAATCTACCAGCGCAAAGGCGCTGTTTAAGATACTGGCGCCGCCGGTACCTACAATGGCGCCGGTAAGGAGTTTGCCCCTGTTATGCATTTCGGTGCTGAGCTGCGTCATCAACGTGATATAGTTGTTGGCTGATGCACCGGGGTCGGGATACTCCCAGTCGATATCTACTCCATCAAGACCATACTGGTTCACGAAATTGATCATATTGGTCACGAAATTATTACGGTAGGTGCTGTTGGCGGCCAGCGATTCAAAGCCGCTGTCGTTGCCATCGTTCCAGCCGCCAACAGATATCAGCACCTTTACATTATTGGCATGCGCAGTGCTCACCAGGCTTTGTAACTTCGTGGGATTGTCGATCGCCTGCAGGCCACCGGTACTGGTAGGCAGCAGGAATGCGTAATTGATATGAGTAAGCTTACTATACTGCACCTGGTTTACATTGCCGGCCCAGGAAGGCATATATCCAATAACGCGGAAAGGGGTTTGGGCAATAGTGTTAAACGCACAAACAAGGAGGATAGCTAACAGCTTTAGAAATGGTTTCATACGGGTAGTTTTTTGGTTGAAAAGAAATGTGGATTAATCCTTTCAAAAGTAGGGGTTCGCATAAAAGAACCGGCATCCGGCACTACGGCATTACTACGTCACGCGGAATATTTTTTTGTATTTCGCTGGGATTCAGCAAACGGAAGAAGAACTTCCTTATCTTTTCATCTAAATAACACCCGTGATAAACGATCCAAAGAAAGCGCTGCTGTTTCCCCTGTTCATCCTGCTCACCTTCATCTGCCAGGCACAGGACAACCGCATCCCTGCCCTGCCTCCTGCGCTTGAAATAAAAGTTCTTCAGGATCCCAAACCGGTAGTAACCAGTGGTCATCCTGCACTCTTCTACGAAATTCATCTTACTAACTTTTCTCCCGGACCTTTGCTCCTCACTAAAGTGGAAGCACAGGATGCGGCGAATACCAATACCCTGACAGTAATAAAAGAGAACGATCTGTTACAACGGATTGCTGCTCCCGGCGGCGCCACCATACCACCGGGCAATGTAGCGGTGCTGTTTGTGGAATACACATCTGCGGCTGGTCAATTCCCTGCTGAAATTATTCACCAGGTATCTTTCAAAAATACCCTTCGTGATACCACAACGGTATACACCATCACCGGCGCCAAAACAAAACCTGTAACCGGGCCTGCCATTGTACTTGGTGCGCCGCTGAAAGGAGGTCCGTGGACGGCCATCTACAACCCTGCCTGGGCACGGGGACATCGCCGCGTGATCTTTGTAAAAGATGGCGTAGCACGCATCCCCGGAAGATTTGCCATTGATTTTATAAAACTCGACAGTACCGGCAAAGTCGCCGCCGGCGATGACGACAGGATCACTAACTGGTACGGCTATGGCGCAGGTATACTGGCCGTAGCAGACGGCGTTGTCAGTTCCACAAGAAACGATTTCCCGGAAAGCAACACATTATCCGGTCACCCGGATTATGCCGCCCATCTGGCCACCGGCAATTATATCTCTTTAAAAATAGCGGAAAACACCTACGTGTTTTATGAGCACCTGCAACCGGCAAGCATCGTTGTAAAAGCAGGTCAGCGGGTAAAGAAAGGAGATGTGATTGCCCGGCTGGGATTTACGGGACAGTCGACCGGGCCGCACCTTCACCTGCACGTGGCCAACGCCGATACGCCACTGGGTGCAGAAGGACTTCCTTTTGTATTTGAAAGATTTACTTTATCAGGCACTATTCCCGACTTTAACCAATTCGGCAACATTCCCTATATCAAACTTACGCACCCCGTACATCATGAGCTTCCTGCTACCAATAGTGTTATCACTTTTCCATGAAGCTATTTACGGTATTCCCTGGGCGTAATGCCTTCTGCCCTCTTAAACAATTTAATAAAGTAATTCAGGTTATTAAAACCCGACTGGTAGCACACATCCGTGATGCTCAACGCCGGATCGGCCATGATCTGTTTTGCCTGCCGGATCCGCTCCCGCAGGATATATTCCAGCGGTGAAATACCATATTGCTCTTTAAACGCCTGGAAAAAAACAGAGCGGCTCATACAGGATACTTTTGCCAACGCATCAATCGTGATCTTTTGGGTAAGATGTTCCTTGATATATTGCAACGCGGGTGTAAACCGGTGATCGCTCACTCCCACATCATTAATGGCTACCAGGTTTTGTGTTTGTATAATACGTAACAATAAAAATTTCAGGGAGAGATCTGCCAGCGCATCCTTTGCAGGATCACTCTCCATGCTGATCCCGATCAGTTTATTCATACTGGCGGCCAGCTCTTTGTTATTTAAAAAGTGATACCGGCTGAAATTAAGCTGCCACTCAAATGGCGCTTCCCTGTTGGGATACTGCTCATTCAGAAAAGCCAGGTTCTTATTCACCATATCCCAGTCGAGCGCCAGGGTGGCGCACTGCACGGGATGCCGCTCATCCGCTTCCGGGAAATCCACTTTCATTGATACCCCTTCCGGCAGGATCACACTTTCTCCCGGCAAAAAAAAGAACTCTTCAGATCCGGATAACGACATGATCTTTTTACCTCGCATCATACTGGACACTACCAGCCCGTTATACGACAATGCCACATTACTGCAGCGGTGAAAGGTTTCAAAGATGTTCAGCTCGCAGTGCTGTAAATTAAACACCCTGCGATGCTCTACCATCGTATCCAGCGAGGTGGCATCACTCAGGTTAATGGGAGAAAGATGGCATATCTGGTTCATGGTGGAATTTTTTATCATCACGTGCGCTTCCGCCTTATAAATTTATCGATAAATTCCCGTTGGTTGAATGGTCAATGAAATAAAAAATAGCATCGTTCTATCAATCAGGATAATCGTTCAATTCCCCCACCACCAATATGCTTAATATTGGTAATTCCTTCACCCAAAAATCCTGTTATGAATATTACGCTAAAACAGGCGGAAGCTGTTATTGCTGCCGCTAAAGCAAAAGCCACAGAAATTAAAACACTGATGAACATTGCGGTAGTGGATGCAGGTACCAACCTCATCGCCTTTGCTCATATGGATGATGCCTGGCTGGGCTCAATAGACATCGCGCAGAAAAAAGCCCGCACTGCACGTTACTTCAATATGCCTACCGGCGAAATCGGTAAGCTGTCACAACCGGGCGGCTCCCTGTATAATATAGAACACTCCAACGGAGGACTCATCACCTTTCCCGGCGGCGTACTAATCCGTAATGCAAAAAATGAAATCATTGGCGCCGTAGGCGTATCCGGCGATTCGGTAGAAAACGATCATTTAGTGGCGCAGGCTGGTGCAGATGCAATTAAATAACTTCTAAAAAGATACAGTATGTGTAAAAATCATGGCGTTGCTTATATAGAACCCGGTGTGGTGGAAGTACGGGAAATTGAATACCCCAAACTGGCTTTGGGCGACCGTAAATGCGAACATGGCGTGATCCTGAAAATAGTATCCACCAATATCTGCGGAAGCGATCAGCACATGGTGCGGGGACGCACCACCGCTCCTGCCGGATTGGTACTCGGACATGAAATTACCGGCCTCGTCATTGAAGCCGGCAGGGACGTGGAATTTATTAAGGTAGGCGACCTCGTTTCGGTGCCTTTCAATATTGCCTGCGGCCGATGCCGCAACTGCAAAGCAGGGCAAACAGGCATCTGCCTGAATGTAAACCCTGCCCGCCCCGGCGCTGCTTATGGCTACGTGGACATGGGCGGATGGGTAGGTGGCCAGGCAGAATACGTAATGGTGCCGTACGCCGATTTTAACCTGCTTAAATTCCCCGACAGCGACCAGGCAATGGAAAAGATCAGGGACCTCACCCTGCTCACGGATATTTTCCCGACCGGTTTTCATGGCGCCGTTACCGCAGGCGTTGGCCCCGGCAGTATTGTGTATATCGCCGGCGCCGGTCCGGTAGGACTGGCATGCGCCGCCTCCTGTCACCTGCTGGGAGCGGCGGTAGTGATTGTGGGAGATATGATCGATGAACGGCTGGCACAGGCCAGGAGCTTTGGCTGCGAAACCATCGACCTGAAAAAAGAAGCTTCCCTCGCCGACCAGATTGCCGCTATCACCGGCACACCGGAAGTGGATTCCGCCGTGGATTGCGTGGGCTTTGAAGCCAAAGGACATGGACATAACAGCAATGTGGAACAACCTGCCACGGTGCTGAATTCAATTATGGAAATTACCCGCGCAGGCGGACAACTGGGCGTACCCGGACTATACGTTACCGGCGATCCCGGCGCAGTAGATGAAGCCGCCAAAAAAGGCAGCCTGAGCATCCGCATCGGGCTGGGCTGGGCAAAATCGCACTCCATTCATACCGGTCAGTGCCCTGTGATGAAATACCACCGCCAGCTCATGAATGCCATCCTGTATGATAAGGTAAAAATAGCAGCGGCGGTGAATGTGGAAGTGATCACCCTCAACGACTCCGTAAGAGGCTACCACGATTTTGATAAAGGCGCAGCGAAAAAGTTTGTGATTGATCCGCACGGCATGATTAGGGCGTAGTAAACGGGAACATGCAACAATGGCCGCCTGTAAGAGGCGGCCATTGCTGTTTTATAAAGATGCTTTAAAATAGTATATCCCTTCCCGTTAGTGCATGGGCGTACTGCTAAGGTCTTTGCTGCCAATCACCTCTGCTAACTCCGGATGCTCCTTCTTTTCGCGGCTCAGCACCTTATGGATAATAACGATACTGAGTAAAATACATACGGCGCCTATCAGGAAATGTACGCCAGGCAAATGGAACGGCGCCCGGGCAGATGTAAAATATGCAAACGTGCTATTCATGATCAGTGGACCGATAATAGTGGTAAGGCTCATCAAACTGGTCAGCGCGCCTTGCAGTTCCCCCTGCTGGTTAGCCGGTACATGACCCGATATCACCGACTGTAAAGAAGGTCCGCAAATCCCACCCAAACAATATGGAATCAGGAAAACAAACATCATCCAACCCTGCGTGGCAAAACCAAACAATACCAATCCAACGGCATAAAGCGCCAGCCCGAGATAAATACTTTTTTCATTACCGATCCTCGGGTTAATCACTCTTGTTAATCCTGCCTGTACCGCTCCTACCAGTACCCCCACTACTGCGAGGGAAATACCCACCATTTTCTCACTCCAGTTAAAATTATAAATGGTAAAGAAATTCCAGTTACTCTGTACTGCCTGTGCGCCCAGGTAAATAAGAAAAAAGCCAAATGCCAGTCCGCCTATTTCCGGATGCCTGGTTAAAAATTTCAGCGAACCAAAGGGATTAGCCCTTTTCCATTCAAACGGGCGGCGGTTTTCTTTACTTAAAGATTCCGGCAGGAAAAAGTATCCCCATATACAGTTCACCAAACATAATACTGCGGCGGCATAAAAAGGAGCCCGGATACCCCAGTTCGCCAGCAATGCGCCCAGCGCCGGACCCAATACAAAGCCCAACCCGAAGGCAGCGCCTATCAGTCCAAAGTTCTTTGCCCTGGAAGTTTCATCGGTACTCACATCGGCAATGTAAGCTGTAGCGGTGGTGAAGCTGGCGCCTGTAATACCGGCAATAATACGTCCTGCAAACAACCATCCATACGCAGGGGCTAATGCGAGAATAATGTAATCGATCCCAAAACCCAGCAGGGAAAGTAACAATACAGGCCGGCGACCGTATTTATCACTCAGGTTACCGATCACCGGGGAAAATAAAAACTGCGTGATCGCAAAAACGGATAACAACAACGCGCCATAAGTACTGGCCTCGTTAACGGGGATGTGTTTTAACTGTGCAATGAGGTCGGCCATTACGGGAATAATCAATCCCCATCCCATTACATCAATTAATAGCGTAACAAAAATAAAGCTGATAGCGGCCTTTCTGGATGTGTGCATATTGGTGATTTTGTATAATAACCGATAGATCTCTGGCGGATGTTTTTTCTTTCTCACAACGGGTATCCTCATCTGGGTTCAAATATAGACACCCCTGTTTTTTAATAGAAAAACTTTCCGGTCAGGATCATCATTCTACCGGTAAAACACTTGATTTTACCGGTAGAAATGTATAGGCACAAAGATATTTAGTTCATTGTCAAATGAAAGGGCGAAATAAGACAATAAAGGGGGAGTTTGCGACAGAAATAAATGTTACCACGTTAGTTGGAGCAACGATACTCCTTGTCCGGGTAAATCATTTGGCACTACTATTTCACCATTTTCCGGTTGCAGCCATGCGGGTGATGACAGCAACTGTAGCTGTCCTGCGCTTTCCAGCTGTGCGATCTGTGAAGCATCCGGGTGCTGAGGCGATCCCATTTTCTTCCAGGCTTCGTATGCGTTGCTATGTGCGGCATCAATCCGGTAATGCTTTAGTAATACACGGGTGGCGGGCAGTCCTTTTATTTTTATTTTTACGGGAGATGATTGTGCCGGAATAATGTTGTCGTCATGATAGTTCCACACCATTACGCTAACACTATGCTCATCACCGGCGGCCAACGCATTAATATCCCGCTTTGCCCCCCGTACGCTGCTGTCGAGGATTTGCCGGTAATCATAATTGGTAGCCCCGCTCACCTCCAGCCTGTTGCCCTGCATCAGGCCAAACATCCTGAATACATTTAAAACGGGTTTATCCACGCCGTTGGTAGCCAGGTCGCGGAAACCCGCAAACCAGGGCTGGTCTTCAAATTCAAAGGCCCAGGTAACAGCGCCTGCCAGGTTTACGCCACGGGCAGCCGCCAGGTCGTACTTACGCGCAAAAGAAGCGGCGGTATAACTTGAATACATAGTACCATTACGATACGCATTGGCAGGGTGAAATGCTTCTGAACACGCGGCGCATCCTTCCGGATCGGATTCACCGATAATGATAGGCAGCTTCTTCAGCGATGGATAAGAGGCCACTATTTCAAACCCTTTATCGATATCACGCAGTTGTGCAGCCATGTTCATCTGTACCATTCCATTCACCACTTTGGGCGCACCTTTCGCGTGAAAGGTGATTACGTCCAGCGGCGCGCCGGTTTTGCCGGTAGCATAGTTCTTACCGCTCACCACGTGATCCAGGAACGTTTTAAAAAACTTTGCAGATACATCCCAGTTAGGCCCTGTTACCTCCGGACCGCCAATCCTGGCAGTGGGCAATGCCCGCTTCACGGCATCTGCCGTGTAATCATACAGCTTAATATATTCTTCGGTAGTGCCTTTCCAGTAACCGATATTAGGTTCATTCCACAACTCCCAGTACCAGCTTTCCACCTCTGCTTTTCCATAACGCGCTACGGAATGCTTTACCCACTCATATACCAGTGTTGCAAATTTCTGATAGTCTTTCGGAGGATAGGCCCAGCCGGTAAATATATCGCCATACTTGTTATCCGGCTGCCAATGGTGCCGGTACGGCGACGGCTTCACGGATAGTGCCTCCGGCATAAACCCGATCTGTGCAATAGGCTTCATGCCGCGTTCTATAAACGTGTCAAATATCTTATCAATGATCGTCCAGCTGTACACGGGGTTCCCGCTGGCGTCTTCGGTATAGGCATTGGTGGAGCCCCATTTCAGCGCAGCCGTACCATCGCCGGTTACCAGCAGGCTATGTACCCGTACGTATACCGGTACTTTACTCAATGCGGCAATTTCTGTCAGTAATTTTTTACCGTCTTTCATATAGGTATAGTTGGGCTCATCGTAGCCAAACCAGGCCCATATGGGTTTCAGGGGCCCTTTATTTTTGCGGGCATCTACTCCTATCACCAGGGTATCCTGCTGCGCATTAGCCGGCAATGCCGGTAAAAGCAACAAGAGCATAAACAGGCGTAACAGGTATTTCTGCATGATCAGTTATTTTCTTGTTATATAAAAACTACGGTAAACGGGAACCGCGGTATTAATACTATCCTTTATCCCATACTGCCACGCGCCAATGGTTACCTTAACGGGAAACCTGCTGCGGTACGGTATCGCGGTTGTATAAACACGGCTATCCCGGATATGGGCGGGCCCTTCCAACACAAAATAATGTACCGGTAAACCGGCATCAGACGTCGCCTTTAGCTGAACATCCTTTTTGCTGTATGGAATGTCCGGCATGGAGTCAAAACTGATCCGCTGTGGCCGTCCACCGGCAAGCATCGCCGGTACTACCATCCGGGCTTGTTGCACCGATGGTTTAAACGCAGCATCTCCCGGGTGAACCGCTGCCAGCCAGATATCGTAATGGCCCGTTGTATCCGGCAACATGCCGGGGCGGAATTGCAGCCGGAACTGGTTGGCCCCGGTAGCCACTGCAGGGCCGCATATCACGCGCACTTTTATATCAGCAGCGGCCGCGTGTTTTAACGGGGCCCCCACGGGCAGCTCTGTCCAGGCGGTCAGCCGCGGACTTCCACCCGGCACGGTATCCATAAAAACCGTTCCCACGGAAAAATGAATGCCGTCCTTTTCGGGGATAAACCGTAAGTCTACCTGCTGATGCGTATTGTGCTGCGGCGCCACTACGCCCAACTGCACAAAGCCCGCCAATTGAGGCTGCTTACCACGGAAACGCGCACCATAGGCTACAGTGGCCCTGGCTGTTTCCTCATCAAAAAACCAGAATGCTTCCGCAGCATTGCCGGTATAGCCGGCTACCGCAGCGGCTGGCCACCGCGAACCGGCATGCTTCGCCCACCTGTCTGCCAGCCAGCCGGTATGGGTGGGATCCACTTGTTTTAATTGCGGATAGCCTTTACCGTTATAGTCCTGCGGCAAACGGTACTGCACCGCTTTGCCAATATAAAAAGCAATATACGCGGCTTTTTCAGCCGTTGATGCAAAATGCCCTTCCGCCGGGCAGGCCAGCATACTCAATGGCAGATAAGGATGCGCAGCTCTTTCCTTTAATCCTTCTATACTCCACGTATCGGCCGCTTCGTACTCTCCCATCGTTTCCAGGCAAGGCACAAAATCAATGTTACGATTGCCCCATATATCAGGCGCAAAGGTAGCATCGCGGAAATAAGGCCATTGCCCGCTTACAGAAACGGCGGCTAAAGTCCGCTCCGGCTTCCATGCCGCAAAATAGTATGGCCAGCTGGCAGCCGCCGAATGACCCATTGGCACTACCGGCGCATAAATCAGCTCCTCATATCCTGACACTGCTGCAAGATGCAGTAACATGGAATCAAACACTTCACCGGCGCCTTCATTAAAACGAAAAAGATGATCAAACGGCGGCGACACCCATATCTCCGCAAAATTCAATGCAGCCATCTTCTCCCTGAAAACTACATCTTCCAGGATAGATACTTCTTCCATATTGTGCTGTGCCACTACCACTCCCTTTACCTGTTTACAACCGGGAGGAATCCATAACCAGGCACGCGGGTTATTTTTTCGTATGCCCGTTACCGGTACACTCCACTGCCATTCCTGCGCTTTTAACCCCGTAAATAAAAAAACAAGGCATATAATCATCAACCCACTTCTTTTCATGATCCCTGCTTTATGGTTCCTTCAGTAAAAATGTAAGCTGCGGATGCGCATAGCTTATAGCAGTTTTCTTTCCATTCAGGGAAAAAGCAGCAGGCCGGCGCGCACTGTATATACCCACCCGTGCATACGGCTGCCCGCTGAAACGCGCATCTATATTATCTTTCCCATAACTAACAATACCGGATAGTTTCGACAGCGATTCATAAATAACTTTTTGTTCCTTTCTTACATAACTACCATATCCTACAAAAAGATCCTGCAGTTCTTCCGGGTTGCTGGTATCTTTATTTTCCGGCCAGGTAAAAGCAAGCAGGTAAGCATCCGTATCCCACCCATTGATGGTATTACAGCTGTTCAAATGCATTTTTCTCCCATCGGCCAACAGGTTCAGGTACACGTCTGTTACTTTTCCATGCTGACGGATACGCACACCAAGATAGTCTTTAGCCTCCATACGTTCTATCTGCGGAATATTGTTATCATTTACAGAATCCTTCAGGATAATAGCGGTTATGAATTTTGTTTGCTTTACTTCTTCAGGATATTGTATAGAGAAATAAGTTTCTGTTTTAGTAAGATCTTTTGCCTGTGGACCGGTTTTCTCCACCAGTTTCATCTTCTCTGGAAAATCATGATTATAACCTGTTTGTATGAGCGTTTCCGGGAACAGCGGCCGCACCAGCACAGCGGAGTTATGCTGTTGTATACTGATATCCATACCTGTTTTACGCGCCGTTCCGCCAGGATGCAGGAGCCATTCAAACTTACCGGTATCATAGGTTTTCACATCATCAATGATCAGGATCACTTTATCCAGCCATAAATAATGTCTGAAATTACGGGTGAAATTACGCGACGTTGGCCCGGTGGCATCCGACAAAATATATTTGATATGACCTCCATCCAGTAAATTACTAAGATGTCCTTTCTCCGGAGAACCATAGTACTGCTGCTCGGCGGGCTGCGCCTGACCATTAAACAGGATCACATTGTGCGCCTGGCTTTGAAAGAAATAATCCGCATATTCGTTTGATCCATACCCGCTGTTACCCGGATCCTTGATGATGGCTTCTCCCTTGTGAAATAAAATAAAGGAGTTCGCATCCGCATGAGAATGGTTCCAGGTAAAGCCGGATTTAACACCCAGCATAGTCGCGTTCTTTTTCCATGAATCACGCAGGGTAGCCCAGCCAATGGTGCTGAATATTTCAGAAGTGGGCAAATCAGGCAGCGCAGGCGCTTTCCGCATATCCGGCTGATAGGTAATGCCGATAGGCGTATTTACAAACAAGCCTTCGCGGTGCTGGAATTTTTCTATCAGCGATAAATACCAGAGATTATTGGCACGATGATCTCCCATCGCATATAATAACTTCACAGGCCGTTCACCAGCGGCACTCAAACCGCCATCACCAAAATTCAACGAATACAACATGCCATCACGGGGATACGCCACATGCATAAAATAACCCGGCACGTTATCCAGCACAGGTATAACAGGCGCCTGTTTACCCGGATAGGTATTTTCCCAGGCCAAACGGAAAAACAGGTATTCAGATACGCCAAAAGCAGCATAGTTCACACTCTCATACATGGCCCCTTTTTCATCCCAACTTTTGGGTTTAAACTGCAGCTCATCTCCATTAAAGGAAAACCATGCTATCATGGACTGGTTTACCGTTTCCACCCAGCCGGCAGCACGCGGTTCCTCATCAAGAATAGCCAGTGCCGCTACACCCGCCATTCCCACGCAGGCCGACCACCAGTTGTGACCCATAGAGTTAAGCGAATGAATCCTCTTCTCCGGGAAAATCCAGTCGTTCAACGCAGGCAGAATGCCCATGCGAACAACACCACCGGTGATGACTTTCCTTTCCTCCTTTGTAAGCTCACTCCGTATAGCATCATACCCGATGGCAGTTACCCAGCAATTATCTGCCGTTCCCAGATCGGAGGTCCAGGGCGGGTTCCGCTGCATCATCGAGGCATCCGTCCACGATGGCCGGGAGCATAACTGCAACAGGTATTCTTTTATCTTTCCCGCATATTCCTTTTTCCCGGTTACCAGGTAACTCAATGCCAGGTAATCAATTTTTCCTTTGGCATTGCCGCCCTGCAACACGGCATCCGCCTGTTGCAAAATCTCCTGCCAGTTGGCCGCAATAAAAGTATCGGTTTGGATACGTTGTTTCAGCAACGCCACTTTCTCTTCCGTAAAAAACAAATGCGGATGTTGTTTGCCCGGCTGCGCAAACGCAGGGACACAGGAAACAATAATACCAATAATCAGCAGGTTCGTTCTTAGTTTATTCATGCGCAGTTATTATTTTTTGAATGTCAGTCCTTCTACAAAACCACCTACCTTGATACGCCCGGAATCAGCATCCATTACCAGTTTGCCATTGATCCGCAGGTTTTCAAAAGTTACGCCTTTTATGCGGTGATCTTTATCCAGCCCGTGTATCACTGACAGACTGCTGTTGCTACCATTGTAACTGATATTTTTAAAAAGAATATTTTCAATTCCCCGGCCCGGACCGGTATTATACTTTTTATTAAATACCACACGCAAATTGAGCAGCTGTCCTTCTTCAAAATCTTCTACCCGGATATCTTCAAACCTGATATTTCTTACCAGGTTCAAATCACCATTGCTGATAGCCATACAACCCTCGTAATCCGGATCATCCTCATCCTGTTCCAGGATGTCGATATTCTTAAACAGGATATGCTCAATAGTATCTCCTGCCGCATTAGTATTGCCATGCAAACCAATATTTATGGGGTGCGCGATATCCGCCCACAACGTTGAATTAGTAATAGCGCAGTTACGCACGTTCCCGTAATAATCCCAACGGTGGCCATAAATGGCGATACAGTCGTCCGAGTTACGCATAAACACATCATCGATCACTACGTCTTCACAGCAAAACAAATCAATACCATCGCCCCAACCCCTGCTGCTGAACGACTTTAAGTTACGGATGGTCAGGTGTTTCGACTCGCCACCCGTAACGGAGTAATGTTTGGGATTAACAACAATGATTCCGTCCAATTCCACGTAATCGGAATATTTTATCAGCACGCCCTCCGGGGCCTGATCAATAATACCTCTGCCAATAATTTTTACCTGCTTCACTTTATCACACAGGAATGCCCCTCTCACAATAGCGCCACCGGCAATGTACACCGTTTTACCACTGGCAATTTTATACGTTTTGGTAACACTGTCTGCAGTATGTACACCCGGACCAAAATATACCACATTCGGATCTGCACTGTCAGGCTTGTTGGTTTCAATAGGATTGGCAAATACATGCAGGTTGCTGCGGGTATCGCCGTTAAACTCTACCGAAATTTTGCGTGGCTGTGATATCGAAAAAGTGATGGTATTACCATTTACAACCGGCTTAATACCATAAGACAGCGGCCGCACTTTCACCGATTGTACGTTCATATTATTTTTACGTACAGATACTTCCACGGTTCCGGAGCAGTCGAAATACACCATAGAAGCGTCTTTCACATTATCCAGGTCTACTTTTACATTATACTCAAACAAGTCCTGCCACTCCCCGCCTGGCTTACGTACCCGCACGGTATAGTCGTCGTTGTGCATAGAATATATAACCGCTTTTGGAGCCGGGTAAGTAACCAGTTCCTGGGCATCTGCATAAAAACAACAGGCAACAGCAAACAGGAAAAGTATCTTTCCTTTGATCGTATTCATCTTTTACAAACTTTTAGTTTTAAGTACTTCCCTCACCATCATTGGCAATACATAGCTGGCATAGAAAGAAGAAAAATGATGTTTCGCCGCCGTAACAGGATTTACATGCGCAATAAAAAAGCCGCAGACGTTGTTCCGGCAGTCTATCCACGGATAGGCGCCTGCCCAGGAAGGACTTGTAATCAGCGTTGCGGCGCCGCTGCTATCCACTTCTTCGCGCCATAATCCCAGGCCATAAACACCGGGATATGGAACGCCACGGGCAAGCCGCAGAAAATTATCCGCGGGCACAAAAGCATGGCCTGTCTGGCTGGCCGTCATTTCCTGAACAGATTGTTCCGACAGTACCCGTTTACCTTTGTACATGCCCCTGTTAGCAAACATTTCAAGGAAGCGGATATAATCACCCAGCGTGGTGCGGGCGCCACCACCCAGCATGGGACTATGCCCCGGCGTGGTATCCACCGGTGTAAAAAAAGTATGCGTCATGCCCAGCGGGCCGGCTATCTTCTCCTGGAATATAGTTTCCCAATCCTTACCGGTAGCCACTTCCGCCATACGGCCCGCCACCTGCATTCCCAAACCACCATAATGGAAAACCCTTCCCGGCATAGTATCAGCCGGCAAGGGTTGTATAAAAGATACGGATACACGTAGTGATGAGTAGTTGTCCGGTGGCCGGTTAGCCGGCTGATAATCCGGGAAGCCGGAGGTGTGGGAAAACAGTTGCCGCAGTGTAGCCGTACCTTTTATATCCGTAAATGCCGGCAGCCATTTATTTACCGGGTCGTCCCAGGAAAGACGGCCGTCTTCCGTTACGGCAGCCAGTGCTGCTGCCGCGAGCCATTTCCCCGCAGAGGCAATGTACACCTCTGTTTCCGGGGTATACTGCCCATAGCATTTTTCAAAAATAACCCGCCCGTCTTTTACAATCATCAGCGCTGCACCCGGGTAGTACACCGAATCCAGCCAGCCATTTATTTTATTATTCACAGGCGAGAAGTCATACTTCACTTGTGCGTAACCGTTAGGAGGCAACGCGCAAAGCATAGTAATAATACCAATGATAACAACACGATTCATATAAATCATTTATGCAGGACGGATCCATATGGCCTGTCCGCCGGAAGCCAATAAACGTATATCCAGCACCGTAGCCGCCGTTACCTTCATCGTTTTCACGCTTACTTTTGTTTTTGTTCCAACAGCAGGGTCATCCGCGTATATAGTAGCCAGGTATTTTTTTCCGGTTGTTAAAAAAGATAAGGGTACCTTCTGCGTACGTGCGTTATTGTTAGTAACAGCCCCTATAAACCAATCGGTTCCCTTTCTCCGGGCCGTGGTAATAAATTGCCCCGGCTCGCCGTTCAGTATTTTTGTTTCATCCCAGCTGGTGGGTACCTGTTCAAAGAAAGCGATCTCCGGTTCATTTTCATACAATGCCGGTTTATCGTACCAGAACAGGGTTTGCAAAGGGCTATACATTACCACACTCAGCGCCAGCTGATGCGCATGAGTGGTCTTTAACCTCTTATCATAGTAACAAATGGTATAATCGCCCGGTCCGGCAATCATGCGGGTAAAGGGCAACACGGTGTTATGCGTGGCGTCCGGAAATTCCTCGTTGCCCCGGATACCTTCCGCAGTAAGGAAATTAGGCCAGGTGCGCTGTTCACCGGTAGGGCGGTATTCATCATGAATATTCACCATGATGTTATTCTCCGCTGCCTTCTGCAACTCCTTCTGGATCCAGGTGGTCCAGCGATGCGACCCTACCTGTACAAACCCAAACTTAACGCCTGCTACGCCCCAGTTATGATACACTTTATACAGGGAATCCGACTGCGCCAGCAATGCCTGCTGATTTACATACAACCATACCCCTACATTTTTCTCCTTGCCATAAGCAATAATACGGGGCATATCCAGCGGCGCCACTACTTTGGTAGCATCCGATTCAAAGGTGAATGCAGGGCCGTACCATTTCCAGTCGAACAGGATATACTGCAAATGATGGGCAGCGGCAAAGTCGATGTACGCCAGTGCATCTGCCGTCGTTTGGGTCATCACGCGGATAATCTTTCCCGGCCTGATCCAGCTGGCATCCTTTACCTGGGAAGGCTTATTAAGATTTAAAACGATGAAATTATTTTCGATGATATCACCGGCCTTCTCTCCAGCCATGATCACGCGCCAGGGTGTACCCACCGGCGATACCAGGTCGGCAGGATCATGCAGGCTGGTTACAATGGTATTCGGTTTGCTTTTATCCAGTGTAAACTTTGTGCGGGAGTAATCTGTCATCTGCGCTTCCGCGAGACATACAAATTTCCCATCGGGCAACTGCAGGGTTAAGGGGCGCTCGCTGTTGCCGGGCCAGTTGCGCAGCGGTAGCAGGCGATAAGGCGCCTGTGCCCAGCTGGCGTGCCATGCCTGCGTGCCTTCCGGCAAAGTAAAGTTGGTGTTCTCCCCGGTAACCCGGTAATAAGTTCCTTTTTCATTTTCCGGGAAGAAGTAACGTAAGGCAATACCTTCATTGTACGCTCTTATCTCCACATCCATATTATACATGGCGTTATCCTCCTTTACCAGGTGAACCACCGTTTCATTGAAATGATCCCTGATCAGTTCCTGTTCGCCATACACCGGCTTCCAGGTGGTGTCCCGCGCGCTCCGGCTGATCCCCTTTACTACCAGGTTCTCACACCAGTTAGCATGCTGGTCTACTTTCAGCGCCATTGCCTGCTCACTGAGATGGTTATCCAGCTGGATATCCAGCAACGACTCCAGGATTACCGGCGTGTGCTTGTAGCTCACGGTATAATACATCTGCCGCCGTTGCTGCACATCCTGGCGCTGATAAAACTGCAGTTCGTAGTTTTTATCGGGCGACTGTAACACCACGCGGCTTTGTTCGATAATAGCATCCTGCGCAATGGCTACTGCTGTGGAAAGCAGGCACAGTCCCAGGCTAATGATTTTCTTATACATCTTTCGTTAAGGATTTATTACAATTCTCGTAGCCGGCTGTTTATTCAGCTGCACCATATATACGCCGGCAGCCACCTGTTTGTCCAGTTGTACGGTTACCACGCCGGAGGTATTCTTCCGGAACAGCTGATCATGCACGCTTTTCCCGTTCATATCATATACGACTATACGCAGATCCCGCTGCAACAGTTGTTTATCTACCCGTACATAAAATTCACGGCCGGTAAGCGGGTTAGGATACAGCAAGGTTGTGTTCAGCTCCTCCGCCGGCGCATACGCAACCATGTTCTTCAAACTCGCCGCCGGAAAGGGTTCTGTTCCATATATCAGCTGATCTTTATAGTAAACAGTTACCCGTTCATTCTCTCCGAAAGCACCCGCCGGTTTATAGGAATAATCATTTAACTCATTGAATTTACTCCAGTCGGATTTGGAGATCCGGTATTGAATATTACCGGTATTGGCTAAAGGATAAAGGATGCCTGCTGCGCTGTCTGTTTGCAGGTCAAAATAAGTATCGGCACTGTCGGCGGCAGGGTTCACGGCAACAAACCTGCGTGTCACATTGCCGGTACCAATAGCAGCGTATTCAATCGAGCTGTTCAAAGCGGCATTGCCATCTTTGGTAAACCAATAGCGAAAGGAAAGGTCTTTATACGCCAGTGGCACATTACCCGTATTATTTACCCGGATGTAATGGCTGATGGTATTGGTGTTAGCCACCGTGTTCCGGTTCTGAAAATACACTTTTACCTGCAGGGAATCCGGTATTATTTCCGGCTCGGCGCCTTGTACCAGGATGCCATTCCTGTACAGCGTGAAATGATCGTTCACCGCATAAGCCGCCTGCGCCTGGTAGGAATAATCGTCCGACTCATTCAATACAGGCCAGCCGGCAACGCCAAACCGGGATTTTATTTCACCGGAAGTATGGTTGGGCAACAGGTTTCCGGCGGTGCTGTCAAAACTGTATTCAATATAGCCATAAGCGCCGTGGTGCGGATTGGGCAAAGCGGCATATTTCATTTTCACCTTACCGCTACCCAACTGCGTATAGTCGACCAGGTTATTAACCGCTCCATTGTAATTTTCAGCCGTAAGCCAGTAACGGGCAGTTAGCTCCCCGTATGGAAAACCAACAGAATCAGCATTAATGATTTTGAAAAAAGGTTTGATCATATTGTTGGTGAGATGCTGGTCATCTCCATCTTTATACTGCACCTGTAACTGCAGTGGCTTGCTTTCCAGCAGCTGCGATACGGTATCGGCAGCGGCATACAGGCTATCACCCGGTTGCGTGGCAACAATCGTACAACTGCCTGCTCCTTTCACCTGTATTTTACCGGCGATGATGGTGGCAATAGTGGTATCTGTACTACTGTAACTAACGGGCAGGCCTGCACTGCTCACGGCGCCGGCATCAAAGGCAGTATCGCCGGGCCTTTTGGCCGGCAGTGCATTAAAGCTGATCGATTGCCCTAACACTACAGACACGTTATCGAAAGTAGAAGTATTGAGAGCAGTGGCGCTGCCGGAGCTTACTGCTACGCCTATGTAGTAGCTGTTACTCATACTGGTAGTAGCTGTGCCTACCATCAGCCAGTTCACGCCATCGGTAGATTCATAGGCGGTAAAAGTATTGCCATTACGCGTGAGCCGGAACCATGCGGGCAGCCAGGTGTAATCATTGCCGCCGGTCCAGGTCATGCTGCCGGCAGTAGCCGTGCGTGCGCCGAAAGCGGCCTGCCGCCAGCCGGCGTCTCCAAGTTTCATAAAGAATGTTTTCGCATCAGGCGCCAGCGACTCCCGGATCATAATACCCGCTTTACGCAGCGATCCGCTGATAGCAGAAAGCCTGGTGGTGATGGTGGCGTTGCCGGTTACATTTTTACAGGTAAATGCAAAAGCATCGGCAGTGCCGCTGATATCTGTTCCGGCGCCGGTAACCACAAAGCTGTTCCCTGCTACCGCTGCAAAGCTGCTGGTACCCGCGGTAGTTACGCTGCCAATGTCCTGCCGGCTCCAGCCCGTGGGCAGTGTGTCCGAAGCCGCCTGTGGCCGGGCATTTACCGCTGCCGTTTCACTGCTGCTGCCCGACTGGTTCACCGCCGACACCACGTAGTAATAGGTATTGCCGTTGGTAACGGTACCATCCACATAGCTGGAAGTGGTATTATCTGTCCACGACGCAATCGTCGTATAGGGGCCACCGTTAGCATCCGCTCTTTTTACTATATAGCCCTGCGTTGTATTACCCGGAGGCGCTGTCCATTTCAGCCATACCCGCGAAATACCCGCGGTGGCTGTTAAGCCGGCAGGAGCCGCCGGCGTGGGCAATGGCGGATAAGGGGATGCAGCGGCATCCAGCGTAAAGGCCAGGGTACCATAACCAAAATGATCGGCACTGCCATGCTCCGGCCGCATCAGCTGCGCCATCGCCTGTGTATTGGGCGCACTCAATCCTTTCCTCACTACATAATGATTATAGATCATCTCCCATATAGGACGGTCATCGAGCCGGCCGCGCCCATTGATAGATACCCATCGCTGGTTGGCATTCTTACAGTTATTATAAGCCGTATAGGGTACCTCATTCCAGAGATTTGTTTTGGCTACGTATTCCGCACCTGCGAGCAGGCGGTTATTATCATAACTATAAAGATCCAGTCCCTGGTTCCATGCCACCTCGCAAACGCTGGCCAGCAGCCCTACTCCCAGTTGCGCATGCTCCTGGTCACGACCGCTTTCCTGCCACTGTCCCAGGCCGCCGGGATGCAGCACGTATACCGCATTGGCAATGCTTCCAGCGCCGGGCCCGGTTTTGTAGTAGGTGATTGCTTCATTATATTTTGCGGTATCATCGCATAATACGCCTATCGTAAGGATAGCGCCTATGTTACACGCATCCCAGTTGGCCCAGTAGTTAGTGATACAGGCGCCGTTATGATTGGTTAGAAAGTTATGGCACACAGGGTACCAGTAAGTGATCATCATATCTTTAAACCGCGTAAAATCAGCAGGCGCCCAGCGCGGGCTGATACGCAGCAACTCTGCCGCCAGTGCAAATTCAAATATGGGAATACCACTCAGCCCCGGGATATCGGTACCGGTAGGCACCTGGTTCACGGCTGCCGACCATGCATTACAGATCCTGATGGCACAATCAGCATAACTGGTGTCGCCGGAAATATACCAGCGAAGCGCATTCAGGTAAGCAGCATGCGCATCGGCGGAAGCGCGTTGCCTGCTCCCGCCCATATTGGCGCGGGGTGCAGGCGTATAAGTATTCCGTGCCTGGGGATCTGCAATCAGCCGGTTCCAGTCGTCAATCCAGGGATGAGCCCCGGCGGCTACTTTAGCTTTCATCCGGTCGAGGTCTGCCTGTGTATGCAAACCCCCCGGATGAACAAACGACTGGGCTTTCACCTGGGTGTATGTGCTGGTTAACAGCAACAATGAACAAAGAATATACTTGTGCATAACTGTGGAATTAAAGGGTTATTCCCATCCCGGGTTTTGTTTAAGTTGAGGGTTTAGCTGGATCTGGTTCGTAGGTATGGGGATCAGGTAATTCTTTTCTGTAAACTTTCTTTCGCTCACAGGATCGGCGAGTACGTCTCCATCAGCGGTAAGCGGCGGCGCCTTCGTATACTTAGTGGCAAACTCGGTGCCTGCCCAGCGTACGCCCAGCAATGGTTTCGTCAGTTCAATATGCGCAATATGCCAGCGTTTCAGGTCGTCCATCCGCTGACCTTCTCCCTGTAATTCCACGGCTCTTTCTCTTCTTATTTCCTCCCGCATATCCAGGCCATGAAGCGCTGCAAAACTATTGCTCAGTTTGGGCATGGCATTGCTGGTATTGATACGCAGCCGCACCAGGTTTAAAGAGCGGTCCAGGTCTGCATCTGTGATCAGGCCATTGCGTTCGTATACAGCTTCGGCATAGTTAAGATATACTTCTGCCAGCCGCAATACCGGGTAATCATATCCCTCCTGGCTGTTGGGCACCTTTCTTTCAGCAGCCCATTGCTGGTTGTTATACGCGGTAATATCATTGGCCCAGGGATCAAACAGCGGGCGGGCATTGGCGATATCGGCGGGGCTCCAGTCCCAGTTGATATGCCAGTTGGTGGCATTCTGCCAGTATAAATACCCGGGTACCATCATGAAGTAACGCATGCGGTTATCGCGTTGCTGGTATTCGGAATTCATTTTAGCGCGACTGAAAGCCGTTGCCGTTTTGCTGATCGGCAGGCCATCGCTGCACAGGTACATATCGGCCATTTTACGGCTCATATCTGCACCCAGCGCTCCAAAGGAAATCTGGTTGGGAATTGTTTTCAGCAGGTTATTCGATTCATAGCGTACAGCCAGGATATATTCATTGTTTAACGCTTTGGTAACGCCTGCCGGGTTGGATTTCTGGTTCTCCAGGATAAACAGGTACTTCAGCGCAGAATCACCGAGTACCGCAGGTTTAAACAAAGAGAACTGCGCACTGGAAATCACTGCGTCTGAATTGGCGATCGACTTACTCAGCAAAGCATTATACCGGCTGGCATCTCCATTCCGGTACTTCTGCCAGGTGCCTTCGTATAAACAAACCCTTCCCAGGAAAGCCTGTGCGGCCTGTTTACTGATGCGGCCTTTATCGGCATCGCCTATAGCGCCCTCCAGTGGCAGGTCCGGAATAGCCGCCTCCAGGTCTGCAATAATGAAATCGATGGTTTCATCACGGGTATTGCGTGCAGCGGTCAATTCAGGAGATGTAGTGGTTAACACATCTTTCACCAGGATTACGCCGCCATAGGAAGTGAGCAGTTTATCAAAGTACACATAAGCGCGGAAAAATTTTGCTTCCGCTACATATTGTTTCAGCTCCGCCGGGTTTGCATACCCACTTGCTTTCGCCAGCAGGTAATTGATATTGCGGATCCATTTATAGGCATCGTTATAGTTGTTATCATTAGACACAATGGTGTTGGTGCCGCGGGCAATAGCGCCACGATCGGCCGCCAGGTCGGACCCGGTATGACCATCGCCGTTACCATTGCTGAAAGAACGCAGGTAATTATAAAAAGTATTGGCCGCCAGTTTAAAATCATTGGGCTTCCTGTAAAAATTGGTGTCCTGCACTGCATCCTTTGGTTTCAGGTCCAGTGCGCTTTTACAACCATAAGGTGTTATTGCAAACAGGTAAGCTGCCAATATCAGCGGAGTATATTTCAAAATCTTTTTCATGTGAATGCTTTTTTGTTGGAACTAGAAGGTAACGTTTACGCCAAAGGTGATCAGGCGGAAGAAAGGATAGCGTTGCGCTCCGCCGCTTACGTCGGAAGTTTGTTCCGGATCCCATTTGTCTTCCACTTTGGTGAACTCCCAGATGTCGTTGGCAGATACGTATACCCGTAACCGTTGCATCTTTATCCGTTTGGATAATTCAGGCGAAAGCGTATAGCCGAGCACGATATTCTTCAAACGGATATAAGCGCCGTTTTGCATAGACCAGTCGGAGATCTGGTAGTTATAGGCCGCATAGTTGCCAAACCCTTTATTGGTAGCGGTAGTCAAAATAGGCAACTCCGCATTGGGATTATCGGGTGTCCATGTTTTACCTACCCACCAGTCGCCATGTCCCTGCCAAATGGTACCAAACGGCGTACTCCAGTCGGAGCGACGATAAATCTGTTGTTTGGCAACGCCCTGGAATACGGCGCTGAAATCAAACCCATTCCATTCACCGCCAAAGTTTACAGCATATACATACCGTGGATCGCTTCTGCCCAGGTACACTACATCGCCATCAGGGATAGGATTGCCATTAGCATCTTTCTTTCCAAGTAAATACTGGTTGGCGCCCGCATTGGTGAGCCTTCCATCTCCGTTAATATCTTTATAACGGTTAATTCCTTTGATCATCTGCGTAGCGCCGGGCATATTGGGAATACTGCTTCCGGGCACCAGGCTGGCATAATCTGCCGCTTCTTTATCTGTCTGAATACGGCCATCATACTTAAATCCAAAATAAGAATTCAGTGCATACCCTTCTAAGTTCTGTTTACCCGCAGCAACAATATTGGCGCCACCAAAATTCACCAGCTTATTGCTATTGTCGGTGAGCGTTCCGTTAATATAGTAAGATACCTTGCCTATCTGATCTCTCCAGCCTATGGACATTTCCCATCCCCATACCTTCAGTGCGCCAATGTTGGCTGATGGCGCCACAGCGCCTAATACAGCGGAGTATACCTGCGGCAGGAGCATGTTATTATTCTGCTTCCAGAAGTAATCGAATGTACCGTACAAATGACTGTTCAGTACCGTAAAGTCCACCCCGATGTTCTGGTTATGCACTTTCTCCCAGGTTCTGTTCAGGCTTACCAGCGTATCTCTCGGACCAGCCATCACGGAGCGGGAACTGTAATTGCCGAGTACCGCGCCCTGGCCGAAATTTATCCGGGAAATATAATCGTATAGTCCTATACCCGACTGGTTACCTACCGTACCTGCGGAGCCGCGCAGTTTTAATTCGTTTACAAATTTTATGTTGCGCATAAAGTTCTCCTGCGAAATACGCCAGCCTGCAGAAAGACCGGAATAAAATTTCCAGCGGTGATCTGCATCAAACCGGGAACTGCCATCGTAACGACCGTTGGCTTCAAAAAGATATTTATCCTTATAAGCGTAGTTAAAACGACCAAATGCAGACCCGATGGCCCATTCGGAGATATTTTCCGCATTGGAGCGGGTGGTGTTATCACCCAACCCAAGACCTAAAGCCGGCACATCATTGCTGGCCAGGTTGGTAGTAGTGGTGGAGAAAAAGTTGTTCTGATCACGTTCATAGTTAATACCTGCCACCACCGAAAAATTATGTACGGTTTTTATATTCTTTTTATACTCGAGATAAGCATTGGTATTAAAATAAACATCCCTTAACTCTCCCCTGGTGTAGGAAGACTGATCCTGTGAAGGATTATCGAGGTATTGGTAACTTTCTGAATAATTGTAGATGCCGGATATTGATTTATACTGGTTCTTCGTACCTATAGACGTCCAGTTATAACCTACTGATCCTATCAGCTTCAGATCTTTAGCGAGGGTGAAGTCGAGCCGTGTATTGGCAAACACGCGGCTGTTGTATGTTTTCGACTCTCCGCCCAGCTCCAGCAACCAGTTGCGTGCAGGTTGCGTACCCCAGGCATAAGGCTTGCCGTGGATAGTAGCCACGGGAAAACCAGGTTGCGAACCATAATTGATTTCACCCTGCCGGGTAGGTACTACCACATCATTTTTCTCCATTGAGATATTGGTATACATTTTAAACCAGGGCGCAAAAGTATAATCGTGCGTAAAGCGTACGTTATAGCGTTTGTTGGAGTTCTGGCCCCATTTGAGCATACTGCCGTCGTCCATATAACCGAGCGATAAACGGTACCCCATTTTGTCTGTGGCCGCAGATATACTCAGGTCGTGCTGTGTAGAGGTAGCCCTTCCGTTGCCCCACAGGATATCTATCGGGTTGGTATCAAAAAAAGTATAGTCCTTTACATCTGTAAAACCAATGGTTTCGCCTCCTGCCTGGTAAGCCGGTGTGTTTTTATCGATATACAAACTATCGGGGCGGTTGATCCATGCCCGTGCATATTTGGTCCAGATCCAGTTTTCATCGGGTACGCCACCGGTAGAAGCGTTGGAGATCGCCTGGAGCATATATTGCCCGTACTGATCACTGCCCAGGAAGGATGGTTTTAAACCCATTCTTTTTTGTGACACCGAGCCGTTGTACTGGATAGAAGGCAGTCCGGCTTTTGCCCTTTTAGTGGTGATCAGCACCACGCCCCCTGCTGCACGTGCACCGTAAATGGCTGCTGCCGCATCTTTCAGGAACGACATATTATCTATATCCGATGGATTGATAGAATTGAGTACGCCCACGCCCTGCATCGGAATGCCGTCTATTACCACCAGCGGTTCTGTACCATTGGTAGAAGTGGCGCCTCTCATCTGGAAGTTCCAGCCCTCTTGCCCGGGGGCTGCGGCCCTGCGGGTAACGATCACACCGGGTACCTGGCCCTGCAGTGATGCCAGTGGATTGGATACCACGCCGCGGTCCTGGAATACCTTTGAGTCTACTGTGGCAATAGCGCCGGTGAGGGTGGCTTTCTTCTGCTGACCGTACCCCACTACCACTACTTCATTCATGTCCGCATTATTAATTTCCAGTTTAATGGTGATGGCGGTTCTGTTGCCCACAGGCAGTTCCAGCGCTTTAAACCCGATGCTGCTGATCACCAGTATATCGGTGGGTGCTGCTTTAACACTAAAGCGACCGTTGGCATCTGTGGCGGCGCCGGTATTAGCGCCTTTTACGCGAACGGTGGCGCCTATCACGGGCTCATTCTTCGTGGCGTCCGATACCGTGCCTGTTACCGTTTTTAAGTCTTGTGAATAAACAGCTGACGGCATGCTCAGGAGAAAAATGCAGGGCAGCACGCAGCGATAAACGACATGGTTGTACAATCGTTTCATAACGGGATAATTTTATGTTTTAATAAATGAATGGTTGTTGTGCGGGCAGCAGTTGCGCCTGGCTTAATTGAAAAGGAAACCATTCCATACATCGTGGATTAAATCCTGGTTGCATTGTTTTAATTTTTATCAGTAACGTGAATAATTCCGGGATGCCGGTTAATCGATTAAGTTATATTCTCAAGCAAACGTTTGCATGTAATTATGAAGATGAATACTTTTTGCTGTTTGTCCGCAAAGACGACTCCCGGATGATCAGCCGGGTGGGCAATACAACGGTTGAAGCGCGGGAAATATCTGCTGTATCCGCCATGCAGGCAATGAGCTTTTTCATCACCTGTTCTGATATTTCCTGCATCGGTTGTGCAACAGCGGTGATAGCAGGAGAAAACAGGGAGAAATGTGTGTTATCATCAAAGCCCACAATAGCCATATCGGCAGGAACCTTTTTGTGCAGGTTGTTAATAGCATCCAGTCCGCTGATGGCGAGGTAGTTGGTGGCAAATAGTACACCGTTCATGTCCTTATTCTTTTTGATAAACAGTTTGACTTTCTCCGCAATCTTGTCCGGGTGAAGCCGGTAAGGGATCTTCAATACCCGGAGCTGTATGCCTGCTTCCTGCAGGGCTGCTGTATAACCGGCCAGGCGGTCGCTCATCTGGACCTGCGTTGAATCCAGTGTAACAAAGCCGATGTGCCGCGAGCCCTGTTCCAGCATATGCCGCGTAGCCTGGTAGGCGCCATTGAAATTGTCCACTACCACGTTCACGGTGGGCAGCCCGGGGAAATACCGGTCGAAAAGGATCACCGGCAGGTGATCATCTATCAAAGCCTTTACCTCCTGCTCAATACCCGGCGCCGGTGCAATAATATAACCATCTACCTGTGCGTCGCGGAACACTTTGATCAGTGCCTGCGTAATACGCGTATCGTTTTCTGTACTGGAATAAAAGATCTTATAGTCAAGCCGGCTGGCTATTTTTTCTACCTCCCTGGCAATACTTGAAAAGAAAGGATCGGCGATATCTTCCACCAGCATGCCAATGGTTTTGCTTTTACCGGTACGCAGGCTTTTAGCCACCATGTTAGGCCGGTAGCCCGCCTGCCGCGCAAAAGCCAGTATCCTCTTTTCCTGTACGGCGCTGATGCGTTTCTCCTGTGCCTTTCCGTTCAGCACATAGGAAACCGTGGCAGAGGACACATTTAATTGCCGGGCAATGTCATGAATAGATATCTTCTTATACACGTGGATTGAGCTTAATCGATTATGCCGTAGATCTGAAAAAAATAAAATTCTCCCCCGGCAGACTGTAAAAAGTAGCCCGCAAACATTGAATTTCTAATTAATTGTCAAATTAACACTTATATTTGAACTACTGCCATCAGCCGGACTATTTATTAGGGCAAACGTTTGCATAAATATGGGCTTCTATCTTTTAAATATTTTTTAATAGCCATGTTATGATAAAGCAACCAATCACAATTAAAGACATTGCCAGATCACTGGGCCTCTCCTTTTCCACGGTATCCAGGGCATTGAAAGGAAGTTACAAGATCAGCGACGCCACACAACAGCTGGTAAAGGAATATGCTGCCAAACATAACTACCGCCCCAACCTCATGGCCCAGAGCCTGAAGAACAAAAAAAGCCGCTGCCTGGGCATCGCCCTCAGCAGTATCCCCAATAATTTTTATGCGGAAGTAATCAGCGGCATAGAATCGGCCGCTTATAATAAGGACTACCTGGTGATGATCACCCAAAACGATGAATCTTATGAAAGAGAGGTAAAAAACCTGGAAAATCTTTCCTGGCGGGCCATCGACGGACTACTCCTTTCCTTATCCGCCGGCACTACCGATGTAGGGCATATACAGCAACTACATGAACAGGGACTGCCCATCGTATTATTCGACCGTGTTACGGATGCCATCAACACCCACCAGGTGATTGCCGATAATAAAGGCGGCGCCTTTAATGCCACCACACACCTGCTGGAATGCGGCTACCGGCATATTGCACACATCACCGGCGCCGCTGGTCTTTCTATTACAAAAGAACGCCTGCAGGGTTACCAGGAGGCATTGCTGGCCCATCACCTGCCTGTGCGCGACAGCTACATCAAATACTGCGATGCCTGCGGCAACAATATTCCCGAAGCCGAAAACGCTATCCGCGAACTGCTGTCGCTGGAAACGCCGCCGGATGCATTGCTGGTAGGATCAGACCGGCTTACCATGCGCTGCTTTTCCCTCCTGCACGAACAAGGTATACGCATCCCCCAACAAATGGCCCTCGCCGGGTTCAGCAATTTCAGCTCCCCGGAACTCCTGTCGCCCTCCCTCACCACCATCCGGCAATCTGCCTTTGAAATGGGAAAAATCGCCGCGGAACTACTGATAGACCTGATAGAAAGGAAACGGCCGCTCACCACTTTTGAAACAAGGGTCCTGCCTACTCATCTCTGCATCCGGAACTCCACTATTGGCCATCCCCTATCGCCTTCCGCTTCCGGTACAACAGGAACACGCGGTACATCACCAATGCACTCGCAAGGATCAGGAGTACATAGCTAAACGACAAATGCCTGCCATCTTCGGCAGGCAACACATATATCAATCCATAACTCAGCATGGAAACAATTACATAACACAACCCACCCGTGAGCCCGCCGGCTATCCCCGCATTTTTGGGAAATATCTGCAAACAAAAAGTAAAGTAATTATTGTAGGTAAACCCTGCGCCCACATGCACAAGGAAAGCAAACACCAGTATGGTCCACAACCCACCATACAGGGAAAACATCACCAGCAAGAGCAACGCCGCTGCCAATTGCAACACCACGTTGATGCTCATCTTCTTCACAAAAGGTTTGTTGATCATCCCCTTCCCTAAAAATCCGCCCACCATCCAGGCAAAACCCAGGAACAGCGAACAGTAACCAGTGATCACAGGCGACAGGTTAAAATGATGCTCAATAATAAAAGGACCGGACATGTTATATACCATCACCATCGAATAGGCGAGCCCCAGCATCACGATACCCAGTGTAAAACTGCCCGTACGGATCATCCCGTAATAAATAGACAGGATCTTTGCCGGGTGAAACGGCGTAGTATGCTGGATGGTTTCCCCGCTGAAGATCACCTCCATCAATAATAATACAGCGGCAAAACCACCCAGGAAATAAAAGTTGGATTCCCAGCCAAAGTTCACTTCAAGATATCCCCCGATAAAAGGCGCTACAATAGGGCCGGTAGACCAGATAATAGTAAAAAGACTCAGGTAATGTTTCAACTGCTCACCCTTGTAGAGGTCTACAATAAAGGCACGCTTACTCACCACCATCGCCGCTATGGTAATACCATGCAGCACCCTCATGGCGTAAATCACATAAATATTGTGCGTGTTGGCAATGGTAACACAGGAGGCACAAAAGATCAGCATCGCCACCAATGCAATCCGGTACCGGCCAAAACTATCCAGCAGGCCACCTATAAAAAGCTGCGATAAACCGTAGCTGATCAGGAAAAGACTCAGCGTAAGCTGGGCCTGGCTGTTGGAAATACCGAGGGCATGCGTCATGCCCGGCAGCGACGGGATGTATATGTCCGTGGCAAACCCCGACATGGGAATCATGGCAAAAGCCAACAAGGTGGCTATTCCTATATTCTTATCTTTTATTCTTTGTTGCTTAACGGTGCTGGTGGTCATATTACAGTTGCTGGTGATTCATTCACCGCAAAATTACTGCATCTGGTCAACTTTACCGCCGGCTTTGATCAACTCAAGCGTATACGCGATCTCAGGGTCCTTACCCGACTGGATATACGTAGTAAATTTCGTCAGCGGAATTTCCCTGTCAGGGATAATACCACGGCCATTGTCGGCGCTGGCATTAAAGAAATACAACTCCGACAACGGCACGGTTAACACACAATTGGTTTTTGGCAACAGGTATTTCAGAAACCACGCGGCCGTAGTAGCGGCCACGCCACTGCCTGTTTCCTTCCCGATGATCTCGCCCCGTTTGTTTTTCTGCACAAGCGAAGCAAAGTAAGTAGCCGCAGAAACAGTGCCACCGCCCGTCAGCACATATACGTTCCCATGAAACGCATCTTTATCGGGCGGAAAATTTTCCAGTAACCCTTCTTTCAAACGGGCATTACCCACATAAAAACCGGAAGAGTCTTTATCAAACCGCTGGTAAAGAAAGTTTTTATGCCCCTGGATATCTTCGTCAGATAACCGCCTGCCGTTATCCGCCACCGCATATTCCGGGTAGGCCAGGTCTATGGTACGGGTGCGGTAATTATAAACATTCCGGAAAGGCGCATCTACCAGGAAAGAATAAAGTAATGCAGAGATAGCGGGATTACCACCGCCGTTACTACGGATATCTATAATCACCTGCTTGTATTTCCGTTTGTTTACTTCCCGGAAAAATTCACTGAACTCCTTATAAGCGTCCGCTTCATTTAACGCAAAGGTATTTACGGTGAGCAGCCCCGTTTGTGTATCATCAAAATAATTATTGTAGATATAATACGCCCGTTGCAAAAGGTTCACCGGGAACACCGACTGCCGCCCTGCATGATACGCCTGTGTGGGATCTGCAGCGGGAAGCGTAATCCGTTTCACCTCCCTGCTCCCCGGCGCCAGAAAAGCTACCTGGTAACTTTTAAGCCGCGGGTTACGCAAACTGAAAATTACCTGGAAATTAGGGTACAGCCTGTCCATCCCGGTAGTAATGTAACCATCGCTGTAAGCCGGCGCCGATAAGGCGCCGAGAATATCTTTCACCGGCACGTTGTTAATACTCACCAGCTCCGCCCCGAAAGGAATACTGCCGCCTTTGAGGTTTACGAATATCTTCTCCCGTTCTATCATCACGGGAAACGGAAAGAAATTGATCATGCTGTACAACTCCTTCCCGTTGTCATTTGAAAACGCCAGATTGGTATGTACATCCTTTACCAGGTAAATAGGCGAATACTGCACGCCCGACAATACATCCGGCTGCTGCGCTACCTTATTCAGTAATGAATCCACTTTATGCGCAAAGGCTACCGAGTCTATAAACTTATACGGATTGGGATGTTGTTTTTTTAAGATCTCCACCGCCAGTTTAAAATCTGAAATAAGATCTTCCTTTGTCAGGTTCGATAATTTTTTTTCCTGTGCGGCTGTGTTCAGGCAATAGAAAGCCTGTATGGCGGTTACGCCAAATATCAACAGTTGCTTCATATGATGTTATTATTTTTCTGTGTTAAGAACCGATCAGTTCCAGGATGCCTTCATTCCGGATGATCATCATCCCCTGACGGTCTTCCGTGATGCCTTCCTGCAACCGGTAAGTATAACGCGGCCGGTTGCCATCCATAATAGTTGGTAAATAAACGAATTGTACATTGCTGCTGCCTCTTAATGCCTCCCCCACTTCAATGATATGCGTTGACACAATAAAGAGGCAGTCGTGGTACTCCGCAAAAGCGGCCGTCACCGCCAGCGTACCATCGTACGCATCTTTTACATTGGTGCCTTTGAACAGCTCATCGAACATCAGCAGTAAGCGCTGCCCGCTGGCGGCGGCTTCTGCTGCGTGTTTCACACGTACCACTTCTGCGTAAAAATGGCTGTAACCAAGACTGATATTATCCGCCACATTGATAGAAGAGTATATTCCCTCCCGTACAGAAAACTGCATATGCGCCGCCGCCACCGGGAATCCCATATGCGCCAGGTACATCCCGATGCCTACAGATTTCATCAGGGTGGATTTACCGGCCATATTGGCGCCGGTTAAAAACAACACATTACTGTGCTCCTGCATCTGCACAATGTTTCCTACGGCGCCGTCGATACAGGGGTGGGCCAGCTCTTCAGCGGACAACATATTTTCCGTGTGCGGCAACGCATCCGCATAGGTAAATCCCCTGGCGCGCGCCACATCACTCACCGCGATGTTTACATCCAGCTCATAAATAAACAACAGCACTTCTTCCATCTCTTTCCGGAACCTGCTCTTCAGCAGGTGATCATAAAAGGCCAGGGTTTTCACCGGCAACGCCTGGTAGATATCCATATTCAGCAGGCGTTCCAGCAGCTTATCGGAGAGGATGGTTTTTACTGCCTTTAAACGGGAGGTATAAGCCCCCATATCGGGCGGTGTCATTTCGAGAAAAGAATAACATCTCTTCAACGTAACAATAGTTGCCTGTAATCCCTGCACTTTTTTCTTGTAGCGTTCGTCGCGGGTAAGACCGGAAAGCCATTTTTTGAGGAGGGTATCCGCCAATGTCAGTAACCCGTTACCCTGCATACCCGCATCCAGGTACTCGCGCATTAAATTAAGCTGCGATACATCAAAAGGAAAATTCAGTTTCGCCCGCTGAAAACCCCGGAAAACACTGCTGCGGTCATTGATAGCATCAGCCTCCTCCAGCGGGTGACGAAACATATCGTCGAGCAACTGTTCCCCTCCTCTTGTTTTTACGTGGTTGAACAAATGATATACGGAACCCTGCCGGTACTTGCCCAGCAGGTTCAGTTCATCCATCGTTTGCCTGTCTGTATTAAAACCCATGATGATTATTTTTTTATTTCACAAGATGTGCAACGCTACGCTTCTTCCCGTTCTTCAATGTTTCCAGGATCCCTTCGTTCCTGATAATGATCATACCATGCCGGTCGTCGGTGATACCCCGTTCCAGCGTATAGGTATACTCCGGCGTATGGCCGTTCATACGCGTAGGCAGGTACAGGAACCCGATATTGCCCCGTTGCTTTAACTCCTCCCCGGCTTCCACAATGTGCGAGGAAATAATGAACATACTTTTTTTCTTCCCGGCAAAGGCATTGGTAATAGCTACGGTAGCTTCATGCGCATCTTTTACGTTGGTACCGCGGAACAGCTCATCAAATATTACCAGCAACGATTTCCCCGCGCTTAGTTCTGTCGCTATTTTTTTTACGCGCAGCACTTCCGCGTAAAAGTGACTGGCGCCAATACCCAGGTTATCCGGCAGGTTGATGGTGGTGTAAATGCCATCCATCACCGAAAACTCCATGAACCCCGCAGCTACGGGAAAGCCCATATGCGCCACATAAACAGCAGTGCTTAAAGAGCGCAGAAATGTAGACTTGCCCGCCATATTGGCCCCCGTTAAAAAGATGAGGTTCTGACTGGCATTCATTGCCAGGTTGTTGCCAATAGGCTGTTTCAGTCCGGGATGATATACCCCTTCCAGTTTCAGTTCAGTGGTGCCTTTATCAAGTGCTTTGGGAAAAACAAATTGCCTGTCCACCGCCACTTTGGCCACGGAGAGATACACATCCAGGTAATAGATATACCCCATCAGCTTTTCTATCTTATACCGCTCGCGGGTCCGGAACAGGAGATCATAGGCGGTTACGGCCGCATAGGATAACTTCCCTTTCCCGCTTTCTTTCAGCGCCGGTTCAAAAGCGGCATCCGTGAGTAATACCGCAATGCGTTCCCGTTCCCGTGCATAGGCAATGATGCCGGTTACTGCTTCTTCTTCTATAAATTTTTTTATAAGATGAATAAGTGATATCACGGCGCTTACCCCGTTGGCAATATCTTTTTCGCTCAGCACGGTTTGTTTTTCGCTGGCGCCGGTATTCATCAGGTACTTCTCGGCCATATCAAACAAGGCCGCATCAAAGGGGAACACCAGTTTCAGGCGGGCAAAATGCGCAATCACGCTGCTTCTCCTGTTGATCTCCTCGCGGTCCGACAGCGGGTTACGGAACATCTCTTCCAGTACCGTTTCGCCGCCACGGGTGTGGGTATGGTTGTACAGGTCGTAGATGCCGCCCACATCACGTTTACCGAATATTCTAAGATCGTCTATCGTTTGATCATCTGTTTGTAAAAACATAGTTTCCGTTTTATTTTCTCTTACGCCGGATCAATAATACAATGGCTAACAGCAATACCGCACCCGGCAATACCCATACGTATACTATTTTCAACATGGCTGCCCCGGCGGACGAAATGGTGAACAGGCTATCCAGTGGTTTAGGACGTGGTGTATAAATAGGATAATGGTTGTCGTCCAGCCAGCTGTAAAACCCTTTGCCGAGGAAGCTGCCGCCCTGCCGCAGGTTGCTCATCATATCAGCGTCTGCGCCTAAAACAATACGTTGATCCTTGTTGTTTACCTTTCTTTCCAGGGAGATGTAGTTGGCATATGCTTTCGCCTGGGTATCTCCTTCCCCGGGGTTAAATTCGGGAGGCGTTGAATCTGTTACCAGTGTGCCGGCTTTCAGCCATGCCCTGTTTTCCAGTGTTTGCAGTAAAGGCTTTATCACAAAAGCGCCGGTATCCGCATAAGCAAAAGCAGTAGTTCCGGGAGTTGTCATGAACAAGCTGTCGCCATGTTCTTTGTACGCTTCCCTCAGTATGAGGAGAAAAGGTTCGTCGGCCAGGTTAGCAGCGGTAGGCGTGATAAATGGCAACACCATATGAGGCATTTCATCTTTGGAGAGCTGCACCAGTGTGCCATCCATTAACCGCACACCTAATTGCGCCAGCAAGGGGTTCAGCATTTGCTGCTTGCCGGGTTCCCCTACTATGAACATGTTGCCGCCTTTGTCAATATACTGCTTCAACTTGCTCATGGTAGTAGCGCTCAATTCCGTTTTGGGATCAGCCAGTACCAGCGTGGTGATGTTGGCAGGGATATCCGCATGATCCAGTGAAAGCGTATCCGACTCAAAACCCAGGTTGATCAGGGAATTACGGTTAGTTTTTTCAATGGTATGGAACCGGAATTCCCGTTCTCCTCTTTTAATAATGCTACGCTCCAGGTTTCCTGTCAGGTAAAGGTTCTTTGGTAAATCCGCCTTTAAAAGCCGTTTAAAAGCCGGCGCCACCTGTTGTTCTTCAGGCCAGAATATATTATCATCAAAAGTCCGGAGGAAAGTAGTTTCGCCTTTGTACTTCAGCTGCATCACCAACCGGTAGCCTTCGGGCTCCAGGTTAATTTTTTTACGGATCTCTTCCCGCGACATAAACAGGGAGGCATTTAAATCATACCCATCCGCTACCTGTGCAGCAATTTCCTTCAAACTTTTACCTGGCCAGTTCTTGTAAATAGAACTATCGTTATCATCCACATCATAGTAGTATACATACTTAAAAGTAATATCCGGTTTGAAACGCTGGTAACGCTCCCAGAGGGTCGTTAAATAAGCGTTCCGGTTTTCCGGGAAGCCGGGGCCGGCGCCGCCGCCCAACAGGTTGGTATAAAGGGTAACCTCCAGGGGTTCCTTGCCCAGTTCTTTGATGATCTTCTGTGTATTCGGATGCAGGGTGTTGATGTCTCCAACGGTGGTATCCCAATACCCCGTTAATGCCGGGCGGGAGGATACATAGCCGATCGCCAGCACCACTACCACTACTACTACATATCTCGTGGCCTTCACAAACCAGGGTTTCGATTCCCGGCCTCCTTTCAGTTTGATCATCGTAAACGACACAAACATATAAACGATCAGCACAAAATAAATGACATCCTTTGTGGTAATAAGCCCCTGCAACATTTTTGAGGTACGGCCTGAGATAGAAAGGAAATAGGTCAGGTCTCTCACAAAATCATACTTCTGCCATAAGCCACCGATACGGCTCAGGATAAAAACAGCCATGAAGCTGCTAATAGCAGATACAATCTGGTAGGTAGTAAGACTGGACATAAACAGCCCGATGGCTGTATAACAGCACATCAGCAGGTAAAAGCCCAGCATAGCGGATAACAACATGCCGTAATCTGCCGACCGGATAGTGAATAAACCCGTTACAATAAAGATCCCTACAATGCCCACCAACAGCAGGTTATATAACATAATAGCCAGGTACTTTCCAAAAACAATTTCACGCAACTTCACCGGGGAGGAATAGAGTAACTTGATGGTGCCATTGTTAATTTCCCGGCTGATCAATCCCATCGTAAGCAATGGAACAAACAGATACAGGTTTTGCAGCACGTTGACAAAAATACCATTGGGATCTAAATACATCCCCGCCGTCAACGACACATTAAAGTCTTTGAACTTCGGGTTATTTTTTGCAAAAATCTCCTGCCATTTTGCAAGCGGATACAATGCGTAAGTATAAAAGACCGCGCATTGCACCATAAATGCGATCGTCAGAAACCAGGCTACCGGCGAATAAAAGAGATTCCGAAGCTCTGTTTTCGCAACTTTAAATATCATCTTCATGTCGTAAGTTTAATGGTGGGATTGAATAGTTAATTGCTTGAAAATATCGTCGAGCAGGCCTTTATCAAGACTGATCTCCTGAAGGCGCCATTCGTGTTGTACGGCAGCAGCGATAATCCTTTCCGTGATATCTTTCTCTCCATCGAAGTAAATACGCGCCTGTTTTTCGGTCAGCAACTCTACTTTGGAAACCCCTCTGATCCTCATCAGTTCGGGAGCCGGAGGCATGTTTTCCATTCCTACCAGCACGGTATGCGGCTGTACATAGTTGTTGAAGGCGTCCATGCTGTCGGAGAAAATGATTCTTCCGCCTTCAATCATGATCACTTCTTTACAGAGCAGGTGTATTTCAGATAAAATGTGAGAAGACAACAACACTGTGTGATCCAGGGCAATTTCCCTGATCAGCTTACGGGCTTCAATCAGCTGGTTAGGATCGAGCCCATTGGTGGGCTCGTCCATTACTACCAGTTTGGGTTTATGGATAATGGCCTGCGCAATGCCCACCCGTTGACGGTATCCGCCGGACAGGTTGCGGATCAGTCTTGTGCTGAAGTGGGCAATACCGCAGCGTTCTTTGGCTTCGTTCACCGCTGCTTTGATCCGGTGTTTTTCCATCAACCGCAGCTCTGCGCAGTAGGTAAGGAATTCATCTACCGTAAGGTCTGTATACAAAGGAGGATTTTGCGGTAAGAAGCCGATCTCTTTTTTAGCCAGTTCCGGTTGCTCCCTGATATCAATTCCGTTGATATAAACACGGCCTTCCGTTTGGTTCAGCACACCGCACATAATATTCATGGTGGTGGACTTCCCGGCCCCATTGGACCCCAGCAGCCCTACTACCCCGGTTTGCTCTATTTCCAGGTTAATATCCCGTATAGCCCAGGAAGTGCTGTAACGGTGTGAGAGCCCCTCAATTTTCAGTATAGTGCTCATAGTGCGTTTTTAGTAAATAAATATTGATGAATTAATTCAGTACTTGATCAGCATTACTGCAGGTGCGCTGGTACCGGCGCCTCCTGGCAGCCCTACCAGGGCCAGGGTAAAATTCTTATACATCCAGGGATGCGCCCAAACGGTGGTTTGATGATAGATACCCACTGTGATATAGCTTCCCAGCAATGCACCGCTGGCAGCATCGCGGAACTCAAACTCGTAGTCGGGTACTTCAAATCCGGCACTATAGTCCTTAAAAATGGTGCTGCCTTTATAAGGCAGGCGTGCTACTTCCGGCGCCCCTGTTTGTCCTTTGATGTTGATGCTGATATCATTGCTGCCGGGAGAAAGATTTACAAACCTGATACCCATTGAACTGTCGGTGGTGAGTTGATAAGGCAGGTCATCTTTCACAAACAGTGTATCCGGCGCCGTAACAGTACCCGTTAAAAACAACGTATGAATAGAGCCAAGGGGCAGGTCCAGCACCAGGTTAAAAAGAGGAACACTTTTCTCCGTGGTGTCGGGATACTGGTACAGGGCCAGCGGTTGACTGCCGCTAAACTGCGTATAACAGTTGTTATTTTCATTGAATGCTTTGTAGTAAATCCGGTTGGCGAGATAGTAATCAAACGGATTGCTTCCATTGAAATTAGTCACCAGCGAGCTGTTACCCACTACCGCATTGATCATGGTAAGTGATGCGCTACCGGGCGCTGTTGTTTGTTTGGCACAGGCCGACAGTATCAGCATGAGCAGCGGGGCGGCTATAAGCCTGCTGCGAAGCGGCTGCCATGCGGTTGCGTATCTGGAAAATATCTGCTGCATATCAATAACCGGGATTTTGGGTGAGGAAATGATTGGCAATAATTTCCGAAACAGGAATAGGATAAAGCAACTGGTAATCGCCTAACCAGGGTTGCTTCAGCTGCATGGCTGATAGCACATCGTGCGCCATACCGGTTCGCTTCAGATCAAACCAGCGGTGTCCCCATTCTGCGAAAAGCTCTGTTTGCCGCTCCTTTGCTACGGCAGCCTTTACCTGTACAGCTGTGAGGTTAGCCGGCAGATCTCCCAACCCTGCCCGGTGGCGGATTACATTCAGGTCGGCAATAGCCGTGGCGGTGCCTCCGGGCCCTCCATTGGCGGCTGCCTCTGCACGTACCAGGTACATCTCTGCCAAACGGAACACTACATAATATTCTTTTGCGTCTGCACCGAAAGCGCCGTTGCCCGATCCGATCTTGTACTTACTGGGATAGTGGGTAATGCCGGGAAATGTGCCTGTTGCGTTGGAGTTATTGGTACTGTCAGTCCACGCAACATAACGCTGATCCCCTTCTTCAAAAACTTTCAACAATTGATCGGATAAAACGAAATTTGAACTACCAGTAATAAAAACGAGCGGCAGGAACTGGTATCCTTCCGGTGTGGCATTCTTTAGTGAAGCATCTGTGGTAGTTTGTTTTAACTGCCAGATGGCCTCCCGGCTCTCTTTCAAGAAAACATGTGTCAGATCGGTTTCCAGGCCATACGCCGCCGTGTTGTCGATCAGCGTTGTAGCAGCGGCAACAGCGTTCACATATTCACCCAGGTAGAGGTATACCCTTGCCAGCAATGCGGTGGCAGTGGCTTTGTTGGGGCGTACCCTTTCGCCGTTGCTGGTAGGATAACTCTCCGGCATATTGGCTTCCGCATCCTTCAGGTCCGCTACTATTTGCTGGTACACCTGTTGCTGCGGTGTTCTGGGCATGTTGCGTGTCTGGTTAAAATCTACCGTGAGCGCAAGGGGTACATCGCCAAATAAATTGGTAAGGTAGAAGTAGCTAAAAGCGCGGACAAACTTTGCTTCCCCGGTGAGTGCTTTACGTGTGCTGTCCCTGAGCGCTAAAGCAGTAGATGCTGCAATGCCTTCTATCACCGAGTTGGCTGCATAAATTGTTTTATAGGCCGTTTCCCAGGCCATGTTAGCCTTCTCCGCCTGGTAAATGCCGAGTTTGTTGGTACTGAGCACATATAGCGCCTGTTCATCGCTGCCTGCATAGTTATACATCTCACCGGACGATAACCCGCCCATAATGGTTACCAGCCCGGCACTAAAAAAGCTTTGTCCCACCAACAAGGTATTAAACATTTTATCTCCATTGATCATGACACTGTATACGCCGGCCATAGCAGCATTGGCCTTTGTTTCTGTGCTGAATACCTGTGTGGTGGTAATCGTATTCACAGGTGCAGGAATAGCGATCAGCTTTCTGCAGGATGAATGTAGCATACTCCAGAAAAGGCTGCTGATAACGATGAGTATTGTTCTTTGATAAATCCGCATCACTGATATTTTAAAGCGTAAATGATAAGGCGCCGGAAAAGTTCCGGCCGGCCGGAACAGCTGAATAATCCTGCACTTCAGGATCTATACCCGTATAGTTGGAGATAGTGAAAATATTCTGCAACCGGAACGACAGGACACATCCTTTTAATCCTGCCTTCTTTGACAATTTATCGGAGAAAGAATAGCTAATGGCCACAGACCTCAAACGAAAGTAGGAGGCGTTTGTCATCCCGGCATCAGAAGTAAATATATCACCCACGTAACCATTGGAAAGGCGGGCATACCGGGCGTTATCACCAGGCTTTTGCCAGCGGTCATTGAGTGCGCTTACAGGAAAGTTACTCATCTGGCCTCGTACCTTACTAACAAACGGATCTCGTCCCAGCTGCTTTTTGAAGTCAAACAAAAGATTAGCGGAAAGTCCCTTATAGTTAACGGTCGTGCCTATACCGCCAAAATACTTCGGTGTTCTGTCTATGGCGATATACCGGTCGTCGTCCAGAGTACCGGCAGGAACGTTAAGATTAGCCTTTGCGAAGCCGTTTTTATTATAATCCACAAAACTGTATCCACCCGTTTGCGGATCTACCCCCAGGTAATGCAATAAATATTCTGTATTCAGCGACTGTCCCACTTTATACTGGGTGTAGTAAGGAGATAATTCAATACCCGGATAGGACACCAGCAGGTTGCGGTTAGTGGCCATGTTAAAATTGACCGACCATATTAAATCCTTTTTCTTAATCAAAGTGGCAGTGACCGATCCTTCCCATCCGCTGTTCTCTATCAGCGCCTGCCAGTTGCCCAGCACAGTTCTGAAACCTGTATAAACAGGTGTGGGCAGGCCGGTAATCTGATCCCCGGAACGGTTCTGATACCGGGATACATCTATACTAATGCGATCTTCCAGGAAGCTGGCGCTAAAGCCTGCCTCAAATTTTTTATTTGTTTCCCAGTGATAATCCTGGTTAACGGCATGTATCGGCACAAAAGGCTGCACGCCGTTATAGGCGTAAAGCGGTGCATTTTCACCGGCTGGCACTACTGCCCATTGCGACAGGTACTGGTAATCCGATGGAGCATTCCCTCCTACAAGTCCATAGCTGGCCCTTAGCTTCATAAAGCTCACCCACGACGGCAGGAAACGTTTTAACCATTTTTCTTCTGAGAAGTTCCACGCAGCAGCTGCCGATCCGAAATTACCAAACTGCCTGCCGGGTGCAAAACGTGAAGACCCATCCCTCCTGGCTGTCATATTTAAAATATATTTGTGCTCCCAGTCATAATTGATCCGCGCCAGAAAACCAACATACTTATACCTGCTATATCCTTCACTGGTTTGTGAAAAAGTGGCGCTGCTAATACTGCGGAGCAGGTCATCATCACCGTAGCCACTTGCGTAGGTGGTGGTGCCGTTTGTCATTGTGGATTGATAGGTACCTCCTACCAGCACACCCAGATCGCCCCGGCCTATAAAACGGTTGTACGTGAGCTGCGGCTCAACGGTCAGGTTGGCATTTTTCGATGTGCCAAAAGCAGCTGACCCCGTCGGATTACTAATCGGGTTCTGCGACGCTATGGGTATCAAATAGCTATTTGAGCCCGTCATATAAGAGTAGCCTCCGGTAGTAACAAACTTTAGCCCCCGTGCCAGCTCATAGCTCATCCTGATACTGCTGCTGAACTGATTGGTTTGTGTATTATTCTTATTGAGGAGATAAGAAAAAGGGAATCGAGTGCCTATACCTGCAGCATTCCAGTCGGCGTAGTTCAGGTCACCCTTGCTGTCATATATCGGTGGTGCGTTGGGAGCCAACGTCATTATCTCGGGATTAGCAAAAAGCGCATCCACGTTTGTATAGCTGTAACCAAGCACCAGACCAAGTGAAAATTTCTGGTTAACACTGCGCACATCGATGGCGGATGTCACAGACGCCTGCTGATTCAAACCGCTGTTCTTCACCAGGTCTTCCTGTTGCGCGTAATTCGCGCTGATGCGGTACATCGCCAGGTTATCACCGCCTGTTAAACTGGTAACCACTGCACGCTGCTTACCGGTTCCCAGCAACACTTTTTGCCAGTCGGTATACCGGGTGCTATCCCACAATACCACGTCCGGTGCAGTAGTGAATGATGGAAACACACCATCGTTCCTAAACGCCTCTTTCCGCACCTGTAAATACTGTGAGGTGTTCAGCATCTGATAACGCTTGGGCACATCAATAATTCCCTGGTTAACTTCCATGTTGAAAGTGGTTTTTCCCGGCTTGCCCTTTTTAGTGGTAATCAATATCACCCCATTTGCTGCGCGGGAGCCATAAATAGCAGTGGCATCTGCATCTTTCAATATCTCTATACTGGCAATATCCCTCGGGTTCATACTGAACAACGGACTTTGTCCGCCGGTAGCTGAAAACCCTCCCTGAACATATCCCGGCGATAATCCGCGATACGTGTAAGCGCCGGGTACATCCAATACTGTCAGCGGAACCCCATCTATTACGTATAAAGGATCTGATAACATATTCGGGTCCAACGAATTTCTTCCCCTTATCTCTACTTTCACAGGCGCCGAAGCATAGCCACTGGTTTGTGTGATTAACAAACCCGGTACTCTCCCCTGCAATGCCAGTAAGGGATTCATCACCGGTTGCCTTTCTATTTCCTCCGCCGTTACCCTGCTGATATTCCCGGTAGCCAAACGCCTGCTGGTAATACCATATGCCTGCACTACCGCCTGATCTAACACGCTGGTTGCCGTTTTCATGTTCACATACAAAAGCGACTGCCCTATTGGAACGGTCAAATTCGCTTTTTCAAAACCGATGCAGGTAACCGTAAGCTGCTCATTGTCTTTTAACTTTCTTAAAGTAAAAGAACCCTTTTCATCGGTTTGTGTTCCTTTGGAGGAACCGCTTACAATAATACTGGCGCCTATTACCGGTGCACCTGTCTTCTCATCATACACAAACCCGGTAATATCATGTACAACCGGCTCCACGACGAATTTCGCCGAATCCGGACCAAAATCAATTTTGGGGAAAACAACAATGGTGGTACCTACAATAGTGTAGCTTAATGGCTGTTTAGCCAATATCGATTTCATAAATACTTCCAACGGCTGCTTTTTTGCATTCACTGAAATAGCCACATTTACATTGATCAGTTCGGGATTAAATATCACGGCATAATTAGCCTGCTTCTTTATTTCAGCAAAAGCCTGCTGTAGCGTCACCTGCTTGCCGCTGAAGGTGATGGTCTGGGATAATACGTCGACTGGCAAACCCAGCGCAGCAGTGAAAAGGAAAAATACAATCAGCCTGCTGAACACCCGGTTCCTCCAGGCAAACCGCTTGTAAAGTCTGGATTTTAGCATAACAATTTTTTGGTTGATTTAAATAACTACTTCTTTCCTACAGAGCATACCGCTCCCGGGGGAGTCACTTTTACTGTGATCACTCCCCGTTTCAAATGCATGTAATCTTCAGTTTGGACAAAGCTCCGCCTGTAGCGTTACCGCTTTTCTTTTAAACATACCGGACGGCTATCGTTCCGGACTGGCATACCCATTAAATTGATTTGATTGATACTACGACCTAAGCTATGGCATTATGATAATTTTCTTCCCCTCAATCCTGTAATGAACACCCATCTTTTCCAGCACAACAAGTGCCTGTGATAAATTCAGATCTCTTTTTATTTCCCCGCTAAATATAATATCCGGTACCCCGTTTTCATAAACGACACCTACATCATACCACCGCGACATTTGCCGCAACACTTCGTCGAGATGCGCATGGTCGAACCGGAACAACCCATTCTTCCAGGCTACTACCATCTCCACATCCGCGTTGTTAATGATATTCATCTTCAGCTCATTGTTGATCTGCGCCTGCTGCCCCGGCCGAAGCATAGCAGTTTGCTGATCATGGATCATCATAATACTTCCTTCCAGTAAGGTAGTCCGGATATTTTGTTCATCTGTATAGGCATTCACGTTAAAACTGGTTCCTAAAACCGCTACGGTGGCTTTGTTATTGATATCTACCATAAATGGCTGATCCTTATTTTTTGCCACCTCAAAATAAACCTCTCCTGTTACCTTTACCTTCCGGTAATTATCTGTAAAAACAGTTGGATAAGTGATGCTGGATGCTGCATTAAGCCATACAGCCGTGCCATCCGGCAACTGCAGCTGGTACTGGCCGCCGCGGGGCGTAGTAAGCGTGTGATACTCCACCTTAACTGCCTTCCCTTTGTAATCCAGTTTGCCGCTATCATTGTTCACATTAAAATTTCCATTATGTACAATGCTGCCCTGCGTGCTGTCCAGCAATATTTCTTCTCCATCACCCAGTTTCAGCACCGCACGACTGGAACCCGAAACAATTTCTCCGGAAGGAGATACATTTCCCGCCAGCGAAGGCACTCCTTTCTTATGGTTGTTGATGAACCATACCGCTGTAGTAGCCACCGCAACAATCAATACCGCCGCTGCCGCGTAACGCCACCAGGAAGGGATGCGGCGAACCGGCGTTTCCTTATTATTATCTTCCACTGCTGCCAGCAACCGGTGCAGGATCCGCTGACTGGCATCGCCGGAAAGCGCAGGCGCCTCGGTAAATGACTGGTCATAAACCCGCTGTAATAACGTTTCCAATGCTTCATTGTCTTCCATGTCATTCTCCTTCAGCAGTGCAAACAACGCCGTGCTTTCAGGCTCCGTGATGGTGCCGTCCAGGTACTTTTGAAGCAAGTCAGTTTCGGAAAATTTATTCGGCTCCATATTAATAAGACTAATGAATAAAACAAATGGGTGGATGCGGAGGGAAAAAAATTATTTCAGCGATACCAAAAGTATCAGCAATGAAATATCGCCATGTTCCAGCAGGTATTCTTTAATTGACTTCACTGCCAGCGACAGGTGCTGTTTAAACGTATTTCGGGAGATGTCCATCAGTGCAGCGGCTTCTTCATATGTTTTGCCCTGCTGCCGGCAAAGGATAAATGCCTCGCGTCGCTGCGGAGGCAGGTTGGCTACCGCTTTCTGCAGCAGTTCTTCATATTGCTTCGCCTCCACGGCGTTCATTAAGGTTTGATCGTTAATGCCCAGGGAAACCCGGTGCAATACCTCATCCCGGATAATATCGTACAGGGAGATGCGGTTTAACTGCGTTAATGCAGTATTCCTCGCCAGCCGGTACAGGTAAGCCTGGAACGACGATTTAATATCCAGCTGCCCCCTTACCTCCCATATCTTCAGAAAAACATCATGTACCAGGTCTTCAGTAAGTATGGGATTCTTGGTAAATTTCAGCAGGTAATTATATATACCGCCGTGGTATTGTAAATAGATAGCTGTAAACGCCTCCTGGTTGCCAAGAGCAAGTTGGTTTAGTAATTCCTGTTCATTCATTATGCTGTGATAATATCGTTCAATCAGAAGACCGTTCACATGACGCCAGGTAAATTAAACATTAATTATCAGATTTAATAGCAGGACAGGCGATCTATTGTTTTACCCGTTTTGAACTTAACCAGATACCCGCCAGCACCAGCAGGCCGCCGGCCATCTGCCAGGGCGTAAAGGTATCTTTCAGGAAAATCATGGCAATCAACGCGCCGATCACCGGGTTTAAGTTCAGGAAGTTACCTACCTGGGCGGCCGGCAAACTTTCCAATGCCCTGTTGTAAAGAAAATAGGCCAGCGCAGAGGCAAACACCCCCAGGTAAATAATCCCGGCCCAGGCCCTCCCGGATATTTCAGGCATGCCATGCTGATACAATTCTACAGCAGCTATAGGTATTAAAAAAGCCGAGCCAATAAAAGTACTGACGGAAGTGGCTAATATGGTATCTGTATCTTTTAAACTTCTCGACAACAACGTGTATGCACTCCAGCAACAAACCGCCAGCAGCATCAATATACTTCCCCGCAAGGTATGCGCCCCCTCCGGGCTTCCCACAAAACCCACCAGCACTACGCCCGTTACGCATAATATAATACCGGCAATACTTCTGCCACCAATATGCTCTTTCAGCAGCAATGCCGCAGGAATGGCTATGGCTACCGGTATCAAACCTTCCACCAGCGCTCCGGTGGACGCCGGGATATAAAGCATGGCAAAATTGAAAAGGCCATAGTATACCGTAATTCCCAGGATGCCCATTAACGCCAGCCTTTTATAAGGTAGCCGTTGTTTTACTTTTTTACGCTGACGAAGATAAAACGGCAACAGCACCGCGCAGGCAACGATGTGGCGCAGCGTGGCAAACAGGTAGGGAGATACTTCCTGCACCACCGTTTTGGTAACAGTAAAGGAACTGCCCCATATGAGCATAACAAACACAATACTGATAAATCCTTTTGCACGGTCAGTGATAACAATTTTTCCCACGCGTCAGTTTTTCATTTTTATCATCATTTGCCTGGAAGCCCACAGCCAGGCAACTACTACAGATATGGTAATCAATAAAGCCGGGCATACTAATATTACCGGGTAAAATGATCCTTTAAATCCATTGTGTACCAGGTAAACCACCAGCAAATAAATGATCATTATTGCGGAGATAAGTAATGCGTACTTAATCCCTGTTGCCAGATACCGGCGGGGATTATTAAAAATCATCGCCCCGGCCTTTCCTCCTGAAAAATAAGTGGTCCCAAAAAGAAGAATAAAAAACAACAGCACATCCAGGTTCATCTGCTGATCTATAAAGAAGATCAGTCCATTCGCCAGGTCCTGTCCGGCTTCTTCAAAAAACCATAACAACTCCAGGATAATTATCGTCACCAGTTGAGCGGCAACCGCGTACTTTCTACCAATTTGTTTGGCTGTATCTAAGGTCATCTTATGTGAAAATAAAAATCACGGTTTACCTGCCACGTTATCCTGATCCAACTCCTCTTTGGGTTCCCAAAGCTCAATAATATTTCCTTCCGGATCAAGTACATGAACAAATTTACCATAGTCATACTCCGCGATCTCATCAACAATGGTTACGTTTTCCTTTTTTAGTTCCTCTACCAGCGCAACGATATTTTCCACCCGGTAATTAATCATAAATGGTTTGGCAGACGGATTAAAATATTGGGTATCCTGCGGAAACGTACACCAGGCGGTAGTTCCTTTTTTCAACGGATCATCGGCCTGTCGCCACTCAAACGTTGCGCCGTATTCACTGGTAGCCAATCCGAGGTTTTTGGCGTACCATTCATTCATACCTTGCGGATTTTCGCATTTAAAGAATACGCCACCGAGGCCCGTTACTTTTTTCATATTTAAATGTGTTGTATAATTAAAAAAGTGATATAAATCTATGTATTATACAATAAATAATGGTATGCTTGTTCCTCTTTTATATTCAATGGTGCGGACTTTTATACATTTCCTTATAGTTGGCCATTTCCGCTATTTTCCTGTTCACTTCTTCGGGGGTATGGCCTGCAGCTTTAAACTGCCGCAGCACATTTGCGGTAATTGACTTAATAGGTTGATTATCATTTAATGCCACAGTATTGATCCAGGAAACCGGGTGTACTAAATTAACGAAAAAAAAGCTTTTACGCGGTATACCTCCGGCAGGCGCCATTATAGGATAAGCCGTAGATAAGCCGTATTCAAGCCGTACATAAGCTGTAGATAACCCGTACCTATAAAATACAGGTTATATACAGGTAAACACTATTTTCTTTCCGGGTATAATACGAATATACCTGGAAGGGTCATATAATAACCAATGAATGAGTTATGGCTTATTTTACTAATGGCATCGCCTTTATAGGCGCAATAGGCAATATGACGGCCTATAAAATGAAAGGAACTGATAAGATTATTGTCCGCAGCAAAGGAGGCGCCTCCAAAGCACAGATCAAACATTCACCGGGGTTTGAACGTACCCGGGAAAACAATACGGAGTTTGGTGGCTGCAGCTATGCGTCCAAAGCGATCAGGCAGGTATTATTCCCGGTAAAGCACCTGGCCGATTACAATTTCACCTCTACCCTGACTAAACTGGCGAAACATATCCAGCTACAGGATAAAGTGGGTGACAGGGGGCAAAGGAGTATCCTGCTATCGCGGCATGGTTATTTGCTGCATGGATTTCAATTGAATAAAAAGAATACATTCGATTATGTAGTCCGCCATCCTGCCGGGTGTTTTATTGAAAGAGAAACGGGCAGTGCTGAGATACAACTTCCGGCACTTAACCCCGGATTCAATTTGGTGGCGCCCTGGCAATATCCTTTTTTCCGGTTTATTATTACGTTCGGGATGGTGGCAGATGTGGTATGCAAAGAAAGCAATTACCAAAGCCAGGAAAAGCTACTGCTGCCAACAACGGCACATACGGAGTGGCAACCGGTAAAGCAGGATTTTGAGGCGCAAAGAATTGTATTGCAAATCAGGGACCTGGCAGAATTGGACGATACCAAAACATTGTTGGTTGGCATCGGTATTGAAATGGGGATGCCCATCACCAACGAGGTGATTGATGTGGTTAAATATGCAGGTTGTGCAAAGATCCTGGCAACGGGGTGATCTCTCTAATTTTGCGTCCTGAACTCATGGGGCGTATAGCCAACACGTTTCTTAAAGAGACGCGTGAAGTGCTGCGGGTACCTGAACCCCGGCCCGCAGGCAATCACCTTCTTACAGTGTTTATCATTCAGCTATTCCCTGATATACATTTCATAAGTGTAGGTGAATGATTTTTTTGCGCCGGCATCTACGGCCAGTTCAAAATCCAGTTGTCGCCCCTGGTTGATATCGTTTTTGTATTCAAGATTTAATGACTGGCTATATTTGGTGCTGGCCGAAGTAATGGCACCGCTGATCGTTTTCTGCACCTGTATATCCGCCAATCTGCTTTTGCTGTTAATAACAGTAATGGTACCTTTTACAGTAGCTAAGGTGTATTTGTACCCATTATATGTTTTGGCTTCTTTTTTCACCGAAACAAGCGCTTCTTTTTCCCGTACCAGGATATCCGGTGCAGTGGTAATAAATATGGGCGTAGAGGAGCCTTTGGCTGTAAACTTAAGCACATCCTGTGCAATGGGCTTTTGTGTATTTTTTTGTAAGATTAAAACAGCGCCTGATGTAAATGGGTTGTCGGTGTTATTGTAGATTTCAACAAAGTGGTTCACTTTGTTGGGCGTGGCGCCGCGCCCTGCATTATTCGCGGCTTCCATTTCTTCTGATGCCGTCCCCTCTTCGCCGTTTACCTGATAGGTACTCATCGCAGATGCGGGCAATACTGTTTTATAAAAATGGTGGATTTTTACGGGTTTATTAAAAACAGGATATTGCGCCCTTTCCCCTTTGCTGAGGCTGATGTTTTTTAGTGTATAAAAATAAAGGTCTTCATTTTCTACGGCGGTATTATCAGGCGATGACGCCTGTGCCGGCATTACAATAGATTCTGCAGCTCTGTCCCTGGCATAATCCGCCCGCATTTGTATGGCATTGCTGTATATATTGGCGTTTTCTATATTCCCGGTACTGCTAAAATTGAGCAGGGTAGCCAGCGTGATAGCTTGCGAAAAATTGGGTACCCCCATCACAAAATCAACATCCGTATTTTTAATATCTTCTACATTGTTATTTACTTCTGCCTGCAGGTTAAGCGTGGCTTCTGTTTCAGACACCAGTTGCAATTGGTAAACAGGTGTCCAGCTCAACCCGTTTTGCAGGTACATCATGGTAAAAGATTGCTGCCCGCTTTTAGCAAAATATACCGTAACTATAGGTTTTTGAACGGCAATACGCGCTGTGGTAGTGCGGCTGGGCTTATCTTCAAATGTAATTGTTTTGATGGTGGCTGGTTCTATGCCTATCCATTTACCATTCATCTTTAGTAAAAGAACGGGGTTGGCAGGGGCATATAGCCGGTCGAACTGGTATTGCCCACGATATACATTAGTCAATTGCATTTGCTGCAACTGCAGCCTGCTGTTAATTTCTTCGGGCAGGTCAAAGTCTTCCACACTGCCTTTGTAAGTATTATTATCGGTGGTAACAATCGTAATATTTTTGCCTTTGTTGGCATGCAGCAGTTCTAAAAAGCTGTTGGCTTTTCTTTCCTGTATTTCATTTACCTGCTCTACCCGGCTACTCACGCGGCTTACAGGGTTGGTGGTACCGGCAAACCAATAAGTGCCAAATAATGCCACCGGAAGATTGTTGAGCCTAAAGCCACTGTCGGCCACCTGGGCTTTTATTTCTTTTACTACAAAGGACTGCCCGTTTTTAAATACCGATAATGATTTGGTTACTGCATTTTCCTGTGCTACAAGCGTTGTACCTGTAGCAAGTAACAAAGCCAATAAAATAAATTTCATGTACATAGTTGCTGTTTACTTCCTGTAAAGCTAAGGTTCTATAACGATACACAATGATAAGCACAATTGCTTCATAATAACATCCCTGGAAACAGGTATAATAACTTGTGCATATTCTCTTTAATTTCGGGGTTTAGTACAGGGCGTAAGCATCAAACAAGAAAAGAATATGATTATTAACTCCAACTGTCAGGCGCTTAGTCCGGAAGATGAAAAACTGGTACGTTGGTGGCGTAAAAAGTATAGCAGGCAAGTCAGGCTATGGGCCAGCCTTCTCGTACTCCCTCTCCTGCTGTCAGCCTTGTTTTTTATTTTTTTCAACCAGGAAGAAAAGCTGCCGGCCTATATATTTATGCTTTCCTTTATGCCATTTGCCTCATTCTTTGTTTATAAGCTGGTGAGCGTTTTTGGAAAAATGAAGCAAACCCGTACTGTTCTGCGCAGGGGACTGAAACAGGTGACCACGGGCACACTGTTGGAGGTGAGAGCAGATAAACATCTGCTCACTTATACCGTAGACAATAACACCATAAAGGTAGTTGCGCCGGGACCTTTAGAGCACGTTAGCGACAGCCTTTTTTTGCCGCGGGCATTAATAGTTTTGGAATGGCTTCCTATAACCGTACAACATAATATACTACTGGGCATACAATATAAAGATGTGCCCGGGGCGACCAGCGTCGCCGAACCCACAAGCGCAGCAGAAAAAGCGCCCTTGATGATGCGCTGGAACCGCCGCGCCATCAAAATACTATTCTTCACATTCGCAGGTCCGTGGGCAATCTGCCTGATGTTTTCTGAAAGGGCGCGCGAACCTGAAATAATGTTCGGCATGCTGCTTTTCTTTGCAGCGATTGTTATTTTTCTGGCAGGGTTCGCCCTGATTTTCAATCGCCGTGTACAAAACGCTGAACAAAAAATAGCCCTTACCGGTGTCATTACAGAAGTTTTTGTTTCCCGTTATGATAACGAAGGCAGTGGATATACCAGGGTATATTGGTACCGTATTGGTAAGCAAATTGTATCGGGATACCTGGATGATGACCGCTTCCTGCCCGGTGATAAAGTTTGCTGTATTTATCTGGCCGATAAAAAAGGTACGCAGCATGGGCTGTTCAGCATGGCGTTGCTATAGAGCGGCTATTTCGTTTTCAGATCGATGGTGATAAACTCCGAATCCGGCAAAATGATGTTTAGCTGCTCATACTCCTTTTTGTATGTCACCTTCGCACCTTTGGGCAACTGGTGGCCCCATGCCACATGATCTTTGGCCAGTGTTCCCGAAACAAACGTACTATCAGCAGCAATGACCGCCTTGCCTGTACAGGGCCAGCCAAACACCAGCTGATCATGCGTAAGTGTAACGTTCCATGTATCGGGGTCATTGATAACAACCCCGATATAGTCTTTCACCTGCAGATTGAAAAAATAGGTGGGCTTTGTCAAATGAACCGAGTCAACATCCATCAATTGCGCCTGGTTCCTGTAGTTCATATCAAAATCAGTTTGGTAATAAACCGTATCGTTTGTTGAAAGGGCAATACCTGCTATGGTTTCGGGCTGTTTTAAGATAAAGGTATGGAGCGCCTTTTTCTGCCTGAATTCCCGGCGGCTTTTTCCGTCTTCAATCGATCCGCTCACCAGTACCCACATCATTACTACCACGGGAAACAGTAATACGGCGGCGCCGATGCCGGAAATCCATCTTAGCACGCGGGGGTTTTTCCTGCGAAGGCAAACCCACAGGAACAAACAAGCTAAAGGCATGGTAACATACCAAAAGTAAACCGTGTATATTAGATATTCTCCGAAAGGGCCGAAATGAAAGTCCATCAGTTTGTTTTAACCAGTATTACCATTCACCGGATTACTTTTCTATCCGCTACAAAGATAGCCCTCACATGATGATTGCATATACCAGGAAACAGGGAGTTATTTTATCGGGGGTAACAATGATCACTCACCGGTTGGGTTACTCTATAATATAACGTAATCCCTCCTCAAAGCCCTGTTCATTTTATTCATTTTAATCACTTCGTATCCATTTCATCCTTTATCCACGCTAACCTTGTAACTATCAGTATTATAATTAAATTACTATTGTGGAAATGATCGTAGATACCGTCAATTGATCATATTGCTATCGAAATACCCTAATGACTTCTAACCAAAATCCTCCTCAGCATTTTTACGCCCTTGACGCTATCAGAGGTATTGCAGCTATGATAGTGGTTTTATACCACTGGCAATTCTTTTATTATGCAAACGACGTCTATGTACAGAACGGGTACGAGAAAACAGCGCTCCCGTGGTACAAGTACCTCTCTATTTTCTACACCGATGGGATGGTAGCCGTGGATCTGTTCTTCCTGTTATCGGGGTTTATATTCTTCTGGCTGTATGCAGAGCGGATTGCCACCCGGCAAATCAGCTTCCGCAAGTTCATCGTTTACAGGGTGAGCAGGCTCTACCCCATCCATTTTGTCACATTAGTGCTGGTAGCGGTGCTGCAATGGCTGATGCTGAGAAATGTAGGGCATTACTTTATCATACAATATAATGATAGCTATCATTTCCTGCTTAACCTTCTCTTTATTCAAAACTGGGGATTTGAGAAAGGCCCTTCCTTTAACGGCCCCTCCTGGTCTGTTTCCGTAGAAGTATTCCTGTATTTCCTGTTCTTTATCATTTGTTACCTGAAACTGGAAAAGAAAAAACTGCTGCTCTTTTTACTGATTCCCGTGGGCGCATTTTTACAATATTATTATAGCCTCATCGGAAAAGGTATGTTTACCTTTTTCCTCGGTGGCCTGGTTTACTACCTGTATGTGTGGATGATGAAAGAAAACAGGGCCAGAAAATATTTACCGGCCCTCACCATTGTCACCCTGGTACTATGGGCAGCCATGCTTGCCGAATACCAATTCTCTTTCTTACAGGGAATATGGATAAAACTATTTCACCAGGCGATGCCGGACAAAAGCACCGAAACCGCATTGAGCCTCTTTGGCCAGCTCAGAAACTTTTTCTTCCGCATCGCCGTTTCTCCCTTCACCATTCTCACCCTGGCACTGTGGGAAACAACCAAAGGCATGCTCAACAGGAAGTGGGCGCTGCTCGGAAATGGCAGCTATGCGATGTACCTGATCCATTATCCGTTACAAATAATATTCGTTCTCGTAGTTGACTGGTTTCACATGAGCCGTCTTGTATTAAGATCACCAGGTACATTATTGCTGTTTTTCCTGTTACTGATCCCGTTAAGCATGGCCACTTATTATTATTTCGAACTTCCCGCTCAGGACAAACTCAGAGCCCGGTTTTCCAAAGCAAACAAGACCCGTGTAAAGATAGCTGATGTTAATATAACGACTTAAAAGTTCCGTAGTGAAGGAGGTCCGTCACCTCCCTGTTAAAAAGAAAAACCTTTGTGTAGTAAATAATTACCGGATAAACTCCTGTATTCACGCGTCATTTATTACACAATACCAGCATTGAAAAATTAATCACTAAATATGGGATTGAAATTTAGCTTACCCCTGATCCTGGCGTTAGTTATAGTTTCCGGATGCGCGAGCACCCAAAAACTGACCTATTTTAATGACATTGCAGCAGCGGCGGGCGCCGATTCCCTTAGCCGCATGCAGCAACTCAAAATACAACCCGGCGATATCCTGCAAATCACCATTACCACCCTCGATAAGGAAGTATCGCAGATCTTTAATCCCAACATTGCCGTTTCCGGCCCGGCAGCAGGCAATGGCATGGAACAGGGATACCTGGTAGACAGTACCGGTAATATTTCCCTGCCGGTGATCGGGAAAATAAATGTAAAAGACAAAACGACCGCCGCCATCAACGACCTCGTATCACAGGAACTGGAAAAAACAGTGCGTAACGCTTATGTATCTACCCGCCTGGTTAATTTCAGGATCTCGGTGCTGGGCGACGTGGCACGTCCCGGCTCCTTCAGGATAGGCGCCGAAAGGGCCTCCCTGCTGGATGCACTAAGTATGGCCGGCGACCTCAACGTAACGGCTAAACGTGATGATATCATGATCATCCGGGAAGTAAATGGCATCAAAACATATGCTTCCATTAACCTGAACGACAGCAAAACCCTTTCCTCACCTTACTATTATCTCAGCAATAACGATGTTATATACGTAAAGCCCGGACCCGACCGCAAGTTTGCCACGTCCAAAACAATACAGTTGCTACCAGCCATCATCGGCGTTATATCACTCATTACCACGATTGTCATTTTAAGTAAATGATCCGCGATATGAATCAACCAAAACCTACAAACAACAGGAACTCCGTTATAGATCTCAATGATCTTTTCCAGAAAATAGTGTTTCACTGGCCATTATACCTGTTAGTACTGATGGCGATGGTGACCGGCGCCATGCTGTACCTGAAGTACAAAAAACCAATCTATATGTCGAGCGCCAAACTATACCTGAAAGATGAAAAAAAAGGTGGTGGAGAAGAAATGGATGCACTCAAATCACTGGCGCTTTTTAACAACGGTAAAAATATTGAAAATGAGATGGAGGTGCTGAAATCCCCTATCCTGGTGGAAAAAGTAATCGCCGGCAATGGTTTCAACATCCGTTACTATATAAAAGGAACGGTAAAGAATGAAGAGATCTATAACCATCCGCCACTCCACCTCCGCGTGCTGGGCGACAGCTCAAAAGTAGGCAACTATACTTTCGATGTAACACGCGAAAATGACCTGCTGAAAATAAAACAGGTGAACTATACCACCGATACCAGTCTGCAGCTTACCGCACAGGCCGGCGAACCGTTCACCATAGGGAAAGATAAATTCGTGATCACCTTCCCGCCACTAACCACAGGTACGCCCACCAATACGTTCCGCATCCGGGTAGATTCCGTACAGGAATACGCCTACGAAAAAATAGAGGAAATAGGCACCGCCCTTGTTAACCGCGACGCCACCGTGATACTGGTAAGCTACAAAGACCCCGTTCCTGAAAGAACGGCCGACTTCCTCAACTCCCTGCTGGAAGCCTATAATGACTATACCCTCGATGATAAAAACAAAGTAGCATTCAAAACCATTCACTTCCTGGCAGTAAGGATCGATTCATTAAAAGAAGAACTGGGACTGCTGGAAAAACAGGAAGAGAATTTTAAAATACAAAGAGGCATCACAGATATTGACGCCAGCTCCAAACTGGCACTGGAACAGGTAAAGGAAGCGGATATCCGGCTCAGTGAAGCCAACCTGCAGCTTTCTGTATTTGACCAGGTAGACGGCTATATCAGCAACCCTTCCAGCGATTACCCTTTTGCGCCCGTATTGGGCAACATCGATCAAACGCTCACCTCCATGATCAACCGGTATGAAGAAGCGCTCAGGGAAAAGAAACGGCTCTCCCTTTCGCTGAAACCTACCAGCGATATCCTGCAAAACGTGGAGTCGCAAATCACCGACACGCGAAAAACCATCAAGGATTATATTGCCGGCTACCGGCGCAATGCAGATGTGGTGCAAAGAAAAACACAGGCCAAAGTAAACCAGATACAAGGCAAAATAGCGAACATTCCTACCTACGCAAAAGAATACATCAACATCAAAAGACAACAAGGCGTTAAGGAAAACCTGTATCTCTATCTGCTGAAAAAGAAAGAAGAAGCATCGGTGGCCTACGCCAGCAACGTGGTAGATAATAAGGTGATTGCTCCCGCGTTTGTACCCGACAAACCCATCACTCCTAAAAAATCACTGGTGTTCATCGGCTTTATTGCAGCAGGACTGGTACTTACCAGCGCCTATATCTATCTTAAATATTTCCTGAACCCAAGTGTACTCAGCAAAAAAGAAATAGAACAGGTATTTGACCTGCCGGTGATCGCAGAAATTTACCAGCAGGAAGAAGGCGCGCGCGATATGTCGCTCCAGAACAGGTCCGTACTGGTGGAACAGGTTTTTAATATGCGTACCAACCTGAAGTTCCTCCTCACCGGCATAACCAGCACGCCCACCATCCTGCTTACATCCAGTATATCGGGCGAAGGGAAAACGTTCTTGTCGGCGCACCTGGGTAACTCCTTAACCGTAAGCAATAAAAAAGTAGTGCTGCTTGAACTGGATCTCCGGAAACCGAAGCTCTCCCAATTCCTCGGACTGGACCACAACGTGGGGGTTACCAACTACATCATCGGTAATAAAACCATTGAAGAGATCATCAAAAAAGTACCCGGCACCGATGGCCTCTACCTGGTTTCCTCCGGCCCCATTCCACCCAATCCTATAGAACTGATCGAGGGAGAACGCATGGCCGATTTGCTGGCGCAGCTGAAAGACCTGTTCGATTACGTGGTGATTGATATGTCGCCCATCGGTATCGTATCTGACGCAAAAAGTATTTCGCACCAGGTGGATTGCGCCCTGTTTGTGGTGCGGTACAACTTCACGCTCAAATCCAAACTGATACCGGTATCAGAAAACATCCGGAAAGGGTTCTTCAAAAAAACCGGGATCATCTTTAACGGTATAGAACAGGATACTTTCTACCCGTATTACTACTACGATCATTATTCATACACAGAAAATAAACAACATAATCATACCTGGTTATCATTGATGAAAAAAATAAAACAACGCATTGCATAAACTATTTGAAAATAGCGGTTGGCTCCTGGTTGATAAGCTCAGTAAACTTTTCCCGGGCATTATCATTATGGCGCTTATTGCCAGGCACCTGGGTCCGGAAGAATTCGGGATCTGGAACTATGCGCTGGCGCTTACCACTATTATTGGCAGTGTGGCCATATTGGGAATGGATAAACTTGCCGTGAAAGAGCTGATCAATAACGAGCAAAAACAGGGCACTATTGTGGCTACCGTTATCCTGATGAGGATCGTTGCCGGCGCTCTGTGTATGGCGGTAAGCACCGGCATTGTACTGCTTACGGAAAAACACCGGCAGCTTTATCTTTACTGCACCATTTTTTCCGCACTCATTGTCCTATTGCAGTCTTTTGATGTACTGGATTATTTCTACCAGGTAAAGAACAATGTTAAAAGAGTGATTATTCCTAAAGTAGCGGTATTCCTTGCTTTCTGCGGGATAAAGCTGCTCATCATCTACTTCGATGGTACCCTGATCACATTCCTGTGGGCTTCTGTTATAGAATTAGTGGTTACCTATTGTATCATCATCGTAGTATATATATCCGGTAATACCCACGTTTTTACCTGGCGTATTGATACCGCGTTAGCGCAAACGCTGCTGGTGCAAAGCTGGCCGCTGATGCTTTCCAACCTGGTAGTGGTGCTGTTTATGAAGATCGACCTGGTACTGCTGGAGACGCTCGCCAACCCGGCGGAACTCGGGAAATATGTGGGCGCGGCCCGGATTTCCGAGCTATGGTATGCCATCCCCACCGTGATCTCTGTAGCGATATTGCCGGGGCTCATACAAAAGAAAAAGATCAGCCGGCAGGCATACCTCCTGATGCTGGAAAAATGGCTGCGGTTGTCCTTCTGGCTGAGTATTGCCATTGCCTTGGTGGTTACTTCAACGGCGCATATCATTATTCCATTCCTCTATGGTCCGGGTTACGTGGCAGCGTCGTGGATGCTGATGATCCATATATGGGCGGGTATTCCCGTATTCCTGAGCATTGTTATGGTGCAGTACCTGTTTGTAGAAGGGGAATACAAAATTTACCTGTATGGCAATCTTTCCGGCCTGGTGGTGAATGCGGGCATCAATTTTTTCCTGATCCCTCTTTATGGTGGAACCGGCGCCGCCATTGCCACGGTAGCAGCGTATACCACCGTTTATGGCATGTTGCTGCTGCTCGACAAAAGCGGCCAGGGATACCTCCTTACCCAAAAAATGTTCCATCCCTTACTGGTATTTTCTGATATAAAACAAGTATACAACAGCCTGAGGATTTTCACCACCAATCTGGTTACCCTAAATCAAAAACACTATACCAAATGAACAGCATGAAAAATATCGCGGTAAAGTTAGTTACCACCTTATTTCCCCGGCTCAGTTACGGTGTGCGTGCTTACAGTTCAGAAGGAGAAGACCTCATTCTGAAAAGGATCTTCGACAAGAAAAAGAAAGGGGTGTATATAGATGTAGGCGCGCATCATCCGTTCAGGGTATCCAATACCTACCTGCTTTACAAAAGAAACTGGACCGGCATCAACATAGATCCGCTGCCCGGCTCAAAGGCATTATTCAATAAACACCGGCCCAAAGATATTAACCTCGAAATAGGTGTGTCTGTAGTAAAACAACAACTTACTTATTTCATCTTTAACGAACCTGCTTTAAGCACTTTTTCTCCTGAAAAAGTAAAAGAATATACACAAATACCGAAGTACCGGGTGATCAGGGAAAAGAAGGTAGATACCTGGCCACTGGCAGATATTCTCGATACTTATCTGCCAAAAGATGTTACCATAGATTTTATCACTATCGACGCCGAAGGGCTTGATATGGAAGTACTGCGCTCCAATAACTGGGATAAATACAGACCCGCATATGTACTGGCAGAATCATCACCATTTGAGGTACTTCAAACAGACCGCAGTGAGTTATGCCAGTTTATGCAACAGGTAGGATATAGCATGTTCGCCAAAACCTATTACACTTACTTCTTTAAAAACATGAACACGTAAAATGTCCGGAAGCAGGTTATATGTACAATATGGTTGCGGCCCTTTTTCGGCGCCCGCCGGCTGGAAAAACTACGACTCCTCGCCCACGCTCAGGATTCAGCAAATTCCCGTGATAGGGAAACTGCTGAAACCTGTGATGCACGTGTCCTTTCATAAAGATGTATTACCCGGCGATATACTGAAAGGTTTGCCCGGCATAAAGGAAAGCTCCTGTGATGGCATCTATTGTTCGCATGTGCTGGAGCATCTTTCTTATAACGACTGCCTCCTGGCGATCCGGAATACCTTTCACATTCTGAAGCCCGGCGGATACTTCCGGTGTGTGCTGCCCGACCTGGAAGGCGCTGCCAGGAGATATATTGATCAGCTGAGGAGTAACGATCCGAAGGCAAACACCGGGTTTATGGAAGAAACGCTGCTGGGTAAAGAAAACAGGGTTCGTGGCATGAAACAGCTGGTACAGCTGGCCCTGGGTAACCGGGAACATTTATACATGTGGGATCACCTGTCGCTGTCACACCAGCTGGCCGCAGCAGGATTTAAAAACATACGGCACTGTGGTTTTAACGATAGCAGTGACAGCATGTTTAAACTGGTGGAAGAAGAAATCAGATTTAATAACGCCGTTGCATTGGAGGCAACAAAATGATGTTACACACGCCGGTCTTATTACTGGTATTTAACCGCCCTGAACAGGCATTGCTTGTATTCAGGCAAATCAGGCTGCAGCAGCCGGAGCAACTGTTTATTGCCGCCGATGGCCCGCGGCCGGACAGGCCTGAAGACGCTGCGCTGTGCGAGGATACAAGAATGGCTGTTTTAAAAAGTATCGACTGGCCCTGTAAAGTAGAAACCCTGTTCCGCCCGCACAACCTGGGTTGTGGCAAGGCGGTTAGTTCGGCGATCGACTGGTTCTTCAGCCATGTTGAGGAAGGTATTATACTGGAAGATGATTGTGTGCCTGATCCCTCCTTCTTCCCATTCTGCACCACGCTGCTGGAGAAATACCGGTTCAATGACACCATTATGCATATTCACGGCGGCAATTACCAGGCGGGCATCCTGCGGGGAAACGCCTCCTACTACTACTCCCGCTATGCGCATATATGGGGATGGGCTACCTGGCGACGCGCATGGCAATATTACGATTTTACCCTTCAGCGGTACCGGCATGTATCCCGGGAAGGGCTCAACACTTTCCTGCAATCAGAACTGCAATCTATATACGACAAGCGGGTTGATACCTGGGATATCCAATGGTTTATGACTGTATGGTTTAATAAAGGATGGGTAATTACGCCCAATATAAGTCTTGTTAAAAATATTGGTTATGGCAAAGATGCCACCCACACCCGTGTTATTCCACGGTGGTTTAAAAGGATACAATACGGCACCATAGCGGATATCATTCATCCCGGCAGCAGTAACATCAACGAGGAAGCAGACAGGTATACTATCAACACCCTGTACAGTCCAGGCAGGTTATTCGTCAAACTAAAAAAAATAGTAAAAAACAATACACTGTTGTACAACCTGTACAAACGTATTTCCTGATCAGTAAATTTATATGGAAACCGGATACAGTAATCTTCAAAGCAGCAATTTTTTCGTGGAATGTTTCAGGGAAAGCATGCCCCTGATCATTGCCGCAATTTTATTATACCTGTATTACAACAAGCGGATCTCTATTATAGACGCGCTGCTCTATGCTTTTGCATCAGAAGCTTATACGATGCTGGCTATCGGGCCTACATTTACCGCTACTTTTTTTGTAGGCATGTTTATCTTCCTTGAACAGGCGCATCAGCTCTTTACAGGAAAGCAATTCATCCGGAGGGAATATCTTTTCCTGCTGCTGTTACCATTGATATCAAATATCACGGTATTCCTGATCACACAACTTTATAAAGATCCTTTCAATTATCCCGATGGTAAACTCTTTGTTTTCTATACAAAGCCTCTTTACTTCTACCTGAAAACCTATCTTCCCTGGTTTGCTATTGGCGCCAGGATAGTACAGGACCGGCAGCAGCTTTCATTCGGGCAGTTTGCTGCCACCATCAGGAAAATTGCTGGTATATCCTGTATCATTGCCCTTATCCAGATTTCCGTACAGCTTATTTTCCGGAATGTGGCATTAAGTGAGCTGCTTGGGCTGCAAAGCCGTTACCTGATGCAGGAAATCAATGGCCCGCTGGGATTGCGGGTACAGGCATTATTCGGGGAACCTAAAATATTCAGCGCCTTCCTTTCTTTAGCAATCCCTTTGTTTATAAAAGACCGGAATTACAAGGCCACAGCGATAATGATGGTAGCAGGCATACTCACTTCTTCCCAAACGTTCTGGGTCAATATCCTCGGTGGCGGGCTCCTGTATTTATGTTTGCCAAAACTGATGTCGGTAAGATGGAAAGTACTCAGCACCCTGGGTATGATCGTTGTCCTTTTTCTTGGGGTAGCCGCCTCTAAGGAATACTTCCTGAAACACTATATGGCTAACCGTAATCAGCCGGTATACCAGATGCTCTTTGAAAGATCCGCTTACCGTTATGATACCGAAATATGGGGTAAGAATAATATCATTCTCGGCATTCCGCTGCAAAGGGATATGGAACTGCCGGTGGTGGATTTCCTCCGGGATGAGCCTTATTTGCTGATATCTGGTTACGGCGCAGGCAACAGCACCTTTATTCCTTCGAGTTATTTCTTCGGGCAGCTCAGCTACCAGAGCCGCATAGAGGGAGTTGGCGGGCGCAATCTCAATATGCGCTGGTTCTTTATCCTGGCAGAATTCGGGGCCGTTTCCCTGTTCTTCTTTTTCCTGATACTTACCAGAACAGGACCGGATGTGCCGCCTTTTCAGCGCAACTACCTGGCGTATGTGGTGGTGTGTTTCTTTTTCAGCCAGATAGATCTTTTCCTGATAATAGTAGCATTACTCTGCGCATATAATAATGAATCCGTAAACGAAAAATGATGCAGGTATTTTTGGACAATATCGTATTCTCTATTCAGAAAGCAGGTGGCGTATCTGCTTACTGGTACGAGCTGTTGTCCGGCATGTGCAACAGCGGGCTGTCCATCGGTTTCTTAAACGCACGCCCGGGGTCCGATAATATCTTTGAACGGAAAATAGAATACCACCGGTTCAACTGTATCCGTGAAAGCTGGATTCCCAGCAAGTATCTCCGCTATCTGCCGGTGCGCTACCAGCTTCCGGCGGCAGCGGTTTTTCACGGAGGTTACCTGCGCGTTTCCCCCCAGAAAAATATCCTCAACATCCTGACGGTACATGACTTTGCGCACGAACGGAAACTGGCCTCGAAGTTTCCCCGCGGCCTCGCCAATACCCTGCAAAAAGCATACGGCATCAGGCGGGCCGATGGGATCATCTGCATTTCAGACAGCACCCGGAAAGAACTGCTCCACTTTTACCCCGACATAGATCCCGCAAAAGTAAAAGTGATTCATCATGGCATTGCCGGCGACTTCTACCCCATCAACAAACAGCTGCCGGTGAGCTGTTCGCTGGAAATAGATCTTCATAAAAAATTCATTCTCTATGTAGGTGCGCGCAGAAATTATAAAAACTTTTTCATGGCGGTAAAAACAATGGAGTTACTGCCTTCATCCTATCACCTGGTAGTAATTGGCGGAGAATCGTGGAATAAAAACGAGATCAGCATGATGAAAGAAAAACTGGCCGGCCGCTATCATATTTTCCCCACTGTAAGCCAGGCCGACCTCAATATACTATACAATCATGCTTTCTGCCTGCTCTATACCTCCGCTTATGAAGGTTTCGGATTTCCGCCGGGAGAAGCCATGAAAGCCGGTTGCCCCGTAGTAACCACCAGCATGACCTCCATGCCCGAAGTAGTAGGAACCGCCGGGCTGATGGCCGACAGGGCCGATCCCCTGCTGTTTGCAGAAAAAATAAGATCACTTGAAAATGACACCTTCAAACAACAACTGATTACACAAGGACTCCAACAGGTACAACAATTCACATGGGATAAAAGCGTACAGGAAACAATTGGTTTTTACAAAGATTGCTGGAACTACAAATTCTCGACATGAGTATTATTTTCAAAATTGCAGACACCGTAAAAGTATTCCTGACCTCCCGCAGGGGCCTTACCTCGTTGCTGGAAAAAGGCGCCTCCGTAGCCTCCACGCAGATCTTACACAACTGCCGGCACTATATCCCGTCGCTGGGCGTAATTATAGATGTAGGCGCCAACCAGGGCCAGTTTGCTGTAGCTGCCAGTCACTTTTACCCCCAGGCGCGGATCCATTCCTTTGAACCCCTGCCGGAAGTGTTTCGCCTGCTGCAACGTAATACCCGCAGGCTCACCAGCATCAACACCTACAACATGGCGCTGGGCAACTCCACCGGAACGCTGGAATTTTACAGCAACGCGTATTCACACGCCAGCTCGGCGCTGCACGTGTCTGATCTGCAAAAAAATATGCTCCCAAAAACAGCTACTTCTAACCGGATACAGGTGCCCGTACAGCGCCTGGACGACCTCCGTCATAAACTTCCTTTTATCCCTCCCGTACTACTGAAAATGGATGTTCAGGGTTTTGAAAAAGAAGTACTAAAAGGAGCGTTGCACAGTTTGCGGCAAATTGATTACCTCCTGTTTGAAACCTCTTTTGTTCAGATGTATGACGGCGAGCCATTGTTTGATGAGATGCACCATTTTGTGAAAGAACTGGGATTTGAATTCATAGCTCCTGTAGGATTCCTGCAATCGGAAAAATTACAGATCCTGCAAATGGATCTTTTATATAAAAGAAAGAAAGGATGAAAATTGTAGTTAACGACCATTCCGGCCACGCCTTTACCTTACAGCTAAGCCGGCAATTCGCTGAAAGCGGGCATGAAGTATTGCATGCTTACTCTGTTTCTTTCCAGTCGCCCAAAGGAAACTTTGAAGACCTGCCCATGCAGGGACTTACCATACTACCCATTATGATCAAGGGTGAATTCGACAAATACTCGTTGTTAAAAAGAAGAAAACAGGAAATTGAATACGCCCGGCAACTGACCGACAAACTGGATCTTTTTCAACCCAACGTGGTGCTGAGCGGCACAACACCGTTGTTTGTTCAGCAACATGTGCAGCAATACTGCATCCGGAAAGGAATCAAATTTGTATACTGGTGCCAGGATATTTACACCATTGCCATCCGGCAAATTGCCCGCCGCAGGCTGGGATTCGCCAGTTTCCCCATCTGGTATTATTTTAAAAAACTGGAAATAAAACTGCTGAAGAAAAGCGCGCATGTAATCAGTATTACCGAAGACTTCAGCGATCTTTTCGACAAATGGAAGGTGCATCCAAAACAGGTAACGTGTATCCCCAACTGGGCACCGCTCCGGGAAATAACGCTCACCGCTAAAAATAACGACTGGGCCCACCGGCACCAGGTAGCAGATAAAACCTGCATTATTTATTCGGGCACACTTGGATTAAAACACAATCCATCTATGCTGTCCGCCGCGGCGGCTTATTTCCGCAGGCATACAAACGTGGTGTTTATTGTTATCTCCGAAGGATTGGGCGCCGCATTCCTGCAAAAAGAAAAAGAGAAACTGCAGCTGGACAACCTGCTGCTCCTGCCCTTCCAGGATTTCAGGGATATGAGCCAGGTGCTGGGCGCCGCGGATATCCTGTTGGCCATACTGGAAAATGATGCGGGTACCTATTCCGTGCCATCGAAAGTACTCACTTACCTGTGCGCGAAAAAGCCAATTGTACTGGCCATGCCGCCAGATAACCTGAGCGCCGCTATTGTATTGGATAACAAGGCCGGCTATTGCATTTCGCCGGATAATGAACAGGGCTTCTGTCAGCATATTGAAACGCTGCTGGCAGATGCGGCACTAAGACAGGAAATGGGTCATAACGGACGGGCATATGCTGAAAGGAATTTCGACATCAAACATATTGAAAACAAATTTTTACAGGTATTTAATACGATCCTGAACTGATAATGATTGTCATTCATAACCTGTTGCCATCCATACTATCCATCATCTTTTAATTGAGAACGTTATGAAACCCGGCAACCACATTAATTTCCTGCTACGACTCCTGATCGATTATGTAGTGCTTATACTGGCTTTCCTGGCTACCCGTGAATATATTTCGGGTTTGGGAGATGTATTCTTTTCCGGCTTTAACCTGCTATTGCTCTGCATCAGCATCATCGCATGGACCGTCATTGGCATGTCGCTGCATTTATACGACGAATTCAGAACGAGGTCGTTCTCCTACGAATTTGTGGCCATTCTTAAAACAGTATTGCTTCACGCCTGTTTCTTCACGTTCCTGTTCTTCTACTGCTTTAAATACTATCCTTATCCCAGGACGTTCACGTTGCTTTATGCGTTCCTTACTTTTGTAAGCATTACGGTTGTTAAGTTTATTGTAAAGCAATCTTTGCTCCGGTTGCGGTCCAACGGTTATAATATAAAAAACATCCTCATAGTAGGTACCGGCGATACCGGTATGACGTTCTACAAAACAATTTTATCCAACGACCATTTTGGTTACCGGTGCGTTGGTTTTGTGGATGAGCAAACCAATCCCTATCTGAACGGCCAGTACCTGGGCAAAATATCCGATCTCACCAGGATCCTGGAAAGCCATGAAATAGACGATGTAATTGTTGCCCTGCCTGAAACCTTAAACACGGAAATGGAAAATATTATTATTACCAGTGAGAAGGAAGCCAAACGGGTAAGGATCATCGCAGATTGTCACCGCTTCTGCACCTCTACAGCCAGTATGAACTTCTTTGGCAAATTCCCGCTGTTAACGATCCGTACTTCTCCGCTGGATGACCTGGCGAAGCAACGGTTCAAACGCCTTTTTGAGCTCTGCTTCACCACGGTGCTTTTTATTACCGTATTCAGCTGGCTGTTTCCGCTTATCGGGATACTGATTAAACTATCTTCACCGGGACCGGTGCTGTTCAAACAGGAGCGTTGGGGACTGAAGAATAAAAAGATCACCTGTTATAAGTTCCGGTCCATGACCAGGAACAGCAACGTGGTAGACGCCAGCGGCCGATATCTCCAGGCCACCCGGAACGACTCCCGCATTACTTCAGTTGGACGTTTCCTGCGCAAAACAAATCTCGATGAGCTGCCACAGTTTTTTAATGTGCTGATGGGAGATATGTCGTTGGTAGGTCCGCGCCCTCATCCCATTCCTTTACACCAGGAATCTAAAAACACCATACAAAATTATATGCTGCGGCATGTAGTAAAGCCGGGTATTACAGGCTGGGCGCAGGTGAATGGTTGCAGGGGGGAAACGAGGATCTCCGGCCAGATGCAGAAACGTGTAGACTTTGACCTGTGGTATATTGAAAACTATAGCTTCTGGCTCGACTGCCAGATCATTTTCCAGACATTGATGAATATGATCAAAGGCGATAAGAATGCTTATTAATGCCAGGACTTTTTCAGGGCTACAATATTCTGGAAGGAAAAGATTTCATAGCTGGTACTGTTGTATTCTCCCAGGGCTTTGAGCCCGTCGGGTAGCAACCGGTAGAAGTCGTAGCCCGGTAATATGTCTACAATATCTTTGAAGAAGGTTCTGGAGATGATATTCATTTCATTGAACTCTACCTGTATTACATCCGCCAGTCCGCTGGCAATGGTTTGCCGGGCTCCTTTCAGCACACTGAGTTCATGTCCTTCTGTATCTATCTTCAGCAATGCTATCCGGGAGATCTCCTGTTGTGCTACAAATTCGTCGATGGTAGTAAGTGCAATGGCCACTTCCTCGGCTTTTCCCTTATGAAGATGTTCTATCACGCCTTTATACATGCTGGCATGTTCCGAGCCGCCATCTCCCTGGTAATCGTAAATAGTGGCGGTGCTGCTCACTTCTCCTGCTCCCTGTGGTATGGCGGTGAAATTGTATGCTCCCGCTACGGCGCTTAGCTTGCGGAATGCTGCGGGGTGTGGCTCAAAAGCAAAGATGGGAAGGGTAATGCCGTTCTTTCTCAGCATAACCGAATAGTTGCCCATGTTGGCGCCAATATCCATGATCACCCCGGCGTCGAGCTTCCGGCGGGCTTTCAGGAATTTTATAAACGCCTTTTCCCCGGATACGGTATCATTCTCATGATTCCTGATACCCAGGCCAAACATACTTAGCTTATATAGAAAGAGGTTCACAGGATAAAAGACCTTCCGGGCAAATAAGAGTACATACACTCTTTTAACAGATTTTCCGAGGGCATTCATAGTTTGATTATTGGTTGTCGTCAGGAGAATACTGCACTTTACTAAAATTACAGCTATTTATCCAGCCAGGCTTATTCACTTTATTCATTCCTGTTTAATGCCCGGAAGGCGCCCTGTTTCCTTATCTGTACAATTTGGTATCTTGCACCCTTACCCAATTTGTTCGCCTGCATGAAACGTAGTTCAGTATCGCTTACTTTTAATATCTTCCTGGGGATTGGTTTGCTGATGGTTGCCGGCGCCTCGGTGATATACTACAATATCCGCCAATTCAATGCCTCCGCGGTAAAAACCAGCGGAACAGTGGTTGACCTGATAGCCAAAGGCAAGCGGTCTTACGCCCCGGTGGTTACCTATTACGATGAAGCAGGTGTGAAGCATCGCTATATTTCCAGCGTTTCCTCCAATCCTGCCGGCTATGAAATCGGGGAACGCGTTGGCATGTATTATGATCCCAAAAATCCGGATGATGCGACAATAGCCGGCTGGAGGGAGTATTTTGGCGTTATCATCGTTGGTGGCCTCGGGTTAGTATTCAGCCTGATCGGACTGGGTTATTATATTGTGAGAAAGGTGAGCCACTCGCGCAGTGACCAGCTGAAACAATCGGGGCTGCTGGTGCAGGCCGATTTTGACCTGGTGGACACTAACCGGTTTGTTCACGTTAACAATCGTCATCCTTTTTTTATCCGGTGCCACTGGAAAGATCCGCTCACCGGGGAAAGCCGCCATTTCAAGAGTGGCTTTATCTGGTCTGACCCTACCCCGGCGATTGGCCCTGATAAAAAAATAGACGTATACATAGATAGAAATAATCCACGCAGGTACTACGTGGATATTTCTTCTTTTGAACAGCAGTAAAAACTACGGGCTGTATCATTGCACACGCTGCTGTTGCTTCAGCAACTTAGCCCTGTCCAGGTCTTTTTTCGCTTCTTTGATATTGATCTCATTAGCCAGCTGCGTTTTCAGCCTGCCCCTGTTCTCAAAAAATTCGGCGTGTTTATTATTAATCATTATTGCCTTGTTGAAATCTTCCAATGCAGAAATCTCCTGGTTCAGCTTCAGCTTTATTTGTCCCCTGTTATTAAACATCATGGGGAGCTGGTTGCTGCTAACCCTATCAAATAACTTGTCGATCTGATCCAGCGCCTGCTGGAATTTCTGCTGCTGATACAACTGGTTAGTGCGGTTAAGCAGTTGTTCTATCCCTTCGGCCCTCACCAGGCTGTCGATGTTTAAAAAGCTGCTCAGGGAGGCGCCGGGCTGATTTACGAAATCATAGCCCTTCGCTATTGCCAGCAGCCGTTTGGCTTTGGTAGGGTGACTGCAACCTGCTTCGAGTTCCGGGGGAGGATGTTTATCAACCGCCATAATGCCCGACTCCGCGTTCTTTAATGTTCCATCCAGCTTCTTGATAATATACCCGGAGAAAAAATCTGCCGTTAATTCCCTTTGCCGGGAAAGGGCATAGGTCAACGCCTGGCTCCGGACAGAGTGGCCCAGGAAATGGTGGCCCACTTCATGCGCGAAGATTGCAAAGGCTACCCAGTCTGTATTCTGGGCTACTAATTTATTGAGGTAACCACGATTGTATAAAATATACCGGGTACTGTCGCCCCGGGTCATTACCGCTTTAAACACCGGTCCGGGGAAACTGCATTCGTACAGGATGAAATTTGCGGCCACCTGGTTATCGCTATCCACCCCTAATAATTGCTGGATTTTAAGAATGACCTTTGCAGGAGTAAAACCATCCGCACTTAATGACGGCTGCATATCCGGAATGCATTCATCTTCCAGCTCACTACTCACAAAACCGCATGAAAAAAGAAAATTACTATCCGCCGGTATGGTATCATTAAGCGGTTGTATAGCCGGGGCAACCTGGCTGTACGCCTTGTATTGCGCCAGCAGCAGCATGATGGCTGCGCCTAACAGTATATACTTTGCCATTACCTGGTGAGATTATAGGTGATTGCCAGAAAATTTCCCCATTTGTAAAAAGACTCCGTTTCCACTGTTGTTCCCATAGTTGCTTTTGGTACGATCTGTCCTTCCTGGTATTTTGACGAAAGCAATGTTGCCTGCGTGAGCGTCCATCCAAAACTGGCAATAAACCGTTGTTCACGGCCTATAGCGGCAGAAACGCCCAGGTGATAATTAAACTTTGTGGTAGATCCGGTAGACAGGCTTACGCCTACGGCCAATGCAGGCTGAAAGTCCCACCCTGTTCTGTAATAAACGTGCATCAATGCGCCGAGGGCGGGTACTACTTTATTGCGGTTATCATTTTTTTCTATTTTCACATTATCCGGATCGCCGCTGATGCTGTCCAGCCGGTAAGACTGATCAAAAAAATTGTTATTCCCGAAGTTCAGAAAGAAGCCGGTACTGAAATCGAGTTTAAACCCACCATACGTTCTGACAATAACGTGGGTTTGTATACCCGGATCGGCGCAAATGGTGTTGTCTTTGGGTTCTATCTTAATATCAAATTTCAGTTCATCTTTATCTGCAATGGCTGCCTGTCTTATTGTATAATTTACCGGGTTAATGACTTTATAACTATTCACTATTAAATTCTTCTGATCGAGTAGTTTATAGCTATCAATAATTTCGATGCCTTTTTTAACCGCCTCCTCATTGGATTGCATGGTTTCCACTCTTTCATTGGTCACCCTGATTGCCTTATCGAGGATAAGGTTATCATTGGTAAAATCATCTGCTTTCGCAGTTTTCTTTACCGTTAACAGCTTTGCCATCAGCTTATCTGCATCTTCTTTAAAAGGCTTTGCGGCTTCATTAATTTCCTTCACCAGTTGCTCCAGGGTTGCCTTTTCAGTAGTGGCTACCTGCGTATAATGGTCCAGGATATTCGTCACCTGGGCAAGCAACAGTTCTTTTGATGCAGCGGCTGTTTCTTCCCCGATTTTATTATTGTTGACAAAAGTGGTGGTGGCAGCGAGCAGGTTTTTCTCTGCCTGGGGATAAGTACCATCGCAGGCATCCTTTATTGCGATCAGTTCATTTTTATAGTATAAACTATGTTGCAGTACCTCTACTGCTTTCTTAAATTTCTTCAGGCTCTCCCAGTAATTGTCCAGCTTATCATTCAACTTTTTATAGCTTGCTTTAAAAGGAGTTAGCTCCGCCTGCCACAGGGCTTTCAGTTTCAAAGCGCCATCATTAAATGAAAATGCGGGCCCGGCGGGCGGTTTAGGATCCTCCGAGGTATTAAGTTCCAGGGATGATCCATCCAGTTTTGAAAGAATTTCAGGTTGTTGCAGGAAGAAATTAGTGCTGGTATTATTTACCTGGATATTGTAGCGGCTTTTATTAATGTTGATGATCTCCAGTACAACCATATTCCCATGACTTACACGGCGTTTTATTTTTGATTTGGGTAAGTCCTGGTAATTAATCAGGATGGTATCAGGTGATTGCGCGTACAGATCTGCTACAGGCAATAGCAATAATAATGAAAGGAGTCTTTTCATGTGTGTAAGTATTAGGGATAAGGAATAACTAACCGGGGCTACGAAGTATTAATTTGTTCCAAAGTAAGAAATATTAATATATCTGCAAAGTCTCCTTTAGTTTTATTTCACCCCTGTGAAGGCCGGTCAGGGCTATAACCAAAAAAGCCATCCCCTGACAGGGATGGCCATCATCACTCTTTGATTTTTGATTTTATAAAAACGATTGCATCCAGTTTTTTATCGCAGCCCAGGCTTCCGGGGCAATATCACCTTTCAGCCGGGGCAGCTCCTCATTGGTGCAGCTTTCGCAATGCAGGAAAAGATGATTTAAACCCGGCAATACTTTCACGGTTACCTGTGGGTTGCCGCTTCCCGCGATGGCAGCCAGGTTTTCCTTATAAGGCACCATGATGTCCTTATCGCCGTTCAGCGCCAGAAAGGGTACTTTAATCTGCTGCAGGAATGGCGCAGGGTTGTGCCGCAGGTGATACTGGTACCAGGGGCCGGTGGCCTGCCGGATATAAGATTCCAGGAAGAAGCGCATGTGATCTTCTTCCCCGGCTTTATCTTTTGCGTAGGCGCTGTCGTCCGCATGTTTCCATGCCGCATAGGTAGCGCGGAGCCGTGGCTCCAGCTCCGGCGTATAGGCGTAGCGGTAGGCGGTATCAAACATCAGTGTGGTGATGGTATGATGCCGGTTTTTATCGTACGCTGAAATGGGCGCAGCATCAATGATAGCGCTGTTTTGCAGCTTCAGTGCCTCGATGCCGCTGGTAGCCAGTCCGGCGAGTGTGATCACAAAAGCCACATTTTTACTTGCTGCAGCCGCGATGATAGCGGCAGCGCCACCTTCGCTGTGCCCGATCAATCCTGTTCTGGTGACGCCAGGCTGCAGCCGCAGATAGTTGATGGCAGCGAGTGCATCGTCTGCAAAGTCTTTGGTAGTGGCAGTTTCATACACTCCATTTGTTTCGCCGGTGCCGCGGTCGTCTGTACGGAGTACCGCAACGCCCATTGCGGCAAGCGAATCTGCCAATGCCTTAAACATTTTATGGCCGGCCATTGTACCATCACGGTCCTGCTTACCGGTGCCGGATAACAATACCACGGCGGGAAAGCTTTTGCGGTTAGCCGGAATGGTAAGGGTACCACCGAAACGGATACTTTTATCTTTGTTGCTGAAATAAACATTCCTGCTTTGGGGCGCGTCTGCCTGGCTATATACCCGCGGCAGGCACACCATCATGCAGATAACGATTACAACTAAAAACCTCCCTGCGTTACTCATCCTTCTTTCTTTAATAACTCAATGATATAAGATATCTCGTCTGCCAGGGCGCTCGGACTTCCTTTGTAACCAATTCCCAGCCAACGGATTATTCCATGCTGATCAATGATCGCCTTTGCCGGGATGCCGGAGAAAGACAATGTTTGGGCGTATTTGTTATAGGTATCATCGAGGTGACCGGAGGTACTGCTTTTAGCATCGAGTAATACGTTCAGGTGCAAATTCTTCGACTGAAGGAATTTTTTTATCTGGTCGCGGTAGTCCGGTTTGGTTTCCTGGGTGGCAATAAAGAAGAAGTTTACGTTCTTGTCTTTGCTGTATTTATCTGCCGCCATCTGCATGCCCGGCATGGCTTCTTTGCAGGGTCCGCACCAGGTAGCCCAGAAATCCAACACTACAATTTTGCCTTTCATTTTGGCTAGATCGGCTACGCCGCCGGTGAGTTGTTCCAGTTTAAAGCCCGGCGCTTGTTTGCGGATCAGTTGTGCGCGCAATGCTTCCTGCTCTGCAGATAATACATCGGCGCTTTTCATGCCTTCGAAGTAAGCATTAAACCCTGTTTCTTTTTTGTGTTTGCGTACATATTCCTGTTTCAGCAGCGCAATTATTTCCGGCGTTGCCTTATTGGCCCTGGTGGCGTTTTCAGCAATCTGCATGGCATCTGCATGCCGGCCGGTATTTTCCAGTAAGGTAGCATACAAGCTGAGAAAATCAGCCCTTTCAGCGCCCGGTTGCTCTTTTACTTTCTCCATCCATTGCAGGGCGGCCTTATCATCGCCTTGTTTATGCAGCAGGGAGGCGTGTCCCATAAAGGCGGGTAACGCAAATTTCAGGACCTGTTCTTTCCATTGCAGCGGCGAATAAAACCGGCTGGCGGCGTCGCTCCTGTTAGTGGCATATGCTTCGATGCGCTCCACCAGTTTTTTGGAGTATGGAAATGCATCTGCCAGTTTAATTTCATCGTGTGCCAGCGCGTTCATGATCAGGAGGCGATGAAATTCTGTGAGGGCTTCGAAAGGCGCCACGTCCATTATTTCATCCAGGTATTGCAGGTTTTTACCGGCCATTACCTTTTCATAAACAACGCTGCGAAAAGCCTTGTTATAATACATCTGCTGTATTTCCGTATTCACTCCTTCAAACTGCTGCGGCGGAAACTTTTTCACAAACTCCTGCCATATCGGATAGCGGCCACCGGCTGGCCCCTTGAACATTTTGAACACCATAGCGTCTCTCGCTGCCACTCCTGAAGGAAAACGGGCGATGATCACATTATTCATGGAGTCGGCGCGGTTCCTGTCTCCCAACAAATTTCTATACGCTTTACTTACATCCATTAATTCCGCTTCGGTAACATCTTTCAAACTACTTATATAATTAATTTCACGGCGGATGACGGTATCAGCGCGTTTCTCGCCGGTGCTTTTCAGGATCTTCATGGCGTTATAAAAAATAAGACGCCTGCTTTCCGGGTGATACCGGAGTTCGTTGTTCATCCAGAACATCGCTACTTCGTTGGTGATCTTCACCGTATCATCTACCGCGGGCGGTACTTCACCTATAAAGGAAGGTGTGCGTAGAAAAGCCCATGCAGCGTATGCAGTAGCCATTTGCCGGCCATCACGAGTGGACAACATGGTGGCATAAGTTGGCGTGCCGCCTTTATCCGTAATGCCGTTGGCGGAGAAATTACATACCAGCAACGCGGTTTTCTCCGGTAAATAATACCGGGTTACCCAGCCTGAATCGGTCATCTTCATTTGCAGGTCGTGCGCTTCCCATTGATTGTTGTTATAGAGATAGATCACGCCACTAACAGGCGCCTGTCCTTTCAGCCTGGTGTTTTCCGGGTTATAGCTGATGGTGACTGAATCCCCTGCTATAGCCCTTTCCGGCGATAGTTTCATTGCCTGTTGTGAAAAGGCCATTCCGGAGAACAACACACACGGCATCACAAAGGCCATTTTTACTTTATTCATCTGAAGATTGCTTTTAGTGTTTATCTCTGGTTTTGTTCCAGCGATGGATTCAGCTGGATATTATACTGCGGAATGGGAAACAGGTACCGGTTGCTGCCAGGCGTAAGCGTATATGTTTCGCCGGTGGCAAAATTGGTACGGGTAATATTTTCCGCAAAACGGCTGTCGGTAAAAAGACGTTTCTGATCAAACCAGCGGATGCAGGTGAAGCATAATTCCCGTCTTCTTTCCTGTAATACTTTTACCAACGCATCGGCTGCACTGGTGGCGGTCATCGGCGTAAAATCGAGTGCCGCAAAGCGTTTGGCCCGGAGTGTATTGATAGCGCTCATAGCGCCGCCTGCATCTCCTGCCCTGGCCCGGCACTCTGCTTTGATAAGCAGCATCTCCGGTACAGAGGGACCAATATTGCGGTTACCGCCAATCACCGCTTCTTTGGAATAAACGCGGTAAGTATTTCCGGATAAAGTGTAATTACTTGTAAAATAGCTGTAGCGGTAATCTTTGGTGTCGTACAACGACAGCAACTGGCTGCTCATTACCTGCATAGCGGAATACTGGTGGCTCATTCCTGCTGTTTTGGAAAGAATGATTTCCGGGTTATCTGTGCGTTGCGGGTAACTGCTCAGGGTGGGCAGGTCCAGTAACCCTGATTGGATCATCAACGCGTTATCTGCATTTTTTTCTGCCTCCGCATACTGTCCCATTTGCAGGTAGGCTCTTGCCAGCAACGCATAGGCCGCAGCTTTGGAGGGATAAATATTGTAGGTATTTTTCTCCGGCAAATCAGGAACAGCAGCCTGCAGATCGGTCAATATCTGATCGTAGGCCTGTTGTACCGTAGCACGGGTAGCTACAATGGCCACATCGGGTTCCAGCAGTAAAGGCACTCCCAGGTCGGTAGCTTTGCTGCTCTCATTGTATTGTTTACCATACATGTTTACCAGCGTGAAATAGCTGTATGCGCGGTGTACCCTGGCTTCTGCCAATACCTGCTTTTTCAGCTGTGTAGTACCGCCGTTACTGTTCATTACATCCCTGATCACCAGATTGCAGGGATAGATATTAGCGTAGAGTATTTTCCAGTCGGGGTCTGCAGCTACCACGTCATAGTATTGCGCCGCCCACATATAGGCATTGCGTGACTCGGCCGATAAACCCTGTTGTATAGCGGCATCATTGTATACAATATCATCTGCGGTCATATCCGGCATATCTACCGAACGTTCCAGATCCTGGCGGTTATTCATCAGGTACCGGTAGTTCACATAGTCGGAAGGTGTAAGCGCGCCTTCGGTTTTTATATCGGTGTATTTGCTGCAAGCCTGGATAAGTGTGCCGGCAACAATAAAAAGGAGAAATATTTTATATCGTTTCATTTGACTGCGGTTTGAAGTAAAATCAGAAGCTGACGTTCAGTGAAAAATTATACGATGCAGATGGCGGCAATTTTACATTCCGGGCGCTCGGCGGAAAATCCGGATCTATGCCATCTTCGTTTTTTGTCCACAGTAACGCCAGGTTCCTGGCTGCACCGGTAAGGGAAATACCCTTAACAGGCAGGCGGTGGAACAATGCTGCCGGCACGTTATAAGTGAGCGACACTTCGCGTAACCGGATATGATCGCCGGGCAGTACATTGATATCTGCATTCGCGTACCTGATTTGCCCGGTGCTGTTACCACTGAGGCCGGGCACATTGGTGAAGGCTTCATCACCGGGTTTACGCCAGCGCTGATCCACGAGTTTGTTATAGTCGTAGTTCTGAAACCCGTAACGGCCAGGGTAATCACCGGGTACCGGCCGCTGGAATACATAGCCCAGTTTATAGGTAACCAGTACAAACAAAGAGAACCCTTTGTAGCGGACCGTTTGCCGGAGACTACCAAAATACGGAGCCGATAAACGGCCGGCGTTTTTCAGATCGCTGATATCTTTGGGCGATTGATAGATAGTCAATGTATCTCCCTTACCTCCTATCACGCGGGGGCTGCCGTTGCGATCCAGGCCGGCGTAACGGAAAACCATCAGGTAATCTGTGGGGAATCCTTTTATAGGACCGCCAACACCCCCGGATTGCAGCAGGGAGTTGGTAACATTATATCTCGCATCTGTTACCTTATTGGTGTTATAGGCGAATACCAGGTTGGCAGACCATTCAAATTCTTTGTTGCGGATAATGCTGCCACCGAGCGACAAATCAATTCCTTTGCCCGTCAGGGAAGAAGTATTGCGGGTGATATTATCAAAGCCCACGGTATTGTCGATCGGGAACGAAGCAAAGAGGTCGGTGCCTTTTTTATAATAGAATTCTACGGCTCCGTTCAGGCGGTTATCAAACAACGCATAGTCCAGTCCTACGTTATACACGCCGGTTTGTTCCCATCGCAGCGATGGATTGGCCGGTGATCCCACCGTTGAATAAGGATCAAAGGGGTATTGATAGTCGTTCAGCAGGTATAGCTGATCGTATGGCAATGCGGTGGTGCTGATGTTACCGTTAATACCATAGGTAGCGCGCAGTGTAAGTCCGCTTACCCAGCTAACGTTTTGCATAAAGTCCTCTTTGGACAATGCCCAGGCTGCGCCGGCCGACCAGAAAGGTTTTGCGCGGTACTTTTTATCGAGACCAAAGTTATTGTAGTCGTCGTATCGTGCGCTCCCCGACAGGGTATACTTACCTGCATAGGTATACGAAAAATTGCCATAGTAAGAAAGATAACGCCTGCGCTTGGAGGAATAGTTTACGCCATATGGCACTACCGACTGGTAGCCGTCTACCGTTACATACGGGGTTACATAATCTACCGGCTTGCTATACTGCGTTTGTGTATTAAAGCCAAACATGCGGTTGCTGCCGGAGCCATCAATGGTTTGCCGGGCTTCCATACCCAGCAGGGCATTCACCTGGTGATTACCTGAAAAGTTCCGGTCCAGGTTAAGCTGTCCGCGGATGCTGTAATTATTTTTTGAATAATCCGTTGTTTCCATGATACCGCCCAGGGGAATACCATATACCAGTTTACCATTTGCATCAATGGAGGTAGCGGTATTCAGCATATTGCGGGTATAGTAGGAGCTGTCGCTGTTAAAGTTTTTTGCGCCGGAAGAAGCCCGTTCTGCCATATACTGGGCATTAAAGCTCAAACCTTTATACAGCGGGATATTTAAGGCAAAGGTAGCAGCGTAGTTACTTTCATTGGTGGTATTATCTGACAGGGCCAGTTCATTGATATAGTTGTAGCGCCAGGGCATATAACCCTTTGCCTCCAGGCTGCTGAGCCGGCCGGAGTAATAGGCGCGTGCATAATTTACGCTGTTGCCGTTATCGTCTACCAGCTGATCGTAAGGCATCAGCGGGTTGGGGGAACGGCCGTATACACTGATCCCTTGTCCGCCGGTGCGGTAGCGAAACCAGCTTCCACGCAGGTTGGCAGACAGGGTCACATTTTTAAAGAAGGTAAATTCCTGGTTGGCCGTCAGGGTCATTCTTTCCCCGAACGTATTTTTGGTGCTGGTGTTTTCTTTATCGTAGGCGCCGGAAACGAAGTAAGTATGTTTCCCGGTGCCGCCGCTCACATTGAGATCGTAGTGGCTGGTAGAAGCGGGCGTAAGCAGGTATTGTTCCACCTGTTTCCTGGAATCGCGTCCTTTCAGTACTGCAAATGCAGCATCTACCTGTGCCTGGGTTACCTCGCCTCTTTTAAGCCGGAACATCCAATCTACTGCCTCGCTGATGGGCCGTTGACTGGCAGCGGGCAAACTGGTGGGATCGGTGATAAATCTTTTGTTTACCAGCTCCTGCTCATAGTCGATCATTTGTGTGGCATTCATCAGCGGCAGCGAGGATAACCTCGGCTTGCCGTTTATGCCTAATCCTGCAGAGAAAGAGATGCGTGGAGCGCCATCATTTATTTTTCCTTTTTTGGTGGTGATCACAATTACACCGGCAGATGCGCGGGCGCCCCAGATAGAGGCCGCTGCCGCATCTTTCAGGAAGGTGATCTGTTCCACATCAGCGGGATTAATAGTGCGTATATCCATCTCCGTAGGAAATCCGTCTATTACCACCAGCGGTTTTTTATTTACATCATTGTTCAGTGTGCTGGCGCCCCGGATGGTAATATCATAACTGCCGTTTCCCTGCACGGCGCCATTCAGGTTGGTATATACAAAACTGTTATCAGATTCTGTAAGGTTCAGCTGCACGCCGGCCACCTGGCCTTCCAGCCGGTGAAGCACATTGGGCACCGGGATCTTTTCCAGGTCTTTTGCAGTGACTACTCCAAAGGAGCCGGTAGCGCGTTCTTTGGGCAGGTTTACATAACCGGTGGAAACTACTTCCACCTGTTTCAGGTTGCCTACCCGTTCCTGCAGGGTTACATTATACGTTTTTGCGGCTTCCATCATCACGTTCCGGTTTTGAAATCCCACGCTGGAAAAAGACAGCATCGTTTCATCTTCCGGTATCTGGATAAAATATTCCCCGTTGTCGTTAGTGAAGGCCGTTTTCTTTGACAGCAGGCCCAGGATACTTACGCCTGGTATACCCTGTTGTTCACTGTTGATTACCCTTCCCGATATCGTTCTGTTTCCCGCACGGGTGGTGGCAATGTCCACCTGCCGGGCGCCGGCGGGTGTTTCCGGGCTTTTTTTGATCAGCACATTATTGCCTTTTACCGCAAAGGTTAAACCGGTGTTACGCAACAGCTGTTTCAGGGCATCCTCCAGCGGCTCATTGTTACAATCGAACTGCAGACGGGGAAGCCCTTCCAGGTCTTTCGACTGGTAACCAAAATACTTCCCTGTTTGCGTTTGCATTTGACGAAACACTTCTTTCAGTGTGGCATTGGTCAGGTGCAGGGTAACCCTGTCTTCTTTTTGCTGTGCATAAGAAAGGGAATAGTTAAGGCATAGCAATGCCAGCAGCACTGCAACAATCTTTTTTGTCATCTCGTACTTTAATTGGTTGATTTAAATGTGTAGTCAGTAAACTACGTAACCGTCCTGATTCCTGGCGTACTTCGCATTGGCCAGTTCACATATTATATCAAGGGCACTGTCAACAGATGTGTTCTTCTTAAATCCTGTTGTGATCAGCAGGTTGGCCAAAGCTGGATTGCTGATCTTTATATTTACGCCGTAAAAGATCTGAAGATCTTTCATTATATCTTCCAATGGTTCATCACTGAAACTGATGTCTCCTGTTTGCCATCCTGCTGTATTAATACTGATGGTATTGCGTTGCATCACTTCACCGGTAAGCATGGTGAGATGCAACTCCTGCCCTTTTATAAGGGTGGATATATCTTTTTTATCTTTTGAGATCTTTACTTTTCCTGTAACAACAGACACAATCGCCTGGCTACGGCCGGGATAGGCTTTAATATTAAAGGAGGTACCGAGTACGGTGGTAGTCATGCCACCGGCGGAGTGTATCACAAAAGGCCATGCAGCCGCGTTAGACACTTCAAAGAATGCCTCGCCTTCCAGGAATATTTCCCTTTTCTGCGGATCAAACTGATCGGGGTACCTGATTTCCGTACCACTGTTCAATACAATGCGGGTACTGTCTGACAGAACAATCACTTTACGTTCCTGGTTGCCGGTGCGGATGGTGGTAGTTGCCGCAATCAGCTCCAGCTTTTCTCCCTTCTGCCCGCCGGCAGCCAGCGGAGCCGGGTTCCGCTTTGTGGAAAGCATCCAGGCGCCAGTGCCCAGTAGTAACAACAGGGAAGCGGCAGCCGCCACACGAATGGTACTGCGGCGTTTATAAAAAGGCACCACCTTTACAGGAGCCGCAGGATGAACAGCCAGGTCAATTTCACCGCGGTTATTGACATAGGTAGCCGACGGTGTTTCCAGTCTTACTTCACTATAAAGCTGATCCAGCAGGGAAATCATGGTATTGTCCTCCTTGTTGGCTTCCAGGAGGTCAAAGAATTCATTCCTTTCTTCCGGCGAGCATTTGCCGGAAATGTATAACCTGAAAAGATGTGTAAAATGTGCCTGATCCAATCTCCGATAGTATTAATGTGACGTGTCCTGATACAGGACTATATATTACTGACGTTTGAAAAAAGGGGATGTCCTATCGGGCGGGGAAAAAAATTAAAATAATTTAATCTGGCCGGCTACAATTTTGCGGAGATAGCTGAGGGCGGCAGTTAGCTGGTTTTTTACGGTAGATGGGGAAATGCGGAGTTCTGCTGCAATTTCATTCCGGGTGCGGCCTTCCACCTGGCTCAGCTGGTAAATGATCCGGCGCTGGGGAGGCAGCTGGTTGATGGCTTCTGCCAGGGCAAATTCATATTCTTTGGCTACAATATTCTCGTAGGTACGGCTTTCCTCCCACTGGTGATCATTGAAGTAGGCGGCACGCAACCTGCGGTCGTTGGCGAGCTGGCGTAGTACGTCCAGTACCTTATTACGCACCATCTTATAAAGATAATCCTCTATGTTCCTGATATCGCTGAACTGATCGCGGACCGACCATAACTTAATAAATACTTCCTGGATAATGTCGCGGGCGAGTAATTCGGATTGGATGGATTTAAGCGCAAAACAATAAAGGGGATATTCATACAGGCGGAAGTAAGCAGTAAATTGCTCCTGCTGCAGTTGTTCCTCCCGGCTTGTCAGATCTTTCCCCTTCATCCCTGTTTGCTAAATTTATCACAAAGTACAAATGTATTAAAAGTTTGGAAAAATTTATTTATTGGAGAGAAAGGGTGCTATTTTCAATGACGTAAATTAAATACCCTGATACATAAAGGGATAAGCCCGATTGAAACCAGGATAAATATGGCTACCCGGATGTAGTTGAGTGTTTGCCACAGTGATGTTTTACTCACTAAGTTTTGCGCCATTGATTGCGTTTCGGCTATTTTCTGAAAGTTGATAATGTTGGGTGCAAAGAAAGCCAGCGTCCAAACCCTTACTGCGAAGTGAATGGCAAATAAAATCAGTAACCAGTTCCTGGCGAAGTCAATTTTCCAGCAGAAGACAATGGCAAGGATAAAGGTAACTTCATGTAATGAATGAAAGACGATCCAGAAGTTTTTCAAACTTGCTCCCCGCCCATCCAGCAAGAGTTTGAAATTAGCAGGTGGGGCATCTGTCCATTTTGGTACGAATACAAGGGTTTCAAATATCTGCGCCCCGTTCATCAGAAAATAGATCAGTGTTGTGATATACAACCACAATTCAGCTCTGGTAAGGTAACCTGTTGTTATGTTATTCATTTGAAATCATTTTAGATCATTTCCGTTTTATTCATAGCAATAAAACATCTATTCCGATGTAAAAATAGTTATAAAATCGATTATAGCAAATTTTCAAACCATTTTTTGCTACATTTACATCGAATCCGATATAAACTATGAGTGAACTTGTAACGCTGATTACCGCCTGGGAAGAATATGCTCAAAAGAATACAACTGTTTCTGCAACGGAATTCTGTATGTATTTTTTGGCAAAAGAGAGCAACAATCAATTATTCAGCGGGCTTACCCCGCCTGACCTGGATACTGTATTTGCAAAGCTGATAGGAAGGCTTGCGGGCATGCAAACGGTTTATTCAAAAATGGCGCTACAGGAAATACCCGGGTTTGAGCTGGAATGGTTCTATTTTCTGAACTCTATCTACCAGCTAAAAGAAGTAAAGAAAACACAGGTCATACAATACAACTTCACAGAACAAACCACTGGTATTGACATTCTCAATAAGTTGAAAAATCTGGGATATATAACAGAGAGAACTGACCCGGATGACAAAAGGGCGAAACTTGTCAGCATCACAAAAACAGGCGAAAAAAAACTATTCAAAATATACCAGCTGCTGTACAAACCTACCCTGTTAATGTATAATGACATTGATTATAAAGACAAACAGCTGGTTATAAATATTCTTACAAACACGGAGCATAAGCACCAGGAACTGTTATCAAATTCCAGGAATAAGTCGATAGATGATCTGCTCACAGAAACATTGGGAAAAGAAAAGCTGGCCCAAATGGAACTGGAGCAGAAAAAGCGGATTGCCGGATTTCCCGATGCAAAGCGCAACAAGGAAAGCCTTTAAACTTTCAGGAACACCTTCTGTTTGTACATGAAATACAGGAACAACCATTTTAGAAATACCAGGGAGATGCTGAGGGCTACCGCTCCAAACGGCTCTCCCACCAACTGCCCAAGCCATTTAAAAAATACATTGTTGCTGTAACCCCAGTCGATAAAGTGACCGGAAATATAAATAAGAATAGAGTTCATTCCTATAACGCGGAAGAAGAACGCCCATTTCCGGTAGCCCGCAATATCAATCACGTAATAGAAAAATGCGAGCAACAACAGGCTGATACCTCCTACCTGCAGCACAAATGAGCTGGTCCACAGATTTTTATTGATGGGAAAATCAAGATTCCATAATTGCGCCAGCACCAGGAAAACCACGCCTGTAAGCGCCATCATGCCTACCTTCTTCACCGGAGACATAGGGTTGTTACGCAATAAATTTCCTGTTAGAATTCCTAACATCGCAGTGCTGATGGCCGGGAAGGTAGACGTAAATCCTTCCGGATCATGGATACCCAGGTACAACTTACCCGGAACGATGCAGCGATCGAGGTACGATGCAAAATTCCCTTCCATCGTAAGATCACCGGGCGCAAATCCGGGCGCCGCTGTAAACTTCAGCAGCAGCCAATACGCCACCAGGATAGCGGCGAACCAGATCATTTGCGCCCGTTCCTTTGTATACAAATAAATGATATTAGCAAACATATAGGCCAGCCCGATGCGCCCTAATACGCTGCAAAACCGTATCTGCGATACCGGCTGCAGCTGCAACCCATTATTATAAATGATGCCCAGCAACACCAGTACCAGTCCCCTCTTTATTACACGCAATAACAACTGGCTCCGGCTCTTACCTTTCTCCAGCTCCCGGCCTACCGAATACGGCGTGGATACACCAGCCATAAACAGGAAAAGCGGGAATATAAGATCATAGAAATGGAACCCGTTCCATGCGGGATGTTCCAGTTGTACATCTATTGCCGCCCAGAAAGGCGATCCCGTTGCTTTGGCTATTTCATGAAAGATAGCGCCGCCGCCCATAATCCAGAACATATCAAATCCCCGGAGGGCATCTAATGAGTAAAGACGGGCTTTTTTTTCATTGTCACGGTTTATTGCCATAGGGGCTTCTCCGGATGTCACTGGCAATGCTGATAATGTGCTCATTGTTGAAGAGATCAAACGATTAGTGTATAATTTCAAACGATTTTGGCAGCATACAAGCTAATAAAAATGACGCTAACTTTCTCTAAAATAAATCCGTAAAGGTACCGGCAGGCTGTTCTATCCGCTAAATATATTGATTATCAATACATAACATCGCAACAGGAAGCGAAAGCTCCCGGAGCTAAAGGGGGGCCTTTCAGTCGCAATTTTGTCCTGCCAATGCCTGATCCCTGGCAAAACACTTATGACTTCGCCCACTGACAGCTTATGCACCGGCTGACCTTCCAAATGCAATTACATTTTTACAAAACAATTTAGTGGTCCCCTGTATGCAGCTCAAGGGTACTGTCGATCCAGTTTGCAATCAATTCCTTTTGGCCGGTAGTTAGCCTGGCATCAGCATGTATAAGGCTATATGAACTTAACGGCATTTTACCGGCTGTTACCTGTTCTTTCATTCTCTTCATTTTATTACGCTGTCTTTTGGATGAATAGGTCCCATACTCATCAAAATTCAACTCCTTTTTCCCTTCCCTGATATGAGCAGCCATTAACCAGCCCACAGGCTGAATACCCGCATACCAGGGGTAGCGGGTATTATTACTATGACAATCATAACACGCCTGCTTCAATATCGTTTGTACATTCGCCGGAATGGTATACAGACCGGTGATTTCATCCGGAGATTTCCTGCCACCGTTTTCATTTTTCTCCGGTTGAAAAAATTGTATCGCAACAATAATGATCAGCAATAAAAATAAAATGATCCTGGTCATACGCTATTGAATCATCTCTTTAACGGAACCGCAGGCAGGCATTTTACCACCCATATAAGGATTCTGTATGTCCTTTGTTTCGCTCAGCCACAGCGCTCCTTTGTTATCATTGTACATAGGGCAATAATCATGATACAAAGTTTGCTTCCCGCCAAATGCCTTTACCAGTGCATATACATCCTCACTCATCTGGGCAAAGTGTTCACGCTGATGTGCTATATTTCCTTCATTCCTGCCAATATGCTCCGCATGTTCTTTCAGATCATCTTCATTTTCATGATACACTTTCTGTTGTTCAGGCGTCATAGCGGCCTTATCTACTTTTTCCAATGCGATTTCCATTGCTTTACCACTGCTGGCAGCTTCAGTTGAATTATCGGCAGCAAGACTATTTTTAAGATGCAGATAATGTCCGAAAACAGGTGTCAGGGAGGCCATCACGTTGGCATCCACATTTGTAAACTGAGCCTTTACCTGCGCTATTGAATGATCAGCGGGCGAACTTCCCTGTTTCATAGCCATTGCAGCAGTATCATGCTGATGCGCTTCATGAGCGTTATTGTTGCTGTTATTACAGGCAGTAAAGGTAACGGTGGCTGCCACTAAAGCGCCGGTGATGATTGTTTTCATTTTATTTTTTTTAGATATTATTGAATCGTTTCTTTCACTTCGCCGCAGGTCAGCATCTGATCGCCGAAATAGGGATTCTGAATGGCTTTATCGCTGCTCAGCCAGTAAGCACCTTTATCATTCATCGCCATCGGGCAGAAGTCGACATACAGCTGACCCCTACTCAACCCGGATTTCTTTGCGAGGGAAATAAAATCATTGCTTAAAGCCGAAAACGCTATCCGTTGTGTTGCGATGTCTGCGGTAGCGGTGATTTTTGCAGCGCCGGCGCCTATAGCTTCACCACCTGTTATCTCGCTGGCGCCGGTTTCAATAGCGTTACCGGCAAGGCGCGCTGCTTTCACATCTCCCTTAACCAGGGCAGCAGACAGCAGCACATAATGCTGATACACGGCATGCAGCTTATCATCTTTCAATTGTACAATCGCAGGGGAAGGTGCTATTGTTTCATGTTGACTGGTGGAGTCCTGTTCCTTAGTTACAGGATTGTTGTTGCCGCATGCGGCCAGGAAAATCAGCGCCGCCAGCGGAGCTACCGTAAATTTTACAAATTGTTTCATGGCTGTTTGTTTTTTATACAGATATTTTTAATGTCCCATACCAGGCATTCCCGCCATCGGGTCGGCGCCTTTTTTAAGGATATATTCGGAGTACAATAAATAAGCGCCGGTAATCACCACTGTATCTCCTGCTACCAGGCCATGCGTAATTTCCACGTCGTCGAAATTTTCCATACCGGTGCTTACCACGCGCGGTTCAAATTTTCCGCGGGTTTTCTGAATCCATACATGCGCGCCTTTACCATCGCGGATTACCGCATCTGCCGGCAGGCTTAACACGTTGCCTTTGCTGGTAACCGGTAATAAGATGTTTGCCTGTAAACCTGGCTGCCAGCGGTTATCCGGGTTGGGAACGGTACCCCGCACCTGCATCAGCTGACTGCCGCTTTGCAACGACGGATTGATAAACTGCACCGTCATGGTTTGTGGCTCATTTTCCCAGCCGGCAATGATCACCTTTACCGGTTGTCCTACCTGTACAGCAGCTGCTTCTGCAGGATACAGATCGGCTTCCACCCAAAGCTGGCTATATCCTTCCAGGCGCATCACTTCGCCGCCTTCGTTTACATACTGCCCTTCTGTGGCGGTAAGCCCGGATACCACCCCGCTAACTGTTGCCGGGTAAGTAACATAAGGGTTTACCTTCCCTGATTGTACCAGCCGGCTGATGTCACCAGCTGACTGATCATATAACACCAGCTTTTGCCGTGCGGCCTTTTCTATCTGCTGAAAACGCGCATCATCCGGGAACTGTGTTACCTGTGCTACGGCCAGCAGGTATTCCTGTTGAAGGCTCGCCAGCTGCTCTGAATATATTTTATACAAGGGCTGGCCCTTGCTTACCTTTACGCCCGTTTCCCTTACATACAATGCCTCAATACGGCCTGCTACCCTGCTGGAAATAACGGCCGACTTTTCAGGATCTGTTACCAGTCTGCCGTTCAGCTGCCTGAAGTTGGATAAAGCACCGGCGCCCACCACCATTGTCGTGATGTTGGCCAGCGCCATCTGGTTTTCACCCAGCATAAGCGATGCTTCTTTATTATTTTTATCAAATGGCACCAGGTCCATACCACAAACAGGACAGGTACCCGGCTTGTTCTGCACTATTTGCGGATGCATAGGGCAGGTATAGGTTTGCACCTTTTCCTCTCCTGCCTGTTTCTTACCTGCATCCTTACAGGCGGCCAGCAATACTACCGGTGCAAGTGAAACAAACGCCACTGCCTTTAAAAAACTTTTCCTTTCCATATTGCTTTAATGATCAGTTTTAATAAAACTCTCGCTGTCTACCAGGTAAGCTGCATTAGCGGCTACTTTCCAGTTACCGATGTCAGTGATTACCTGGATCATGTCTTTCGTTACCACACCCGTTTTCACGGTAACGGGAACATATACTTCCTTCTCCTTCCTGAAAACAACAGATTGATTACCCAAACGCCACACCGCTTGTTTTGGCAGCCACCATCCTTCGGTATAAACAACAGGAACATTTGCATACAGTAATTGTCCTACCCGGAAATCATTATTCTCCAGGTATACCCTTGCCAGCGTAAAGTTCACGCCATCGCGGAACACGGGCTCTATCAAACCAATACTTCCCGATTGCATGGCCGTATCATTATTGGCGGGGAAAAATAACAACCGCTGGCCGCGTTTGATCCTGGCTGCCAGTGGCATCGGAAAAGCAAATTCGGCAACGAGGGCTTTGGCCTGGTAAATGGTAAAAAGCGACTGACCCGCATTTACATACTGTCCTTCGCGTAACAGCACAGGAGCAGCCACCGGAGCCGCCGGAGCAGGCGCCGCTGTTGCCGTTGCTTCGCCACCCATACCGCCCATACCATCCGGGGAAGCAGCAGGCGAAGACGGCGCAGCCACCGGACCCGCAGCCGTTTTTTCCAGTATATAACCATCGCTGTTACTGTAAACAGGAATACGATAAAAGATATTACCGGTTGTAAGCACCTCGTTAATTTGTGCCGGTTGCATACCCAGCAGTTGTAACCGCTGCTTTGCTCCCGCCAGCATCTCCCGGCTGTTATGTGCTACATAGAGTAACTCTCTTTGCGCCGCCGCCAGATCAGGAGAATATACCTCCATGATCAGCTGGCCTTTCCGCACCGGCTGATAGTTATATTTTATCAGCAAGCGCTCTATCCGTCCGCCAACCCTGCTGGCAATACTGGTTTGGTTGCGGGTATCATACGTAATGACACCATTTACTTCCGACGCATAAATGCGGGTGCCTCCCTCCGGTTGAATAGCGGGGATAGCCGCAATTACCTGTGCATTCACCGGCTTTGTAAGCCTGGCAATGCTACTATCTACGGCCTGCTCATCATGCACAGCCTGCCTATTGTGAGCTGCTTTATCCGCTTTGCCTTTGCAGGCGGACAATCCGGCCGCCACTGCAAACGCAGGGAAGAATATTTTAACGATATAACTGTTTCTCATAATCCACTATCATTTCATAGAGTTTTAATTTCTCATCCAGTACGTTCAACTGCATCATGGTGAGCGCTTCCCAGGAGTCGATCACGTTGGACAACGCCAGCTTGTTTTCCTGGTAATTCAGAAAGTTGGCATCCAGCGTTTGACGCAGCGCAGGAATAATCTTTTCTTCCATTGCCTCCACGCGTTGCTGCATCGACTGTATTTCAAACTGCATACCATACAGCATTCCCTGTGTTTCCTGGAGCATCGCCGCCCGCTCCTTTTCCATCGCCTCCACATTATACTGCATGGATTTTACACCTGATTTGTACATCCTGGACGACCACGGCGCTATCGGGATACTGATCATTCCCATCGCGCTGAAAGCCCTGGGCATCATGGCATCCAAAGGACGCATATGATCAAAGCGCACTTTGAAATCGGGTTTCTTCTCCCGCTTCATACTATTAATGTTCAGCTGCATGGAACGGATACTTTCGTCCATCTTTACCACATCCTTCCTCGCGGAAGCAAGAGACGCCGTGTCGTAGGAGGCAGCCACTTCAAACACCGGCCGGTAAGTAGTGTCAATATCAAATGCCTGGTTGCCGGGCGCATTCATCAGGCTGTTGAGCCACGACCTTGCCTTTGCAATGGCGCCTTCCTGCATGCGGATCATGTTGTGATTATCCTCGATCTTTGCAGTGGCTTTAAACACCGCGCCGAGCTGCGACTGGTTATACGGATAGCGCACTTCCTCAATCTTTTTCATGGTCACCATGATCTTCTCATTTTCCCGCAATACCCCAATACGCTGTTTGGCAACGATCCAGTTAAAATAAAGACGTTTAGCCTGTGCCTTCAGATCATTCAGCGTAATATCCCTGGTGGCCAGTTCAATATTTCCCTGGGAGGCGATGTATTTTTTTTTTTGCATTCAGTTTGGCGGGATTAGGAATATCCTGTTCCAGCTGCAGCATCAGGCTGCCTTTGTCCCTGTCGTCCATCACCTGCTGGCCCGGATAAGGCGTCATAAACGTTCCGACGCCTACCATCGGCGCCATCCAGGCCGTGGCTGCATCAGCGCTGTACTTGTAACTTTCTGCTTTCAGACCGTATGACTGTAACAGGATATTGTGCTGATCCACCCTTTGCAGGATGGTATCCAGCCGCAATACAGGCGCCTGCTGTGCGGCCAGTGTTATGGGTGCGCAAAGCGCTGTTATCAGTATATATTTAATGATGTACTTCATGAATTTCTATTTTTCCGTACTTGCGTAATTCATATTCCTTCGACAATAAAAAGATCAGCGGTGTTACCAGCAGGATGTGTGTGGAAGAAGTAAGCACACCGCCAATCATCGGCAGCACTATTGGCTTCATCACATCTGTGCCTACACCGGAAGCCCAAAGAACGGGCACCAGTCCGAACAGCGATACGCATACCGTCATCAGCTTGGGCCGTAAACGTTTGGCGGCGCCGTGAATCACGGCCAGCCGCAGGTCTTCCGGGGTAATTGTTTCCGAAGAATTGCCTTTCTCTTTCACCAGTTGCTGCATGGCGTCATTTAAATAAATAACCATTACAATCCCGGTTTCTACGGCAATACCAAACAAGGCAATGAAACCTACCGCCACTGCCACCGATAAATTCACGCCCCAGAAATAGATCATGTAGGCGCCGCCAATCAGGGCAAACGGTACGGTAATAAGACTAAGGAATGCTTCCCGGATAGAATTAAATGCGAAATACAGGGAAAAGAAAATGATCACTAATACAATGGGGGCAATCCACATCAATGTTTGCTGGCCACGGATCAGGTTTTCATACTGTCCGCTCCACTCCAGGTAATATCCTTGCGGCAGTATGCCTTTGGCCTTACTCATCTTATCTATTGCCTCACTCACGGTACCTCCGAGATCACGGCCACGCACATTAAATAAAACAGCCCCGCGAAGCATGGCGTTTTCTGAAGAGATCATTGGCGGCCCATCCGCAAATTTCACATCTGCTACAGCGGATAAAGGCACTTCGCCAAAAGATGCGGACATGAGCGGGATGCGTTTAATCCGTTCAACGCTGTTGCGATAGTCCTGCGCCAGCCGCACGCTGATGGAAAACCGCTGCCGGCCTTCCACCGTATTACCTACGGGAGCGCCGCCCAGCGCAAATTCCACCGTTTGGTTCACCTCATCTACATTCAGCCCATAACGCGCCAGGTCCTGCCGGCGCACATCAATATCCAGGTACTTACCGCCGGTAACTGGTTCTACATACAGATCCATGATACCAGGCGTACCTTCCAGGGCCATCTTCACGCGTTCAGATACCACCGCAATACTATCCAGGTGCTGCCCATATACCTTCACGCCTACGTCTGTACGGATACCGGTAGCCAGCATGTTTATGCGGTTAATAATCGGTTGCGTCCAGCCATTCACCACACCGGGGATCTGTAACTTTGTATCCAGCTCATTGATGATGTCCTGCTTCGTTTTGCCTTCCCGCCATTTCGCTTTTGGTTTCAGCATGATGATGGTTTCAATCATGCTCATAGGAGAATTGTCGGTAGCCGTGCTGGCGCGTCCGGCCTTTCCTAAAACCTTGTCCACTTCCGGAACAGATTTAATGATCTTATCCTGCACCTGTAAAATGCGTTTCACTTCTCCGTTGGAAATATCCGGCAGTGTTACGGGCATAAACAAAATGCTTTGCTCATCCAGCGGTGGCATAAATTCGCTACCAAGACTTTTAAGCAGCGGGATAGTAATCACCAGCGCGATGATATTGATAGCGATGGTCGTTTTCCGCCACTTCAGCACTCCTTTTATGATGGGCTCATAAATTCTTTCCAACACCCGGTTTACCGGGTTATCATGATCCGGCCTGAATTTTCCTTTCATAAAGAAGGAGATCAGCACGGGCGCCAGTGTAATTACCAGCAGCGCATCCACGATCATGATAAAAGTTTTGGTATAAGCCAGCGGGTGAAACAGCTTACCCTCCTGCCCTGTCAGCATAAATACCGGCAGGAACGAAGTAATAATAATGATGGTCGCAAAAAATACCCCACGGGATACCTGCTTACTCGACTTCTCTATTATCTTTAACCGCTCTTCTTCAGATATCCATTGCGGTGATTTTTTAAATATATTCTTCAGCCAGTTCATAGTTACTTGGTTTTTTGTTCGCCCTGCCACTGCGCATACCTTTCTGCCAGGTGTTTATAGGCATTTTCACTCATGATAATTCCATTGTCTACAATAACCCCGATAGCCAGCGCAATACCTGTGAGCGACATGATGTTGGAAGAAATGCCAAAAGCATTCAGCAGGATAAAACTTGCGGCCAGGGTAACGGGGATCTGTATAATGATGCTAAGGGCGCTGCGCCAGTGAAAAAGGAAGATGATCACCACAACAGATACCACCGCCATTTCTTCAATAAGGGTATGTTTAATGGAATCCACGGATTCTTTGATGAGTGCTCCCCTGTCGTACACGATGTCAAACTTCACTCCATCGGGAAAGCCTTTGGCCACTTCCTGCATTTTTATCTTCACCTTATCAATCACCTCTGCAGCGTTTTCACCATAACGCATTACTACGATACCGCCCACACGCTCTCCTTGTCCGTCCTGGTCGAAGACGCCCAGCCTGGTTTCCCCGGTCATCTGAACAGCGGCAACATCTGATATCTTTACAGGAATACTGTTCTGCGTTTTAACGGGTATATTCTCTATTTCAGCCACTGACTTTAAGTAGCCGGATGTTTTAATGATATAACCAATATCACTTAGCTCAAATTTGCGGCCGCCGGATTCATTGTTATTCGTACGAATGGCATTCATTACTTCTGCCACGGAGAGCTTATAATAAAGGAGCTTATTGGGATCTACGGTAACCTGGTACTGCTTCTGAAAACCACCGAAAGAGGCAATTTCACTGACACCTGCTACATTTTGCAGGGCGAATTTCACGTACCAGTCCTGCAATGCGCGTTGCTCACCCAGGTCCATACCCGGCGCATCCAATGTGTACCAGAGTATATGTCCCACGCCGGTACCATCGGGGCCCAGTTGCGGCGTTACGCCTGTTGGCAATGTCCTGGAAACGGTACTTAATCTTTCCAGTACTCTTTCCCTGGCCCAGTAAATATCTACGTTATCATTAAAAATGATGTAGATAAAACTCATTCCAAACATAGACGTACCGCGTACATACTTAATTTTGGGAAGACCCTGCAGGTTAGTCACCAGCGGATAAGTGACCTGGTCTTCGATCAGCTGTGGTCCCCGGCCCATCCATTCCGTAAATACAATCACCTGGTTTTCGGATAAATCCGGGATGGCGTCAATGGGGTTCTTTTTCACGGCAACAATGCCCCAGGCAAACATAGCCGCCGCCATTACCAGCACAATAAAGCGGTTGCGCAATGACCATTCTATAATACGATGTACCATATCTCTTTCTATAAATCTTTATGCAGTTACTTTCCCGGCAGGTATAAAACAGGCCGCTGCAATCGTATGGCAATGGCGCAATTCATAAACCGGTAAGTTTATTTCTCAATAAATTATGTGGTAAGATAAAGGCGTGTGAATGCTGTATGGTAATAGCATACGCCGGAGGAAGCGGGGTATCAGATCAGGAAGCTACAGTTAAATATATGCGTGGGTATTTTATTACTTCGCGGTGGCGCATGGGTAGCCGGATATTCTTCCGCTATGGACAGCACATGCACCGGGTGATGCTCAAAAAAAGACAGGGGAGCCACCAGCATAGCTACCTGGTTAAAATGAAAGGCATGTTCGGCGGCTTTCTGGTCCTTTTCCAGCTTTACCGTTTTGTGTTCATCCCTGCAACATTTTTTGGCACATGACTTACTATGACCAGTACTACACTGGTTGCAGGGCTTCACTTCTCCATGCCATAATGCCACCTCTACCAGCTTTCCCATGCAGTAGTGCATGTGGAAAGTAGCGCCGGTAGATGAGCCGGCATACAGGAAAGCTAATATGAGTGCAAGCGCCTTTTTCATGCTGTAACAAAAGTAGCGGTAACCGCCCGGTTGATTGTTATATAATTTTGTGTTTGTTTTATATTTTAACCGGAAAGAAGTTTGCTTCGGGGAGCGGCAACCTTTTTTTTGCAGTCCGTGATGATCTTAAGCAACGGGATTCTAAGGCCCAGCGGGCTATTTACAATAATTTACAAAGTTTACATTTTAATTTACAATCCTAATCCTTCAAGCGGAAAGGATTAAAGTAGTTTCGCTGTATCAAACTTTTATATGAAAAATAAAAGAGATGCCCTAAGCGGATATGATTTATCAGGAGATAGATCTATGTTAATTAAAACTACAAAAAATATGAAAAAAGCTATTTATGCACTGATCTTACCGCTGGTTGTGGTAGGCGGATTAGTATTTGCCAATCGCGAAATCAAAAATGAAAATTCTAAAAAACCAACCCCCAGGCCACCCTCTGCTGCAGAAATGAAAGCGGAATTGAGAAAATGGGAGGCTACCCCTGCTGGTATAATGTTCAAAAAATGGCAAACGTCTCCCGACGGTAAAAAAGTGCTTGCCGGCGCTGCTAAAATAGGGAAGCCTGTAAATGCTTTTACCAATATGGAGGCTGTTATAACCTCCCTTTCTCTTCCGCCAGGCTCACGATTAGGTTTCGGAGTGATGGTCAGGATTGATGGGGTCGATTATATTCTTAGTTTTGGGCCGAAACAGCCTGATGAATTTCAGCAATTGCATAGCCTGAAAGTTAACGACAAAATAATTATAAGAAGCCATAATGTATCGTACGCCCCCAAGTATTCATATCCAATAGTATCGGGCGACTATATAGAACGGGATAGTAAAATAATTTATGAACGTCCTCCCAACAAAGGTGGTTGCTGAGTACTTCATCGGGCCTGAAGGTCTTCGCGGCCTTCAGGCTTTTTTTATTGGCAGGCTGAATACAGCGGAAGCAGCAGCAGGCTATTGTTTCCACGGTGTGAGGGGGTTTCCGCATTATCCTATCTCCACCGTCACATCACCTGTAAGAGGAAAGCTCTGGCAAAGAAGCACCATTCCCTCGTCCACCTCCTGTTGCCTGAGCGCATAATTACCAAGCATTTTCACCTTTCCGGCAGTAACCTTTGCGGCGCAAATGCCGCAGGTACCTCCCTTGCAGGAATATGGCAGGGGAATCCTGTCTTCCAGCGCTGCTTCAAGGATCGTTTTACCGGCAGCCACCTCCAGCAGGTTACACTGTTCATAAAAATGCAGCAGTACTTCCTGTGCCGGTACTACTTCTTCCTCTTTAACGGGTTCCGGGGAAAACCACTCCATAAAAATATGCTCCGCCGGTACCTGCAACGCTTCCAGCATTTCATGCTGCATTTTCATTAAGCCTGTGGGCCCGCAGATAAAATAGTGAACCGCATCCAGAGGGTCGCCTACCGCCTGTTGAATAAGCTTCCGCGTTACCAGTTTACTCAGCCTGCCCCTAATAAAATCCGGGGAGGCCGCTTCTTCATAAACTGATATCACATGATGAACGTTGATCCGTTCCCGGTAGTGCTCCTGCCATAATGCAATGTCATTTCTGAATATAATTTCATCCGGCGTGCGGCTGGCGTAAATAAGGGTAACACGGGTATCGGGATACTGGCCGATCACGGATCTGGCAATGGCATACAAGGGCGTGATACCACTTCCACCCGCCAGCAGCACAAGATGCTTCGCCTGATGGGTATTGTGTGCAGGCGTAAATGAGCCATAGGGGCCGGACACAGACCAGTGCGTGATGGCTGATGCCTTGTCGGCAATATAATTGCTCATAACACCTCCCGCTACTCTTTTTACCGTGATGGCAGGTTGTTTGTCCCTGCCATATACGGAACTTAGAGAATAAGACCTTGTAACAGCGGCGCCATTGATTGTTAAAGTAATATTGATAAACTGTCCTGGTTTATATATAAACGGCTGGCCGCCGGTATCAAATTGTATGGTTACTGTTGATGCAGTTTCCCGGATAATACCGGCGGTGCGCCAGATCTGTACATTATTCATGTTTCCTGATGATTTATTTTAAAGACGCGCCGCTTTCAAACGCAAACTGTTACTCACTACACTTACAGAACTGAGGGCCATAGCCGCGCCTGCAATCATCGGGTCTAACAAAAATCCGTTGACCGGGAACAAAACACCGGCAGCAACCGGGATACCGATGATATTATAGATGAAGGCCCAGAAGAGGTTCTGTTTAATAGTGCTCACGGTTTTGCGCGACAGCTTCAGTGCTTTGGGAATACTGTTCAGATCAGAAGTGATCAGCGTCATTTTGGCCACATCCATCGCAATGTCCGAGCCTTTGCCCATTGCAATACTTACATCTGCCTGGGCCAGCGCCTGTGAGTCGTTGATACCATCGCCCACCATCGCTACTACTTTTCCGGATTGCTGCAGTTCTTTTACAAAGTCAGCTTTGTAGGAAGGAAGCACTTCTGCTTTATAATGTTTCAGTCCTACTTTCCTGGCTACAGCTGCGGCTGTGTGGGTGTTGTCGCCGGTAAGCATATATACTTCAATACCGTCTTTTTGTAAGGAGGCAATGGCTTCCCTGGAGGTTTCCTTTATTTTATCGGCGATAGCGATTATCGCCAGCAGCTGCTTGCCTGCCGCAAAATAGATCACCGTTTTGGCATCTTCCTGCAATGCGGCGGCCTGTGTTGCCAGCTGCGGCTCAACAGCAATATGGTTTTCATCCATCAGCTTGCGGTTACCTACCAGGTAAACGGTTTGTTCAAAAGTTCCCTGCACCCCTTTACCGGTGAGGCTTTCAAAGCCTGACAACTGAACGGGCGTTGCGCCGCCGTCTTTCAGATATGCTACCACGGCTTCTGCCAGCGGGTGTTCGGATTGCTGTTCAAGGGAATACAATACTGATCCGGATGTGCTATTGGCGGTTGTATGCCAGATGAGATCGGTTACCACCGGTTTACCTTCTGTGATGGTACCGGTTTTGTCGAGGATGATGGCGTTTACTTTATGCGCCAGCTCCAGGCTTTCCGCATCCTTGATAAGGATATTATTTTCCGCGCCTTTACCTACGCCTACCATGATAGCGGTGGGCGTTGCGAGTCCTAATGCACATGGGCAGGCGATCACCAATACTGTTACCGAAGTAAGCAGCGCATGAGTGAAAGCATTATCACCGCCCAACACCATCCAGGAAACGAAGGTGAGGATAGCAATACCTATTACCACCGGTACAAAGATACCGGCGATCTTGTCTACCAGCTTCTGAACCGGCGCCTTGCTGCCCTGTGCTTCCTGCACCATTTTGATAATCTGCGCCAGGAGTGTGTCTGCGCCTACTTTCTCGGCCCGGAAGCGGAAGCTTCCTTTCTGGTTAATAGTACCTGCAAATACTGCGTCGCCGGTATGTTTAGCCACTGGTACCGGCTCACCGGTGATCATGCTTTCATCCACATAAGAGGCGCCATCTGCTAACTTTCCATCCACCGGGATTTTTTCGCCCGGCTTTACCAGCAGCAGGTCCTGCACTTTTACCTCAGAAACAGGAATTTCACGGGTGTTGCCGGCTTCGTCTACCAGCAGCACTGTTTTGGGTTGCAGGCCGATGAGTTTTTTTATGGCAGATGAGGTATTGGATTTAGCTTTTTCTTCCAGCAGTTTACCCAGCGAGATAAATGCTATCACCACAGCAGCTGCTTCAAAATATACATGCGCATGCAATCCGCGCTGATGCCAGAACTCAGGGTATATGGTGTTAAAAGCACTGAACAACCAGGCGATACCGGTACTCAACGCTACCAGTGTATCCATGTTGGCTTTGCGGTGCCTGGCCTGTTTCCAGGCATTGATAAAGAAGTTCCGGCCCAGGAAAAATACCACTGGTGTGGCAAGCGCCATCATGATCCAGTTACCATACGGCATATTCATAAAGAACATCCCGATAATAACGATGGGAAGCGATAACACCGATGCCCAGATGGTGCGCTGCTTCACCTCCCGGTAGTGCCGCTGCTGCGCTTCTTCCTTTACCTCATCCTGGTTTTCCTTGTCAATCACCAGGTCGTATCCCACTGACCGGACGCTGCTTTGCAGCATGGCAGGGGTAACAGTGGCATGATCATATTGTACCCAGGCGGTTTGATTGGCGAAGTTAACGCCGGCATCCTGTACGCCGGGCACCGATTTCAGCATGGATTCCACGCTAACAGCGCATGCGGCACAGGTCATTTCCAATACGGGAAAGGTTTCTTTTGTAGTGCCGGCTTTGTGTTTCCTGGTGGCTGTTGATTCCTGTTGTAGTGATATAGCTGATGACATATACTGCTGATTTTTTACAAAGCTACGCTGCGGTGTGGGCACGGGCGTTACACTATTCAAGGGGAATTGTATATAATTTTAAGACTGGTGACCGGGGTGATGGGTCAGGGCTTGCTTTGATTTCCTGATTTCTTTAAAATGAGAGGTATTGAGGCCGGTTTGATCTTTAAACTGCCTGGAAAGATGGGCGCCGCTGCTATAACCCAGTTTAAAGGCAATGTCTGACAGGGTTTCATCAGAATAAACCAGTAATTCCTTTACCTTCTCCACACGGTATTCTTTAATATATTTCTCCAGGGTAATTCCTTCTGCTTCTGAAAAAATATTGCTGATGACTGCATAATCCTTATTCAGCGTACGGGATACTATATCTGAAAACTTAAAATTATCCGGGAAATCATAAGATCCGCCATATACTTTATCTACCAGGGATCTAACGTCTCTTACCAGTTTGGTCTTTTTATCTTCCAGCAGGGTGAAACCCAGCGGGGCCAGTTTCTCCCGGATGGCGTCCATATCCGGTTCAGATAATGCAGACACCGTGGTAATTTGTCCCAGCGTAATACCGGTTACCGGTATCTGCAGCTCATGCAGCGCCTCTCTCACGGCGAGAATACACCTGTCGCAAACCATTCCTTTGATAAATATTTTATAGGCACTTAGCATATATCCGGTATTTGAGCTATGCGAAGTTCAGCTATTCCATCAGCAGCGGTATTATACAATTCAGGGGAATGTTTATATAATTATAATTTACTGTTTATAGATGTATTCCAGTGCTTCATCTTTATTATCAATAAAATTTAAAGAACTATAGGTAATTCCTTTATCAGGCATTAAGGCGCCTTTTTTTCCTTTCCAGTTTTCCCAATACCTTGTTGAATAACCGATCACGATTTTTGTATTTGGCAGCCTGAATCCGCGCACTTCTCCATAGTGGTTGATGTTGCCGCTGGTCATTTGCCCAACCAGGATGGCATTGGTATATCTTTTAAATTCAATGGCATTCATTAAAGCGGAAGAAAAAGTTTGCTTCCCGATGAGCACATAAAAATGGTTCTTCTTATTTAAATAGCTATGTTTAATGCTGTCGATGAAAGGCTCCAGCACACCGGAATTACCGCCACTGTTAAACCGGAGGTCAATAATAATTTTATCGGGATGCCGGCTGTTTATTTTTGAAAACAGTTCTTCATTAAACTGTGTGAATGGATGCTGCTCATCATCTATGCAATGAACAAAGTTGAAATAGACCGTTTTCTTTGTTGAGTCATACGCATACCAATAGTCTTTTTCGGGTTCCCTGTAGGGCAACATGGCGCCGTATTGGGGGGACAGTGTCAGATTCAGGCTGTCTTTATTAACGGCGTAAAGTGTTACCTGGCGGGTTTCTCCGTTGCGGCTTTGCAATGTAAATTCCGCGCTTTTATCTGAGTTTAGGACGCCCAGTCCTTTGAGAAAAGAAGGGTTATTCAGAAACTGTTGCTCATAGATCTCAAAATAGGATTGATTGTCGGCCTTAATTACTTCTTTAAACTTCCGGTTAATTTCATCGATGGGGTGCCCGTTAATGGCAGTTAGTTTAGATAAGAGAGCAGATGATTGCTGAGGATCAATACCGGTAACAAATATGCCGTCGTCGAATGAGGTGAATTTTATGGGCAAAGCCAGCGTAAACTGAGGCTCAATCCGCGTATGCTCGTCGCCGATGGACACGTTTAACCTGAAAAGCTCCACCATGAAGGTTTCCTCATTCAGGGTGTCAATTTTTCCGGCTATCCGGGCAACTTTATTTTCAAATTCTGTTTTGGTGATTTTGTTATACAGATTTTTGTGCTTTACCGGGAGGGTATCCCTGTAGTACATTAAGTCTTCCAGCAGTTGTTTTTTTGACAGATTTTGTGAGAAGGCGTCATTGGAAATTAAAATCAACAGGCCGGATATGAAGGCAAGGTACTTTTTCATTTAGTGCTTTTTTACGCAGGTATTTGACAATATACGTACAAAGGTTTGTGTTTATTATGCACGGCGGGCTTAAAATACAGGCATCTTGTCTTGTTCCTTAATTACTACATTTGTATTTAAACGATATCCGGCATGGAAGAAAATAAACAGCACTGGGAAAATGTTTACAACACCAAAACGCCTTCGGAAGTAAGCTGGACACAGGATGTACCACAAACTTCCCTCGATTTCATTCTCCCGGGAAACTTTCCGAAAACAGCGGCCATTATTGACATCGGCGGCGGCGACAGTAAACTGGCCGACTTCCTGCTGGAAGCAGGATTTACCAATATTACCGTGTTGGACATTTCGGCCAAAGCATTGGAAAGAGCGCAACAACGGCTGGGTGAAAAAGCGGGTCTTGTTAAATGGATCGTGCAGGACATTACCACCTTTCAGCCAACTACAACTTACGACATATGGCACGACCGCGCTACGTTTCATTTCCTCACTGCGCCGGAACAGATTGACCGGTACTTACATATCGCCCGGCAAAATATCAATGCCCGCGGCTATGCCATTATAGGCACCTTTTCCACTGATGGTCCCGAAAAATGCAGCGGTCTTCCTATAAAACAATATGACGAGGATACCCTGACGGCCCGGTTCAGCAACGGCTTTGAGAAGATAAAGTGTATCACTGAAAACCATGTAACGCCATTTAATACCACGCAACATTTCCTGTTTTGCTCATTTAAACGGATCCGCTAGGCTTTCAATTTCTGCCGCTCCGACAGCTTGCCATATTTCAGGTGGTATTCCTTCGGGCTCATATCCACCTGCCGGCGGAAAACTTTCCGGAAGAAGCTGATATCTTCGTAACCGCATTGCAGCGCCACGTTTTCAATACTCTCACGGGTATTTTCCAACAGCTTTTTTGCTGCTTCAATACGCACCCGCTGCAGGTATTCCAGCGGGGTATTGCCCGTTGCCTGCCGGAAGCGGCGGATGAAATTCCGGACGCTCATGTGATGGTCGCCGGCCAGCTTTTCGAGGATGATTGCTTCCTGGTAGTTGGCCTCGATGAATTGCTGAATCTTTTTTATCGGGTCATCCACATGATCGTGCTGGAAACGGAACACGGAAAAGGCCAGCTGTGAATCCTCATGTGTATTGATCATTAATATTTTTGACGCCATCACGGCTTCCTGGTGACCTATTAATTTTTCTATCAGGTAGATCATAAAGGTGGTGAAACTAAACGCGCCTCCGCAGGAATACACCGCCCCTTCGTCTACAATAATCTTATCGTCCTGCACGCTGATAGCCGGATAACGCTGCTGAAACCGGTCTGCGAACAACCAGTTGGTGGTAGCTTTTTTGCCGTTCAGCAAGCCTGTTTCTGCCAGCAGGAAAGCGCCCACGCAGATGCTTGCGAGGTCGGCGCCTTTGTGGCGTTGCTGCTTCAGCCATGCGATCAGCCGGCCTTCGCGGCCAATCACTTCATCGATCTTATCATAGCGCATGGCAGGAATAATAATTAGGCGGTACCGGTCGCGCGGACTGAGCTGCTGCGCCTCGCTGCTCCCCATCGGCCTCCGGGTGAACTGCCCATCTGCTTCGGTAATAAAATCGATCCCGATATCTTCCTTTAACGGTTTACCGGTTACCAATGGGTACATCCGCTTAAGCCCGCCCCAGATATCAGCGGGGCCGGTCACGCATGTTGGAACGGCGTCTTTATAATCAAGAATAGCGATACGCAAGAGAATTCTTTTGCATTAAAGATATGGCAATATTGCCTTCTTTTTTGTCATTTCCGCCACTTACTTCCTCCCGGAAGGATGACTACTTTTATGATGTAATAAGAAACCGGCGATAGCCGGGTATACATCACCTGATAAATCTCAATATTATGACAACAACCATCAATACCACACTGACAACCCAGGAAGTAGCAACCCGGTTCAACGAGCTGGCCCAACAGGAAAAATGGTTTGAAATCCAGGACGAATTTTTTGCAGATAATGTAAGAAGCGTTGACCCGGCCCATTCGCCCTATTTTGGCTATGCAGAAGGCAAAGCGGCGGTTCACAAAAAAGGGAAGGACTTTGTATCAAAAATCCGGGAAGTTCACGGCGCTTCTACCACCCCACCCGTTGTTGGCGGCAATTATTTTTCCGTAGGCCGGTGTATGGATGTTACCGTAGAGGGATTGGGAAGAATACAACTCGATGAGATCATGTTATATGAAGTGAAAGACGGACAGATTATACTGGAGCAATTCTTCTATTAGAAAATATAATATCAGTCCAGTATCCGCATCCGGTAGGCATTCATAGCGGTAGTGCCGAGCTTTGTAACCAGGCGGTAATTGACCACTATGCCCACAGCCGCGCCCACTACGGGAAGCAGCTGCCCCATCTTGGCGAGGTCTATATGATCACGGTATTCAATCTGAAAACGCTGCCAGTCGAAACTGTGAATGTCTTCCGGCAACTGGCGGCTTTTCTCTTTCCAGTCCACAATATTCTCATACACATTGCGCCGGTGTTCCTGGCTGCTGAAAGCCAGCTGGAAAATATAGAGGATGTACAACCGTTCCTTATAATCTTTTACATCAAAACCATAAAAGGTGGCGATGTCAAAAAGCAATTTCAGTTTCATGCCAAGCAGTATCGGGAAATCGGCAAGGCCCCATAAAAAGCCGCCGGCGCCGGTAAGGCCGCCCTCAGCCGCGGCTGTTTTCCGGTAAAAGTCCACCCGGCGAAGCACCGCTTCTTCCATATCATATAACGAAGCAAAAACAGGCTGGTTAGGTACGGTGTACATAGCACCGAACAACACCCCCCTCACCATTTGTTTAATGGTAACGGTAATAGCATCATGTACTTTCTGCGGAATAATGCGGTTAATACGGGACTGTACCGATCTGGACAACCGGTCTGCGAGGGAAGGCCGGCCCTGCATCTTATGCTGCCAGATCTCCAGTTCTACTTTCATCCGTTGTTCATATAACATAACCGAAATTACAAAAAAGAAAACAGCCGGCAGTTACCCATTTTTCCTACTGTGGTCACAAAATAAATACAAATGATAATTTCGATCCTATAGAAATTAATTTGTACCGTAGGAGGAAACACCGTGGGAGAAAATATCTTCTTTAAAAAACGGCGAATACTGGGTTACCTTTATGGGCGGCAGCGGTGGTATCCACGATGGCAGCGTAGGCGTATTTAATGCAAAAACAAATGATCTGATCAAAACGGTATCAGGATCAATAGGTGATGATCCGGATAAGTTTATTATGTACCAAAATGGTATTCTGTTTTTGAACATATGCCGGAGTCTATTGAGGGAACCTTTGGCAGCGCGAATTTATGCATCATTAAATTAAGGTATCGGTATAATATCGGATGCCACTGTGCTTTCAGGTCCATGAAGCCTGCTTTAGACGCACTAAAGAAACACGCTGCACGAATCGGAGAAGGATTTCATCACAAAAGCAGTTGGATTAAGTGCATCCAACTGTGCATCCAACTGCTTAATAATCAATTTTGGATTCAAATCGAAAACAGCCTCTCAGCGCATAATCAATTGAAGAATTTACAAAACCTTTTCTTCAAGCTTTTGTATTCTTTCGTTTAACTGTAAAATATACAATGCTTGTTCCTCTATTTTCTTCAATAATATACCATTCATTTCCGCTATATTAATCCCCTTATCCTTAATTTCGATTTCAGATGGAACGCCAGGCAAATGATTATTCTCTGCAATAAAGGACGAAAGCTCCTGCAATGATGGTAATTTATATCCATTGCTAAAAACATAGTCAGGCCAAGTTCCAAATAACTGTATCTGCACTTTTTCTGCTATAATTCCCCCATTTACGGCTAGCATATACCCTCCAGGTACCTTTGTGGTATTCATCGCAATTGCGTTCGTACCGGCTTTGATTACCATTGCTGGTTTTGCTACATTAGGGTTATTACCTTGCCAAAAATAAAAATCGCGAACCGGAAAACTGCCGTTACTATTGGTCCAAATAAAGCCTCCTGGAAGAGGAGCTCCCCATGTTGTTGTTGCAATTCCCATTGCCACATAGGGTGACCTTGTAACATCCGAGTTTTCAAAAAAATCAGTGACCGAATTAACACCATTTTGACCACGTGGCACTACCCTCATAGTATTATTTGGCTGATTACCTCCTGCAACAAGACTGCCTTCAACATTCAACATTCCGGTGATTCTGTGGTTTCCAGACAATGTGGTTTCTTGCGCGTATGAGATATAAAATGAAATAAGGAGAACAGCAAGAAAAAATATTATTTTCATACGAGTACAGATAATTGAAATAGTAATAATTATTAACTAATAGTTTTTGGTTTAACAATGAATACAAAATGATTTGGGCTACGGAGAAATGATTATTAGTTCTGAAATACATAATTTACTGCCACAGTCAATCCTGATGACTCATATTAAGGTTGCAAACATATTCAATACATTCATACTTACCAATAACATTTAAGTGTGAACACAATGTACAATCATATTATTCTCTTCAGCACTCCTTACCTTATTAGATAAATTAATAACAACTCCGATCTCTATTCTTCTCCTTCAACTAACACTATCATGCTATTTGTCTGAATTAGCGTATTTGCTATGTTTGCAGCATAAATAATGAGAATGTTGTAATTACCTGTGGTGGCCCATATTCATTTTTGTAGCAAAATGTCTCACTTATAAGTATCCTCATTTTTGTTTTGTTGTTAACATTAAGCTTATTATTCCTTTCCAGATTCAATTTTCACTATCAAATGTTTTATATATTTAATTATCACCTGAATGGTTTAGTTTATCTCCTATATCCTGTATCTGCAATTAGAACTACCTAATATTCTGAAATGTACAGCCTAGAAATTTTACTTGAACTAAATTGAAGGCTACAATCCTTATCGGGCAATCATGTCTTTTCATTAGTTCCATCCACATGATAACTATTGGAATCATAATCTATAAATTAAAAATCTTCTTAAAGCATACCAACCCTGTGATTGTAATATTCATAGTTAACGTTCAAGGGGCTCCCGTAATTTCTAAAAACTAGACTTGTATGAAATGCGCCTATATAAAATTGGCTTTTTGTTTTACCTTGTTCTGTATAAGTTTCAATTGTCTATCTCCGGTATTGGCCCAGGATGCAAACATTCTTGTTAATCCAAATATTTACTCTCCGCAAGTATCAGGTCTCGGGGAATTCGGACAAATTCCAGTATCACTATTCAATGGACAGGCATCCCTTTCTATTCCCTTATACACCTTAAAGTATAAGGACATGGAGGTGCCATTTTCACTAGACTATAATACTTCTGGTAATCGTGTTGATAACTTTAGAAGTTGGGTGGGACTTGGGTGGACGTTATCGGTTGGTGGCTCTATTATCAGGCAAACTAATGGCTATACCTTTGATGAAGCCTCTTTTGGGTATTTTAGTAGTTTAACAAAATTTGATGATCCAAATTGGAAAACTAAACCAGACTTAGGATATGATGGACCAGACGAATTTGTTTTTAATTTCTTAGGCTTTACAGGAAGCTTCTATAAAGACCACAAAGGTAATTGGCAGATAAAGTCTAAGGACAATTACAATTTCAAAATTGAATGTATTATCCAAGACAATGTCGTGCTTCCAGAAAATCAAAGCGGAACCTGGTCCACAACATTTGTACACGCAATTACTTCCTTTATAATTACTACTATGGATGGAACCAAGTATACGTTTGGTGGTTCACAAGAAGCAATTGAATATACAAGATCCTGCGGCCTTGGACAGCTTCCATATGCAGAACCAGCCGTTATTGTTCCTAATGCCTGGAACTTGGTGAAAATTCAAAATCAAAAAGGAAATATAAAATTCAAGTACAAAAGAGAGCTCCATGTTTCTGCAATGAATTATTCCGAAATTTATCTTGACCCGAATGCTCTTGTTAATAATCCTTCAATTTCAGATGCTAAAGATCAGAATTTAGCAAAGATCTATGGGAACTATGTATCGTTTTTAACTGAAATTGAAGCAGACCAACTGTCAACAATTACATTTAATAAATCAACAAGTTCAGATAGACCATATTCCCCAATACTTCCTGCATGGAGGCAAATGACTACCACAGATCCTAATACAGGAGCAGTTGAATACACAATGATGAGTTTTGGATTAGGAGGTCAAATGTCGTCAATTCTAGGTGAGTTTTGGAAGCTTGATAATATTCAAATCAAAACTATTGGACAAGCTGAAGACGATTTCATAAAGTTTGATTACATTATGAACAATCAGGAAAGATTGAAGCTTCAAAAAATCACTATTTTTCCTTCCTTAACCACAAGTGCATATACTTATGATCTCGAATACAACCCCTTAAAACTTCCCCCTTATTTGAGCGGACAAGAAGATCATTGGGGATTCTATAATGGCAAGAATTTTTGGAACGGAGCACAATCAAGAGAAGCAGTTGTCCCGAATTTAGCTGCTTACTATAGTTCCCGCGAGCCCAATTCAGCATTCCTAGAGGCTGAGATGCTCACAAAAATAAAGTATCCAACTGGTGGATCTACAGAATTGTACTATGAGCCTCATCAATATAGTACATTAGTTCATCAATATCCTATTTCAGTCGAAACATTAACATCAAATAAGATTGCAGGAGGCCTACGGATAAAAAAAATAGTAAATAGGGATGGTGTGACTGCCCAGCCAGTAATCAGAGAGTTCTTCTATTTAAAGAATTATCTATCCGGAGGCATTTTATCAAGTGGGGTTGTTTCAGGACTACCCATTTATTATGAAAGTGGGACCACAAAATTGGGAAATACCATTTACCAGTTCTATCGATTTTCCAGTAACCCTATTAATTATCTCAATCATACAAATGGCAATCATGTTACTTACTCGGAAGTCGTAGAGAAGACCCCTGATGGCGGATATATTTATTATAAGTATAGTAACCATGATAATGGTTATGCCGATAAGGCCGCGTTTAGGACAACCATTCACTCTAATACATATGATAACCCCATGTCTATTGCATATAATAAAACATTCGGCAAACTGGACCTGGAAAGAGGGTTATTACTCAAAACTGAGACATACGATAAAAACAAATTACGTCTCCGTGCAGAAATCATGGAGTACAACAATGATCCTGGCAGGTATGAAAAATATGTAAGATCATACCTCAATGAATTACGTATGGGTGGAGTATCTACATCAGCAACATTCCCGATTTTTACTTTCTGGCCATATCTTAAGAGCAAAACTGAGTATGATTATGACGCAAGTGGAAATGCTATGTCAAAAACCACCATCTATAATTATGATGAGACTTACAGACTATTAACCTATTCATCTTTCCTCAATAGTGAATATAGGCCCACTACAACTTACTATAAGTATCCAAAGGATTATGCAGGTATTCCGGTCTACGATGAAATGATAAGAAGAAATATGATTTCAAATGTTATTGAGTCAAGAGTTGAAAAGAGTATGGTATCATATCCTCCATCTCAACAAACGGCCTTAGCTCCAAATGATCTCGCTGCATCTAAATCCGGATTTCCAGATAGTATGAATGTGAGCCTGACGACATCCTACAGTTTCCCTAAAACAGATACAATTAACCATAGTACTGTAAGGTCGCTTGCAGATATTCCCTCTCCAGTCGAAATTCTTGAGCCCGCCGTGCTTTCAATCACTCGCAATAACTATAGTTTTTGGAACTCAAACAATCATATTTTGCCTCAAAGTGTACAAAAATCTATTGGCAATAACAATTTACAAACTATTGTCAGATACGAAAAATATGATGAGTATGCAAACTTAGTCCAATCCAGAACAAAAAATGGCGTACTAACAACTTATTTATGGGGCTATAATCATATGTTTCCAGTAGCTGAAATAAATGGTACTGACTATGAGACATCAAGATACATACCGAGTCAACTTGTCTTGGAGAATTTGGGGGATTTTAGTGGAGATAACGCAATTATGGCGGAATTGAATAAACTTAGAACTGCGCTGCCAAAAGCATTGATAAAAACTTACACCTATAGACTAGGATCCGGAATGTCGCAGGAAATTAATACCCAAGGAAAAAGTACATACTACTTCTATGACAAGTTCCATAGACTTTTATACTCTAAGGATCATAATCTGAACATTCAAAAGGTATATGAGTATAAGTATAGACTTTCCATTCAACAATAACCCCAATATCTTTAAGATTATTTAGGTATGAAACTCACTCTTACGATTGGCCTATTACTATTTGTATTTATTCACAATATAAAATTTGCTCTCGGGCAGGCGCCAACACCTCCATATTTAAGCAGTCCTGTTGTTAATCACATTAAAACATGGGAACCTTCAATCAGATTTTCTACACCGGAATCTGTGATAAATGCAAATAATGTTAGCAATGTAAAAATAACTATAAAGTATTTCGATGGACTTGGCAGAGAATTACAAACCATTAAGAGCAAGTTCTCTCCAATAGGAAAAGATCTCGTCGAAACTTTTATTTACGATGAGGCAGGGCGTCAACAGTACAAGTACTTGCCATATACTTCTGCTGGAGTCGATGGTTCATTCAAAGTTAATCCCTTCGTGGAGCAGCAATCCTCGCTAACTACTATATTTCCAAGCGAGAATAATTATTACACTAAAACCAACTTTGAGTTTTCTCCATTGAATCGTATACAGAAAGTGTCCCTTCCTGGGATAAGCTGGGCTGGCAGCAATCGTGGAGTTACACAGGAGTATTTGTTTAACTCTGCTACTGATAACGTCCAAATATGGCAAGTTTCCAGTGATGAAACTAAACTTCCAAAATCTATAGGCACATATAGTCCAAACCTTCTGACCAAAAATGTTACCTTAAATGAAAATGGCTTAAAACTCATTGAGTTTAAAGACAATGAGGGAAAGCTTATACTCAGGAAAGCTGCATTAATCAAAAATGCAGTGGATGGACATGATGGATGGCTTTGTACTTATTTCGGATATGATGATGCAGGAAATGTTAGAGTCGTTATATCTCCGAAAGCGGTTGAGTTGATTAAAACCAACTGGACGCTAACTGCAGAGATACTAAACGGGCTTTGTTATCAATATTTCTATGATGAACTAAACCGAATGATAGGTAAAAAGTTTCCCGGGACAGATAAACAGGAAATGGTATATGATTCAAGAGATAGGTTAGTTTATCAAAGAAATGGAAATCTTGTTGGCCGCTGGATGGTTACATTCTATGACGATTTGAATCGCCCAGTTAAAACTGGAATTTACACCAGTAACAAGACTAGAGCAGAACTACAATCTCTATATAATAATCTTTCAGGGAGTACCCTATCAAAATATGGAGATTTAATTGTTAGTGTTCGTAACCCTGCTATTTCAGCTTATAAGGCAAGCAACAGTATATCTTTAGTTCCAGGATTCTCGTCTACATCCGGGGACCAGTTTTCAGCCACAATCGATCCAACTGCCGTAGACGGTGAATCTTACACCTATCCCGATAATACAAACCCATTACCGACCGAAGATAATGTTGAATTCCTAACCTATTCTTATTATGACAACTACACCTTCAATGGATCTATTCCATTCAATTCAACGGATTTTTCTAAACTTATTAATAATGATGGAAACTATGGTGAATCACTGAGTGGAGCTAGCGTTAAAACAATCGGTCTTCAAACAGGTAAAAGTATTAAAATACTTGGCTCTACTCAATGGTTAACCACGACAGACTATTATGATGACAATGGACAGGTAATACAAACTATAAGCAACAACTCAATTGGTGGCACAAATTCAAAAAGCATCAGATATGGCTTTAATAGTAAAATTGTTTCCACATACCTCCGGCATTCCAATAACATAGACCCGGCGACACCGCAAATAAGAACGCTTACCGTTATCAACCATGATGTGATGGGAAGGCTATTAAATATTAAAAAGAAATTAAATGATGAGAGTTCTTTTAAAACAGTTGTATCATATAAGTATAATGAATTAGGCTATCTTCAAGAGAAAACCTATGGAAGCAATCTTGCTACAGATAAATTTGAATACAATCCCAACGGCTTTATCATTGGAATGAATAAGGATTATGTCAAAACCGGTACAGGAGGATACTTTGGATACGAATTAATACACGATAAGCCTACTTCTTCCACAATCCCCGGCACCACTTTTAAAACGCCCCAGTTTGATGGGAGTATCGCTGGTATAATTTGGAGAGGAACCGGACAACCCAGAAAGTATGATTTTAGCTATGACAATTCCGGGCGTTTATTACTTGCTGACTACGCACTGTATAATAGTGGATGGACGAAACTGACTGAAGATTATACGGTAAGAATGGGCGATGGGATAGATGGTACAACAGCATACGACGCTAATGGTAACATAAGAAGTATGATTCAAAATGGTCCTGTTGGGGCGGCTCCCGGTCCAATAGATAATCTTACCTACTCCTATATTAATAATAGTAATCAGTTAAAGTATATTTATGATAATGTAAATAATCCCAATAGCCTGTTAGGGGATTTTCGGGAACCTACAGCTAACAAAACTTCAAATACAACTAGTGGTGAAGCTGATTACACCTATGATAAAAATGGCAATATAACTATCGACAAGAATAAAGGTATTTTAAGTATAACCTATAACCATCTTAATCTTCCTGAAATAATTACTTTTTCTGGAAATAGTTCTATCGCTTTTCAGTATTCCGCTGATGGCACTAAGTTAAAGAAAACAGTTATAGACAATACTACCTCCCCTCTTAAAACCATTGTTACGAATTATGATAATGGTTTTGAATATCAGAATAGTAAGTTGAAGGTGTTCGGCCAGGAAGAAGGACGCGTAAGATTAGTTCAAGTTTCCGGACTACCAACCGTGTATGCTTTTGACTATTATATAAAGGACTATCTGGGAAATATAAGATCCGTACTAACTGATAATAGCAATGTTAGCAGTACTTATATTGCAACAATGGAATCAGATCGCTCTGAAACGGAAAATACGCTATTCAGCAATATTAATACAAGCCGGGCTGCTGTACCTGTCGGATTTCCCACTGAAACAGCAGTGTCTGACAACAAATTTGTAGTAAAACTCAATGGAGACGAAAACAGTCGAAAAATAGGCCCTTCACTAGTATTGCGTGTAATGAAAGGGGATACTGTTCAAATATCGACCAAAGCCTTTTACAAATCCGGACCGACAAGCAGAAATGATAATAAAACAGGCAAAAGCCTGATTAACTTCATTATTGCTTCCTTTCAAAACGGAGTTGGGAGAGGAATTTCTCATGACATTTCCAACTTGGGTCAAAATGGTCTGAATCAGCAGAATTTAAATACACCTCTTCTTCAAAAATTATTGGATGATGAGGCGCTAAAAAATCCTCTACGTCCCAAAGCTTATTTAAATTATCTGCTGTTTGATGACAAATTCAGCTTTGTTGATGAGAACAGCGGTGTAAGACAAATTAAAGCCGAGCCTGATCAACTGCAATACCTGACTACAGATAGAGTATTAATTACTAAAAGTGGGTTTCTGTATATTTCTGAAAGTAATGAAACATCCACCGATGTTTACTTTGACAATCTATCGATTGTATTGGCCCCTGGTCCTTTATTAGAGGAGTCCCATTATTATCCCTTTGGTTTGAAAATTGATGCACTGAGCTCTGGCGCCTATCCTAATCCTAACTATTATGAAAGTAAGATAAAATTCAATGGTAAAGAGCTTAATAGTAAAGAACTTCGTGATAGTAGAGGTCTGGAATGGCATGACTTTGGCACACGGCAATACGATGCTCAAATTGGAAGATGGAATTCTTTAGATCCCATCGGAAATGAGTTTCCAGCAAGTTCTCCTTATATTTATGCTTTGAATAATCCAATAAAGTATATTGATCCAGATGGCAATGCGCCTACTCCTCCATCAACTTTTATCGATGAGCATGGCAATGTAGTTGGTGGGTCTATTCATGATGGAGACAAAGGTGTATATATGGTAAATGGCTTAACAAGAGAAAAGTTTGACGTAAATCAAATTTCTTCCTACAAGAATGGAACTAAAATAGGAGAAACCTATTCAATTGCATCATTTCTTTCTCCTTCAACTAATCAATGGACAGGAAATATTGATGTGGGTTCATACTTTGCAAGACATGCACTATCTTATGCAAAATTGGATCTGAAGACATACATGAGTAATCACCAAATGAGTATGACTCTTTTACATTATATGCGAAATGCCGGCAATGGACAGGTATATGACATTAAGTCGTGGGGAATTGAATGGGCTAAAGCGACCCCTTCTGAAAGGGAGAACTATGTGTATCAAGCATCATTTGCAGCTCCTGGAATTATTATGACAAGACGAGATGTAGGCAACTACTTTGCCGGCATGGCCTCAAATATGATGGGGCTGAGTAGGAACATGATGCATTCCGGATTCGGAGCTTTTCAACAGAGTAATAATAAAATGAGTGCTCCATTTATTTTCAGAACATTAGGTAACTTTCTTTTTCAGAGCATTGGATCATTAGGGAATGCCTTGGTACCCTCTGGCGCACCAGATTTACCTGTTAGCCCAAAATGGGCTGACGATCGCGGCTCTGAAGATTTACAAAATGCCGGATTTGAAAGACCTCTAATAATTCCATAAGCGATGTCAAAATGAATAAATTATTTCTATCTCTTTTAGTATTTACACTGATAGTTAGTTGTAACAACGATTATTACAACTTTTCTAGTCCTGACGGAAAGTATTGTGTGACTTTGGAAGAAATTGAGTCGATTCAACCAGGTACCCGGTTTTTAAATCTGTATATGAACAATTCAAAAATGTCTCCTAATACACCCCATATTAGGCTTAAATGGTCTAGTATGCATGGAATAGTAGTTAACTGGAAAAGTAGGCCAATTAAAATAAGGAGCCTTCTAATTCAGTCAAACTCTCTTGATAGTTCCCTTTATGATGTAAAGCTAAACATGAGTAAAGAGGAGGAAAAGGAATTTAAGTTACCCGGATCTGGCTGGAAAATATATGATTTTGTTGAGGCGAGAGATGGAGCTTATAAAAAATGTGCTAATTAGAATGTACTTATCAGAGGTTAGAAAGACTTCTTTATTACTAGATGCAGTCCCTTTCATTTTTATTCAATACCAAAATTAGTCTACGAAAAAGCGCGACACCGCCATAACAGCAGTGTCGCGCTTTCTTCGCAAACGTTTTACAACGTAGCCATATCAATCACAAACCTGTATCTCACATCTCCCCGCTCCATACGCTCATAGGCAGCATGGATATCTTTCATATCTATCAGCTCAATATCAGATACGATATTATGCTCTGCACAGAAATCCAGCATTTCCTGGGTTTCCGGCAAACCGCCGATAGAAGATCCTGCCACACTTTTGCGGCCATCGATGATCGCAAAAGGAGGTATTTTATTAGGGGAAGACGGAACGCCCACGCAGATATGCGTACCATCTGTTTTTAATAAAGACAGGTACAAACCGAAATCATGTTCCGCACTCACGGTATCCAGGATGAAGTCGAAAGAGCCTTTCACGGCTGCTACCTGATCAGCGTCAGAAGTTACCACAAAATGATGTGCTCCCAGCTTTGCCGCTGCTGCCGCTTTTGATGGGGAAGTACTTAATACCGTTACTTCTGCACCAAAAGCCACCCCGAATTTTACAGCCATGTGTCCTAAACCGCCCAGTCCGAGAACGGCCAGTTTATGCCCCTTGCCTACTTTCCAGTGCCTTAACGGAGAATAGGTGGTAATACCGGCACACAGCAACGGCGCTGTTGCGGCCAGCGGTAATTTATCGGAGATATGCAATACGAAATCTTCTTTTACCACAATGGTATTGGAGTATCCACCGTAGGTAGGGCTACCATCTCCATACTTATCCACGCTGTTATAAGTTAATACGGCGCCATTCTGGCAATATTGCTCCAGGCCGTGGTTACAGTTATCACAGGTGTGGCAGGAATCCACCAGGCAGCCGGTACCTGCCAGGTCGCCCACCTTGAACTTTGTCACGTGCGATCCTACTTTTACAACACGTCCTACTATTTCATGCCCCGGCACCATAGGGAAAATGCCAGGAAACCACTCATTCCTTATCTGGTGCAGATCTGAGTGACACACACCACAAAATAAGATATCAAACTGTACATCATGAGGCCCAACTTCCCGGCGTTCAAAATTCCAGGGGCCCAGATCAGTGACAGGACTTTGCGCAGCATAACCTTTAGCTGTAATCATTATAGAGAATTTTAATTGTGTAACCAGGCAAAATTAACGGGCAAATACCAGCTCCCACTTGTAGCCATCAAAGTAATAATTGTGGAAATCAAACAATTTACCCCTAAAACAGTATTATCTTTAACTTGCAAACTTATCACACATCCTATGGTTACTTTTCCAGCGCTTTTCCACCGCCTGTTTTTCCAACATCTAAAGAAGACGATCACTTTTCTACTGGTGTGGCCCGCCTTTGCAATGGCGCAGCAGCAACCGGCGGAATACCGTCACCTTTTCACGGCCGGGGTGGCCAGTGGCTTAATGGGCGGCCTGTACGATGGCTTCTATCCTATCGACTCCTTAAAAACAAAAGGTGATTTCGGATTGGGCGCCCCGGATAAACTCGACGGAGAACTGCTGGTATTGAACGGCAAAGTTTATCAAACACAATATACCGGGAAAACATTTGAGGTAGCGGATCAGCATCACCGTATTCCTTTCTGCATGGTTAACTTTTTCCGCGCCAATACCGTGATACATGTGCCAAACAGTATGGACAAAGCTACTTTCTATCATTATCTGGACAGTATCATGCCTAACGTGAACGGCATGTACGCGATTCATATCAAAGGTACATTCAGGTACCTGAAAACAAGGGCTTTCCCTCCGGTGAATGAGCAACCTTATCCGCAGCTGGCGGGTATGCTCGACAAGCAGCATTTCTTCCAGTATAAAGAAAGCAACGGCGACCTGGTAGGATACCGTTTGCCGGTATATATGGACAACACCAATATCTCCGGTTATCACTTTCATTATCTTTCAGATCAGAAAGATGCCGGCGGCCATATTGTTGACCTTATCACCGGTGATATCACCATCGAAATATCTTTGCTCGACAGCTACACCGTGCAGGTACCAGCCACTCCGGCGTTTAACCACTTCGATTTTAAAAAGGACCGGCAGGAAGATATTAAAAGCGTAGAAAGAGGATCGGCGAAATAATCTTTATCACGACATCAGGTAACCAGGCTGAATACCGCAACCCTGGCGGTGTTCATTGAAAAACATTTTCATCTTGCCGGTCATCATGCCGTTCCATCCGGCCTGGCTGAGGTATACCTCGCTGCCCGCCACGTTCCGGTATACAGCAGTAGTTGTGATCATCTTCTGCTGATGACCGCCTATTACAAAGTCGATATGCGTGGATTTAGTAGCCATATCACAGTTGTCTGCCGTTTCGCCGGGTTGCTGGAACCCGAGGTGGGAAAGACAGATCACTACGTGGCAGTTGTGTTCTTTTTTAAGCGTGGCGGCTACCGCATCGGCAGCTTCCACCGGAGGCAGGTAAGTAACGCCGGGAATGCCCGTCAGCTGTGGACCTACACCAGTGATGCCGATTTTTAACGATCCCGCATATACGATTTTGTGACGTACCACCTGGCGCGCCAGCGATTGATCGGTGAAACGATAGTTGCAATTCACCAGCGCAAATTGCATGTGCGGAATCAGTGCTGCCAGTGCTGCCTGTCCGTTGGCCAGTTCCCGGTTACCAATAGTGGCGGCATGGTAGCCGGCTTTATTCATGGCCCTTATCATTTCCATACAGGCGTTCACGTTATCTGTTCCACAGGTAAAATCGCCGGCATCCACAAATACGCCCTGCTCCCCTTCCTGGCGGTGACCGGCCGGCTGACCGTGCAGGTCATTCGTATGCCAGATCAGGAGTTCCCGGTTATCGCCGGGAAGATAAGTGGCGTTTTCTGAAGCGGAAGTCAGTGCTCTGAGGGGATTCTGCAACAGCAATAAGCCTGTTACCAGTGATGTATTCCGTAGAAAGGAACGGCGTTCTTTATTCATATTATAGGGATCTGGAAAAAAGTGATGTGAAGATAAACACTTCCATTGATTTCTTGTTAAACCAAATAAATATTACTTTGAAAAAAAATAAGCTATACTTTTATACCAGTTTTATCATAGATAACGCGATCTATTATCCCTAGTAATACCAGATACAACGATGGCAAACAACTCGATGCCCTACCTGTCAGAGATCTTTTTAGTGGCTTTTAATTTTGCGCCAAGAGATTATGCACTATGTAATGGGCAATTGCTTCCCATTAACCAGAATCAGGCCTTATTTGCCTTGTTGGGCACTACTTACGGCGGTAACGGTCAAACTAATTTTGCATTACCCAACCTGAAGGGGCGTGTTCCTATTCACCAGGGAAGCGGACATATGCAGGGGAATGTAACCGGCAGCGTTACTACTACCATCACCACGGCAAATCTTCCGCTACATGAACATAATATCACTGCCGTACTCAATATGCCGGTGGGAGGTACCGCCAACACAGATTCTTCCGCCAATACCTATCCTGCAGTTGCCTCTGGTGCTAAATACAGCAACAATGCGGATGAACAGATGGCAACCGTGCAGGCCCAGGACCTGGTGACGGATACCGGGAACGGTGCATTTGCTACAGAGGCCAATCCCTCTCCCAATAATCCCGTTAATAATATGATGCCTTACCTCACCTTGAATTATATTATCGCGCTGACAGGTGTCTTTCCTTCAGAACAATAATTTTTAATATACAGATATGTCACAATCCGATCCATTCGTTGGTGAAATCATTATGATCCCTTTCAATTTTGCACCCAAAAATTTTGCACTTTGTAACGGACAACTACTTCCCATTTCCCAGAACACCGGTCTTTTCTCTATCCTGGGCACTTATTACGGAGGGGATGGCATGAGTACTTTTGCATTGCCTGACCTGCAGGGAAAAGTTCCCATCGGCACCGGACAGGGGACCGGGTTAGCGGAGCGGTTCCTGGGCGAGTCGGCTGGTGCTGAATTAAATGCGCTGACCATCAACCAAATGCCCGTGCATACACATATGATCAAACGGCGCCCCATGTCTTTGCCTACAGGCGGGAATAACAACACCAACAATCCCATCAATAATTATCCCGGCATAGCCGCTTCCGGCCTTCCCTACAGTAAAACAGCGGGCACCGGAACAATGGCAAATGTGAGGTCAAGATTGAAAGCAACTGGCTCAGGAGGCAATGTACCGGTAAACAATTACCAGCCAACCCTTACCATTATGTTTGCTATTGCCATGGCTGGAGTATTCCCTCCCCGCCAATAATAAACGATCACACTCAAACACCAACACGAATGCCTTTTATAGGAGAAATAAGAATATTTGCAGGAAATTTTGCACCGGCGGGTTGGGCCATTTGCGACGGGCAATTACTTCCCATTTCAGAAAACGACACCCTGTTTCAACTGATTGGTACCACCTACGGAGGTGATGGCCAGTCTGTTTTTGCCGTGCCGGATCTGCGGGGCAGGGTGCCTTTACATATGGGTACTGATCCCGGTAGTGGTATAACCTACCAGATAGGCGAAAATGGAGGAACAGAAGAAGTGACGCTGAATTCAAACAATCTTCCACCGCATATACATTATATATCCGGACCGGTATTCCTGCCAGCTTTGGGAGAAAACCCCGCCGACGCAACCAATCCACAGAACCGTTCCTTTGCTATCACCAATTCAGAAAAAGTTTACAGCACTGTTAAAAGCGATACCGGCAGGTTGGCGCCTTTACAGGTTCCGCACATGGGTTTGGCGCCCGACGGGGATTCGTTAGTAATGGCCGTACAGCCAGTAGGTGGCAATCAAAGCACCGACAACATGCAACCATACCTGGTTGTGAATTTTATTATTTCCCTGTATGGCGTATTTCCTACGCCATAATAAGGACCAGTTATATGAAAATAGGAGCACTATTACCGAGATCTACATTTCACCCACTGTTGCAGCACGACTTCCTCCAGGGGATGGAAGCATACCTGCAATACCGCGGCGTACCCGCAACATGGTTTACCGCCAATATCGGGTTTGGCACCAACCCTGAAATGGTACTGCAGGAAGCGGAAAAAATGTTGCTGCAACATCATGCCGATGTATTGGTGTTGTATGCAGATCAGCCGGCAGTAAGCAATATAGCAGCCCTTGCAAAACAGCTGAACCGCCTGGTATTACTGGTACACAACGGCGCAAAATATATGCACGAGTGGGAGCCTCATCCTGTGGTATTGTCGCATACACTTAATAATACTATTCAATGCCGGCTTACCGGGATCCATGCTGCCACTCTCTCAAAAGAGGCGGCCGTATGTACCTCTTTTTACGACGGCGGCTATTCTCATAATCATGCGCTGGTGCAGTCGTACGCCGATAACGGTGGCAGTGTTGCCTACAACTTTGTAAGCCAGTATAAGGTGAGTGATTTTGATTCAGCTCCATTGCATCATTTCCTTCGCACTAACGCACACGTACAAACGTTGCTGGCGCTTTACAACGGCGACCTGGCGCATTGCTTTCTTCAGCAGCTGCAGTCGTCGGATGTAACGGAAGGCTTACAGGTATTTGGCAGTCCCATGCTGCTGGATGAAACCTTAACAACTGTGCATGGTCAGCTGAAAATACCGTTCCAGGTAAGCGGATATGTGCCCTGGTTATCATCTCTCAAAAATAACGCTAATGAATTGCTGAAAACGCAGTTTAACGCTCACACCGGCCGCGAAGCCAATTTACCTGGTATGCACGGCTGGAACACCGGTATGATCCTGGAGCATATTTATAATACAGCAGATACACACCGGTTCAGGGCACGGGAGATCCTGGCGGCACTCAGCGACGTAACACTGGATAGTCCGCGCGGCCCTCTACATATGGATACAGCTACTCACCACATGATTGCCCCTGCATGGCTGGTGAAAACAAATGAGGCGTTTGAGCCGGAAATAATTGGCGGCACAGATAATACCGCGCAGATCTGGCAGGATATTGTGCATACGAAGATACACGGCGTGTCTTCTGGCTGGATCAACACTTACCTCTGCGCCTGAGAAAGATCAGGTGAGGTACTTCTGAATAATTTAACATCCTGAACAACAGGGTGCATGTCTATATATTTCTTATACCTAAGGCTCGCCTTCTATGAAGTTAATTTTACGTAGAACCCTGATATCCCTTTTATTACTCACAGGCATTGCCACCTGCGCGCAGGCGCAGGCTTTCGGCCCCGGCGATCTTGTTTTTACGGGCGTCAATATTTTTGATGACGACATTAGCGGCACCGTACAGAATGATGCGTTTTCATTTGTATTGCTCCGCGATTGCCCTAAAAATACGATCATTTATTTTACAGATCTCGGCTGGATGGGTAGCCGCTTTCAAACCATTTCCACCGACAGCTCCACCGGTCCGAAAACAGATGGGGTGCTGCAATGGTCGCCCGGCGGCAACAACAAAATGGATGCAGGAACGCGGGTTACTATTTTCTGTAAATATAGCCCTACCGCATCTGCCGGCGTACTTACCCTCTCCACCCCTACCGCTAATACTGCGTTACAGGCTAATAAAGAATATATCAGTCTTGGCTTCGCCGGCGACCAGTTGTTTGCGTTCACCGGCAACATCAATAATCCCACCATCATTGCCGGTATCAATGTAAACCGCAAAACCTGGGAGACATCTCTCGATGCCGAAGAATTCACTTCTTCCAAATCATTAAAACCAGCTACCACCAGCGTTCTTAGCTTCCCCAGCATAAATGCAGTGAATGCAAGGTATAATTGCTTAATTACCATCGGCTCTTCGGCCCGCCTGCGTAACCTGGTAGTGGATACCACCAACTGGACGAAGGACTATAGCTTAACAGTGCCGGCCCCAACGGCATTCAGTCTTGTATCCGCACCGCCCTGCTCTTTTACGGTTGTGAACCCGGATACCAGCGGTATTGTATATGTAAACAAACAGGTTTCCCAAAGTGGCGACGGCAGCAGCTGGGCCACTGCCCTGCAGGAATTAACCACTGCACTCAATGCTGCCGCAGACCCGTTGAATGGTATTACCACCATATGGGTGGCCCAAAATACTTATAAGCCTGATTACACAAGGAATACCAGCGCTACCTTTAATATCCCTTCCGGTGTGGCTGTTTATGGCGGCTTTGCAGGCACTGAAACTAAGCTGGCTGACCGGAATATTCCTGCTAACCCGGTAATCCTCAGCGGAGACGTTGATTTCAATGACGTGCTTACCAATACTATTACACTGAAGGCTACAGATATCCGGGGTAGCAACAGCATTCACCTGGTAACGGTGGCGGGTAACAGCGCCGAAAGTATACTGGATGGCATGATTATTACCGGAGGTGCGGGCAACGTGTCGGGAGGTGGTATTTACGCTCCCTTTTCCAATTTAACAATAAGGAATACACAATTTTATGGAAACAACACCACCCAGAATGGTGGCGCCATCTACCAGGTTGGTGGGAATATAAAACTGGTCAACTGCGTATTTTTTGGTAACAAGGCTACGCTGGATGGAACGGCTATAGGAACCACCGGTAATACTACGCTTACTAATGTTACAGTGGGTGGTAACTCCGGAGGAGGAGCTGCCATAAGCAGCACCGGAGGAATTTTCACTTCGTACAACAGCATTGTGGCAAAGAATACTCCCGGTAGTGGCAGCGACTATTCCGGTCCTCTCGCAAACATCCGGTACAGTATTTTGGGTAACCTGTACTATAGCGACGCAGCTACTGTACAACCTGTTCCCGATGTGGTGTTTAATGACCTCACCAACGGTAACCTGCGGTTAACGGCGGCCAACTTCGGCATCAACAAAGGCGATCCGCAAACCAATAATGCGGGGTATGCCGCACAGGCAGATACACTGGATCTCGACAGGAAAACACGTATCAGCAATAGCCTTATTGACCTGGGCGCCTATGAAATACAGGCCATACCGCAAACAATCACTTTCCCGGCCTTCCCTTCCACGCCTGTTATTACGTATGGAGATACAGATATTGATCCGAATGCGACGACTTCCGGAGATGGCACTATTACCTATACCTCCGGCAATACAGCCGTTGCAGACGTGGTGAACGGAAAAATTAAAACCACCGGTGCAGGTACCGCGGTGATCACTGCCCACGCAGGAGCTACCAATACTTATCTTCCTGCAAGTCCTGTATCACAAACTATTACCGTCGCTAAAAAAGCGTTGACTATAAAAGCCGCTGATGTGAGCCGGCCTTATAAAACGGCTAATCCCGCTGCCACGTTTACTTATACCGGGTTTGTTTATGCAGATGACGCCAGTGTTATCACCGGTACGGTAAATACCACCTTCGCAGCCAATCTAAACAGTCCGGTTGGCACCTATGCGATTACAACAGATGTAAGTGCAGCCAGTGCAGCCAACTATAGTTTGTTGGCCGCAAATGGTACATTAACTATTACGCAGCAGCCGCAAACCATCACATTCCCGGCGATAACGGGCATTGTGTATGGCACCGCTCCGATTACATTACCGCTCAATACCGATGCAGGAAATGCAATTGTTTACACCGTGGTTTCAGGTCCGGCTACCGTTAGTGGTAACACACTTACGATCACCGGCGCTGGCGATGTAACCATCAACGCCGATCAGCCGGGAAGTATCAACTATGCCGCAGCGGCACAGGTAACACAAACATTTAATGTTGCCAAAGCAATACTAACGGTAACGGCTAATGATAAAAACAGGGCATACAAACAGGCTAATCCCACCCTGGAATATACGGTTACCGGCCTTGTGAACGGCGACAACGGCAGCGTGGTAAACGGTAATGCGGACATCAGCACCACAGCGGATATTGATAGTCACACCGGCAACTACCCTATTACTGTAAGCGCCGGCACACTCACTGCTGTCAACTACCAGTTCAGTTTCGCACCCGGTACACTTACCGTTACCAAAGCGTCGCAGGTAATCACCCTCACCGCATTAACGGACAAAACGTACGGTGACGCCCCTTTTGCATTGAACGCTATCAGCACCTCCGGCCTCACGGTGGACTTCACTGTTGCCGGTCCGGCTACGCTTAGCGGCAACACCGTTACCATTACGGGCACGGGAAATGTAACGGTCACGGCTACACAAAGCGGCGATACTGATTACGATGCAGCCACCATTGTATCCGGCGGATTTACTGTCCTGAAAAAATCATTATTTGTAACTGCGGATAACAAACAGCGGTTATATGGAGGAAATAACCCTGCATTAACCTATACTTATAGCGGTTTGGTGAATGGGGAAGATAACAGTGTGGTAACAGGCACTCCGCTGCTCAGTACTACGGCAGATGCCAGCAGTGTGCCAGGCGGTTACCCTATCCAGGTTACCAATGCTGCCTCGCTGAGTGCTGTTAACTACAATATCATTCCTGCCAGCGGAATACTGACGGTAACAATAGCGCCACAAACCATTACCTTCCCGGCTATCACCGGCAAAACATATGGCAGTGCACCGGTTACGCTCAACACCAACAGCGACGCAGGTTTGCCGATCACTTACAACGTGGTAAGCGGTCCGGCAACAGTGAATGGCAACATCCTTACATTCACAGGCGCTGGCGATGTAACCGTTTCCGCCGACCAGGGAGGTAACGGCAACTACTCTCCTGCTCCGCAATCAACACAAACATTCAACGTTGCCAAAGCAATACTAACGGTAACGGCTAATGATAAAAACAGGGCGTACAAACAAACTAATCCAACACCGGATTACACCATTACCGGTTTTGTAAATGGTGAAAACAACAGCGTGGTCAATGGCGACGCCACTATTACTCACACTGCTGATATCAACAGCGTACCCGGTGTTTATCCGATTACGGTTACCGTTGGTACGTTAGCAGCAGCTAATTACGACTTCAGCTTTGTGAATGGATCACTCACCGTTACGCAGGCATCACAAACCATCACCTTCCCGGCTATCACCGGTAAAACATATGGTGACGCCGCCTTTACACTCAGCGCCAGTAGCGATGCAGGGTTAACAGTAGCCTATACCGTTACTTCCGGGCCGGCTACTGTAAATGGTAACACCGTCACCATCACCGGCATGGGCAATGTAACCATCAGCACCACACAGGCAGGAGATGCTAACTATACTGCAGCAGCGGCGGTGAGTCAATCATTCCAGGTAACGCCGGCCACGCTGATGGTAACCGCGGATGATAAACAGAAAGTATACGGCGCTAATAATCCCGCACTCACTTACACCATCAGCGGGTTTGTGAATGGGGAAAACAATAGCGTGATTACTGGCGTTGCTGCTCTCAGCACTACTGCAAATAACAGCAGTGCATCAGGTACCTATCCTATTACAGTGGATGTAACACCACTCACCGCGGCGAACTATACTTTCACTGCGGTTAATGGCAACTTAACCGTTGGACTGGCACCACAAACCATCACCTTCCCGGCCATCACCGGTAAAACATATGGCGACGCTGCCTTTGCCCTCAGCGCCGGTAGCAGCAGTGCGTTAGCAGTAAGCTACAGCGTGGTAAGCGGGCCGGCCACTATCAGCGGCAATACCGTTACCATTACCGGCACGGGCAATGTAACCATTGCAGCTGATCAGGGCGGTAACGGCAACTACTCACCGGCGCCACAAGTCACACAAACATTCAATGTTGCCAAAGCGATGCTAACGGTAACGGCTAATGATAAAAGCAGGGCGTACAAACAAGCTAATCCTACACCGGATTATACCATTACCGGTTTTGTAAACAACGAAACCATCAATGTAGTATCCGGCAACGCCATCATCGCGCACACTGCTGATATCAATAGCGTACCGGGTGTTTATCCGATTACGGTTACCAATGGTGCATTATCAGCAGCTAATTACGACTTCAGCTTTGTGAACGGATCACTTACCATTACGCAGGCTTCACAAACCATCACCTTCCCGGCTATCACCGGTAAAACATATGGTGATGCCGCCTTTACTCTCAATGCCAGTAGCGATGCAGGGTTAACAGTAGCCTATGCCGTTACTTCCGGGCCGGCTACCGTAAATGGTAATACCGTCACCATCACCGGCGTGGGCAATGTAACCATCAGCGCCACACAGGCAGGAGATGCTAACTATACTGTAGCAGCGGCGGTGAGCCAATCGTTCCAGGTAACGCCGGCCACGCTGACGGTAACCGCGGATGATAAACAGAAAGTATATGGCGCTAATAATCCGGCGCTCACTTACACCATCAGCGGGTTTGTGAATGGTGAAAACAGCAGCGTGATAAGCGGTACACCTGCGCTCAGCACCAGTGCCGATAACAGCAGCGTACCGGCTACATATCCTATTACAGTGGATGTAACACCATTGACCGCGGCGAACTATACTTTCACTGCTGTTAATGGCAACTTAACCGTTGGACTAGCACCACAAACCATCACCTTCCCGGCCATCACCGGTAAAACATATGGCGACGCTGCCTTTGCGCTCAGCGCCGGTAG
>NZ_JARBFY010000007.1:0-1367 GCF_048957795.1 Chitinophaga sp. CC14
GCCTGCCACCCGCCCCCCTACCTTTTCCCTCCCTTCCTTGTTCCCCTTCCTGCCATTGTTGGGGGCATTGTGTTGTGTCTGGATACATTTTTCCCGGATAATCCCCCCTTTTACTGGGTACATCTTGCCAACCGGGATAATTTTTATTTCATTGAATGCCAACGACTTACAGCCTATTTTCTCATTTCGTTTGATTATTCCGTTTTTTCGCCTTACCTTTGTGTTGATCAACCGAAAGGAAAAGCGCCTAAAACGCACCCCCTTTATAGGTATCACGCCTGTAGCAAGTACAGGAAGAACACACCGGGCCGAAATTACAGTAGGTAGGTACAGAATAGCTGAAAAGCTGCCGTAAGGCACCGACACAGTAAGCGCCTGTATTTTTCCGGTTAGTCCGCTGCCGCTATGCAGTCATTGCCAAAGCTAGAAACAGTAAAAGGAAATTCAGTACACCCGCCGCAAGCGGTTTGTTTTTAGAACGGTCGCCCGTTAAGATGGGAATTAGCCTGTATTGCTCACACTGGTTTATGCTGGTATCTACCAGCGCCACAACCGAAAGGAAGTAAACCGACATAGTGAGAAACAGAAAGCGCCTAAATAGCTATAGGACTATAGCAGGTAAAGCGTATAACGTGCGTGGATAATACGCCTAAATAAGCGTAGGAACGAAACGGACACGCGGACAACGTACCTCACTAAGTACGGGAACGAAGCGTAAACGCCTGATAACGGCCATTTTGCAAGATGGCCGGGAACAAAAGCCCGTTATCACCACTGCCTGTAAATCAACCTATGGCCGGAAATAGTACCGCGCCTGCATCTTGCGTATAATAGGGAAATCCAGTACCCGCACAGATGTAGCCGTTTAACAGGGAACCCGGCTAAATGGTGATAGCATGTAACCAGTCACTAAGCTACTGATAAAGCGCATTAAGACAGTGGCAAAAGGTCGGCCCCTGCTAGTACAACGGTAGTACGCCCGCTCCAGGTGAATGGCAGCAGGAAATCCCGGTTCGATTCCGGGGAGGGGTGCAAAATAATTTTCTCATGGAGAAGATCTACAAACCCAAAGCGCGCAAACTGTGGGATACCGGCAAATCATTTATTGCTGTATCCCACAAGTTTAGCCCGCATTCTGTATTCGCTTTTACGATAGACCCAACACTGGCGGGAGTACCATTTGATGAATGGTACAACGCCTTCTGTTACTACAACTGCAATATGTACGAAACCGGCTACTATCCGGCATTCTACATCCCTGCATAATCTGTTATTCATTCACTTCAAATACTAAAATTTATGAAAACTTTTAACTCAATCAAAGCAAACTTAATGATCGTTCCTTGTGTGCTGGTTGTAGCTGCATT
>NZ_JARBFY010000008.1:0-78922 GCF_048957795.1 Chitinophaga sp. CC14
ACTGGTAGATGTAGCCCTGATCGTGGTTAACGTGGTAAACTACTTCATGGGGGTTTAATACGGGGTTTGGTAAGTACAGCCCGGCGTGTAATGCGCCGGGCTTCTTCTGTTTATTCATTCACTTCAAATACTACTTTATATGAAAACTTTAAACGCAATCAAAGCAAACTTAATGATCGTTCCTTGTGTGCTGGCTGTAGCTGGATTACTGGTAGATGTAGCCCTGATCGTGGTTAACGTGGTAAACTACTTCATGGGGGTTTAATACGGGGTTTGGTAAGTACGGCCCGGCGTGTAATACGCCGGGCTTTTTACTTTCAGCATTTTAAAAACTTGTCTATCAACGTTTTAAAAAATGAAAAAATGAGTAGTAAAAAGGGGATCGGGGGCCATCAGTCGGCACGCATGTTGTCCGATACATGGCTTACCCCTCCATCAATTATCCACGCATTAGGCCAATTCGATCTGGACCCGTGTACACCAACCATAATGCCGTGGAGTACGGCAGCAAAACGCTACACAGAAGCAGAAAACGGCTTAATTCAACATTGGGAAGGTAGAGTATGGCTAAATCCTCCGTACGGTGATCAGGCGGTACACTGGTTAAATAAACTAGCTGATCACGGCAACGGTATTGCACTAACTTTTGCACGTACAGAAACAGAAATGTTCTTTAGCCAAATATGGGAACGCTGTAATGGCCTGTTATTCCTGAAAGGTAGGCTACATTTCCACCATGCAGATGGGACAAGGGCCAAAGCCAACGCGGGAGCGCCTTCATGCCTTATTGCTTATGGCATGGACAATTCAGAATGTTTAGAATCCTGTTCAATACCCGGCCAATATGTTCCCATGAACTACACCCGATTTATTGTTGTTGGCGTATCCCCTTCATGGTTCAAAGTTGTTTCTATTGCAATACGCCACCACGGCGATGGGGATTTATCAATCCTCTATCAGACAGTAGAAAGAATGGCTCCAGATAAAGTAAATGCTAATCAGCATTGGCGTGAAAAAATACGCCAACAATTATATGTTTACCGAAAAAAGAATGCCTTATGACCAATACAGTAGAGTACAAAGGATATTCAATTAAAATTTCCCAGGAAGATGATGCCGAAAACCCGCTACGTGAGTTTGATATGTTGGGCACTTTCTCCTGCTTCCACCGTAGATATGACCTATCCAGTAAAGAGGCTATCACCGATATTGACGAGCTTAAAAGCTATATCAAAAGCGGGAAAGCCGTATTTCTCCCGTTATACCTGTACGATCATTCCGGCATAACGATCAGTACCAGCCCATTTTCATGCCCGTGGGATAGCGGACAGGTAGGGTTTATCCATGTTGACAAAGCCAAAGTACGGGAGGAATATAGCTGCAAGCGCATTTCAAAAAAGATCCTGCAAAGGGTTTATGAAGTGCTGAAAGGTGAGGTAGCTACGTTTGATGATTACATTACCGGCAATGTATACTCCTACACGATTGAAAATAATGAGGGTGAAGTAATTGACAGTTGTGGGGGATACTTTGGCAACCCGGAAGAATCTAGCCTGCTGGCTGATGCCCGGTCTGCCATTGACTATATTATTTCATCAGTAAAAGCAGCATAGCATGGAAAATGAAAACATCATGGAGAATGCGGAATTACTGCTACTGGATAAGCACGGAATATACATACCCAAAATCTTTGCAGAAGCATATCCGCAGTACCTTAGCACGGATCAGCAACGAGATTTAAACAGCCCGGATAACTGCCATTATTGGGAAACATGGGAAGATGTGTTAAACACCGTGCGTATCACGGTGGGTGGCAAAATTCACTCCCTGCATCATGACGGGGATTTATGGGCAATCCCTGTAGCTGAATTGGACAATTTAGAAAATGTTCAATTGTTGATACAGGACCGGTACGGATCGTACATACCTAAAACCTTTGCAGAACGATACCCACTACAACTGACCCCAACACAACGGAAAGTATTAGACAACCCGTATGATACCCGGTATTGGGAAACATGGGAACGGGTACTGGATACCGTCACTATTGAAATTGATGGCAAACCCCATACCTTACATCAGGACGGGGATTTATGGGCAATACCTGCCAAAATTGATTGAAAACCTTAATTTTACACAGCAAATAGCTTTAATATGAAGTTTCACATGGAAATTAGCGCAAATACTCCAAGCAATATAAACCCGGAAGCGGAAAGAATATTTAGACTGTACTACAAAGGGGATGTTAATGCTTTGACCCCTCAAAGGTTAGAGGTTGACTTTGTACCGGGCAAACCCAATATCGTATATGAGCTTAGTAGCGGTAAAGCCATGTTCCGAGGGGGACAAACTGTATACGCCATAACATCAGTGGTGTATGATCCAGCAACAGATACAGCAAAGAGGTTGCAGGATTATACCGCTGGTGGGTTTGTATCAGCACAAGATGTTAGGGATCTCATTAAAGAAATGTCCGAAGATGAAAGCCTATAAGCATAGGTATTTTCCCAAATCATTACATAAATTACATGCCCGGCCCCAACGTGCCGGGCATTAACACTTTCTGTATATGGATTATAACAACATCCGCGAATTTTGCGGTAATGATCTTACCGGCATTTATCGGGTGGAAAGTCACGGTGACTGGCCCGCCAGTAGCTTTGATATTGAACGAGCGCAGCCCGGCCAAATATTTTATTTCCCCCCTCTGCTTTCCTTTAGTGATTCCCACGGGGGTAGTACGGAACGCTCCAACCTCCGCATATTTGAAGAACGGTTTAAAGACGTTCCCGGCTGGAGAAACAAAAAGTACCCCCAGGATGGCGAAAGTATTATCATTGACATTTTTTGCGATCATCAGGGGATCATAGAAACTTTATGCGCCCTTGCTGATTATCCCATCATTTCCGATGATGACCATAGCAAAATACAGATAGAGCTGGAAAGTGAAGCATGGGACACATGGTTAAGCCGGGAGCTATTAAGACGCATTGAAAAGCATACCGGCAAAGATCTTGAAATATCAGATGATGATACTTTCTTCATGCTATACCGAACAATGGTAAAGAAATCCAATACAGATACCACTTTTGAAAATGGGAATTTTCAAATTGACATTGACCGCTTGCTGTCTGTACTAGAGGATGTTGACTACACCACCTGCTTAACAGAATATTAAATTCTATGATGGCTGAATACTCAATAAACAACGACTACAAGCGCGTTATTCCACGCGATCTGTTTAATGAATCAAAACTTTTAAAGTGCATCGGTAAACTTGCCCTGCTTATTCATGACGGCCACGCCCTTAATGGTATGCAATTCGAGGATACGGGAGCGGCTTTTGAAATAGGTTTAGTATCGGATGGCTCGTTAACCGTTACTAACATCACTTTTACAATCAATTCACAACCGCTATTTTTAAAAACTACATACAATTCAAAAGAAAATTATCCCCTCTTTTGTGTTCACGGCTATGATGAATATCCAGTGTTTGATGACAATGGGAATTACACGGAAGAATTTATGGAGCTTTGCGAAAATATATACAACAACAATTAAACGGTATCTGTTATGCCCATGAACTTAATACTGGATAGAACAGCCCTACCCAAAGTCGGTAATATAATGTTTAAATATCTTTATAACATCTATAGTGAAACGGAGGCGATCTGTACACACCAAAGCAATGGTGAATACATCGCTGCTATCGTTTTTACTGATCTGGCAAAGCTGAACCGTGGCCCGAACACCAAAGCCAGCAAGGTTAAGCACCTCTTTAATAACTACGAACTAGATAATAACCAAGCCGCTATAAATAGTCTTTATGACAAAGAATATGAAATAGCAATCCTGCGGGACATTACGCACCGTAAGATATTGGAGGACTTAAAAGCACTTCCAACTATCGGCCACAACGGGAACGGAAATTTAAAGGTATCAACAGAGGATCTGCGGATTACTTTATCAACCCATACCAAAGCAGATGGTGCCCCGTTTGAAAATCAGGTGTTCGTGTCCAGGCTATTAACTGTAGCCGGGAAACCAGACTGGTATTTAGTGGATACCTACCAAGCAAAGTAAACAGTAACCGCCAAACGGCATACAATATCAATGTTATGGCAACATTAGTAAAATTTATCAAAGAACCGGAAGGCGGCATACTCGCCGTGTTTCCCCAACTTTTCCATCAAAATAAATCTTTTGCTAACCGGCAGTTAACCTGTTACTCACATACTGACCAGCATAGTAGCTGCGATCAAAAATATGCAACGGACTGTGAGCTTGCAACGCATGATGAATATACATCACTGGAGCTGGAACTACGCGGAATAGGTTATGATTTAGAAATTCTCAACAAATAAAGTATATGACATACACGCAATACCCGTGCGACTGCGGACATAAAGAAGTAAGGGAACACATCTACCAAGTGTACAGTGAAGAACTGAACAAACATTTTTCGCTATGCGCTACATGCCATGCCAAAGCTGAAATGTTTGACCAGCATGTAAAAAACAGGTGGCAATTCAAAAATCTTGAAGCAGTAAAAAAGATTATCCCCAATGAAGCTATATAAAGTCGCAGACAATGCAGCGCAGATGTTCTACGATGAATTTGTAACACTGGAAAAGTATTGGCCGGAAGTCCCGGAATACAAAAGGACTTACGATCTACTCACCTATATTGAAGGTAAGGAGTACCCCGGCTTTGAATGTATTGAAGGGGGGGTGTTCTTTAACCAAAATGTAGAAGCCATCTACTTGCACATCGGCAAAAACCCTTTCACACATTCACAAATATTTGCGCTCCGTGAGCAGTATCTAACACAGGTAGGAACCGTGCCGGATTACTACCCTCCAGTTGATGAAGCGGAAACCATCATCAACGGTAAACCCGGATATAATGTGGTGCGTCTGGTAGTCGAGATCAATAAAGATGGGCTGAATGCCTATGTAAAGAAACAATAACGACACATACTTAATAAAATTTTATGGCTAGAAAAACTCCAATGCAAAAACTTCTTGCATCTTATGACCTTTCTAATGAAAATGACTATTATGAAATGGTGTGCATATCACACATCAACGGCCAAAAGAAGCAGGCAGCAGAGCAATTTAAAGCTATGCCTGTCGTGAACCGTAAAGCGTTAGTGAAGGGGATTGTATTTGATAATGAGGGGGTCTTTGACAAAGACCTGCAAATGTTTTTCTTTGACCTCTTATAACTTCTGTCATGCCAGAACTGATTACTGTTACTGCCGTTGCGATTAAAGAAACAGAAGGCCCTTACAAGGGCTTTCAACGTACGGAAATATACCGTGATGGTATACTCATTGGTTGCTTCCTTCCACATGAAGTGCAGCCAAAGAGATCCGCAACAGAAATAGTTGTAAAGGGAGTGCAGTATAGGCTGAAATGGCAAAATCAAAAGCAACATTAGTACATTATAAAATCTATAAAACAAATTTATATGGGCACTGTATATAGTGACAGTGGTGCCACGCACCACAACGTAAACAACATGGTACTGTTTACGAACAACACACGCAATCTGGCTGAAATGCGTAATGATATTTACACTTTTTACTATGAACGAAAGGAACCTGTAAACCGTGGCCGGATTGGAATTTTGTTTGATACCGCATTAGCGCAGTATAAAAAAGAATTTTACAGTTCTGATCTTGAAGGTGAGGATCTTGATGACTATAATGCCTATGTCACTTTCACGGATGAACAGAAACAGGAGTTCATTACCCTGATGGTGGCCAAATACGATAGCTGGAAATTTGATAAAGAACAATTTGAAAAAACGGAAAATGAAAACCATTAATAGAGCCAGCCTGCCGGACCAAATTAAATATAGGGGTAAAGAATATACCCTGAACAGCACTCTATCCGATCTGTACGGTGACAACAAACCTTTCTATAATAAAAATTGCATCGCTGTGCATGTTCTTCCAGCTAAGTTGAAGGACGTTCCCGATCTTCACGGCAAACCATACCAGCCTACAAAATGGATCTTCACCGCTGGAGTGGAGCAATGGGAGAAATACGGGATCACGCAGGAGAACTACGAAAGCCTGATCAGGAAGGCAGCGGAAATGGACATGCAGGATTTAAGTGATGAAGAAATTAACCGTGTATATAAAAACTGCGTGGCTGCTACGGGCATTATCCGCATGATTACTATGATGCGTGACCGTGGGTATTCCTTCTATGATATGCGCCGCAGCATCCATATATCCAACAGCCCTAAGCTACGCCATTGTGACGGACTGCGCAGGTTATTACGTATGTGTGATGCTGAAATAAAAGATGGTGAAGCGGCATATAATACACTTCGGGCATGGGAGCTGGAGTACCAGAATATTCTTGTAGAATATAAACATAACAACATTCGACCTAGCCAGCTTGTTGAGTACCAGCAACACCTGACTGGAAAGATTAACTTTTTATTCAACAATCAGCTCCAGCACTTACAACTTTATACAACCCCTAACGAATACGGCATTGTTCTTCGTGACCTGGGCACCTATTCCAATTTAGGATTGTATACAGACCAGTATAAACATCTTGTGCTGGCACCTGAATTTACTGACACTAAAAACGAGTAAACATATGAACGCTGTGTATATATTCCCGGAAGATATTGGGGTTACTGGTGAATGGTCTGACAAATGGAAAGATCTGTGTGAAAAATTTGGTTATGATCGTGAAAAGCCACCCGTTTCCTTGCTTGTGTCTGAAATTAAAATAACAAACTAAATACCATGAACATTGTACATGCCCAACAGTGCCAGTGTGGTGCAATTTCTGCCACATATGAAAATGATGTGTGTCTAAGTATGCCCGCCGATACTTTCAACACCAAATTCCCCGGCACAGAATTGTTTAAAACAACCATGAGCTGCTGCAACTATTGCACTAGCCATTGGGGAGTTGATCTTTGCGGTTGTGGCTCCGGTCAAAAGGTAGGCTCCTGTAAAAATGAATTTCGTGAATGCAGAAGCGGCATCCCCGCTCAATCCTTTGATCAGGTTTGCCATGAATTTAATTGATCTTAACCCACGGAGTTTTTACGTTGAAACATATTACCATTTTAGCTTCCGGCGTATCTTAAACACTACACTTACGGCTACACTATAGCATTTCTATTTATTATTCCTTAACTTTAAACCGTCTTTCTCTATGAATAGTAACATTCATTTGGAGCTGTTGAAACCGTTCAACCGCTGCAAAAATATTGGCATTGAACAATATGCAGAATGGGAGCGGGACGAAAACATAAGCATTTACTGCCACACACAAGGCGCGAACAGCTCAATCCGTGGGCTATACTATGATGGAGGGACAGCCGTTGCTGCCATTCAGGTAACGATTCACAACGGCGCAAACTATTTAAGCAATGTATACGTAGATATTACATGGCGGCGCAAAGGCATCGCTACCAAGCTATACAATTGCATTGTTTCATATTTGAGATCTCAACAAAACGACCCGGCTATTATCCCTGTATCTGAACAAACTAATGATGGAAAAATTTGGTTAGCGTCATTGAGTTAACAGAGGATATTCATAACCTTAGTACGTGAGGCGCTGGAGATCAGCGCCTTTTTCTATTCCTCAAAATGTAACGCTATGAATATTTACATTGATATAGAAAACCTTAGTGAAGTTAACCCGGTTCATCGCGTCAAATTTGAATCGCTTTACCACACTTCTTTTGATACCTTCTTTGAACACAAAATATTTAACGCTTTAGATAACGTGGATACCATTATTTCTAAAGCCAGAGAAGCGGATCAAATATGGTTTCACACAGACTTTTTAGAACGGGAAGGATCTCTTAGGCTTTTGATGAAGTTATGCGGTATGGCATTGGCTGAACAGTGGAAACATAAGCTGGCTGTTAATCTATACGACAGGCCAGGTGGTGATCCACCCCTTGTTACAAATATTTTTACAGTCCTTAAAGAGCAGAACATCCTATACCTTACCATCCGCAATCTATCTCCAGCCCAATTTAACGACCTTACCTTACTATAAAGGTATTTCATCACTTCAAATACTACTTAACACCATGAACCCACAGCAAACATTGTTTGCGCAGGACTTGCTGCGAACAATCACCACCCTAATTACAGATCATGAACTAACACCTGCCAATTACAGGATGGATCTAGCTTTAGAGGTATCAAAAGCAATGTATAATCCGTTCTACAATCATGAACAGGATGCACCGGACCCCGGACACTGGAGGCTCGATTTTTTTGTGGACACCTACAGCTATGGAAACCCTACTCCTGTCAGGAAACCCTTTATTTATTCCTATAAGGATAAGCCGCTGGTATTCTACTATAGCGGTGAACATGCGCCAACTGTCGGGGAATTTCTCATACACATGCAGAAGGAAACCAGCAACGCATATAGCTGCATAGCAGATGATGACCGGCCATTGCTTGAAGAAGGCACCGCATACAATTTGGATATATCCCCGGAGCAAGTGTTTGAATTTATGAAGCTCTATGGTTTTTCCCCGGCAGAACCCACAGAAAAATTCTTATCTGTTTATTACTACTGGCAGCGCCGCCTGTATGGCTCCGCTCAATTCATTCTACACTTATCTACCTGCCCTAATCATCACATAACGGAAGATGCCCTGGCTGATTTTCTACAGATGACGGCCATTGTAAACGCATAACCTATTTGCCTTATGGATAAGAACATCCAACGCTGGTATGTCCTGCGGGGTGCGGAATATTCTACCGACTTTAATTTTTTCCTTGCTCACCAGATCGCAGTCGGTCAATGCCAGCATTTCATCAGCTATTTCAGCAGGCTTACCGGCATGAACTTCATACGGGAGGTACGGACAAAGGACAATAGCGATGCCGACCACCGGACCGTCTGTGAAGCAATTCATGCTAACCTGATGGCCGGATACTATGGTGCAGGCATGTTGTCAGAGTAACATTAAAGTGTTATATTGCCTGCTTTCATAGGTATAGGGATAAATATGAAAACCCCCTGCTCTTTCGGGCAGGGGGTTTTTATCTTATGCTTATCTTTAACATCTAAAATAACATTTGTATGTCACTTAAAACAGAATTGGAAGCAGCACAGCAACGCATGGATACCTTTGTAAAAGATATTGAGGCAAAGATCAGGGCACTACCTGACAATCCAAACATCCAGCGGAAAAGCGAAAGCCCGAACACGTTTACTATGTCCTTTTCAGAACTTGCAAAGGGGAAGGCTGGCAATCTTTCCGCTGAACACTACGATTATAAATACCAATACGAGCAGGTGATCAAGTACCTTTTTGATAATACTGCGGATGCTTACGTGATAGCTAAACATCTGGAGCAGGTAATAAACACTGGCAAGATAGTACGCCCTGATCAGGGGACGCTGGTACTACACACAGAGGTCGTTAAATACCTCAATGAATTATATACTGGAGAACCCGGTAATCAATTATCATAACCCATGCTTGACAAAGATACAAGTGCTGCCTATACAAAAATGCTGTATGGGGAGAATGCCATTAGAACCCGCGCCCTTATCTGCTTTCAGGATAACGGAGAACACAACATCTTCCTGGGCACATGCCCCAATATCAAAACTACCAGTGACACGCATGAATTTATGGACTGCGAAATAATCATACGTCCCATTCACCGCATGTCTACCTGTGACTATACCGGCCACGGTATAGAGAGTGCTGCACAGGCAGGCTTCGCCTCACTGATAGAGCGGATCATACCATAGTGATAATTTTTATTTAATATTTTCTGTAACAAAAATCAATTTACAATGAACGACAAACGCCGTAAATCCTTAAAGGATATTCAAAGCCGCATTGAAAGTTTTAAAACAAAGCTGGAAGAAAAGAAAGGGGAGATCGCCGCAGAAGCGGAAGAGATTAAGGGACTGCTGGAAGAAGTAAGGGATGAAGAACAGGAAGCCTTTGACAACATGCCGGAAGGAGTACAGCAAGGGGAGAATGGTCAGAAAATGGAATCTGCAATATCAAGTCTGGATGATGCCATCGGTAATATGGAAAGTATTGAACCGTATTTTGATGATGCCATGTCTGATCTGGATAGCGCAATAGAATCCATTGACAGCGCCAAAGAATAACGCCACCCAATCCTATTCCCATGTTTACCGAAGCTATCCCCCTCGCCCTCTCAAAAGGGGCAGAGATCTATGCCAGTGTAAGCGGTGGTAAGGATGGTCAGGCTATGGTCAAGTCCCTCGTTGACTGGCAGCTCCCCATCACCGGCCTAATCCATGCGGACTTAGGCCGGGTAGAATGGCCGCAGAGTATGGATATGTGCCGGAACCTAAGTGAATGGCATGATATACCACTGCATACCGTAACCCGGTCCGATGGGCTTGACCTCTTAGGACTTTGGCAAAAAAGAATGCTCCAGCTCAAAGGCACCGGCAAGCCTTTCTGGAGCAGCGCAACAAACCGGTATTGTACTTCTGATATGAAGCGCGCTACCATCAATAAGTTCTTTACCAGCCGCTCCAACTTTATCATTTCTGCCGAAGGTATACGCGCCGCCGAAAGTACAAAGCGTGCCAGCAAAATCCCGCTGGAGATCCGGCGGGAAAAGACCAGTTCCTATTACCGGAACATGAATGTTCTCCAGGCTATTGAACACTACCGTCCCGATAAACGCCTTACCCTTACATGGTTTCCCATTTTTAACTATACGACAGAAGAAGTATGGAATACCTATGGTATGACCGGTGCGCTTCTGGTGCAGGCCCGTGCCAGCTACAAAACCACCGGTATTATACCGGAATGGTGGCCGTTCCATCCGGCATATGCAATGGGAAACGATAGGGTGAGCTGCATGATCTGTATACTTGGATGTATGGGCGATCTTCAAAACGGCGCTCAACACAATCCCTCGTTATTACAGACCATGATCGCTATGGAAGATGAAGGACAGGCCAGCTTCAAACATAACTGGTCATTACGTAATCTATTAACCGCATAAACTCCAGTAATTTTATGGCTATTACTTTTTTATCCCTGCCAAACAACATGCACAATATCATATCATTTGAATCACAGCCGGTAACTGAATATCAGGAGCAAGGCCGGTGGTTTTGTGAAGTCGTTGATGATGAAAAGGATGCTTCTTTCTGGAGTGTTTACTACCGGGTAGATAGCTCCAAAACAAATGACAATCCTGTACACTGCTGCGCTGACTGCACTGACAAAGAAACGGCACTGGAGCTGGAGGGCCTTCTTTCCCGGATGCTGAACCTGATGGCCCCACCAGACCAGATTACTGCACAGGAAAAATTATAACTACTTATTATCTTACAGCTAAATTTTTTTGTATGACACATATTGATATGCCAGAAGAATCACAGATGACGGTGCGCATAGGGGATTTCATGGTTCACATTTCCTCTTTTAATGTAGTCAAGATAAAAGTATCCTCCATAGATACGGACCTACCAAATGAGCCACAGACAGAACTAACACAGATATGCTGCGGCTGGACGAAAGAGCAGCAACCCCACGTCACCATCACTAACGCGGATGGCAGTGAGTTGGTAAAATAATTAGTATATTCCATTCAAATAGCTTTTATCAAATGAACATCCTTTTTTGCGATAACCCTTTTGACGGCAAGACCGTTGACCCTGACTTTCAGGGTGAGTATACTGCTGCCCAAACAGCAGAATTTAACACCCACCTATTCAGTTTTGAAACATTAACCGGTGACAGGGATGCCGCCGCCGCCATCAGGAAAGTAAAGCCTGCGGATATTATGCAGCCAATGATCTACCGTGGATGGATGTTAAAGCCATCACAGTATTCTATGTTATACAATGCACTGCTGGCAAAAAACTTCACGCTGATAAACACACCGGCGCAGTATCAACACTGCCACTATCTTCCAGATAGCTATGTTTCTATTGAAGGGCGTACCCCACGATCATCATGGCTTCCCATATCCGATGGAGGCATTGACTTTAACCAGGTGTTTTCTATCCTCACGTCATTTGGTACATCCCCACTTGTGATAAAGGATTATGTGAAATCGCAAAAACACTATTGGGATACCGCTTGCTTTATCCCATCGGCTGCCGATAAAGCACAGGCAAAATCGGTAATTGAAACCTTTCTTTCATTGCAAGGCAACGACTTAAACGAGGGTCTGGTGATCAGAGAATACGTAGAGCTGAATGATCTGGCGCTGCATTCAGTAAGTGGTATGCCGTTAAAGGAAGAATACCGGTTGTTCTTTTTGAATAACCGGCTGTTTGCCTTCTATAACTATTGGGATGCAGTGGAATATCCTGCTGCTGATATGCCTCCCTTTGATGACTTTATCGCCTGTGCCAAAGAAATACCAAGTAATTTTTTCAGTATGGATATTGCCAAAACAAAAACCGGTGAATGGACTATCATTGAACTAGGGGATGGACAGGTAGCTGGCATCCCTGAAACCGTCCAGCCGGACCTGTTTTATAATGCCTTAGCCTACCGCATACGTGCAGCCGCAAGCTAATTTAGTTCAGCATTTATATTCAAATTAATAGTATGATAAGGAAAGAAGCAATTAAAGATAGAGATAACAACAAGCCAACTTTATATTATCCTGCCGGGGAAGTGACCCCAATACCAGATATAGGTGAATTTCCTAGCTTAATACAAAGGGTATCGGATGATAGTGATGATGCTCAACTCCCGTTCAAACTACCTGATTTTATTGGGTATGATCCTAGCTTACGGCAAAAGGATGATGATGTGTTTGATATTGAAGCTAGGTTTAAGTTGGCCGCTATCACTGCTGATTTTGTCTATTATTTAGATGATGAAGATGGTGATGACACAGCCAATGTCGTGATGTTGACCAGAGAAATGAAACTTGTATCTGATAACTTTCTTGCCGCGAATGATCTTGTGGGATTGGTAGAAAAAAATGAGGGGCTTCTATGGATTTCTGATGTAGTTCAGTATTGGCAGAGAGAACAGTATGTTAAACCCGAACAGATTACCAATGAGGTTAATAAGAAACTGGAGGAAGTAGACCTGGACAAACTAACAGTGGAAGAAAAGAATATTTTTTTCGCCTATATGCAGGGCGGCCCGATAAAATATACAAAGGCAGAATCTCTAATGGCCGTCATGGCGAATGATCTGGAGGAGTTCAGTGATCAATTAGCTGCTATTAAGGAACTGTTACTGGATAATGAGGATTAACGCCATCTATCTACCCCCTGTTTTTATTTCTCTGAAATATGTTTTAACTTGAATCCCTGTAACCTGTACCACCTTTAGATCACGCCAATATTTTTATAGTCATGTAATGTAAAACAGCCGTATGAATTTAGGTACACTTCATAACCCACCATCATTGACTGCGGAGCTGATCGATATGGCATATGGCGGTATAAATAACCCTTACTGGTATGAGCTAAGGGACTTGCTTCTTCAAATTGGTGTAATCGAAATCGAGGCGTTCACATTTGAAACCTATCTATCCATCACAACCGCACGCAATCAAACAGTGAATAAATTTAGCTGGTCTATACCCAACCTGGACATTGTTCAACTGGCGGCTGATCACCTGGGCACCAGGATTGTTGAAATGGGAGCCGGTTCAGGGTATTGGGCCTGGCTATTCAGTCAAATGGGCAGAGAGGTTATAGCCTTTGATAAACGCCCGTGGGACATACGATACCACCCCGTTCACTATGGCACACCTGACATACTTACGAAATACCACGACCATTCTTTGTTCCTATGCTGGCCTCCAGCTTTAGATCCTATGGCTACGGACTGCCTGCATTACTACACTGGAAATAAACTGGCTTTCATTGGGTATGATACCCACCTTACAGGGGACGATGAATTTCATGAGATACTGAAAAACGACTGGACTTTATTGAGCTGTCATATCAATAAAGACTGGCTCAATTTAAAAGATACGCTTTATCTCTATATTAGAAAATGACTTAACTATTGTATAACTATTAAGCATACACGCTGATATTAATTTCATTCTTTACAACAGAATCTATGACTAAGAAAACTTTGATCACAGAAAAGGTTGGGCACACAACAACACTGGTGATGGACAACAACCTGGAAGGTGAACTGTCAGTATCCTGTTCTTTACAACAGGATACTGGTGACGTACAGGAAAGCACTCTAAAAATAAGAAAGGACAGTACCGGTACGATCTTCACTATGAGTGCCAAAGAAGGGAAGGACATTACCCTTACTATTCCACCAGAACTGGAGGGCTTCATTACTGCATTCCTTTCTGCGCCCAATCAACGTATCCCTCTTTAACTTTAATCCCCCCCCCGGCCACCCCACGGCGGGGCGTTTTTATCTTACCCAAATAATTTGTCATGCCCTCAATCACCAGACAAGAGCTTTTGTCCAGGATGCAGGATGAAGGAAACTTTTATACGTTTAAAACCGCTGGCTACCATTGTTACGTTTGTAGATCCTGGAATGGTATCTGGCAGGGGTATGTAGAACTTCCGGCTGATCACCCGCTGTATGCTGCGCAACATGATCAGACGGTATATGTATCTGCCCGGTATCTGGATTGCCCTTACATCTTAAAATCAGGCTGGAGGGTAACCCTTTTGACCCGTGATGTGATCTATAAAAGGGTAAATGCAGGCAACGAGCGTTCATATCCATTAAACTGGTTATTCCCTACCACAAATATGTTGGACTACAGCGGTCCCTATGTAGAGCAGGTGCAGTCACCAGCCCTGGTAACAGCTACAGATGGTCTATTGAATGCACGGACAGAGCTAATCCATACCACTGGCAAAGCCTGGTATCATGGGTATAGCAATCCACAGCAAGGCGCTTTGATCCCCCTTACCTTTTTTACAGAGGGCATAGATAAAACGGAGCTGGAATATACTACCAAGCAGGATATGATCGCTGATGTAACCACTGTCGCAGAGGGAATGCACCAACTGAACGAGTATATTATATATTTAAAATAATATATACGTCAGCTTGCTTTCAATTTCATCTGAAAGATTTTTTTATTGCATAGACTTTGTTAAATTGTGGTTGATAAACAGAAAGAATGGCTCATAGTATAAAACATTATCCCTCAATTGATACGACTGGCTTTGATCTCGACCCACAGGAAACTAAAAGATTTCTGGACAATCATGTTACCGTACCAGAGTTTGCAAAGCTGCGTGGAAAAAGCGCGCAAAGTATAAACAAACTTATCGGGAAGCCGGACGGCATTAAAGAAGAAGATCTATTTTGGTATCGCACCCGCAGGTATATCCCTCTGCATAAGTATCATCATCTGCTGCCGTCATCTGTTGAAATTGACACACGGGACTATGATCTTAATGAAAATGAACTAATGCGCTTTCTGCTTAGTCACTTAACCATTCCTGATTTTGCAAAGAAGCGTGGATCAACCGCCCAGGCTGTGCATTGGTTGATCAGTGATAATACTATTAACAAGGATGACATATTGCACTTTGGTGCAGTACAGTATATCCCATTGCATAAATACAAACACCTGCTACGATCAAAGAACAGCAAGGCTTCACGAAAAAAACAATGAACATGGCAGAGATAACACTTAAACCACTCAATGAATGGTATTTGGTCAAACCCAGGCCAGTCGCCACCCAATCGGCACATGGCATTATTATTCCGCCAAGTGCAGCAGGAAAAGCTAACACCGGTACTATAATTAAAAAATATGATGGCGCGCCTATACAAGAGGGCACGCTTGTACTTTATTCACCATTCGCTGTAATAGAGGTCAGCATCCAGGGCGAAACGCACGTATACGTAAAGCAGTACGATCTGATTGCAGACCTATCAGGTTTGGAAAACCATAAGTAAAATTATGCTGACTTTACTTGCTGGCCCGTAAGCCTGCAAGATTTTAAATGTGGCTCAAAATGAAATTAAATAAGAGGAAAGGTATTATTCAGATACCTGTAACCGTAGATGTGACAAAGAGTTATTTCATTAGAGAGCTTGCATACCATATGTATAAAAAAAGTATTGCCGATATTGCGGATCTTCCTACAGAGGATGCGATCATGATCATTTTCGATCATGCTCACAAGTATGGTAGGCTAGGGTTTACTGGAGGGGTTGGTGAAGTGATGGGTGTTCTAGGGGACGGACCGCACTTAGAGGAATACAACGAATGTTATAATAAAGCTACGGCTTATGTTGAAAAGAATTTACCTGTTTTGAAGAACGAACAGTAAGCAGGGGCTATTTGTTAATCTACACAACTGACTAAGGTATGATACAGTTTGTGGTTCATGGCGGCTATATAAAATCACCTGATGGTCAGCAGGAATTTATACCGGCTGACCAGGTTATGCAGAAATACGGGCTTTCGGAAAGCGAATGCCTACTGGTCAATTCTCCGGTTGAATACCAGGAGAAGATTAAAGGGCAACCTTATACACTTTATTTTAATCTACACCCCTGTCAGAATGGTGTGTATGTTTTGCCCGATCCCAAAATATTAAACGAGCATCCCCAAATGATCTGATGAATATACTGGAGCTGCCTGGAGCAATGTGCATTTGTCGATGACTATTTTAAAGTATAAGATGAAACAAGCAAGGTTACAACAGTGGATCGTTGGTGGCATCATAACCCTGATCGCCATTAACATCGTCTATACAATTATTACCACTCACATTAAACGATTAAAACATGAACGAATCGTTAAAGAAGGAGCTGCTGCTAATCCTTATCGACCTGCCCGTACTTCCGGGCCTGCCGGGCATTAAGCGCAGATAACTACCGTTTTTTATACACTTCAAATACTACAAGATGAAACTACTTAATTTTTTCAAACTGCTATTTCGCAGAACGAAGGGGACAACAAAGGATTATTATTTTAGGCTGTACCATGAACGTATATCCGTAACGGATACTGTATACAGCTTTCAGGCGAACAGTAAAAGCGAAGCAAAAAAAATATTCAAGATGTTTTTGTTCTCTCTAAATGGCAATGCTCATTTCGCCCATCCTATTGCAGTCCAGCCTAGCGTTGGGATGTTTGAAAAGACCTTTTGTTTAGGTAATAATTTTATGTCTGAAACGGCGGCTGATCACCTGGCTCACCAGGTATACAACCGCAAGGTTGATTCACCTGTTCAGGAACAACAGACCTTTTATTCCAGGATAAAAGACAGATTGATTAGATCTGCGAAACCTGCATAAATCAAAACCTCCAATATGGTAACTGATAATGAAACTTCTAAAGTATATGAACCGCCCTGGTGGGTCTTAACTTTATGTGTTGCCTTTGTGGTTACCATTTTAGGAGGCGGTTGGTTGTGGTTTGAAATACACATGCACAATATTAGCCGACCCGTTATTTGGAATGAACGGGATAGCATAGCAAATTCAAACCACGATCCCATTAATATCAACAGCAAACATCAACCGTTAATATCAGATGAAATGAAACTTTCCAAAAACAAGTATGTGATCAAGGGTCTGTACTCCGATGAAGATAGTAACAGACTATTTGTAGACGATAATCCTATCCCGTTAGAGCCGAGCTTAAAGGTTTGGAATAAAAGCCCGACCGGCTTTAATTGGGGGTATGGAGGTAGCGGGCCAGCGCAGAGTGCGCTGGCCATCTGCCTGCATTTATTTAAGTCAAAGGAAATAGCCCTTGCAGTATTCCAGGATTTCAAATTTAAGTTCGTTGCAAACTGGCCGCAAGAACAATCTTTTGAGGAAACAATAGATCTAACTGAATTTTTACGGGAGCATAGCGATAAGATAAAGGCAGCGCAGAACATGGATTAATCCGTCACGGGGTTGAACAGATCTATTTTATTTAGGACACTTTTTCAAAAGGGCATTTCGGGCATAAAATCTTTGGGGGAACATTGCAACGCTTTAGCCAGTTCATTTAACATCCTGGTACTAAAGTGCTTCCCCCTTTTATAGCTCTCAAATTGAGCGATATATCCCTCCGACTTACCCACCAAAAAGGAAAGATGTTCCTGTGAAATATCAAGTTCTATCCGTCTTGCTCTCACCCTATCGATTATATACCTATCTATTGCAGCCTGGTTCGCCATTACATTTTTGGAGCGAATCAAGACCAATGGCAAAAGGAAAACACATAACTATAGTTATGTGTTTTTGTCAAATTTAATTATCTTCAATGGATAAAAAACCCAATAATGAAACCGAAAGATAGATTAAAGTATTGGTATTTAGTAGAGATAACATAATTATTTTATCGAATGTGTGCTTTGGCACATATGTTATCTAATACCCATGAATAAGCGGGACATTGCTAATACAACCCCGATGCTAATGTAGCATCACCCCTGACAATCCCATTTTCCTCACCAAAACGAACTCCAGATGTGTAAACATATCACACGGTTACTGCCCTTTTGCCTATTGCATCCCATAGTTTTTATGGCATGTGGCAATTATGTTGAACAAGAACCAGCTCACCCGCCGAAGGTCAGTGTAGCAGAAGTAAAGCTCACAACTTTGTATGGTGGGCTTTCGTATTCAGCAAAGATTACTGAAAAATCAAGAGTGGAAATCTCCTTCATGTCATCCGGGCGCGTAAATAATGTCTTTGTAAAAGAAGGGAACTATATAAAGGCCGGGGACTTGCTGGCCTCCATAGATCCCTTTAAATACAAGTACGAACTGGACGCGGCTTATGCTGAACAGGAAAAAGCTCAGGACTTACTGGATCGGTATGCAAAACTATACGCTAAAGGAAGCCTGCCGGAAAAAGATTATGTCAATGCCAAGCTACAGCTACAGCAGGCAGAAGCAACTGCGAAAACAGCGCAGTTAAACATGGCAAACACCAAAGTCGCTGCCCCATCAACCGGAATTATAACAGCCTGTATCGAGAAAGGAACCTATGTTTCCCCTGGCGCACCTGCATTTACCGTTATCAATACAGACCAGGTATATGCCAATATCAGCGTACCAGAAGGTGAGATCGGCAGAATTTCTGTAGGCCAGGCGTGTAAGGTAATCATCCCTACCGTGGACAAAGAGCTACCTGCGACTATAACCATCGTCAATCCCGAAGCAGATGCCGCCAGCAGTACCTATACTGTAAAGATTATGCTTAACAATCCTGCCCGAAAGTTATTACCAGGTATGTTGGCTAACGTGAGCATCAGCACATCAGGCCCCCGCAACGTAATTGCCATTCCTTCGGGCGCACTTATCAAAGGGATAAATGGCAATAATTTTGTTTACACCCTGACCCCTGACAATAAAGCCCAAAGAGCTGATGTGCAGGTGGGTGAGCATACCGATAGCACTGTTGTTATAACAAGCGGCCTGCGGCCAGGCTCCAGGGTAATTACCGCAGGACAACAATCTCTAAACGAAGGCGATCCAGTAAGCCTTTGATTCCCTTACCAAAAGAGTGCATAATGTTTTTGATTAAAATAATAAAGGGGGCTATTGCAAATAGACCGGTGCCAATTTTATTAACTGTTATACTGGTAGCGTTGGGTGTCTACTCACTGCTCACCATGCCCAGGGCAGAGGACCCACGAATTACGGTGTTACAGGCGCAAGTGATCGCTTTCTATCCTGGGGCAGATGAAAAGCAGGTAGAGCAGCAGGTCACTGACCTGATCGAGAAATATATATTCAGCTTTGAGGAAGTGCGGAAGGGGAAAACAGTATCCTATTCCAAAGCAGGACAGGCCATTATTACGGTGGAGCTGGAGGGATGGGTAAAAGACACAAAGCTATTCTGGAACACCTTGCAGAATGGCATAAACACTACCCTGCGCCCACGATTACCTGCCGGTGTGGTTGGTCCTGTCGTGAACTCCGGCTATGCGGATGTGGTGGCGCATCTTATTACACTATCTTCCCCATCCCGCAGCTATGGGGAGCTGGCAAGTTACCTGGATAAATTTGAGGACGGTATCAAACCGCTTCCGGCAATCGCGCAGATCAAACGGTATGGAGAGCAGCGAGAACAGATACATATCACCATCCTGGATAACAAGCTACGTCTGTATGGGTTTGATTTTAACAGAATAGTACAGGTTTTACAGGCGCAGAACAGCACCGCATATTCAGGAGAGATTACCCTATCATCTGACAACGTTCCTTTGTTTTCGGACAACCGGTATAAGGATATATCTGAAATCAGTAACCAGATCATCTACAATACGCCGCAGGGTAATGCAATCCGGCTGAAAGACATTGCCAGAATTGAACGTGGCTATGAGCAACCGGTATCATATATCCGGTTCGGTAATGACCGGGCTGTGATGCTGGCAATTACCATGCAGCCAGGCAATAATGTGGTGCAGTTCGGGCACACACTGGAACAGCGGATTGCTGAAATCAGAAAGTCACTGCCGCCTGACGTGGAGGTAAACACAATTGTCAACCAGTCTAAATTTGTAGCTTCCACCATCAATCACTTCCTGGTAGAATTTGGCATTGCCATTGCCGCCGTAATATTGGTGGTAATGATCATGCTCCCATTCAGGATTGCTGTTATACCTGCCGCCGTTGCACCTATCTCCATCTTTATCGCAATAGGCATCCTCAATCTTTTAGGCATAGAGCTGCACCAGGTAAGCCTGGCTGGCCTCATTATCTGCCTGGGCATGGTCGTGGATGATGCAATAGTGGTGGTTGATTCCTACCTGGAGAAGCTGGATGCCGGAGAAAGCAGATGGAATGCAGCATGGTCATCTGCTTATGGCCTGTTTCTGCCTATTAGCGTAGCTACTGCCGCCATCATATTAACTTTCCTGCCGCTAAAGTTTTTTCTTACCGGTCTTGCCCGTGAGTTCATGCAGCCGTTGCCGATCTGTATTGCGGTTTCGCTAATTGTTTCACAGGCCGTTGCCATCTTCATTACTCCTTTGATGTGCTACACCTTTGTGCGGAAGGGCCTAAAGAAAGAGGGGAATGGCGCGCCAGTAAAGAGAAGCCTGTTGGATAGAACACAGCAGATCTTTGATGCCCTGGTTGAAAAATGCTTTCGCAATCCCAGGGCAACCCTGCTGGCCGGTGGCGCATCCGTATTGCTGGCAATTATCCTGGCAATGGTCGGCCAGGTGCCTCCTACCAAACCGGCAGAAAAGATAAAAATACCGGCTGCTCTTATTCAGCAAGAACTATTTCCCATCTTTGACCGGACGCAGCTCAACCTGGAGGTCACCCTACCCCCGAATGCCTCACTGGCAGCAACCGATTCTGTTGTCAGGAGAATAGAACAGATACTAAGAAAGGATAAACGTATCACCAATACGGCCAGCTTCATCGGCACCAGCTCCCCCCGCATCCATGTTACCTATGCGCCACAGGCTCCGCGAGAGAACCATGCACAGGTGTTCATCAATACGATCAGCGATGCAGCCACAAAGGAAATAGCCGCAGAATATTTCCAGCTCTTTGCCGATTTCATTCCTGGTGGCTACGTGCATGTCCGGCAGTTGAATTTCACACAAACCGTGGCACCTGTTGAGGTCCGTATTACCGGGCCTGACATAGAAGTGCAGACCCAAATTGGCAGGCAGGTTGCCACCATAATGAGGCGCGCACCAGGTACGAGCTGGATACGGACAGATTATGGCGAGGACTACTATGGTGCTACCCTGGAGCCGAAAACAGAAAAAGCCGCCCAGGCAGGCATTACCAATGCCAATATCATTAATACCCTGGGAGCAGGCTTACGTGGGATACCAGCATCTACCCTTTGGGAAGGCAATAAACCAGTAGATCTGCTATTAAGACTGGATGAAAGCAACCGTAATGGGTTTAAATCCCTCCAGGATATTTATGTTACAGGCCCGTATGGTAAGGTTCCTCTCCGGGAAATCACCACATTGAAGCAGTCCTGGCATACAGAAAACATCGTACACCGGAACGGCCTGCGCTGCCTTACTGTTATGGCCGAAGCCCAACAGGAAATAAAGGCATCGCAGATCATCAATGCCATACGCCCATACATCAACCAGATCAAACTGCCGCCCGGCTATACAATAACCTTCGGCGGGGAAGCGGAATCTGTGGACGAAAACATGCCACCCATGACAATCGCTTTGCTGGCAAGCATCTTAGCCATTTTCCTGCTACTACTTTTTTACTATAAGTCCATTACCAAAGCCCTGATCGTCCTTGCTACATTCCCATTAAGCCTGTTCGGCGCGATGTTAGGTTTATGGGTAACCGGTAATCCGATTGGGTTCACCAGCTATATGGGTATTGACAGCCTGACAGGGGTGGTGATCAGGAACGGGCTGATTAAAGTATCCTATGCGGATGATCTGGTAAAGGGCGGGCTTTCCATCCACGATGCGGCTATGGCATCAGCAAAGCGGAGAATGCGCCCCATCTTCCTTACCTCCATTGTAACTGCGATTGCCGTTATCCCAATGATCATGACACGCTCCCCCTTGTGGGCACCCCTGGCCTCTGTTGTGGCCTTTGGATCTATGGTTAGTATGTTCCAGACGTTATTCGTAATCCCTGTTTTATACTGGCGGTTTGTGAAGCCAGCAAATAATCAAGATCACGAACTGCCCAACACAACAAAACATATCACGATGCCCCATTTGTCAACGCCTATTATCCTGATGATACTGGCACCCTTCTTTATGCTGGCATCATCACCTGTTAAGGGGCAGGTTGCTGTGCCTGGAGATCAGGGGAAACAGGTGTTAACACTGGAGCAGTGTTTTAAAATTGCGCGGAACCAGAACAAAACCTTAAAAATTGCAGACGAAGAAATAGCTATAACTCAACCGATGATTAAGCAGGCTACAAAAGCAGCCCTTCCAACGGTTACCGGCGATGCTTCTGCTTTCTATCTGGCGAAACCATTAAGCCAGGTACTTCCCGGATACGGCGGCTATACGATGGTAAGTATTCAGCAGCCTGTTTATACAGGTGGCAAGATTAATCTTAGTAAAAAAGAAGCCAGGGAACTGAATGCAATGGCTAGTGATAAATGGCAGCTACAAATACACGGAATGCGGTATGAGATAGTGAAGGCGTACTGGAATATCGTGGCTGCTACATCCAAAGTAAAGCTGGCCTATCAACTCCAAACGCAAGTAAAGGCTCTGTATAATGATCTTAATAATTCTTATGAGGCTGGGGTGAGCTATAAGAATGATCTTTTACGTGCCGGGGTTCAGCTAAATGAATGTGAGCTGGCAATCAACCAGGCAACCAATGATCTTCAATTATCAAAAATGATCCTGGCGCAGTTGATCGGGTTGGGAACGGACACAGATCTGACCCCGGCAGATACAATAAGTATACATGCTCCTACCCCTACAGTTGAAAAGGTGATAGAGAAATTTGTTTACCCTGGAGAATTGACCGTGTTTCAGCACATGCTGGAAATAGAACGTATCAAGGAACACCAGCTAAAAGCAGAGTTACTGCCACAGATAAACCTATCCCTTAATGGGCTTTATTTTGCCGGAAAAAATAATGGGGGTGGTATACTACCGGACAATAACTTTGCCACCGGATATGGCATGATTAGCCTGCGCATTCCTATTCTGGATTGGGGCATGAAGCGGCAGCAGATCTCCAGCCAGCAGCATAGGATAGCTATGCAGCAGCTACAACTGGACGAAGCAAAAGAACAGCTTACCATCCATGAGCGCCAGGTTAATATGCAGTTGGATGAAGCGGTCCAACGGGTAGAGCTGGCGCGCGCTTCTTTACTCCAGGCATCAGAAAATCTCAAACTAAGTGACGACCGTTTCAAAGCTGGCACTACTACAGGGAAAGATGTACTGGAAGCACAGGTGCTTTGGCAACAAGCGCAGACCGGACTGATAAATGCTATCATCAACTTACACAATATCAAGGCATTACGTGACAAATTATCAACCGATACTATTTACTTTTAAAAAAACTTTTATCATGAACGATGTAATCAACTTCGCGGTAGTATCAGTCATCATGGAAAGGCTTAGGAAATACTCACCTGAAAGCATTATTAACGAATGCTTTCAGGAACATCCTGATCATCACCGGGCACACCTGCTGTCAAAGTTCCCTGAAAGCGGTAACATCCTGGAGCTGATCCCCAAACTGGATATGCCCCATGTTCGGGAGCTGAATGTATTCTTAAACAATTTGATGCCGCCAGATGAAAGAGAAAGCCTTGCATGGGCTGTGCCGCTGAAATAGCAAAGACTTATACAACAAAGTAAACTCACTTTATATGGAAAATACAAACCCACCGGATACCGTAAGAGCTATCTGTATAAACCCGCAGGCGCAGACGATAACTGATGTACTGATACCCAACAATGACAGCCTGGAAGTAGTATATAAACTGTTGCACTGCGAGAGCGTGCAGCTTGACGTATATGCAGTAGAAGCGCCGCATTATATGTATGTGGATGAAGAAGGTATGTACAATGAAAACTGTTCCTTTTCCCTAAATGGTTACGTATACTATGGGGCTGCACTAATCTTTTGTAAAGCATTGGATGAAGAAAAAGAATATGCGGACTGTACCCTCCAGCTTCACAGTATTATAAAGGGTGTGGTTTTTTACGATCAGATGCAGACAGCTATTGAGAAAGCTACTGGACTTGGCAATGGGCATCCGGCCAATAACTAAGTCTTTTTTGACCTACAATTGCCATAAAAAAGGGGCCTTCCTGGTAGGAAGGTCCCTTATCATTTCGGCCTTTCACCCAACAGCCATGCCCGGCAGTTGGATCATTTCAAATATAATCCTTTTTTCAAATGCAACAACCGTTTGCCGACCTCTACATTCATGTTCCTAACACCTTTTCACGGGATGAAACTCATTGGGCTATAGGCTTTTATGGAGAAAAAGCCACATTCCTTTTCCCGTCCCTAACCGGCACGATGGGGGTAGTAACGGTTACTACTAACCTTTCTATCCCACCCCTTGCTATCTTAGTGGCAAACCTGAAAGATCAATTTAAGCTCCGCAGTGTGATGGTAACCTTTATGAAACAGCTTAATAATGAGCAGTACAGTGATTTCCTGATCGAATAATTCAGTATCTTGCCTATCCGAATTTAGGTGAATAATTTTTTATATATGAGTGGATATATAAATCATATGCCGGATGGTAGTAAGTTGGGCGCTTTCGATAAAGTCTTTTATCTGTTAAGTATTCCTGGCGCATCTACAATACTGGACACCGAACTGGAGTTGATTGATCAGGGCCAGGTGTGGTATGAGGATATTGTAGCTGTAGTAGAAACTCCAGGACATGATACTGCATTATTTTGTTCTTCCTTACACATATACCAAAGAAACAGAATGCCGGATGACAGGAAGGTTACCTGGCTTCGGGTTCCCGGCGCGATAGCGTTATCTACTGTACCCCTTTTAAACCATTAAATTCCTAACCTTTTCAACCAACCTAATTAATCCCCACAAAATATGGATATTGATTTCGGACAAGTGTTTGACGTTCTTAAAAAAATCAAAACAGCCCACATTGCTGATGTTGTGGATCTGGCTTTCCCTACGTATACTATACCTCAAAGAATGGCGCTGGAGAAGCAATTCGACCATGACTATATAGCCTTTTACATGCAACTGTCACCAGAAGATCGCAGTGTATTTAGCCAATTCCTTAACCGGCTGCTACATGAACCCTTTGAGGAAATGCTGGAGGGCTTGAAAACAGGTCCCATTACTGATCATGAGCTTAAAAGACCTGATCAGCTCCAGGTCATTCAGGACCAAAGCAGTGAAGAATTTTATATTACCACCGGTGGTAATGATGCAATTACCCTGTTTAATCTTACGAAGGCTTCCTATGATATGGAACCTTCACTTATTGCCACCTATGCACACCTTTTTACGGCTGCTTACAATAGCACTATTTGCGAACGAATAAGCCCTGCTTCTGTGCCATTCCTGGTAAAACTTGCCAGTACCGGCAGGACATATCTGCAAATGCCAAATGATAAAAGAATGTCGTATGTTGAGATCTGCGAAACGGCGTTTTTCATTTGTTGGGGTAGTCGAGTTGACCATGATCCGTTGCTCATTGACCTGAACGCTCTTTCTGAAAACACTAAAGAAAAAATCGTGAACAACTTCGGCTACACGCTGAAAGAGCCGAGGCGTGGCAAGCAGAGTATTTTTGAAAAAAAAGGTGGCAACCTGCTTATAGCGAAGTGCATTTTTGAATTTGTAAACACGCGGCTAAATAAAGGCGCAAACCTAAGAGGGACAGAAGTAGATACAGAATATATTTATAAATGATTTGAGTATGAAATGCTTAAACGTGCAGACGGACAACGTAAAGACAGGGATTGAAATATTATCCCAAAACATTCCCGGCACCCGTACGGTGCTGGTTCAGATGAACAGCCATATCAACAACATCTATCCAACGGAAGCGGGGGCCACCCTTGTACTGGACGCGCTTGCACTTTTTGAATTAACTGGCAGTAGTATCTGGATAATATACGCCTACCTGACGGAAAGGAAGATGGCGAATTTTGTTTGCATTGTAGTAGCCTTAATTCTAAAGGTAATATCAAAAGAAGAAATCGAAGCAGCCATCGCGGCGCGTAAGTGGCCTACTACTAACCGAATGCAGGATATTTGTAATGAGGTTCATGACCATGTACCTGAATTTAATTTTGCGGCGTAGCTAAAAATGAACAAGGCTGTTATCCAAAAGAAAAATGTGCTGATCGCCCGGATGCTTGGATGGAAAGAAATGGAAATTGTTAACGGATCTCCTTTGTATTCCATCCCGGCTGATCACCACGCACAAATACTAAACCCTTACGAGTTAACCGGCCCGGTATGTACTGCGGACAGCCTGTGCTTTGAGAGCAATCCTAAATGGCAGGCCATCCTAATGCAATTTCTTTATACCTGCAACCTGGTTGGTTATTTTAAAATAGAAATGTGCGATTCCCATCCCAACCATGAGGGCTATCCATATACAAAAGTTAATATCACTTCCAGGATAAAGCAAATAAGAAAACACTACATCATTATAGCAGGCGACAGGGATTACATGACGGCGATCTTCGTTGCGGCCAGCCAGTTTGCTGAACAGTATCTAAAGCATGTGAAAAAAATATAACCCTATTAAAAAGAGGGGAACCCGTGAAGGTCCCCCCGATTGCCGGAATATCGTTAAACTCTCGACACACCTCTCACGTCTATTTCGTTGTATATAATACGGTCAACTCCGCAAAACGTACTACTCTATTAAAAAAAAGACAGCCAGGACTGACTGCCTCTGAATCTAACCGTCTTTCTTCTAATGAGAAGAAAATAAGATAGGAAAGGGGTCACCCATTTTCCAACCGACCCCTTGCGTATAAAACGGTTAAACCGGCCAAACGTACTACTCTGTTTGAAAAAAAAAGACAGCCATATATGACTGCCCTTATTAAGACGAGGGAAAAGGTCAGGTATTTCCCTGACCCCCTTATATATAATACGATCAACTCCGTAAAAAGTACCGACGTTTTGAAAATATTTTTTATCTGCTGCTATGGTATAGCTCCCTATCTATTATATAAACGAACAACTCTGCCTAACGTACTGACATTTTAGGAATTTTCTTTTCGGCAATTTATATAACATTGAAAGTCAATTACTAATGCCGATTTTCTATTATTACATCAGGCCCGCGCTGTCCTTCGGTAACTCTCACGAGCTTACCGTTCTTATCGAAATACACAAAAGATGGGGCACCGGTGGTATTGGGTATCCGGTATACGGTCCCGTTCTCATTCATTTCTACCACGCGGTAGCTCATGTTCTTCTTCTTCCATTCGGTTTCACTCATGCCCATATAATACCGGTGCTTTACTGCGGCGCAACTGATAGCCAGCAGCAGGATAAAGAAACAAATAGGTCTTAACATAGGTCGCATTTTTTAAATACGAATATACTTTGTTCCTGGTATAAAATCCCTTTTATTGTACCGGGCCAGTGCCGTTGAAATTTTAAGGCCAAAGGTCTTATCAAAGTGCGGATTATCCGGCTTCTTCCACTCCCCGCCCCAGGCCCAACCTTCGGCCTTAGCAATGTTTACTACCTCCCTCCAGTCAGGCACCTTATCTCCATCAAAATCCGTACGCATATCCCAGGTCGCAGTGACCTTACCGGAGGCATCCTTTATCAGCAGCACTATATCAAATGCAAGCCCATAGTTATGCCAGCTCTTACCCGCTACCGCGTCCGTTACTACCGGCCCCTCTATAGTCCTGCCCTGTGAATATAGAACCGCCTGATCTTCAAAGGTCCTTAGTGTTTGGGCGAACCGTAGGGAGGCGGTGCCAGCCAGGGCTTCTTCGGCCAGCTCGTATACCCGGAGGGCGCTATCCCTTACTGCCGGGTGAAGTAGCTGGATACGTGTTAAAGTAATCTTGTCCATTGATCAAAATTTAAGTAGTGAATATTGTATGCTCACGCCTATGGATGGTGCCCAGGCTGAACCGGTCCAGCCGTAGCCAATGTAAGGCCCGGCAGAAAATCGTTTGACAGGTGGAGTAATGGTAATGTTCCTGATGCCGCTGATGCGGGTATTGGGATTATAGCTGATACCTTGCAGCGTAAGCTGCTGTGGGGCAAACAGGCGCGCCCGTTTATATGCAGTAACAAAAGAAACAGAATCCCGGACCAGGTAAGAAAGCTGCATCTGTTTGGGAGTAAGAACAGCATCGAACCGGGACCACTGATCTGTATACTGGAATTTCGCGGTATCGCCTGATGGCGATTGGATAATGATCTTCGTGGTGCTGTCCGTTTTCATCAGGACAGTATCGCGGGTGTCCGTGGTGGCCTGCATATAGGCAGTCACATTTTTCAATTTCACATCAAAGTCCTTCCTGATCTGTTCCACTTCCATTGCAAAGAACTGTTGCAGGTCTGCCTTCGTTACCTGCGCAGTCAGCGCCTCTCCATGCCAGCGGCTTGCATCATCCTGCCAGATACGGATGCTATCGTTCTTCATGTTGATTACACTGGTCAGGCTCTTTTCGCGGGAACAGCTACGGTATTGTAGCACCGATAATACAATCAATGCCACGGCCAGGCCGAACAGGATACTATTTTTCATCTTCTGAATTTTGCGCTGTGTTTTTCTTTAAGGAAAAAGTGAGCAGTTTTAAAATGGGCGTAATGAAGTATTTGGAGAATAGGCTATTGTTGTCAATCGCTTTGAGGTTATCGAATATGGTAAAGACCTCTATGTATATAATCAGTACCAGCAGGGCATCGCTGATGTAACCAGTAACCAGGTTGTCCTTCGGTGCCACATTCGCCAGGATGATAGCGGCCACGATGGCCCCCGTGTACTGGATAAACCGCTTCAATGTATCCATCATGCCAGTGGAAGTACGTATCATTTTCAATACAATGGATTTTGCAACGCCCGTTACCAGGTCGAATACCATTGCAACGTATACCCACACCAGCAGGGTAGTATTGGGCCATACAATATTGATGTTCCGTATACCGGTTACGAACCGGTCATTGATTTCAAGTTCCATAGCCTACTTCGTTTTTAAGGACTTCCCATATCGCTGTTGCAGATCCGCTTTGGCCCTGCTGGTAGCTTCGGTTTTTTTATACTGATCTGTCCAGGTGAGGTTCTTTAGTGTTTCCAGGTGATAGCGTTGCTGTGCTTTGAAGTATTCCGCTTGTTCATCTGTCATGTTTATATCCTTTCCGTTTATCTTTATGCGGGGCTTTGCATCCGGGTTATTCATCAGGAAGTAGTATGGATCTTTATAGTCCTTACCGCGCTCAATCTGTTTCGCAGCCTGGTCAAGTACCTGCTTCACATCGGCAGGAACATAGCCAAACCAGGAGGCAGCATTTGACAGGAATGCGGTAGCTATTACGAACTTCTCCGCAGGGGTAACTTCTACAGGATTGCCATCTGCATCCACATTGCCAAACAGGTCGCGGATATAAGCCTTGCTATCTTCATAATTACCAAACAGGATAGAAGCCATGCCGAAACTCCGGTTCGGCTGATTGGGATTACTCTTTGGCTGATACAGTAGGGGCTGATCAACTGCCTTGTCAGATAACCAGTTGACCCCATTGGTCAGCACATCAGCACTGATATTGCCGAGCATGGAAAAAGCCAGGTTCTTAATGCTTTCGCTGGCAACCTTCCACCACCATTCCCGGCGCTTCTTACTCTTTGTTTCTTCGTCATCATCTTCATCTGGAGGGGCGATGCCCAGGCTGGAAAGCAGGCCACCCGCTGCCGCCTTCACTCCCAATGTCAGGCCCGCTCTCACTATCTGAAATCCCATTTCAGCCAGTGTACGGGAACCCAGGCTGCGCCACGCCGTTAGCTTCTGCTCCTGCGTGCCTTCCGAAAACAGGGTTTGAATATCCCGGTACATCAAACTGTAGTTATTCATGTTAAAGCTGGAGAGGGGAAACAGAAGTACCTGGGCCAGCCTGCCCATGCCGGAGGTCTTTGAATAAAATTCTGACTGGCTTTCTTTGCTATTCACATTGAGCCTGGTGCTGGTCATTAGTTGGGCATAGTCCCGCGCTTCCCGGTTAATATCCTTCGCTTCCTGGCTCCAGTCTACTTCCCCAAATCCTTTAACATGGCCCTGGCGTTTTAGGGACTGCGCATAATATGCCAGCCAGGCTGCTTTTGCCGTCCAGGTATCAGGACCTTCCACCAGGAATGATAACTTGTCTGCATCTTTCAGTTCAGCATTTTCCCCCAAACGCTTCATGGTCTGCTTAATTTCGTTCATAGCTGATTGTGATAGCCAGTTTGTACCGCCGAACGTCTTACCCCTTAAAGCAATCTCGCTTTGCTCCAGCAGCTTTTCCATACTGGCTTTGTCGGTCGTCATCTTACCAAGCGCCTGAAAAAACATAGGGGCATCCTTACCCATGTTGGCAGTGGTGTTCAGGAAAATATCTATGAACTGTTTAGGGAGCTGGCCCAGGGCGAACAATACCTGGCGCACGCCGATCTGATTAATAGTATTGGCAAACTTTTCCGCAAACTCACCGGCAAAGCTCATATCAGCACGCCGGAACAGGTTCATCTGGCTTTTGATCTGCTTTTCCGTATTGCGGCGTAGCAGTCCGGTATTATCGGCACCGATAGCATCAATCAGGCGGGGGTCCGACATCATATATTCAGCCTGGAGGCGGGCAGATAGGGTATAAATATCCTCCAGCATGGCAGTAGCATTGTTTAACTGGACGGTATCAAAAGCATGGTTTATTACCCGATAGGATTTAATACCGCCGCTTTCACTAGGTTCAGCAATATCCTCCAGCCGGTAGAATCGCTGGCGCTGGAGGGTGGAAGTAGATGGAGCGTTAGGGTTGCGCTCATTAAAGAAGGCGCTGGCTCCCATACCCTGAAAGTCTGCATCCACCAGGCCAGTATCCAGTGACTTGTAGCCATCTTTCACGTAATTCTCTACCTGGTGAAACGGCTTGTTCAGTAGGCTTTCAACTGTCTGCCTGAACTGATCCTGGTGGCGGTCGTAAAAATCGCGGAACAGATCATATACCGCCTGCTCCCCGGTATTCAGGATCTTACCGCTACGCAAAGCCTGGAGGCTGTTGACGTTCTTAAAATATTGATCGTACACCTTACGCAGTTCCACCGCTTCTTGCCGGGCATCTTCCTCCCCTGTCTGCTTTAAAAGATAGTCCTGCTCCAGTAATGATTTACGGCGGTCAAATTCGGCCTGTAGATCATTTTGAGTGCCGTAGTTGCTCTCATTGAGATAAGCGAACATAGACCGCTTAATGATGCTTTCCGGGGTATTTAACCCATCATTGCGATACTTTTTATAGATTTCTTTCAGGGGCCGGGTCAGCTCTTTGTCGAATACCTGTTTGGCCTGGGCGTGCAGTGCCTTTATATCGCCCAACCCGGACACATCCATCAGCCGGGTAGCAAAATCCCTGGCATTATTGGCAATAGCCATGATGATCTGATCGCTGCTACTGATACTTTCCGCATACTTACCGATCACGCCTTTAAAGTTCTTCATCTTAAAAGCATCCTTCTGCTTTGCAAACCAGGCGTGGAAGGTATCGCTACGCTGTTGGGCTTTGGCGATCACATCAAACGCCTGGGCACCAGCAAAATCCTGGTTCACCATGATATTGTCCGTGACATTTTTAAGCAGGAGTAGCTGCTTTGGGGTAAGCCGGGAAAGATCCAGGGATATAATTGACTTCACCCATTCACGCTGCTGCTCTGTTGCATTGAAGTCTGGCGCTTCCAGGGCTACAGACAGAAAATCCTGCTGCGCAGCTACCTGCGGTATAAGGCTTTCCTTTACCCGTTTGGTGCCAACGGTATAGGCCCCCGCTTTAATCTGGTCGTAGATCTCATTCATATCAACCAGGTTGTTCTGTCCGGTAGTAACTTCCCGTTCATAAGCCACTATCGTGCTATACAGGGCGTTAAGATTGGATTGCTTTGCAGCAACATCAGTATCCGGGTCATTCATGATTTGATCTACCCTGTCATTAAATTCTCTGCCAAGCCACGCATTCTGTACCCGATAAGGCCCACCCCTATTGCTGTCTGCAATACGCTCCGTTTGTTCGTAGCGGGATTTAAGATTATCAGCCGAACGTTGCAGATCCATGCGCTCCTGCTGCTCCAGGAAATCAATGATCTCCTGGTTGCTGATCTCCAGCGATGCCTTCCCTTTCATAGAATTAACCACATTGTCCAGGATGGAATTAAACCGCAGCAGGTTAGTCATCCCCAGGGGATTTACATTTTTCAGGGCCTCCAGTACGGAGCGGCCACCGGCTACCTGGCCCTTCCTGATCATATTAGCCGTGATAACATCTTTTGATTTCAGCAGCCGGGCAACCTGGTTTTGCAGGCTCCGCACCTCCCTCAATGTCTGGAGGACGCTGGAGTTATCAATGAGTTGCTGCATGAAATCTGCCATGCGGTCAAGTCCCTTCTCATTGTGAATGCTATTTACCACAGCCCCCATGCGGACAAGATCTTTTTGCGTGAAGGTCCCGGTGCGTAGAAGGCCGCTGTCATACAGATCACGGAGCATATTATTGACCTGGCTACGCAGGGTTTTTATTTCCTGCAGGGCACCTGCATGACCCAACCGGCTACCCCGTTCGGTAGCTGCCATCTGCATTTTGAGCAACTGCATTTCAGTAGCCACAACCTTCTTCGGGTCGCTCTCCCGTAGGGTTTTAAGCACCTGTGCAGCCGTACGTTGCTTAATGGTTTTTTTGTCGATGTTATACTGGAGCGCCGCCACATAGGTCAGGTAGTCATCCGGCTCCAGGCCCAACTTATCATTGAACTCCCGCAGGGGCATATTGATATTAGAGCGAAGCAGCTCTATACCGGCCTGCATCTTACGTACCCCTAACCGGTATTCCTCTGCCTGTTCCCTGGCCTGGGTGGCTGTCCGTTCATCACCACGGGTAGCCGCCTCATTGACCGCCTGCTGTTCCCAGGCGCGCAGCCTTTGCAGATATGCTTTGTAGGTTTCTCCCTCATTCTGTAAGGGCGCTTCCTGCTCATTGACAACGGCCCAGGCCCGGCGCATATGCTCATTCACCCGTTCGTTCAATTTTTCAGCAAACCCCTCCAGGGTACGGATACCCCGGCGCAGGTATATCTTTGCCAGCTCCACGTAGTTCTGAATGATAGCAACGTCCCGCTGCGCATTGGCATCCGGGGATATGCCCAGGGAACGCTTCTGTCGCCGTAATTTCGTGTTGTCATTTCTAAGGGCTTTTGCGTAGGCATTTTCAGCATCACGTAGCTTTTGCGTAGCAGCATCACGCATGGCCTTTTTGCGGGCATAATCGAGTGATCTGGTGTCTTTGACCGCATCCAGGTCTGCCTGCTTCTTCGTAACCAGGGCACGGGCAGCATTATATGCCTTCGTTGCAATGGAGATTTCACTTTCCGGGCGCGGCGCCGGGGCGGCAGGAGCCGTATCAGGAACAGCAAGAGCAGCGGCGGGGTCCTGCTGGCTGGCCTGCTCTGCATTGGAGCGGGCAATTTCACCCATAAGAATAGACTGGAGCTGTGGACGGGTATACTCGCCCGGATTATCCCTTACAGGATGATCGGGGTTAATCGCCAGGATATTATCAATCAGCCGTTGGGTGCGCATCCGCTTAATGTTCTTCACTGTTTCAGCAGGAAAGGCTAATTCCAATTGAACCGGGCCAGCATCAGGCTCCATTTCTGGAGATGGCTGCTGCCCTGTTTCATCTGCCACCGGACCAGCAGGCGGCGCTATGGCCGCCTGCTCCCCGGTTGCCGGTATCAGCGCGGATTCCTGCGCGCCCCCCGGTTGGATGCTTTCGCTTCCCGCTGCACGTTGTACGCTATCTTCGCTGCTTGCGCCGGTGATTTCCCGGCTGCTCTCTCCTTGCCGAAGTTCTGGCCCCATGCTTTCCTGGAGCTGCTGTGTTTGAGTGGCATCTTGAACTGGATTTACGGGTGAAACAATATCCTCTGTAGCAGGGCTGGCTTCCACAGGTTGCTGTTCACCAATGGTAACAGTCTGCGAAGCACCGGTCTGCTCTCCAGGAGGTTGAATATATATGTTGGGTGGGGCACCTGGTTCGGGTTGCTGTTGTTCCGTAGGCTGCACTGGCGGCTGGTTCTGCGGGACTGCGGTTTGCTCCTGTGTGGATGGTGCTGGCTGGCCGGGGGGTTCAACGGTTTCTGTACCAGGTACGGTTTCCTGTGTGCCAGCAGCAGCGCCGGGCCTGATCACATTCCGGGGCCGCACCAGCTCGTCTATTTCCTGCGGGGTAAACTGTTCTGTATTCCCATCAGGCAACCGTAACGTGTACACATCCCCGGTTTGATCAACTACCTCCAGGTTACCTTCGGGACTTTCTAATATATCGCCTTCCTGGTATTTGGCTCCTACCGGTTGCTGTTCAGTCTGGACGGGCGCTTCAACGGTAGTGGAAGCTGCTGCCGGCGTTGTGCCGGCGGCGGGTTCCTGCGGGATTGTTTCAGTCTGGACGGGCGCTTCAACCGCTTGTTGTCCACGCAGGATTTTTACATTCTGTTCCTGGAGGCGGGTGATCTGGTTGGTCAGGTAAGCCTTCTGGTTATTATCAGTTGAGCGGTCTAACTGCTGTTCCAGGTCAGCAATCCACATACGGTTGTTGGCATAATCTACTTTGGCATTATCAGGTAGGGGCCGACCATCTTCCCGCACCGGCAGGTTATTAATGATACGGGACATAGTATTGACAAGCTGGATGCGGCGGTCTGCCTCCTGGCCCGTCAGTGTATTATTGTCCCGCAAGGTGTTAATCTCCGCAGTAATGATGGAAGGGAAAAGTCCGGCCTGATAAAACTGTTCTCTCTGGAAGCGGGAAGTATTAACGGCACTGGTAACACCGGATGCAAAACCCAGGGGAGCCATGCCAATACCGGTGGTAATGATCGCATTCTTGACCCGCTGGCTTAACGTATTAAGCTGGTCCTGGTTCATATCATGGAGCTGATCAACTCCAAACTCGCCGTACGCGGCTGCGATTTCCTCTAATGTTTCCTTGCCTACATTGTTTATATATCCCCGGCCAAAGTTGGACAGCACAGTACGCAACCTGGTAGCCCGGCTGATATTCTCCGCGTTCAGCAGTGCGTTCATTCCCCTCACGCCACCCACAGCGCGTTTCAATACAGCTATATCCGGGTTCAGGGTTTCTGTAATAGCATTTACCAGGGCAATTTCATTGGCGTAGGTGTTGGCTTCTTCCACACTTTTGCCGGACTGTAACGCATCCTGGTAGGCTGGCTGGTAAGTGGTGGCAAATGTGGACCCCATGATGCTGCCGAGATCCGCAAGTTTTTGCGGCAGTGCAGTAGTCGCTGTACGTGCAGATAAGGTCTGTGCTGCTGCTCCAGCCTCACCGGCCAGTGCGCCTTCTGCCACTCCAGCTACGGCAGTACCGGCAGGAGCGGCAGCAGGAGTAACAACCGGGGAAAGCGCCCGGCTGGTAAGATATGTCAGTGCCGCCTGGTAAAGAACCTGCGTAGAAACATCTGCCACCTGGTTTCCGATGGCTCCCCACGTCCAGTTTGACCGGCCAGCTTCGGGGTTTTCAACGTATCGAATGCGGTCGGCGTTAGCTTCCAGGTAGTCAGCGATCTTGTCCGCTTTTTCTTGCTTGTTAAGCGTTTCAGAATTTTTAATCGCGGAAATATTATAGTAATCACGGTCAGAAAAATTTAGCTTGTACAATGGCTGCATGGCAGCTTGATATGTAGGCTGGTATTGCTCTGCCTGTCTTTCTTCTGCAAGACGGATATTACGCAGATAGTTACGGGATTGTCCAAATTCAAAGTCATTCAACCCTGCTACATTGGCAACGCCGGTAACGGTGTTACGGAAAAGCCATTTGACCCTGTTGCCTACTTCACCCAGGATAGACTTGCCATCATCCTGTAAAATATCCTTCACCATCTGCTCCCGGTCACGGTTGGCGTAGTCGGCATATTTTTCATCAAAGTTTACCTGGGCCTCCTTTACACCGTCCAGGGCGCTATTATATTCCTGGATAGCAGGGTTGCCCTGGTATTCCACTTGCGTTGACCTGATCTGTTCCTGGAGATCCTTACGCTGCTGATAGTCCGTGGTGGTCATCATGCGCTGTGAAAGATCATTGATGCGGGCAGCATAGATATTATCCACCTTCCTCTTTTCATTGTCCAGGACTTTGAGCTGATCGGTCAAGGCCAGGCCATTGATTTGCTGCCCACGCTTATCGAGCGTATACATCATAAACTGATAATCCCGGTTGTTCTTATCATACGCTCCTTTTCCAAACAGCTCCGGGTTCGCGGCCTTTGCCAGCTCCATACTGTACTGATCATACATTTCAGGGAAATTATCTTTCAGATACCGCAGGCCGGTATACTGATTGCGGGACAGCTCCGCATTGATCGGCTTACCGCCAACCACATCATATTCATAATCTTCCCTGATCGTAGGATTGTTAACAACGTAATCCTGGCTGGCAACACGATCTACCAGAAAGTTAATGCGGTCCTTCTCTTTCGTGAGCGGTGCAATTTCACTGTCAGCTTTATCCGCGATGCCGTCCCAACCAAAGGTTTTGAGGACCTGTATCGCAGCAAGATCATCGTCCGGGTCGTAATCATATTTTCTTTTTATTTCATCGGCCTGTTTTCCATAGGCCCGGTTAATAACACTACGGATGGAACCGTAATCTTTATTCTTTAAAGCATTGTTTACAAAACTTACAGCATCGCCGTACCCCAATTCCTTTATGGCCGTAGCCGTCTGGTCGCTGATGGCCTGATACCGCTGATCTTCATCGCTATAATTTTTATCCTTACCCTGCTCATAAAAAAGTTTTTGCTGGCGCTCAAATTCGTTGGTACGTATCTGATCCATACCAACCGCCACATAATCTGTAAGCCGGTCAATATCCCGTTGTTCTTCACTAACCGGCTTTGCCAGTATTTCATTTGCAATCTCCCGGCCTTTTTCCTGGGAAGCAACAAAGCCCCCTTTTGCTGCGTACTCCCCGATCTGCCGCCTGTTTAACAGAACTGTAGGTCCTAGCAATTCCCCCAGGAGATCACGGCCTTGTCCTCCTGATACCCACATAGAAGTAGGAGCCTGCTTTGAACCCGCAGTAGAAGCGCCAACGGGCACCGGACCACCATCTTCTTTTTTTTTTACTTTATTTTCAAAGTCATCCCAGGGGTCCAGCTCGTCCGCAAAGCTGTCATGCACATAACGGCGGTATTCAGGGTTAGTCTGTAACCCGGTACGGAAGGTGTCATACTGTCCAAAGGTCTGCTCACCACCCATATTTTCGTATAGCCATTGTATATACTTCTCGTCCATTACCTACCTCCTTGTTTTTGCTGCTTTAGGAAATCTTCATATTTCAGGGAGCGGCCACCAGTAGGGTTTGTCGGTACTCCCCCGGCAGCAGGTGCAGGACCAGGTGCAGGCTGTGCAGCCTGGTCGTAAGCCTGGCCGGTAACCGTAGTACCTCCAGTGTTGGGATTGGCAAATTCCCTGATAGCGGATAGCTTTTGGAAATTCGGATTAACTTCGCCTGTCAAACGCTTTAGCAGCTTCACTTTCGCGCCGCCTAACTTCACCGCATTGCTCTGCCCTACCACGTTATTAAGTACCTGGAAGTTTTCTGCATACGGCAATACAACATCACGGGTGCCGCCACTGGCTTCATCTTTGTAACGCACTACCACCTTCCGGGCATTGGGGTCTGCTTCCGTGGTTATCCAGGCATTCTGCGGGCGTAGGTAGTTATCTTCCTCTACCGGCTTCCGGGTATTGGGGTCGATCACGGTACGCTTCCCGGCAGGAATACTGTACGCATTGGTCAGCCAGCTATCCAGGGTAAGCGGCACGCCTTGTACAGATTCCGCTGGAAGCCCGGAAACATTAAATAATTTTGAAAACTCATTGATCGCCTGGTCTGCCTGCTTATCACCAGTAGTTTTCTGATTGACATTAACCGCTTCGGCCTTAGCAGTGGGCTGATTCGGCAACCCGAAGATGGAAAGCTGGCGTACAGGAATTTCAGAAGCAAGGCTATTAATATCTTCATCGCCAAGATCCTTCCCGTATTTCATGTTGGCGCGTTCCTGGGCACCGCGCGCCGCAATAGACTTCCTTTCTTCCTCTCCCCTCGCAGCGATCTCACTGAACGGATTAGGACTACGGGTAACAGAAATATCGGTCTGCTGCCGCAGCGGACCATACAACTGCTCTGCTGCAAAGTCCTCCAGCCTGAAAGAACCATCATCATTCTGATAAAGGGTTTTCACAGATTGAGGGGCCTGGTTAAATGCGTCCTGTACTGCTGCCGACATAGTACGCCCGTAAGCGTCATCCCCACGCAGCATAGATTTCACTGCACCGTCATAGGCATCTTTATAGAACTGGTTGATTTCTGTGGTGGTCTGGAACGGACGGGCGGTATCCTGTTCCTTCGTCTTTGCCTGCGCTGCAATGTTTGCAGCTTTACTGATCTGCTCCTGCATCAAATCCCATTTCGGCAATACGTTCATCAGATCATCCCGGTTACGCAACCCAACACCACTATCTGAAAAACGGGTTAACCGCTCCAGGTTATCCGGTGTACGGAAATCCTGATGTGTAGAAATGAAATTGCCGTACATCTGCCTCAATGCAACGTCCTGTTTACTTTGAGCGATCTTGCCGCGTAATGATGCTTCTCTCTGTTTCAATTGGCTATAGCGATCCAGGTCTTTCATGGGGTTCATCACTACATCATAGTTACCGGCTACATCCTTTGCTAACCGTGCCCACTCTCCCACTACTTCGGGATAGTCCTGCTCCATGATACCACTAACATCCAGGTCATTGAAGTTTTTAAAATAATCCCTCATGTTTTGGTAGTATTGATCCATCGCGTACCGGTTGGCCTGCATCTGTGCGGATGCAGCCTTGTCCAGTATTTGCAGACCAATGTTGTCCGCAGGCAAGTTTGCCAGGTTCGCCGCCGTAGGCGCTGTCCCTGCCGCTATCGCCGCGTCACCACGGATGCTGGTAATTTCAGATAGTGATGGTCCTGCCATTCAAAAAATATTTTTAAAGGGCTTCCCCCTTTGTGATCATAAAATGTGTCTTATACTGGATAGATGGGTTTTTCATTTTGGTGTTAAAGATTTTTATTATTTATCGTAAAGGCCAGGTTCTCTTTAGGTCCTGTCATTTCTTATTGCTACGCACTACCTGTCTTTATTAATACATGATGCTGAATGTTCGGTGCTGGTCCTGCGGGACCAGCTTTTTTGTTATATTGCCCGTGATAACAACATTTCTAAATGTTTTGAAGCAATCCAGCAGCGCAAACCTCATGGCGCTGCTGTTCTTTTTATCACGTACACGCATATATTTATCTTCCATTTGTATTTGATTTACACATTTCATAAACCATCCCTGTAGCTTTACCTTCATCATCGCATTTATGCGGTTTTTCATAGGCATAAATCAACCATATCCTTTCCAGGATAAGGTTCTCCTTTAACCAACCGTTCCAGGATTGATGATGCCATAGTCCTGTTGTAAGCGCCTTTCAATTAAGTCGCGGTAAGGGCTGTTTTCCATACCACGTAAACTATCATTGATCAACTGCTGCCTGTCAAACCCGGAAGCATCAGTGCTACGCAGGTTAGGTACGCCCATACTGGCACCTAACTGGCTGTCTAATCCTGCATTCATTTGAGAAACCTGCTGATCAGGAGAATATTGGGTTGCAGCAGATCCGCTGCCGCCGCCTGCCAATGACCCGGCACCATACAAACCGGCTTGACTGCCGCCCGCAATAGCGCCACCGACCTGGGAAATGCCACTAAATATGTTCTCTGTACCCTGTGCCTGGAGCTGGCTGGCAAGCCTGGCTGTATCTTTGTACGGCTCGTATTTGTTCAGGGACCATTGCATTGTTCGCTGTTCCGCTATATCTCTGTTACGATCAATTAAATACCGGATGTTGGCATTTTTCATTTCCGCATCCCGCGCGGCAACTTCCCCTAATCCCATCCGGTAACTGTCAAACCCGGAAGCAATAGCATTGGGGCCGCCTCCCGCCTGTAAAGCGGCGCTGTTGGTCCCTGAAAGACCGCGCTCCAGGTTTGAAGTATAATATTGCAGGGATGATTCCGGCAAACCTGTTTGCGCCATTGACTGCGCAAGCGCCTGGTTCTGGTAGTATTCAGGAGAGATCTCAAAATCAGGTCTTTGGTTTTGGGCAGCAAGGCGTTTGGCCTTCGCCGCCTGGCTGGCACCCACAATGGACTTTGCTGCTCCAGCAGCAGCCATAATTCCGAACCCTATGGCAAGTAATGGTAACGGCATAAAAACAGTTTTGATGGTGCTACCCTATCATTCACAACTGTTTATATTTATGCTATCATCGCATCCAATAAAGGTTTATACGCAATAAAATGCGGACGGAGATAACTGAACAATACCGAACCATCCGATTCAAATAGTATCAGTACCCCGGCCAGCGCACCCGTTTCTGTTTCCAACCGGTACGCACGCGCGCCTGGGCTAACCAGGCGCGCAGCACGGCCTACAAGTTCATCCACCGAAACAGTCTGTTGACCAGTGCCTTCCGCGTACACAGCTCTTATTAACCGTGCGTAATCCGTTTCCCAAATTTTTGTCAGTGTCATTTTTCACTTCGTTCAGAAAAAGAAAAACGCATCCAGATATTTGACAACTCGTTATATACCTCCCTGCTATTTGTATTCCGTACCAGGCGCACCAGGGCGTAAGTACCAAAGATCCTTTTCCCGTCAGCCAACATGCTTACTACCGGTTTGTTCGGGTCAGGGTAACTGTTCATATCCCGCTGTAGTTCTGAATACCAAACGCCTTCCTTCCTTTTCCAATACGCCTGCGGGATATAACTGAAACTGTTGCGCTCATTCGTGATAATCTTGTCCACGAAATAGTCAACAGCATTGCTTTCCACGGCAAGCGATTGAAATATTTTTATCTTGGATGGGTCAAAATTGAAAATGCCGGTGATGACCTGATCTGTCTGAACACCGAAAAAATTATTATAGAGGCCACTGCGTCCACTGTTCATGAAGTAGGGCCTGCCTGAAACAAAGGCGATCATTTCTTTTGCAGTAGAACTATACCGCAAGACCCCATAATGCTCCGGCGTATATGCACGCCAGCCGGTCCACTTCCCTTGCTCCAGGTTGTAGGCAAAGGTTTCCTGATGGGGGACTTTTGTTTCCCGTTCATTGTTGATGAAGTCCATTACTGCATCTGAATGTCCGCGCCGTGGCCGGAAGCTGATTACATACTCGCTGTTCTTCGGGTCCTTGCAGGCAGTGATCTCTATAAGATCAGACAGATACCGTTCTGGTGGTAACAGGCTGTTATATTGGGTTACATGGCGGAACTTTTCAGTGAAGTAACTTTTATTATCAATGGCGGCAAGATCAGTGGCATTGCGGTAATCCATCATAACGATGTTGTTATTCTTTCTGTCTGCCCATATACCAATGCCATCATCGAATATTATACTTGCATTGTCCTCAAACTCGCAGCCATACGTACTACCGGCCTTCTGATGCGGATCGCTCAAATTGTTCTCCAGGTTAGCCAGGACCAGCCCTTGCGGTGTAGCCCGGATGTAGTTCATGTTGTAGTCGGTTAAGAACCAATCATTTTGGCATACAAAGCATACAATGCTTCTTTCCGCATGTATGGCTACAATGGCTCCCCAATCCTGTCCCTTGAAATTCTTCCGGTTCTTTTCCCTCCAGGTGCCCAGGCCATTAACGCGCCCCTCATTCACGAAGTCATCCGACTTTATCACATCATCACCATACCAGAGCTGCTGCGCCTGGGCATCGGTCACGGTGACACGGCCCAGGTTCTCGCAGTTAGCTCCCCAAAAATCGGAGATAGACGGGCTTTCAAAAGGATGGTTGAATGTCTTGAACGCACACCCTTCTGGATGTATCTGCCGGTATTGATAATACGTATCCCAGGTAGACAACACTCCCCCGGTGACCTGGAGCTTACCATTTATTACCGGGATGCTGCCGCATATTTCAAAATATAATTCCCTTTCCTCACACGCATGTGGACGCAAAATTTCAATCCAGAAAGAACAATGATCTTTCAGCGTATTCAGGCGCTTGTCATACCCAACGATAAAAGAACGGGGGTCCGTTGTTTGATCAGGAACATCCGTACCAGTAAACGTTTCATTAAAATTTGTCCCTAAAATCGGGAAGTCCATAAACGCATTTTCCCCATCTACCTTAAACAGATCACCATCGCCGTTATCGTATATGCGTAACACGTCCCCCCTCACAAATTGATAGCCTACGGTAGTAGAGAAATTATTTTGTTTGTTCCAATCAAAAAGACTGGTGATGTATATGCGTGCCCGTACCGCTTCATCTGCATTCTCCAGCTTTTCACCCCTTGCATTGATGTATTCTATTTTATCGCCTACCCATTGCAGGAAGGTGGCATGATTCAGGTTCTTTGTGCGGTAGAAGGATAGCCACTTCACCCAGGAAGGAAGCAGGAAATCATCAGTCGCTTTCCAGCTCACCGTGACCGGCGTAAAAGCACCTGTTTCCAGGAAGGTGGGAATGTCCACGTAACCCACATTATTAGCAAAGCCCTGCCTGCCTGATTCATCCCGCCCTACAATTGCAATACCATACCTGCCGCCACCTTTCAGACCAGCAGCACTTCCATTCAAATATTTAATCTTGATCTCAATGTCTACCGGGTAAACTGTTTCATTGGGGCAAATACATACTGATGGTGGAATATATGGCACCGGTGCCAGCGGGGTACAGTCACCGGCAGTGGCAACAGGACAACCGCCCAGGCTGGCGAAGATGATCTGATCGGTATGCCCGCCATCCTGCCGGTGGTTTGGTTGATGCACTTTTAAATTGAACTCTCCCGCAGCATTGGTAATAGTAGATCCTCCGCGTGTAATAGTTACCGATACTCCGGCAACACCACTGCCATTTTCGTCCACGACCTTCCCTTTCACCGCTACCTGGTTACACTCCTTGTACCCCTGTCCTAACGCGGTTTTCCACGCAATATCCTGGCGAAATAACCACTGGCCCCGTGGCCGTTTACCCCAACTCGTTCTAAGAAAGTAATGATTCCTATCCCGATAGCCGCATTCTATGCTTCCCCAAAATACTACGTTGGCATTTTGTGCGCCGCCCCTCTGCACGGAAGTAAAGTAAAAACCGTTATGGTCCGTAAACCATCCACTACGGATGGTTTCAGGGAATCCTTCATCCACGATATACTGCATCATTTCAATAGGTCGGTTACCAGCATCAGCGGTATCCAAAATATACCCTACTAATGCCTTTGATCTGGTTTCCCCAAAGCAAAAGGGTATCCTGAAATCCAGCACCCTTTTGTTCATATCCTTATAGGTATCTACATCCCCCGCGCGCGCATCAATCACCAGCTCCTTAACCTGATAATCAATATCTTTTACAACCAAATCAGCAAAGCCAAAAAAGGATAAATCTATGTAGGACATTTGTACTACTGTAGCCTGCCCATAGATATAGGTGCTGGTCCGCTGATAATCCACATCTGAAATCAGGCTGTTCTGGCTGGCTACGCGGAATATGTATATCCCCGCATCCAGGGTGAAATCAAAACGTTGCACAAAAAACCCTCCAGCCTTAAATATTTCTTTCACAGCATTGCGCACATTGCCGTCCTCCCAATTTAAGATGCCCATCTTTTCCATTGTCCCATCAGCGTTCATCTTATAATTCTCGCCAATCGTGGCGAAGGGGGTTCCCGCCATATAACCAATAAAGCCGGTTCGGTTCTTAAAGTTCTGCTCCATTGCGCCGTCATACTGTATGCCGTTCAGACCTGGTTCCACAAATGCAACATTGTTTTCAATATTTACTATTGGCCCACCACGCACCGTGATATAAGCAGAGATCTTCACCTTCTTAGGAATGCAAGGTGGTGGTCCTTCTACATCATCACCTGGCTTTACTACCTGGAGCGTAACATTTTTCAGAGAATTACAATCCAGATTATCATATCCATACAAGTTATTAGCAGCCAGTAGCGAATCTCCAACCGGCGTGAGTGCGAAGGATTTCAGTGGTAGATCATTCTGAACGCGGATTGCATCTTCGGAAGAAAAGATCGCGCATTCCTTGTCACCACAGAATAGATAAGTGAACGTATTGCTATCTTCATTGTAGCCATCCAGTGATACAGCCCGTTCATAAAACGGTATATTTTCTGTACACTTTTCATACTTATCAATGGTTTCGTATATGTACCAATCGTTTCCGCAGTTGCGGAAAAAGATGCGGATCTGCTCTACCATTGGGCCACCGGCATCCAATGTCAATCTTACACAACGGGGGCTGCCAGCATTAAGTTCCTGACAGCCACCCGCTCCTACATACAAGTTGGCAGAATAAGGTGAGAAAACAGAACTGCGCCCATCCTGGTATATATACTGGTAAGCAAATTGCAAGCTCTTATTAGCCAGGTTATTATTCTTTCCCCTGTCTGTTGTAGCATTGAAAGGCACCAGGTCTAATTGAGGACAAAAGAATGGTGGTGATACGCATAGATTGATCAGCTCTGTTTCATCCGCATGAGGCCCGCGCATTTTAAAATAAGGATACAGATCGCTATTAAAGCTGTCCGTGGCAATAGCTGTTCCCACGTCCAGATAACGGTGCCAATTAAGGCCATCAGTGAATAGCAAATACTTTGCACGCACATTCCTGTTTGCGGCATCATCGCTATCATAAACCACTTTCAGGAATACACGGTTGTTCAGTGTGTATTTCGGATCGATGGAAAAATTTAATAGTGCTTTTCTGTATACCTGTTCAGCCCTACCTGTCAACCCATTCAGCCGGTAGATCCCATGATCACCATTGCTATTCCAGTTGAACCAATAAATTTCACCTGTTTCCTGGCATTCAAAACAATTGATGCACCTGTTTATCCCCGCTGGAAGCTCCAGGTCCGGCGCTGCCGGAACACTGGAGCTTAACGGGGTTCCTGCACCAAAGTTCATTCCTTCACCAGCACTACCATCCCCGGTGCCTGTAGAAATATTATCATTCTCATTAACGGCAATACGGTAGTTTTTCAGATAACGGGCTTCTTCCGGCTTTAGCAGCAGCTCGTCCGTATCTGTGTTTACGTAAAGTGGTCGTATTTTAGAAAGTTGTTGCGACATACTTAACACCCGCTTATCCTGCCTGGAGGCAGGATTGTCATGTAAAATTGTTTTAATGAAAATCTGTTGAGTAACCGGAACAGGGCTTTTTTTTCATCCCGCCATTGCTGGAAGAACAAAGCATGTTGCCGCTGCTTTGCAAGTGCCCGGTAGCCGGAACCAGTATCAAAGTCGTACGGCAGGGAATACACCTTTATCCCTGCTATCATAGCTTTCTTTGCCAATAACGGAACTTCAAAATTCCCCTGTGTAGGTTCCGGCAGATAGCGTAGCAGCACGGTATCGTAAGGAAAATCGCTTGGGAAAAATATCTTACACCCCAACTGCGTATATCCATACGAATTAGGATATTGAGGCGGGCAACGGTCATTACAGCATTCCGTATATAAAAACTGATCTCCGCAGCAACCGGATATAATTTTGCGGTTGTCGGGACAATCTTTTATACAGCCACATGATTCTGTTTGCAGCTTGCATATAAATTCCTGAAAGATCTGCACTTCGGTAGCGGTATGTACACCGCCTTCGCCAGTGATCTGCACCGGCTGCTGCCATTCCCGGTAAAAGGAGCCATCCGGGTATATAGCTTTGCGTGCCCATACATGAAAAGACTGTGTAGTGCCGTCCGGCATGGGCGCTACAACGTCTGTGTAAATGACCTCATAGTTCTTTAGCTGGCCGCACAGCTCACTATTACAATTGCATTTACACCCGCAGCTCTTATGCAGATGAATGTCTGCAATGTCGCCGGTGATATTCTTATTCAAAATAAGCGGCTCTATGCGGCCACAATCATCCACAATACTGATAGAGGAAACCAGTAAGCAATCTTCCGGTAGCCGGATAGAATGATCACGGGGATCTACTTCCACCAGGTAACGCTTTGACCAGCGGATACAATAAAGATTCAGCTCCCTGTATACGTCTTTGGCAATATCATAGTACCTCCTGAACCGCGCGCCCAAAATATCATCCTCCCGCACCAGTAAGGAGCGAACCACATCCCGTAAAGGAATGCTTTGCGTAATGCAGGGTTCAGCACTAGAACATGGAACTTGCCCCGCCATACCCAACTTTTAAACCATCAATAATGCCTGCGATATATTTCCCAATACCCACGTAGTCACCCATAGCTGCCATATCTCGCAGCTTGTCCGGGCAGATCGCGTGAAGCAGGGCCATATCCGGGTCCATCTTAATTGCCTCCTGCATTTTATCAGCCACTATTGCCGCCCCATTTGCGCCGGGGCCTATCAGCATCGGTAACATGATTATGAAATTTGTGGTGATGAAAGTTTTGTTTTCAGAACTTCGTCTACATTCGGATTATCATCTGCTGTCTTGTCAACCGGGAATGCGCGTGTACCCATTACCTGCTGCCATATCGATTTTGCTATGGTAAAGGCAATGTCATCCGGGATATTGGCATCATCTGTAGCCGGGATCAACGTCACCTGACCCTCTGCCAAACAATCTGCCCCACCATACAGCAGCACCTTGTCTTTCATGGGAATGAAATACCCAATACCGCTATCATCCCCGCAAATCATCCATTCACTCCCGGCTTCTGTGCGGATAAATGCTTCACAGAATTGAAGGCTTCCGTCAATTAAAGGAATGAAGGAGTATACACCGGCGTTATCAGGTAGGCTCACAACCTCCACTGGCAGCGAGAAGTAGCGGCGATTATACTTGTCCGTTTTTATCGTTACATCATAAGTGGAAAGGAAGTTATTCAAAGAAGTAAACTGCCCTAACTGTTTTTCAGTACGATACAGATCCGCCAGCAAACTCGCTTTGGCGATGCTAACCAATATCTGAAAGTCTTTATACGTAAGCCTTCTGGCCGTATTCTTTATACGACCGCTGTAATACACTTCCTCTACCACTTTGGCTACCCAACTTGCTTTCATGACGCTTTCTTATATAAAAGTGTACACAGATAAGACAGGCTAAAACAGAACAATATCCATCCCGGAACCAGCCACCAGGTAAAACCCAGGAGTTTGATCATCACCGGCCAGAAGAACAAGGTGCCCCAAAAGCTAGGCATACAGCGGATACAGCCCAACGTTGGTTTGCGCACAATAGCAGGGAATACATACCGGGTATATTCATGATAGAAAAATATCTGCGTTGGAAAGAATTTGGCTTTAATATCTTTACCCTCCAGATAATCCCGGACGTAAGGCTCCCATAGCTTCCTGTCATCTTCCGTTTCAAAGAGCAGACTACTTTCTTCCACGGAAGGCTTAGGTCTACCCACCGCCATCAGGGAGGGCTGCGCCCTGGTCAACCTTCGATATAGCTGCTGTAGCTGATCCCCTCTATATTCCACGGATTCCGGCGTGGTTTCTTTCATCAGGAACTTATAGACCGGGTAAAAGATCATTGCGTTTTGATCACGTTTTGAACCATCAGGGGCGATCACCGTTTCCCCGCGTGTGGTGATAAATATCCCGTTGATGAAGATGGCTGCAATGACCAGCAGCCCGCCGAAGATTAACATGATTGATGTTTCCATATGTGCAGGTTTTAAAATATTCCAGCTTTTTTTAGCTCCAGTATCCCATCCCGCAGCTCTCCGTCCCTGGTATACAGGGAGTAAAGCGTACTCACTCCTTTTATTAAATACTGCGTAGCATTGTCTGTCCATTCGCTTTCCACGCTGCCATTCCTGGAGAAATAGTAAGTATCATCCGGGTTCATGGCGTAATTGTATTTATACCACTGTGGTTGCCGGATGTAGCGCATTTCTACGGAAGGCACATCATAAGGGCAGATCTTAATTCCCTCCCCCTGGAAGATGCAGGCGATGGGTTCCCGTAGTGTCGGCCCTTTGTAGGGGTGGACAGTCAGATCATCCCACTCGTCATGGTCTACCATCGTTACCGCGCGGGACCGGCATTTTCCCTGTTCGATCTGCTGCTCGATCAGCTCTACTGTTCGCGCAAGCGGGTCATTCTGATAAGCACAATCATCATCTGTTACCGGTTCTACAGGGTGCCCGCAGCAATCAGTATCCTGATTATCATTCTGTTCAATCACTTTATCACATGGGCTTTCAAAATCATCAGTCACGAATACGGCCAGGCCACGCAGACTGCGGTAGTTATCCGGGAAATTGACCATGCCCCCTTTTACGGCAAGCTGCTTGCGAATGAAAAAGGGCTTCCCTATTTCTACAATGGAGCGTGAAACCGGGTCCAGCTTGGCGATTTCATCCAGCAGGAATGCGGTAACCATGTTAAAATGCGCTTCAAAGATCTGTGGGGGGTAAGCCTGGTTCTGCTCTTTGTTCCCCTGTGCCAACACAGCCCGAAGTACCATATCCATTGCTGAAATTGCCATGTGCTATCCGATTGAAGTAGTTCCTTCTATGTCAATAATATTTGGACATGGGTTTGCTGGAGTGGTGAAATCCTCTGTAAACCCCGCCCCTCCGCAGTTATTAAAGCCCTGTACATTGTATGCTGTTAGAAAGTCCAGGTTATTTATGTCGTACGCCTGTACAAGCGTTCCATCCGGTCTTACCTGCACGGTGCTGCTATCTATTGTCCATGTGCTGTCAGTCGCCTTCTTATGCTGTATGGTGATCACCTGGTTCACAGCCGGTGGGCTGTCCCATGTTATTTTTGTTATCGTGTACTTTACTGGCATCGTGCATTCGTTTTAGTTATGAAATGACAGGCGTGGTTTCGATCTTCACACACACATAATCCGGGTCCCGGTACTGCAAAGAATACCCTGGCAGATTATCGCAGTTCCAGTTCCCCAATTCAATAGGGTCATGGACGCTGATAAAGCCCTGGTTAACGTCTGTAGAAAAAATGATGTTGAGATCAGCAATGCTGTCGGCAGCAATAAGTTGAGCTTCGGTATTCAGATATACTTCTGCCCCCATCACAGCAGCGGTGGCACTATCATTGGTAGCAGTAAGCTCCAGGATGTTCGGCCCGGAATTTAGCCGTACAGGATATATGTGAAAACTTTTAAATGTTATGTCGCCGCTGGAGCTGGAGTTGTAATAAAGACGAAGCGCCTCTGGATCTTGCTGCACAATTACTCTGCGCCCTGCTATCCCATCCTGAATAGTAATGGTTGAATAGTTATCCGAACCAACCCCGATGTAATACAGAGCAGTAGCCGGTACATTAAATTGACGGGAAAATCCTACCTGTACACCTGATGGCGCACAGTTATTTCCGCAAGGGTTCCCACTGCCGTCACAGGGCCATATGCCCATACGGTTAAGAGGGCCATCGGTCGTATTGGCATTGGGATTGTACCAAAAAGTACCGGATTGAATATTTGTAGGGGTATACTGGCTACCGGCAAGAGGTACGCCATTTTGGGAATAACCGTTCTCCTTGTATACCCGTGTTGCAAAGGTGCTGTAAACGCTATTCGTGTTCTGGCAGATGATATACGTAGAGCCACCACCCGACTGCTCTGCCGGTTCCACGTCCTCCTGCCAGCAATAGGTGTGATCATCGGAAAGCTGGTATCCTGCGGGGCACTGCGGCAGGGGCGTAATGAATACTTTTAAGAAGGCAGCACTGCCACAGTTATCAGAAGCCTTTACCGTATAAGAGGTTTCCGTAGCCAGGCCGGTAATAGCCAGGCCACCCGGTATGGTTCCATCCGTGTTGACGGTCACGGCGCTGCTAACTGTAGTATAACTACCAGGTATATCCGGGTCAGCCGTCTTGCGGTAGGCTACAGTACATAACTGCGCCGCCGAAGGCGGGTTATCCCATACTAATTTTGTCAGATTGATCTTTGCCATGCTTTACGGTATTGGTGCTACCCTACCATTCAAAGCATCGGCTCCTATAATTATGAATAATAACCTAACGAAAAACCATAACTGAATGCGGCAGCATCATCGGCTCTTTGAAAATCCCGTACAGCAAAATACCCACCGCACGCACTGATCACCTTTACAGTATACACGCCATTTATATCCAGATCATCTATTACAAATACCGGTGTAAATGAACCGTCTGTTTGAACGATCACCCCCGTAGCCACAATAATATATTCATCATCTGATTGCAGCTTCTCTTTATACAGCACACTCACCGGTATGGGCTGTTCCGGTGTCATAGACCATTCTATCTTCTCCAGTGTAATCGCTGCCATGATTGAATCTTTTATTTCTGGTTACATATCCTGCTTTCCGTTTCCACAAAGCCTTTCCTTACATTTTCATCGCGCCCGAAGTTAGACCGGGAATCATATTGGTAACTGATAAAGGGGCACGCCACTACTTTCTTTATGAATGGCTTATATCCCAAAAATATTTCCGGGGGCTGGCTGGTTGGCGCTTCAATGAATGTTTTAAAAAATTTATTGAACAACACCATAAATTCTGTTCCCCTGAAATTGTGTACACGAACGATGTTATTAGCACCAGGTATTTTATCCACGGCACTAAACTGGTCAATACCACCCAGGAGAACGTCAGCGCCAGCAGCTACCGCCTGGTCAATCAGCTTCTCCAGGAACCTTGCAGAATAAGCAGGTGTCAGCTCACAGTCATCCTCCATTATGATGCAGTAAGGTTTGAATAAATAATCTTTCACCGCCTTCTGCATATTCTTAAATAACCCATCCCATCCAGTACGGGTAATAACGGATTCATAGTAATGTGGCTGCAATTCACTACGGGTTCTAAATTGATCAGCCATGCGCTGTTGCCGATCTATCCTGTTTGGTGTAGTCATTATGTTCACATCAAACTTCATATTTCTGTCGCTTTAACGGTTCCTGTTGCTTGATCTACCGATATTCTATACTTGATATAAGGGTCTGCTTGCTCATACCATATAAACCCGTAATTATATTTACTGGCATCTGTACTGGCAGATAAATAAACACCAGCACCTTCCCCGCTCGTCACTATATCTTTCAGTTCCACGGAATCACCACTGATAAGATTCGTGTATCCAGTGCCGAAATTATACCCCTTAACGCTTTGCAGGACAACGTTACAATCCATGCACCTGAAACCATAGAAATCAATATTTCGTGCATACTTCAATATTGTGGAATCAGGCCGTTCCACATGAATTTGCTGATTGTTGAAATATGGGTACAGAAAAAGGAAAGGTACAGCCAGGTTATATTCTGCTTCCCCAATGTATATATTGGTTGCATTGCCATAACGCGGTTGCAGAATATCAGGGTTTTCTTCATCCCAATATTCCGCATTAAACGCCTGGTAATACTGCCCTCCCATTTTCCATTTTATCACTTGCCAGTCCATCGGCAGGCTAATGCTGCGGGCATCATTTATCCTGCGCAGAATGTTCCCCTTAAAAACAGATCCACCAGGTAGCGAAGGAGAACCACCAAACACGCTGTAAACAAGCCTATCACCAGTAACAGACGAGAATACATAATTTCGCAGGTAGTCAGAAGGCGTTATCGCAAACAATATCAATGGTTCAATAGGTCCCAGGTTTTCTTCCTCCGTATCCACTATGCCGGTAATTGTAATCTCCCTGATCATGTGGCAAGTCTGGTAGTCCACCATCTTATACCAGGCTCCTGGTATCAATGTTGCATCATCTAAAGCAAGGGAAAACTGATCATAGGTTACTTCTATGAATCCAGCCCCCCCTGTGGGCGTACCCAGGATTACCTTACCATCTGCATCTGTAGTCAGGAACTTCTTTACATCCGTGTTTGAATGCTTAGAAAATGTCAGGTCGCCATCTGCCTGTACATCATCCCTGAAATTCTTTTTACCGAATATGATCATGTTACAGTCCTCCTATAAGTATCCATCTGGATTTTTCTGTGTCCCATAATAATGCCTGAAAGCCACTGGACAGGTTTCTGCGTGGTGCCCCACCGTCAACAAAATCTATATTAGTCCTCCAGCGAAAACCAGGCGTTTCATCCACAAACAATATGAGAGGCCGGGGCGGCGGGATAACCGGCAGCGTGAGTATCCGGTCAGCGGTTATCACGTCACAGACAACCACATAGTTCGGCTCCAGCCATGTAAAGTCTGCATCCGTAGTATGCACAAGCTGATCATACAGCACGACCCGCTGCGCATAAAAGTCTACCAGGTCATTGAGGACCTGGCGGGCAACCGGCTCCGTAATGTTCCTGGTGGTATTATTGGCGAACTTCGCATTAATGTCATTATGTATCTGCTGTACAGTATTGTATGCCATGCCATTTTATTTTAAACCAATACCGCTGAATTAATAAATGCACTGTTTGTATCAATGGTGCAGGACGGCGAAAAGTTCCGTACTACGCCACTGGCCTGTCCTGCCGACACGATCACATCCACGTACGCATAAGCGCCACCAGTGCAGCTATACCGGACTGTTACCAGACAGTCCTGTGTAGCTGATGGTGGGCTGCCGCCCGTATTAACGGTTACGCGGGAGCCAAATACACCATTTACGGGCGTTGTTTCCGGGGCAGTCACCACTGTCCATCCACTCGTTGATACCGGCACAATAGAGGCCGGAACCATTATTTCCGTCCCATCCCCGATGGTGTCCGTACCCACTGCACAAACATTATATACATCCACCGTATAGTTATAATTGATGGACCCACGGGGCAAGAATATTTCTATATAATTACCGGTGACAGGCTGGTTGGTCGTTTGAGGTTGAGCGCCGGTAGTCGTGTTGGTCGTAACCACGCGCACGCTGGTCGTATTGCTGGCGAGGGTGATACGCCAGGTATCACCCCCGGAAGAAGTAGCAATACGTGCGGACGTTGAAACCACGGGGGGTGGGCATCCGCTCGGTTGGGGAAGGTTTATCAGCACGGAATTAGAATAATCACTGTACCATTGGCCGCTTTGGTTGCATACACTGCGCATGGAGAAAATAAAATCCCCGTATGTATTGGCAGGTTTGGCAATTATCACTTGTCCTGTACCATCAGCGGTATAAATTCTATCCTGGATGCCGCCGTTGGGCAGCTCCATGCGGATATTAAAAACTGTTACCAGGCCCGGTAAACCATATTCCACCAGGAAGTCAGTAGCTCTTTCAGTAACAGTAAAAGATGTGGGCCTTTCGCAAAGTTGAGAATAGAAAAGAGGGCTATCCACGCTGGTAGAACCATCTGCGCAGATACTTATCACATAACTTTCATACTGCCCGGCAGGTACGTCATTGAAAAGGATGGTGGTAAATTCCCCACTGGAGGCAGGAAATTCTACACCGCCAGCCCAGGGGTCACCTGTCCCCTTTTTGCGATAGTAGACCTTATAGGTCTTTGCTCCCTTGTTCTGTATTTTCCCTTGTAAGATACCCGCCATCGTATTCGTTTATGAAAAGGTTCCTATAATACCGGTTACTGCCGGGCATGGTTCTATATAAACAAGCTCCATGTAACCTATCGGCTCACAGGTCGGCAGCACGCAACGTTTGTTCGCCTGGCACCATAGGTCGATAAGCTCCTGGTTATTGGTAGTTGTAATCTCTGTCAGTATCATCCGCAGCACATCTGTAGAGGTATACTTACCACAATTATCACTGCGGGTGCCATACAGCACATCCGTAGTTTTAATCTGGCTTTGTGTATCAGCAAAAACCTTCTGAACAGATTGGCAGCTTAAACCCGCCTGCTGTAGTACATTGCGAAGCGATGCACACAGCGAAGCCGCCATCTTTGTTAAGACGGTCGCCACACTGGCAGTATTGGAGGGGGCAACCGTTTCCTCCTTTATTTCCCCCTTCGCGTTGAGTGTACAGATCGTATAAGACTGGCTTAAATGAACCTGCTTATCTGTGAGATCACACAGGTAATCAATAATGCCCTGCAAGAATGCCACTATCCGGCCACAGCTCTTTGAAAACTGCTGTACATAGTTTATCCCGTTCTGGATAAAGGTCATAGAGCTGATGGCACTTGTATTCTGCTGGCTTTTAATAACAGTAGTTTTGGTAGTGCTATCAAAATAACTGGTGAAGATGCCTTTTGATAAAGAGTTTAACCAGGTCTGTATGCCCAGGGAATTGGTGATCACCAGGCCAGCAGGTGCGCCGTATGTATTACCATCAATCAATATGGACTGGACTGTTTTGCTGTTGTTCTGTGCATCAGCAATCAGATCGTAATCACATTTATCAGTATCAATGATACAGCGGCCATCAACACCGGAAAGATCTATGCCGACATTATTAACCAGCGTATTAAAGACAGCCTTATATTCAGGATTGGTGGAAATGATATTGAGAATATCCCCTGTCAGCCGGTTCTTATCCAGCGTTACCAGGTAGGTGGTATCACAGTTGGTATCCTTCTTTTCAATTTTAAGGGCCAGGTCGCCGGTGTCCCCATTCTGGACCTTAACGTTTTTTGTTTTGATAACATATGTTGACCCGTCTGGAGTTACATCAGTCGCGCATTCTCCACGTAGGGTAATAGGCGTATTGCCGGAAAGTATGGGCTTTGCCTCAATCATTTCACTACTATCACAATTGCAATCACAGCCCAATGTTTTTGCTATATCTGATACCAGGTCACCACTGGATTGTCCGCATTTCTCCAGCGTGAGCGCCACCAGCAGTGGCATGGTAACCTTGTCCAGCAGATCCTTTGCATGTCTGCCCTTTTCGGTAGAGCATTCTCCTGCTGCAACAGATTGAAGATTCTGAACGCAGCAAAGTATTTCGCAAAGATTAGAATTACAGGTAACAGAAAATTTCAGGGTGGCTGCATACCTGATCCTCACCTTCACAAGATCATCCATATCGTAGGTAGCATCCGTACGGTGACGTACAACATAGCTACCGGTGTATACATTGCCGGAGCCTGCGATAGAGAAAGGTGTATAATTATAAGGTGTTTGAATATTTACATCCTGCGGAAAATAGATCATCCCCTGCTTTTCTATCAGGTCCGGGTTACGGCCCTGATAGAGCAGGTTTGTTCGTTCACTGATCAGTATTTGAGGCAGGCCGCAATCAACGGTCTGTTCTATATTGGCTTTGGACAACCCGTTACTATAATCGCGGGGGGCACAAATGTTCTTACTTATGGTAATAGTATAATCCGTTCCATCTGCCTCCCTTAACACTCCTACGATCTTATACCACCCAAACTGAAAGGCAACACTGGACAGGTTAACGTTGTATACGGTTTGACCAGTTGAAGGATCTATCTGTTTATCCGGCCAGCTTATCGTTGAAATCTCCGTGCCGGAAGGGTCAATGACCTGGAAATTTATACCCAATACCCGCGCAGCTCCACCAGGATTAAATACGGTAAAGCCTCCTATATCAAAGATCAGTTTGGATGCTTCCAGATCAAAGGTGGTAGCAAAACCAAACTGAATGACGTTGACGGTATTTATGGGTAATGGGTTCATCTGAAAAATTTTTTAGAGGAAAAGGGGCATCACCCTTTTGCATAGCATTTTTGCTATCAGCAGAGCGTGCCCCCCTTCGTTGGAGGTTGTGAATGGTTGAAGGTAGCTAGTTATACCTGGTGATTATTTCCCTCCACCACAGCACCCGCCGCCGCCGCCATTACCGCTGCCGCTGCCACTGCCGCTATTATTACCACCACCAGATTTGAATGCTTTCGTTTTCATGGTTCTATATTTTTAATTGTTAACAATTTTTTACGGAGCCACTTCGGTTACAACTATTGCCGGAGCCGGAGATACCAAAGTGGTAAGAAGATCAATTTTCTGCCCATTGATAGACCACGTACCTTTCCCGCTCCAGGTAACATCTGCCTGGATTGCAGTTAACAGGTCCGGTAAAGTCAGTGGTCCCTTTATTGGCGTAAGCGCACTTCCTGCTATGGTAGCGTCAATCTGATACACATTGCCGCCCGTCAGCGCCGGAGCATCATTTGAGGAAAAGGTGCCTTGCTCTTTTGAAATGACAATAGTTGCAGCCGGAATAATCAGGGTGGTAGTGAGTGAAAGGACATTGCCGTTCAGCGCCCAGGTGCCTTTGCTGTTCCAATCAACATTATTGTTTATATCATTCAAAAGCTCGTTAAGATCGGGGTTCCCCGAAATGGGCGGCAATGCTCCACCTACTACCGTAGCGTTAATAGCGTATTGCTCTCCAGCAACCAGTGCCGGTGCGGCATTGGAATTAAACACCTGCGACTGTTTTCCTACAACCAGTGTAGGACTAGGAGTAATAAACGTTGTAGTTACCTGAATGTTACTACCACTTGTTCCCCAATTACCTTTAATGCTCCACGTAGGATCTGCCTGTATCACATCGAGCAGGGTATAATAACTGTTCCCATCATTAAGCGTGGGGAGTGGGGAGCCGACAAAGGTGGCATCCACTTTAAACTGTTCACCTCCTTGTAAAACCAGGGCGTTTGATTGTACCGTCACCGTACGAGTACCTATAATCAAAGAAACAATAGGGCTGATCAGCGTAGTGGTTAACGTAATTGTATTACCAGCGATTCCCCAGGTGCCTTTGCTGTTCCACGTTGAATTTGCCAGTATTGCAGTGAGTAATGAATTAAGTGTATTACCATCCTCAATATCCGGTAAACTTATCCCGGCAACGACACCCATCATTCTATAAGCCTGTCCGGTTTGTAATGCAGGTGCCGAATTACTTGGAATAGTCAAAACTCGTTTCGCCAGTGTCAGTACATAGTTAGCAACGGCATTGGCAGAAAGAACAATAGTGTCATCCACCACGTCATATGAACCATACGTGTTATAGGTTGCGCTATTGTTCGCCGCCGTAGCAATGGTTTGCAGTGTATCACCGTTAAGTTTGGGCGACAGCGACACACCATTGGATGATAGCGTAAATTCAAACTGCTCTCCTGTAACCAATACTGGTGCATGGTTAGATACATAAGTAGGGCTACCTTCCACTGATAGCTGTAGCTCGTATTGATCTGGATGATAGGTTTCCAACCTTACCCTGTTACCATCCAATGACCAGGTGCCCTGTGCTGCATAATCAGCATCAGCATTAATATTTGAAAGCAGTTCCTCATAAGTACCGCCTGTAATTCCATCCCCTATCTGTCCTCCATTGATCAACATAACAAATAGCAGGGTTTGCCCTGGTCCCAGGTCATCACCGGTATTTGAAAAAACTATGAAAGGCAGCATCGTATCCGTATCGGCAAATACCGGTGCCACACATGAAGCGAATTGATAGGTACTGATTGCTCCATCGTAAGATGCTCGTTGGAAGCTGTCACTGATATAATATGCAGCATAGTCCTGGAGAGCTTTTGAGAAAGCATAATAATCACCGTTATCCTCCCTGGTAAACCAGTAGATCACGGGCACACACGGTTGTTCTTCCCACGGAAAATTGCCGTCATACTTGGCGGGAATATCAATAGCTACCGGATCACAACAACTCTGGCAGGCAGCAGTTATATCGCTGATTGCATTAACGTCCAGGATGACAGAACTGCCATTTTTAAACTGCACGAATGCTCCAGTCAATACATTCTCCGCATCATCCTTCACAGCACTTGCCATGTCGTAACCTGTAGGAACGGTGCCGCAACAACCACGGGGCACCAGAAATGCGGGTTTAGGAGTACCGGCCACAAAGCTATCGCAGTCGATAAAAATGCGACAGGGCACAGTAACAAGTACGCCGTTATCCCACAATTTTGTAGCTGCCACTTTCATATCAGGATTCCACTTTTCTGATGACCAATACCGCCAGATCCACAGTGGAGCTGGTCAGTTTTATCTGGTTGGAACCCTGCACAGCGAAAGTGCCCAACGTGTTATAATCTGCATCGCCGGTAGCCGCCGTTGTGAGTGCGGATACGGTGGCCCCGGTCAATGCAGGTTCTATGTCCTGGTTGCCTACAGTTACCGTTAAGGATAACGTTTCACCTGCCCCCACAGCAGGTGCGGCATTGGACACGAATACCCGTGCTGTTTCCCCTGTTTGCGTATCACCATCTATATAAGTAGGGTCCTTATACGCTTGAAAGGAATAAGTAGAAGTGCCTGTCGCGGCATCGTAGCTATTGCGATTAAAAGTGTTGTTGATGTACTGGCCGAAATAATCCATTGAGGCCCGGTAATTAGCCAAATAATTACCATCATCCTCCCTGGTGAATGTGTATGTAGCTGGCACGCCATCAGGTACATCCGGGAATGTACCGTTATAGCGTGGCTCGATCACTACGGTAGTATCACAGCACGCATTACAACCATCTACTATTGCCTGCGCAGAAAGTGCGTCAATAACCATAAGTTCGCCGTCCTGTGTCTGCACCATCACTCCCTGTAATACACCCTGTATATCATCCGGCGGCTGCGACAGCGACAGGCCGTATCCCATTCCATTGCAACAGCCAGCCTGCGGGACAAGCCATACATTCTTTGGCGTAAAGCCGGAAAGCTGTTGGCAGTTCAATACTGTTTCACATGCACCTTCCACCAGCTCCCCGTTGTACCACAGTTTATTGACAGTAAGAAGATTAGACATAAAATTGAAGTTTACAAAATTGAACAATGATGGCGCATACTGTTATGCCAGCGCCAGTTCCTTTTCATTGATAGCCTCTTTGATCCTTTCGATGCCATCGAAGATGGCGGGATCAAAGGCATTCTCTATCACGTACTCCAGCTTTTTTTCCGGCTTTATGTTTTGTGGAATGTTCGGCACTACAGTCCCTCCAGAAGATGTGAGAAGATTTATTTTTCCATACGCCTCCAGATCCAGTAACCCAAAGTCAACCGCACGCAATAAAACATTCTGAACCTGCTGCTGATACCAGGCCCGGTTTTCCAGGAATTTTTCAGGCTGATTTTTTGCCAGCATCAACAGTTCTGTAAGCAGAACATTATTCTGCTTACGATCATCCAGCCCGCAAACTTTTGCCAATACCCGTAACTGTTCAGTGTTTTCTTCTGCTTCAAATACCTGGTTCATGGCATTCACCAATGTCTTATCCTTTTTGATGACAAGGGTGGCTTCCTTCTTTTCATCGTATTCATGGTAGACACTGAAAACCTGCGATGGATCTTTACAGGGACTATCTTCATTATAGGAATGGAGCTTTAACATTTCCACCAGCATCGGTTCAATTTCTGGATCAATGTCAAAGAGGCCGTGCATAAGATCTATATCAGCATCTTCCTCCCCTGGTTTAATCCCGTTGAGATCCTGATACAGTTTATCCAGGGACTTGCATTTTTTCAGATACCGGATTTCAATTACCTCTCCCCCATCATCACCCCAGACCATAGGTTTGAATTTGCCGGAAGGCTTACCCTCTTTTGTCAACTCACGTTTACCCCATATCCTAGAATAATTTGGAATAACGGAATTACCGGGCGGCGCGATAGCCTTTGCTGTTGGGCCTTTTGGGATACCCAACTTATCTACGTGGCCGATTTCAACTTCCTGCCCATCAAACCGGCCAACTTTTATAGTATAATATTTCTTTATTGCCATGTTATAACGTTGACGAATGAACGAATATTAACAAGCCATACGGCGCATTGTACCCAATTTTGACGGGCAATGAATCTCCATGCCAAATTCATCTTTCAAAAAGACGTTCCATACACGGCAACCGCGTTGGCGTTCATCATATGAGAAAAGATGTTTTACTTTGGCAGGCTCACAGCCGGTCTGATATACATAGGTTACGGCAGGTACGATTTTTCCGTTGGTATCCTTGAACTTGCAGGCTGGCAGCATGATTCCGAAGTCTTTGAGGAAGTTGCCATAACGGTAAGCATCGAATGCGTCTATGAGGTAGGTCATAAATTTATGACCAAAGGCGGCGAAGTTCTTAAACTCGAACCATTCAAAGTTCTGTACTCCAGACCCGCCTTTTCCAAATAAAGAAAAGTTAAGATTTTGCCCGGACTCCCTTACCAGTGCGGCTATTGCGTCACTCCAGTCCATAGCAAATCCCATATCGTGTAGGATCATGTACTCATTGCAGCCGTTTGTGCGGCGTAAGTTCCTGATCATGCCGAAAAGCATTTGCTTTAGTGACGCGCCACTTGAAGGATCATAAAAATAATTGTACATCCCGGATTGCTGCGCAGTGGGAATTAAGCCATCAAAGCCGGTTTGGTCTGCATCATTGCGCTGTCCAAACAATGTGTTGATGATGCGGCTATCAAACCAATCTGATAGTAGTTTGTTATTGACGGTGGGAATACAGTAGTTCTCTACAGCGCGGCCAGTCAAAGGATCTATGCCTTTGATGACATAGAAATCCTGGTCGTACGCATAGCCATCCAATTCATCTTCCTTGATGCAGTAGCCTGCTTCAAATTTCTGGACATATGATTTCCTTAACGTGGGTGGGTCCAGGAGAAACCCATCTGTCTTAATGCAGTTATCATCACATTTCTTGTACATGCGCAGCGTGTCCATGAGCATTGTATACTTCGCGTGGCGAGTTAAATCCAATATCTCATTGTTCAACGCACGCAATGTGATGCGGTGCTGTCCAGTTACAGACCTGTCTACACTTTCAATGATCGCGCCCTGCCCATCAAGTTCCTTGATATATACCCGGACACCTTGTTTGGGCTTAGAAAAGCGTCCATTTGTGGACATAGAAGATTTATCCAGGTCAACTATAATAGTTCCACCTGGGGATGAAGCCGCAGCAGCTCTCTTAACACAGAGCGTGTTGGTTGGCTCATTGCATTTTTCGGTCCAGTAAAACGGATTGGTGGTAACGGTACGGTTATCCGCGCCCACGCTGGCTTGTAACTGCGAAAAGATACCTTCAACGGAAGTATCTTTATAACAAAGAATTGTCCCCTCCCTTAAATTAGGTCTTAATGCTATTTGCGCAAGAGGGTCGTACATTGGAAGCGGGGCCTGTCCACATAAACATGCGTCTATAGTGAAGGCTCCTGCATCACAACTAAAAGAAGCAGCCATTATTAAAAAGTTTAGTTGTTCGGAATACGATTACTCGTACCGACAACCATTCTTTATAACCTCCTTACTTGCTACTTCGTGATTAGTTGCATTCACACACAACTTTGGAAATGATGCTTTAATGGTTACCTACTGGACTGCCACCGATAACAAGTGCTACCTTTTGGTCATCGGCGGTGGTCATTTGATCTCTGTTCACAATTTGGGCTGCGGCTGTGGGGTTAGCATTGAAAGGTACTTTTGCACCTACAGCACCCGCCGCAGTCCCCGCGTCATATGAACCCTTGATCGCGGTTTCCATCATGGGCTTATGATGTTTAATAATGATAAAATTGGCTATTTGTTCATTAAGGGCACTCTCTGCATCTAATGGTCCTTTATTGTTAAAAATTGAGAAATTCTGAACATTGTATAGGTATTTCTCCAGCTCCGCCACGTCCACCTTTCCCTGCAATTCATAGTTAACTGCATGGATACGGTTCTCCTTTTCATTCAACACGGCCTGGTGGCTAAGGCTGGCTGGAACGTTTTTCTGAATCGCGTTTTTGATAAGGGAAAGAAATTCAGTTTCTTTCTTTTGGGCTAACTGTTGCTGATCATACCGCTGCTCTGCTGCCATTACTTTCCCGGCATAACCAGAACGGATATTGTCGGCGGTGGCTTTTAATGTTGCCTGCCCGATGGTTGCCATAAGCTCATTCTCACTATTGATCTCACTAGGGTCTATGATGTGGTACTGCTGGTTAAATACACCCTCCGCTACGGTATCTATATTCTGCCCTGCCAAAAGCGGGCTATCTTTGTAAAGAGCAATGAACTGTTTTTTAAATTCAGCATAAACTACATCCCTATCTGGAAGCTGCTGTACCTGATCATACATGGCAAAATCAGCAGGGCTATAGCCGTCCATGTTAGCCACTGCGTATTCCTGTACCTTAGAGCGGCGTATATTGTTCTGCCGCTGCTGTTCTTCCGGCGTAAGCTGTGCCGGGGGATTCAACCGGGCTTTCAGATCCTCCAGGCTCGTATTCTTATCAAGACCCAATTGCTCCAGCAAACCGGTGTAATCAGGTTGACCGGCAGCGGGAACTGCCCCGTTTGCAGGCTGGCCTGTGGAAGCCGGTTGCTGGCCCCCCTCCTGTGGTTGGCCCTGGTTACCACCTTCTGCCGGTGCCTGCGTACCGGCGGGCGGTCCCTGTTCGGACGCAGGGGCCGCTGCCGCAGCAGTAGCAGTTTGTTCACCAGCCGCAGTGGTGGCCGGGTCGCTCGTTTCTGTCGCCGTAGTGGCTCCAGGAATATTGTTAGTATTGGAAGTATTTACCGGGGGCTTGTCCTCTGCTGTAGTAGTGGCAGCCGGTGGCATATTTGTGTCAGCGGGTTCGGCTGTGGCGGCGGGTTCCCGTAGGCCGCTCACGTTAAATAGGTTCATCGTCATGCGTAGGGCATTTAAGTAATAGGTTGCTAATCACAGTATTACGCACTCAAGTATAAATATAGCAAAAAAACAAATTAAAAAGCGTGCCAACGCTTAATTTTATAGAATATTTATATTATCGCGTTATATTCATATTGTAGCAAACGGGGGTTTTGATTGGTTGCGGGAAGCAGTACGCATTCCTGAACAACTAAATCATGTCTAATGGCTCAAACTAAACCGGATAAGCTGCTGGCGCTTATCGAAAAACTTTATCCCAAACCTGATAAGGATTGGCTACCGGATCTTAGGACTATCAATTTGCTTGATGAACCTGTCTTAGAGCTATACGATATATATGAACGGCGGGAAGCAAATATTATTTTAGCCTATATCGTATTTGCTTATCATGCAAAAAGTCCCTGGCTCCAGTCCCACAAAGACAGGGACGAATGCAAAAGAAAGATCATGGAAACCTTATGCCGGAAAAAGCCCCCGGAAGAAGATAGCGTATTAATAGATATTGTTTCAGGCATGAATCCACAGGCGCGGGAGATTACTAAAAAATTGGTCGCCTGGATAATGGACTACTTGAAAGATACACGGTGGCGGGCCATAGAGGCCAATCTTACTTATATTTCTTTAGTGAACCGTATGGCCTTTGATGTTACAGATGATGCAAAGAAGGCACTGGATATTGGTAGATGCCTTGCGCAGCGGTCTATCCTACAAAAAGAAACCAATGCCATGATAGCAGAAGTTGAAAGGGACTTTCTGGAGCTGGATAATGCGCTGGAGCAGGAAGGCCATGAAAAGATTACCCATGACTTTACGTGGGAAGGACGCAAACGGTATCTGGCATCTTTGAAATCCCAGGCCCAGGAATAAAAAAGAAAGAGAGGGGTAAGAACCCCTCCCTGCAAGCATATGAATATTATTCATACACTTCAAATACTGGTGCAATGATAAGGGAATTATACATCCTAAACAAGTGGCTTCTGATTTTCATATTGTTGCTGGAGCTGCATAGCATTTGCATCTTGTTCCATCCGGTTATTCTTTATCTGCTCTTTAATCTGCGATTGGCTCATAAATTTAAGCTGTGCCTCTATCTGCAATAGCCGTTCATCCCACTGCTTCATCATATTTTGTAACGCTGCTTCTCCCTGGTACTTCGCTTGGATTTCCTGCAATTTAATCTGTGACTGCATTTGCAGGTTTTCCCGTTGCACTGCAACCATCTGCTGTTGCAGCGCCATATTCTCTTTCCTGCGCTTCTTCATCTTCATACGCAGGATAGCAAACTTGTATTTAGCATTATTTATAAATGTCAATTCTACCGCTTCATCTGGAGTGATCAGCGGATTAGCCCCCTGGCTCATTTGCAGTGCAAGCTGATTGATCATTACGTTTTGAGCGTTGGTGTTAAGCACATCAACGGCAACGCCTACACGTCTTAATGGAAGATCTGCAATGGCCTCCAGTGCCCAGGCGCTTGCCCTGCCGACTATATCCTGAAATTCACGCAGGCGTTCAGAATTTTTTTCACCAACCACTTCCTTGAAATAATAGAGCATACGCCACCCTATTTCATTGAAGGTATCCGTATAAGCATTCTCAATGAACAGGGTTGCCTTAACAGATGCACTGTTCGCCAGCTCAATTCCGCCCAGGCTTTGCCGGGGTTGTGGTGCCACCCCTTCTGCAATCTCGTTCAGACCCAATGCCCTGGTCATCATGGCATATATATCCATAATAGCCACCAGCTTTTCGCGGGCCGATTGCAAATGCCCCGTCTTAATATCGACAAAAGGCGGTATCCTTCGCCCCATTTCATCGAACAGTTTACCCACCCCGTAACCTGTCTGCTTCAATTTCCGCATGGCCTCATAGTTATCATCCTTCCCACCTGCCTGCGCTTCATCAACAGTATTGAGTAGTTCGGTAAACGCTTCTTCTCCAAACCACAGGCCGTGCGGAATTACATTAGCAAGATCATTCTCCATCTGTATCCATAAGAGATCTATCTTATCCATGTAACGCTGCTCAATGTCTGTGAATGACGGGATGGTACGCCTTCTTACGATCAGGGAAGGGCGGCTGTAACGCAGATCATCCCCTTCCCGGTACTGGTCCTGTAATTTCCCATACCCGAAAATCAATTTAGCCTGTTCTACAAAGTCCGTAGTCTGGAGGCTTCCAGGATAGGTGCCTACAAAAGTTGGTATATAGTAGCATTTATACCATGCGTTGTAATACCGCTCCTGCCGCTCATAAGCGGATTTTTTCGGCGGGAACCAATCGCTTGGCATCTGCTTAAACCGCATGTTCCCACGGACATTTTCGGCATACGAATACACAGCAATGTCCTGGCTTAACCATTCCATATATCCTACCCTTATCCGCGCGTTATCCCGCTGCCATCTGTTACACTTATCCCAATAGAGCTGGTGCCCTTGCCAGCCGCCCTGATTGGTACGGTTCTTCTCAAACACATAGCGGAGCTGATCATCATCCAGTTCAGCGCCAAACTGCCGGACAAAATCAGCGAAGGTTATATCGGCTTCACGCCACCAGTATGTAATATCCCCCCCATCAGCCTTTTTGAAGGCGCTGGTCCATACGGTTGATGGGTCATAGTAATCAATGACCGGTTGCCCATTTGTTGTGCTGGTAAAAAGGCGTAAGGCACAGGTATTGAAGTTGCGCAGATCCGTGAAGATTTCCTGTTTAATTTCACTGAACTTATTGACAGTAAGATAATGCTCCATGCCTAGTTCACAGGCCACCTCGCATCCGTCCTTGTAAACATACTCGTTATACAACGCCAGATCCTCATTGTCATCCATCATGGATTTAAGGTTATCCATTAAAGTGATAGCAGTGTCCTTCGCAGCTCCCCTGCCACCGCCCATATCCGCAGGCTTTCCCTCCTTACCTGGAGTGGTCCCGGCGCTCATTTGGTTAACATACTTAAAGGGGTCATCATCAGTGCGGAGCTGCGGCAAGCCTAGCCGGGCATTCATATCATTCACATAGGCCAGGAATTGCCTGCGCCCAATGATACGCGCATTTTCCTTTTGTTGCTCTAACTGGAAATATTCATCCGCAGCACGGACCTGGAGGGAGATCGGCAGACCATCCAACCTTGCATCCAGGATGTTCCGCAGATGGATATTGATAAGATTGCTTTTCCACTTAGTTGCAAAAAATTCAGCCTTGCCCCCACTCCCATCAGCTTGCGGCGGGTCAACGATTTTTACGAAGTCGCTTTTGCGAATTTCGCCGCGCTCCAGCTCCCGGTAACGGGCTACTTTATCATCCGGGTCATTGGGAAGTAAAGGGGAACTATTGAGCTTGTTGAACAAAAGGCACTGCGCCGCCCAATATTTATTTTTCTGTTCGGTGGGAATAAAGTGGAGGAAGTCGTAATACATCCACCTGTTATCTGTACCCGGTTGCGCGATGGGATTGGAATACAATGTACTGTCCATAGCCATGATCTTAATGATGAATCAATGGCTACCTTGCATACCTTGCACAACCTGGTACTAATATAAGGATTTATAAGATACTTATAAAATACTTACGACCTGCACACGCTGTAAGTACGTTGTACGTACGCATTTGGTAATATGAAAAAACGTACGTATTTTCGTACGAAATTAACAAGACACATGCAAGTAATTAATTATGATACTCTGCGGACGCACCTGAAAGAAAACTTGGATAAGGTTTCAAAAGGGGAAGAAGAACTGGTGGTAAAGCGCCCAAAGGGCAAAGGGGACGTGGTGATCATTTCCGAAACCGTCTTTACTTCCATGCAGGAAACAGCTTATTTATTATCCAGAGAAAATAACAGAAGGCACCTGGCCGAAAGCATAGCCCAGGCAAATGCTGGAGAGGTTAAGAAAATTGATCTTGACAACTTATGGAAGTAGTTTTTACCGAAGCTGCAAGGAAGGATCTGGAGTATTGGAAAGAAACCAACAACGTGAAGGTGCAGAAAAGAATAACAGCCCTCTTACAGTCGATTATGGAAACCCCATTTACCGGCATCGGTAAACCGGAACCACTACGTTATGACCTGGCTGGTTATTGGAGCCGCCGAATTACTGATGAACATCGGCTGGTATACAGTGTATCTGAAAACATCGTTACCGTAATCGCGGCCCGCTTTCACTACTAACATACTTACTCTGTAAGTATGTCATACGTGCAAAATACTTACATTATACTTACACTTATACTGCTCCAGCATAAGAAGGTCGTCATGGGAATAAAAAAACTGCCGGTTGTCCGGCAGTTTTCTAAAACAAATTTATATGGGGCTTTCACCCGCAGGGACGAATATAGGAAATAAAATTATAATAGTCTGAACTCTAACGTATTATAACTTTTTTATCTTTATCAAGGTGGAGCTGATCTATCAGCCGGTTACAGTCGGAAGCAGTAAGCAGGTAAAATTCATGCAGGGTCATCTTCATCGGCTTAAAGTATCTATCATACATCTTTAAGATGTTGCAGCAGTCGGGGCGGGTCTTATATACAGTACATCCCTTTTCGGGGTCGTATTTTTCACAGGTGCCTTTTTCATCAAAATTAAAGGGGAATGCTGCCAGCTCTCGTTCTACGGGCGTAAGCATATCCGGCGTAAAGTAGCGCCGTATCCGCGTTATCCGTAGTCCAATCTCCATACAGCACCCCCCACATTTGGTGCAGGGAAAAACGGTTCCCATGCCTAATGTATTATAATTTCAACAACGGTGTTTTCAGGCGCTTTTCGTCTATCCTGCCTAATAGGACCATCTTCTCTACCAGGATGTTTCTAATTAATTTCATCCCGTCTATGCCCATAGCATCAACAAAATCCTCCCAGGCCGGATATTCCACAGTCGCTTCCAACGCTGCGCTAAGGCGTACCCTGCCCTTGCTGTCCCCTTTTACTTCCTTTCTTTTCTTACCAGGAGCAGCATCAGGTTCCTCTGTAGAGGTTTGCGGTGCGCCTGCGCCATCATCGGTGCCTGCACCTGTTACTTGCGCTCCTGGTTGTGCTATAGCTGCTACGTCAGCGCCGGGTTGTTGCGGTGGGACTTCCTGTTGTGACGTTACAGTAGTGGGAACAGGAGAATCTTCATCCTTTTTCACCGACAATAGTTTTGCCTTTTCTTCTATATCCTCAATGTTTAAATCCCTTTTGATATGGGGCTTATTGAATTTTAAATCCTGCATGTCGTCCCGTTGATCTTCTTTCTTTTTAAGTTTTTTCCGCGCATCTGCCAATTTTCCGGTTGCAGGTTGCGCACCTTTTCCTGTGCCTTTATTACCTGCCTCCTTTTTGGCCCCGCCCTTTTTTGCTGCGCCCTTACCTGTAGCGAGTTTTGGGTGTGTCATGTTACATCAGATTAATAACCATATGATTTAATAATTCTGTAGCAAGGGTTTCATATTCCTTCTGCGGACCACGGAGTTCGTCTGCCTTTGTTTTCGTTTCACCATAGCACTCAACGATTTCACAGAGGCCAATGCCATCCCCGAACGCTTCTTTAAAAATTTCTTTGCCGGATAAATGATAATACATTAGCTCAATAGGGGCCTCCAACAATTTCTTTTTGGTCATTTTAGAGAGCTTTGTACGGGGGTTATCTCTGTTAACAAACAGTGCGCCCGGCAGTGGCCGGTCCTCCCCGCGCAGCATTACTGCATTTTCATAATGCCCCAGGAACTTATGAACATTCCGAAGTTCTTCTTTGCCAGTCTGAACCGGAACAATTGCATAATCGGACAGCAACATAATTTTAGAGGTTGCAGCAGATAAGCTCGGCCTGGAATCGATCAGGATAAAATCATAGTCAACAGCATACTTTTTTACATTGGAAGCAAGCGCATCGAGCAAGGGCATTCCCATCACGGCTGTATCGGGAAATAAATTCTCCAGCTCCGCTATTTGATCGGCCCCCATTTCCGATGACAATAGATCCTTATACTTTGTCCTGGATGCGCTCCAGTTTAGGCAGGACATATTTTCATCATCACAGTCTATCAATAGGGGCTTGAACCCAAGATGGGTAAGGAAATTAGCCAAAGCGGCAGCAGTCAAAGATTTACCGGTCCCTCCTTTTAAGCTGACCGAACAGATGATAACGGCGCGTTTATACAATTCTTTTAGGCTCCTAAGCGAATCGATCAGGGTTGCTTTATCCGGCAATTCCGGGGGCATCCTGTCTGCTTCATCATTTTTGATCTCGCCAATAAGCTCAACGATTTCGTTTGTTTCTTGTGTCATATATAAATTTGTTTGCAACAAATATAAGTAAAATATACGTAAGCTATAAGTACGCCATGCGTATTATTTACTTATTTTGTAAGTACGTACTTACAAAATACTTATACAATACATACAGCGTAAGTAACTCCCACTTACCTTGTACTTATGACACATGCCCTTTGTGCGTACATCATGCTCATAGTGAATGTATTCTGTGTGTAGAACATCCATCTAACATACGTACAGGATACTTTATTCGTAAGTACACTGTAAGTAGATTATACAGAAAATATAATTACGTTCCGCGCATGTTATACTTACAATATGCACACGCTGTCAGTATACGGTACGCACACCATAAGCATACTGTATGTATGGTATAATTATGGGCAACGTAACTGGTACTTAAATTAAGCGTATCAGATCTGTTCATCATACTTATGCGCCGCGCATATCATCCTTCCCCTCTACTTACGGCGTACAGATATTATAAGTAGGCTGTAAGCTCAATGTACACATGCTGTAATTACAACAGGCATACGAAGTAATGCTGTCATAAGTAGATTGTAATTACGTAATACTTACAGTAAAGCAAGATGAACACCACCAGCTACTTACATTATACTTACAACATAAGTACAATATACGCATAAATTGCTTACAAATGCGCACACTATACTTACAATGTAAGTACAGTGTGCGGTTTCAATCTGAACATATTACCCCTGAAAACCCTTATCCACGGCCAGTATATCACAAAAAGGAATCACTTCAAAAATCTGATCCAGGATTGTTACTTCGATATTGCTATCATAGATAGCATGTATGGTGTCACCGGGTCTTAACCCTGTCGCCGGATCTGCAAATAAAACCTTTCTGACAATGTGTGTCGTGTCATGCAGCTCGTAATAGGTTTCTCCATCTTGTTTGAAAATACTGGAATATTCCTGTTCCTCGTAGGCGGCAAAAACATAAGCAGGATTAGGAAGGAGCTGCGTGCCCCTGATCACCCCCAATACCAGGCTCATATCAATATGGTCCCCTCTTTGAGCAACCAGCCGGTTTGTTTCACCCGTTACGATAAACTTGATTGGCTTTTGAGTTTGAGGGTCGCGCACCCACTGGCCGTATGAGGTAACATATATAGGCTCCTGATGCAACCTGGTTACACACGGGACACTTACCAGCTTGTCCCGATCCTCCATAAGAACATTCTCCGCAGTGGAACTGTCATTTTCGCCCTGGTCATCACTATCACCATCAACCACATAATCCAGAATAGCCAGGTCCCCAACCTGGATATTGCCACAACCAGGCATAATAGCCTCTACCCGCCCAACGCGGACGGATAGATCCCACCGATCTGCCTGGGCCATTTCGCGGGTAACATTACGCAGGCAAAGGGAAATTGCCCGGCCATCTTCTGTAATGATTGTTTTCTCTGTCAGGGCCAGCCTGTCCGCATAGCTTATCCGTACCAGGATGCGCGGAGTGCCCACGTTGTTTTTGGTAGTGATCATATGAATGGATTTAATTTAATCGGGAAGGGTGCAGGGCCGACAGTACTTTCTTTCGGCGCTTAATAGCTGCGTCCGTGAGAATAGTGTATAGGATCTGTTGGGCACCTATCAGCGTGGCTATCAGCGCCATAACACAGTCATACTTTGTGGACTTTGCTTTCTGGAAGTTTTTCAGTTGGGTTATTAGTTCTTCAAATACAATATGGTCCAGGTTATCTGGTCCTTCTGGAACGCCGTCAGCATTGAGTTTGGGCTTTTTTATCAGCTTTTGTATCAGCTCCAGGCCGTCATTGATGACCTGCCCCTTCATCCATAAGCCGGTTACCTTATCATATTCACTGATCAGCAGGAAGTCTTTCATTCCATTTGAGCGGAACATATCGTAGGTACTGGTTACCTGGCGTTCGGTCATAACAGGGTATCCATAGTATAATGCAGCCAGCATGATCTGTTTATTCATTACGTCAACATCTTCATCCCTTCCGAAAAGCTGCGCCATTAGCCGGTTCGCGTTACCCGTGTTGTAATAGTCATGTTTCTGGTATACATAAGCTGCGCTCATAGAAAGGTGTCCGCTGCTATTTTCAGCGGTCCTGGTGGGGTCATTGCCGATGCAGCCTTCTGGATTCCTGGGCAACACGTACCGGCCATTTACGCGGCGGCAGCGATTCCGCGCGTCCGGGTGGGGGTGAGCCATTACTTTCCAATACCCTTTAGGATTGGGCACAAACCGCACCTGGTCAGTAAAAGCGTCCTGTTCAAAATTGCCTACAACATATGGCCGCTCTGAATTGGATATTACGTATAGCTTTTGCAGCCTGGAGTTTAAGCGCATTGATGAAAACATTGTGCTGTTTTCTGCGCTGGACATAGCTTCTTCGGGGGTAAAGGGATATTTTCTAACGTGGTACTGGTAATCCAGCGTGCCTTCCTCAAAGGCGCTGCGCTGCTCCATCAGATATTCCATAGCCAGGGCTTCGTTACATTTACCATAGCGATCTATAAACAGCTCAAAGGCAGCATAGGCGGGAATGAAGTACCGGTATAGGCCGGATTTGGTAAAGCCGAATTTGTTTTTATCATGATAGTCTGATTCTCCCCATAGCCGGATGCCATCACGTACCGCCTCGTCCATTGTTTCATCATCACCCATCGTTGCGAACAGCGACCCCTTACCACAGATCCTACCACCAACACTTAGGGTTTCTTTGGTGATCTGCCAGGTCTGGTATACGCTTGCCTCTGTCCATTTAAAAATTTCATCCAGAACCGCCTTGTGCCACTTGCCCCCGTCAAAAGTCTTTGGGGTAGTGGCTTTCGTGGTTATCCAGGATCTCATACCACTGGAAGTATCCAGCATCATTTCATCCAGTTCCTCTATGATGTTGGATTGAAAGCGCATTTCCTTCTGCGGGGGCCGCCCGTTGGGCATGTAGATTTCCGGCCTGGTGTACTTCGGCCTGGTGAGATAGGAGGCTATAAGGGGCCTAAACAGGCTTTCCTTTGCTTTATCATGGTTGGTGGATGCCATGCCTACATTGCGCCCAAAATCGCCCATAGCAATATGCAGGCATTCCGATACAGTCATACCGGTGTAGCCATACCGGCGCGGTTTAATCACCAACTCCCCATAACAATGATCATCAGCATTTATAAAATCCTTAAAGTAAAAGTCAATTCTTTGGGAATCGTAGTAGGCAGGAATACCGAAATCCGGTATGTTACTATACATCAAAAAATCATAGTGCATGGGGGTTATCCAGGTAAGTTCCCCATTGATAAATAACCACAGCCCTTGTTCCAGCCGGGTCCATTCCTGTTCTATGAATGCTGTTTTCTGCGCCGTGGACATGCGGCGAAAATCGGGTAGGAGGGGGCGCGTCCAGTATTGATCTGCTTTCTTGCGATCATAGTATAATATATCCTTTTCCAGCCTGGGTGGCTCCGGTAGCACGTATGGATATATATCACGGATTAATAATTGTTCAGCCATGATAAACAGTTTGACGGTGCTACCCAATCATTCACAACTGTTTATACTTATGCTGTACTTACAAAGTACGTATGATCTACGTATCTATTACTTACAATTTACTTAAAAAACTATTCTCAATAAACTTGATTATTGCCTTCCTGGTTGGCATTCTGCTCACTGCAAACCTTTAGGTACTGCTGGAGCGCAGCCACCTTACGTTTAGTGAAGTCATTTTGCTCTCTCATTTTCAGCCGGTGCAGCACAATCAGGACAAGCTGCTCGTCCTCTACTCCAGGAATTACACCGCCATTCGGTAAGCGCCGGAAAAAGGGAATGGTCACATGATCTTCTGCCAGGTCTATATAATTCTGCTCCCTTATTCCCGCCGCCCGATACTTAGCCAGCAGGTACTTATGGGTGCCATGCGTATCCTGGTCATCAGGCACACTGAATACACTACGGAACTCTCCAGATCGGACATTCGCCACAGGGGTAACAAGTACACCGTCCACATCCTTCGTATAATCAACGGTGTCCATTATGGTTATCTCCCGCACCGTCCAGTTTTCTTCATCGCTCCAGCCGAATTTCCATATATCTGCATCCACCCTTTTATCCGGGACAGTAAAGTAGGGTCGCCATTTGTCGTAATCCTGCTGACGTATCCAGTCAATAAGTATTTGGGGGCTATCCTTTACACGGCGCTCTAACTCCTGATAAAGCGTGTCTGTCCGGGGAAGATCATGTAATTGTGCGTAAAAATCAGTAAATGCCAGCAATGCCGTAGATAGCTGTATATAGCAGCGGGGGCCTGATATAGCGGTCTTTGTGTCGCCGTAATGGAGAAAGTACGGTTGAGCATACACAAGGGCTTCCATCTTTTGCATAGCGTACTATTTTATGGTTACATATTTTGGGCGCGGTTTGGCTGGCAGATCAGGAAAGGGGAGCCATACAGTTGGGTTAAAGACTTCACCGGTTTTACAGTCAACATATGCCTCCTGCATCACTAAGGCTACTGTACGGTAACCGGTTTCCGCAATACCGGCAATGATTTCCGTTCCTATTTCTGGCGGGGCCTGCTCAATGTCTATCCAGTTTATCCATTTTATCATCTAATAAGAATTGAATACGCGCTTAATAAACTTTATCATGGCTTCTTTTCCTGACCAGGATAAGTAATGTTCTGCACTGCTGGTACGTTCGCCCTTCACAAATGAAAATCCTTTGCTCTTTAATCGGGTGAAAGTCATTTTCAGTCCCTTATTATTCTTCCCTTTCGCATAGGCAAGTTTTTCATAAAACGCCTTGCGCTTCCTGCCGCCGCTATACAAGAACATCATTAGGAAAAGATCTGCCAGCTCCAGGCCGATTTCGTTTACAAACCGTGCTTTATTGTTTTCATATGCAAGCAAGAACTCCAGTATGCCTTCAATAGAGGCCGTAACGCGCCGGGCTTTTTTGTTCAGAATCCGGGATGCCTTTAGGGAAGAACGATAGCTATCTGCCAGCTTATACATTTCTGTAGCACAGATCAGCTCCAGGTATTCCATCCTTTTCATCAGGTCATGCCCCCCCCTGATAAAGATCTTCTCTGTATGCAGGGCCTCTGCCGCCGCCTTATTGCTGTTGGGCTTATGGCTATTATTCAACAGCGTGCGCAGGTGGGATAAGAACTGTTCTACATCCATTCCGTCCGGCGTAAGAACCATTTCAAAAAACATGGTCCCAAAAGAGGATTGCATAACGTAGTCCTTTTCACCAGGTTTCATGGAAGTTTGGGCATATTCCGGTCCTTTGGAAACCTTGAAAGCCAGAGCAGCAGGCAATTTCTCCTGCTGCTCTGCCGTCATGTTGGCAATCAGGTTAGCAAAATAATGGTCCTTGTTTTCACTATAATGCTCCAGTGTTCGGTTGGGTAAATGCGACCCTAGTAAACTTGCCATATAACAATTATTACAAAGTGTTAATAATCAATGTTATAAGGTGTCCGAATACCCATAACTGTTTCTATTTAAAGTTAATAAACATTATTATTCATTGCAATAGTCATATATCTCCTGGGCGAACTCCAGGACCTTTTCAATTGGCCTGGTTCCCTTGCGATTATTGAACTGCATTGCCAGTCCTATGGAGCGGGCCAGGCTCACCGGTGCCGGTATGATTACACCCTGATTGCCGGAAGCATATAATGTCCTGGCAGTATCCAGTACATCCTTTAGCTTCGGTATCGGCTGCTTCGCGTAGTATTGTATCGCAAGCTCCACCGCTATGTCTTTCGGTATGTAGTCTAAAGGGAGGCCAGTTGTTACCTTATAACCTTCCTGTTCGGCCTGATTTTTAGCAACCGGCACAAGAGCAGCGGCGGAGATAGGGGTAGGAGTAGTAGCAGAGATGGGGGACGTATGGCCGTTAACCTGTCCCGCGCTAACTATTTCAACGAACTTTATGGCATACCGTCCGTACCGGAAAGCATTTACGATCACTCTTACCTGGGCACCTGGAATATAATCACGTTGAGTGGATAGGGATGTGCAAGCCTGGCAGGGATATTCCTGCCCTTCTATTGAGAGAGTGATGTTGTGGCAGAATTGCTGATCATAACCGTCCTTTGGTGGTAAGACTTCGACATTATAATCAGCGGATACAACGGTGGCTACAACCTTTGAGCCTTTTACTAATTGTGTGCTTGTGTTCATTTTGTAGTATTTGAAGTGAATAAATAACTTGCGCTATTCCGTTAGCCTGGACACTGCAAGGTCATTTTCCTTAGCCCATTCAGAGTGGTTTTCTATATGGACGTGACAGGCCCGACAGACTTTTATTTGATACTTTTTAACCAAGAAAAATTTCCCTCTACCCTTTTTATGTTGAAGATCCGTGGCAGCATATAAGCAAACGCCTTTGATGCGGGCTTCGCATTCATCATCCTTACGGAATGCTTCACTGCGTTGCTTTCTATATACACGCATATTCTTTTCCATCTTGTTACTACGCTTCTTTATAGTCGCACTGGAGGCCGGTAAGGGCTTATTCCTTTTAGGTGCCGTATTACGTTTTAATGAAGTTCTGCGTTGCATTATTGATTCAGTTCTGGATTAGCCATTACTTCTTGATTGGCCTGTGGGCCGGTGATGATGTATAATTCCATCATTTCTGTGAGTTTCGTAAAAGTTTCATCGCCAAGATTAATCAGTATATCAGCGAAAGAATAATTTGTAGTAACGTGGACTATACGCTTTTTATTCTTTGCATCCTGGTAAAGCATATCTATTGCATGACTTAGTATATTCACTTTCTTTCCGAAATGATTAAAGGTAACCTTATCCGGGTCTGGCTCCAAACCATCTAACAATACAGGCTTAATATCATGCGCGGTATAGAGCAGATCATTGAAGCATTCGTAATTCTTAGTTTGAAATTCTTGTTGAAGTTTATTGACTTCAAACATACGGAACGTTTGTACCTGTTTAAGATGTTGGGAAGTGGTAAGTATGTTTATCACTTGCATCATAGTAGTCTTGCCAACTCCCCCAGGGCCTTGTAGGAAAACACCATTCCCTTTACGTAGCATTGATATAAGTTTACTGTAATGTCGCCACATATGATCTGTAAGCGGTTGAAATACCTCACCATCTTCTTCATTCCATAAGACCAGGAATCTTATAAAATCAACCATTTCTCGCCAAGTATTAAGTATATTCTTAACCTCTAAAGGTTTCGGATTATTACCTTCCAACAGGGCGGCATCACCAGGAATAAATTCTAAAAAAGCCAGAGCTTTATTCTTGTCGTTGAAGTAAAATTTTCTATCCCCAAATAGCGGTACAATATAGTATGGAGCCTGTTGCGTCATTAAATGATCGTTTTATATAGTAACTATATTTCATCGAAGTAACGGTGTTCTCGATAGAGCTGACGGTATTGCTGGTGCATCGCCTTAACTTCTTCGGGGGTAGATTGAGGTAGTCCCCGGATATGATAGTTAATTTCAGCTATAGTGGGCCTGGAACGGAAGTTTTCACGCGATTCTTCAAAAGGCTTATCTACTGCTTTCTTATAGGGTTTATACCAGCGGCTAAACCATAAGAATAATTCATCTTTTGTCTTTGACTGATTGAGCGTCTGTGCGTGCTTGATAAACTCCTCAATCTTCAATTTCAACAGGTTTATATCGGTTATGGTTTTATTGGCACAGAATAAAGCAAAGTATTCATGGTCCTGCAAAAACTCCTGTATCGCATTACATAACTTAGTTCCACAGTAATTGTATTCAATCACTGGCATTTTAAAAACCGCCGTACTACCACGCAGTTCTACCGTTTTTTTCTCAACCATCACAGCAGTGTGATTGGAAGTCATGGCGGTAGTAGCACCTGCACCGGCGATGCTATTGGTGGCCGCAAGTGGTTTTGTTCCAATAAAAGAAGGTTCCGGTGATGCAGGAACGGCCAACGCACTGGTGGGAGTAGGCGGTATGTTTTTGGGAGATTGACCTTCAAACGCGGAAGGTGACAGGTCAGGAACATCGGCCAGGCTAATTACATCAGCTTCGTCTGGCACATTAGAATAACGCTTACGGTAGTTCTCAATTTCAAAAACATTAAGAATGAAATCTGAATGCAGTCCTGCATCCAACATCATTGTGGCGGTTACACCGTTGAGCAGCAAATGTTTAACAGCACCACGTTGAGCTGCAACCTGGGGCTTAAAGATCCTGCCAAACCGTTTAAAGTATACTTCCGGTATCCACCATGTTCCATTGAATAGAGGTACTATGCGGGTTTCGCCCTTGTTAATTTGCTCCAGAAATTCATATTCCCTTATACGGTAGCCGTAGGCCCTGTTGAAGAAAATAGTTGACGGCCTCCAATGTCCATTAGATTCGCTTTGTTGATATACCCAATGATAAAATTCGCGGTATTGGACTGGTAGTGTAATATACCAATCATATGTAGAAAGATTATTATCTATGACTTTATACGCCATGATGTAATAGCAGCACGTTAAACAGAAAAAATAACAGAAAAAACAGAATAATTATCAGGAGCGAATATAATCGTATTTTGGTTATTATCAAAATATTAACTAATTTGGCTACGGTTTTGTTTTACTTCACACACACTTACACTGTGTCACTTCCAGGGCAGTAATCAGGGTATTACGTGCCCAGATTTTTTTTTGTTTACTTTACAGAAAGTTATATCTTTGATAAGATTATATCCTAACCTTATCAAAGGTAAAGGTGACCGCTTGATTCCGCAGCACGGAATAGGCAAACAGAAAAATATTAATATAATTATCAGCATTAAACAGGGTTTACGCCCTGTTTTTTGTTTTTAAGCCCTCTCACAAATCTCCGATCAATACCAGTATACTTTCAAATTCTTTGCAAACTCAATGCTATAACGGAATGTAGCCATTGTCAATATTATATTATTTATTTAGATATATTTTATAACATTGATTAACTAGTATTTGTATATTAACTACTTCTGGAAATTTTGAAAGTGCTTGGATCTCCATTCAAATTATATATATATACTGTGTAGAATATAATCACAATCAACATTTTATAAGCATTATTATTTTAGAACATTATTATAGTAATGATTTACAAGTGATTACAATCAAAGTAGTTTGGTGTGTTTAGAAGAAACATTTAAAACATTGATATTCATTTATTTAATTAAAAAGCCCGTGAGGTCGTAAATTGCGTTATAAATTTATGCCAAGTGTAAAACGCTGGTTAAAAATTCGGCGCGGCGAAACCCCCTGTATTTGATCTATTTAAAAGAAAAAAAGAAATTAGTTCCTTCTTCTTTTTTGTTTTTTTTAATGTCGCGGAGGGAAAATTTCACCGCGCCCGTGCGCACGCGCGCGCACACACGCGCACACACGCACGTTACGTATGCGCAACGGATGCCTATAGGCAACGATCTTGTTTTGGTAGGAGCCAGTATGAGCGCACAACACAATGCCCCCAACAATGGCAGGAAGGGGAACAAGGAAGGGAGGGAAAAGGTAGGGGGGCGGGTGGCAGGC
>NZ_JARBFY010000009.1:0-1215 GCF_048957795.1 Chitinophaga sp. CC14
ATATCTAAATACTAAATTTTTTAAAGCGAATAAGAGCGCATGGTGGATGCCTAGGATCTAAGAGGCGACGAAGGACGTGGTAAGCTGCGATAAGCTACGGGGAGATGCAAACGATCGTTACATCCGTAGATTTCCGAATGGGACAACCCAGTACACTGAAGGTGTATTACCCGCAAGGGGGCCAACGCAGGGAACTGAAACATCTAAGTACCTGCAGGAAAAGAAAATAAATAATGATTCCCTAAGTAGTGGCGAGCGAACGGGGAAGAGCCCAAACCGGATCGAAGCAATTCTGTCCGGGGTTGTAGGACTACTTTTAGAAAGTCAGATCAAGTTGAATCATCTGGAAAGATGAGCCGCAGCAGGTGATAGCCCTGTAGACAGAAATTCTGATGGACGTGTAGTATCCTGAGTAGTGCGGGACCGGAGGAATCCTGTATGAAACTGCCAGCACCATCTGGTAAGGCTAAATACTCCTTAGATACCGATAGTGAACCAGTACCGTAAGGGAAAGGTGAAAAGTACTCCGAACAGGAGAGTGAAATAGTTCCTGAAACCGTGCGCTTACAAGCGGTCGGAGCTCGCAAGAGTGACGGCGTGCCTTTTGCATAATGAGCCTACGAGTTACTCCTCACTGGCAAGGTTAAGGTCTTCAGTACCGGAGCCGTAGCGAAAGCAAGTTCTAACAGAGCGAATCAGTCAGTGGGGGTAGACGCGAAACTTTGTGATCTATCCATGGGCAGGGTGAAGGTTAGGTAAAACTAACTGGAGGCCCGAACTCATTAGCGTTGAAAAGCTATGGGATGACCTGTGGATAGGGGTGAAAGGCCAATCAAACTGAGAGATAGCTCGTTCTCCCCGAAATGTTTTTAGGAACAGCCTTGGATATAGACGTATTATAGAGGTAGAGCTACTAATTGGGCTAGGGGGCTTCACCGCCTACCAAACCCTAATAAACTCCGAATGCTATAATATAATCTCCAGGAGTGAGGCTGTGGGCGCTAAGGTCCATGGCCGAGAGGGAAATAACCCAGACTAACAGCTAAGGTCCCTAATGATATGTTAAGTTGATCAAACGCGGTTCAAATCCTAAAACAGCCAGGATGTTGGCTTGGAAGCAGCCATTCATTTAAAGAGTGCGTAACAGCTCACTGGTCGAGGGTTTGGGCACGGAAAATAATCGGGCATCAAACATATAACCGAAGCTTTAGGCCT
>NZ_JARBFY010000010.1:0-1697 GCF_048957795.1 Chitinophaga sp. CC14
GAAACATGCTGGAGCGTTTAGAAAAGAAAATGTAGGCATAAGTAACGATAAATAAGATGAAAAATCTTATCGCCGTAAGACTAAGGGTTCCTGATCAACGCTAATCGGATCAGGGTTAGTCGGGTCCTTAGGCAAAGCCGAAAGGTGAAGCTGATGGCAAACTGGTGAATATTCCAGTACCTGCTATAAATTCGATGGAGTAACGGAGTAGTGAAAGGATCGCGCACTTACGGAATAGTGCGTTAAAGGGCGTAGGTATATTTTTGGTAGGAAAATCCGCCAGAGATGCTGAAACCTGATAGTACAGCAAAGCTTCGGCCGCGCTGATAGTATCCCTAATCAGACTTCCAAGAAAAACTTCTAAGGTTCGTTTATAGCAGCCCGTACCGTAAACCGACACAGGTAGTCGAGATGAGTATTCTCAGGCGCTCGAGTGATCCGTGGTAAAGGAACTAGGCAAATTGACGCTGTAACTTCGGGATAAGGCGTGCCACAGTGATGTGGCCTCAGTAAAATGGTACAACCAACTGTTTAACAAAAACACAGGGCCCTGCAAAATCGAAAGATGACGTATAGAGCCTGATACCTGCCCGGTGCTGGAAGGTTAAGGAAGGATGTTCGGGGTAACCCAAAGCTTCTGACTGAAGCCCCAGTAAACGGCGGCCGTAACTATAACGGTCCTAAGGTAGCGAAATTCCTTGTCGGGTAAGTTCCGACCTGCACGAATGGTCTAATGAGTTGTACACTGTCTCTACCACGAGCTCGGTGAAATTGTAGTATCGGTGAAGATGCCGGTTAATCGCAACGGGACGGAAAGACCCCGTGAACCTTCACTACAACTTAACATTGATTTTGAATGCCAGATGTGTAGGATAGTTGGGAGACTATGAAGCAGCTTCGCCAGGAGTTGTGGAGTCATCGTTGAAATACCAACCTTCTGTTATTTAGAGTCTAATCCCAGTAATGGGAGACATTGTTTGGTGGGTAGTTTGACTGGGGTGGTCGCCTCCTAAAAGGTAACGGAGGCTCGCAAAGGTACCCTCAGTACGGTTGGTAATCGTACGCAGAGCGCATTAGTATAAGGGTGCTTGACTGTGAGGCAAACAAGCCGAGCAGGTGCGAAAGCAGGCTAAAGTGATCCGGTGGTTCTGTATGGAAGGGCCATCGCTCAAAGGATAAAAGGTACTCCGGGGATAACAGGCTGATCTCACCCAAGAGCTCATATCGACGGTGAGGTTTGGCACCTCGATGTCGGTTCGTCACATCCTGGGGCTGGAGAAGGTCCCAAGGGTTCGGCTGTTCGCCGATTAAAGTGGCACGTGAACTGGGTTCAGAACGTCGCAAGACAGTTCGGTCCCTATCTGTTGTGATCGTTAGTAAATTGAGAGGACATGACCTTAGTACGAGAGGACCGGGTCGTACATACCGCTGGTGTATCTGTTGTGCCGCCAGGTGCAGTGCAGAGTAGCTATGTATGGATAGGATAAACGCTGAAAGCATCTAAGCGTGAAACCTGCTTCAAGATGAGTTTACTTTTAAGGGCCGTCGGAGACTACGACGTTGATAGGTTACAGGTGTAAGGGTGGTAACATCGCAGCCGAGTAATACTAATTGCCCGTAAGCTTTAATTTTTTAAATATTACGCTAAAGAGTCTTAGAATACAACTTTCCCGATATGTTATCTTATTAGTTTGCTG
>NZ_JARBFY010000011.1:0-2964 GCF_048957795.1 Chitinophaga sp. CC14
TATATACTCTTATATTCAAGGAATACATGCTAAACCCTTGTGCATACTACGTTCCATAGTGCGCATCCTTGCATCGGGTCATGCTATAATCTATTTATTTGAAAGAAACAAATTTGTTTATTTAATTTATTTACCAGTAGTTTGGTAGATTGATATATTTTTACTATGTGCCTATAGTGTACTTACGGCGTACTTACATAATACTTACGAAACACTTATATCATAAGTATGATGTAAGTACATAAAAAGTATAGGGGATTTTTGGTTATATGTGATGGGTTACTTATCTTTGCTTAGTACAGTGGGTGCAAATTTTTCCGCGCGTTTCAACCTGGAGGCCGCACCCCCTGGATCTCCTGGCACCCCTTCCTGGTGAAAAAAAGTTGATGTGTGTTGTCCCATTTAAAGCTCTTTTGGAACCATGCTGCAAAAATAAAGTTGATAAAGGGCATCCCTTTTTAGTCACTTTTTCAGACTATATATGTGAAGGGTGTCCCAGGCGCTCACCTGGTAGATCCTCCCTTCCCGGCCATATGCTTGCTGGTATTCACTTTCAAATCATTGCATCAGTGCTGCAAAAATAAAGTTGATAAAAGGCGTGACGTTTTAGGCTCTTTTGGCGACTATATATGTGAGGGGTCCCCAGGCGCTCACCTGGTAGATCCTCCCTTTTGTATACTACATATGAAAACCCTAGTAAACCGGGCCTGGTCTGTCCCCTCCCTGAAGGGGGGACAAGTCCAGAGGCCATATACCTTCAGCTATTCATCTTCCAGCTTCATTTTGATGATTGCATCATCCCAGGGCGATGGGAGTAAAACAAACTCTATATAGCCTTTCTCTGCATTTACATAGCGTTTTGAAAGACTGGCATTGTTTACATATCGGTCATCCCCTCCTGTAAACAGTGGGTCCAGTTGTATTATGTCGTAGACTATCCTGCGGTCCTCCCGGATGATCTTGCCTTCTGCATCGCGCCGGGGCACCCTTCTTTTCCTGGCGTTCAGCGCATCCAGGAATGCTTTAAACAGGTTGTCCATATCAGGGCGCTTATCAATCAGGACGTAGTGATGCTCTCGCTTTTTCTTTGCACTCCAGGACTTAGGGACCGGCAGGTAAAAGATAACGCCAAAAGGCGCATTGGGTATTTTAAAGCCCATTTCCAGGGCCATTTCCCGGATCTGCCTCTTATACTCCTGGAGCTTAATCAGGCGATCTAAACGCTTAATACCGGCATTTACCCAGGATTTCAGCTTTTCATTCACAAGCTCCCCCTTGCTTTCCTGCCTTTCAATCTGGCGCTGCTTCATCTTCAATTTGGTAGGACCAATGTCATACAGCTTTTGATCGGATTGGACCTGACGTATATCCGGCTTAGGTGTGATCGCAAAAACCGTAACCCGGTCCTTCGTCATCCGCAGCCGCTTAAACCTTCTTATCACTGCCGCCATTCAGGTACATTTTATTGTGAAGGTTTTGCGCAATAGACTTATAGGTGCCGGGTTCTACATACTCTCGATGCAGGAGCTTACCAGGTCGTACAGCCGTAAATGAATACTGGCCCCACTTTGGAGTGACCTCTATCTCAATAACGCCAGCGTGTGCCGGCAGATCTTTCACATCAATGAAACCAGCCGGAATGACAAAGAAAAACAGGTTATGCAACAGGCCCGCATTCAGGGCCACATGCCAGTTCCGGGCCTGCTTTCCAAACTGCGCGGCGTTAAACATTTCATCACTTAACTCCTGCGCAGTGAGGATGATCCGGTATTCTACGGACCGGCCTGCGGCAATAGCGAATACATCCATGTCCTTGCCCCGGAATTTATACTGCGGTAGGACCAGCTCAAAATTCTGCTCCCGTAGCCTAGTGCAAAGAGCTGTACGTATCTCGTCCCTGTTAAGATCAAAGTCCCGTGTGTTCTCCTTTAGCCAGGTGTCCAGGTTGAACTTAGTAAAGTCCTGGGGCCAGCCCTTACGGCCCGGCAAACGTTTATTAAGCTGACCAGTATCGACCGCTGGCGGTTTCGCGTGCTGTTTAATCAGCGGGTCAATCTTCCTCACTTTCTGCTGCCTGGCAGTAGCCTTGTCCGTTTTTTTCAAACCAGTCTGTTTGAGCGCACCTAACGCGCTATCCCTTAGCTGGTCAGTCTTTGCTGGTTTCTTTGCCATATAAATTTGTTTTGTTTGGTAGCAAATATACATGAAATTTACGTACATCGTACTTACAACATAAGTACAATCCACTTACGATATAAGTACATACCGGCTCCCACTATCTGAATTGTACCTGGAGGATATAGCTTACCGGCATATATACCCTTCCTTTAAAAATACCCATAGCAAGCACCAGGACAGGCCAAATTTAAACGATCTGTCTTTTCACGCACTACCTACTTAACCAGGGGGCAAGTTGAAATACGGGCTTAAAACAGCCTTTTTTTACATACCGGCATCCAGGATACCAGGTACTATTACCGGCCAACGGCAAAGTTCACATCCTGGAGATCCAGATACCTGGTAGCGCATCCCAGGTACAATATTATCATATCCCTTGACAGCAGCACATTTCATGGTTTCGGCCAGGTACAGATCTCCAGGCAAAGCACAGGATTTTTCCCCTGATCAGTAGGGGATATTTCCCCATACCCATCAGGAAAAATCCCGTGAATGACCTGGAGCTGATCATCCTGGACATTGGGCACCTGGTCGTTCATCTGGAGCTGCAACGAATTGTGGGGGTATTGAGGCCCGGAGGCCCGGCGCGGGCAGTGATGCCCGGCCCGGCCCGCCCGGCCCGCCCGGCCTAAGTAATCTTTTATTCCTGCCTGCCTGCCCGCCCGCCTGCCTGCCTGCCCAAATGCCCGTCCCGCCTGCATCCCGCCACGCCTGCCACCCGCCCCCCTACCTTTTCCCTCCCTTCCTTGTTCCCCTTCCTGCCATTGTTGGGGGCATTGTGTTGTG
>NZ_JARBFY010000013.1:0-684 GCF_048957795.1 Chitinophaga sp. CC14
CCCCTCATGGCCGATGGTACTGCACTATCATGCGGGAGAGTAGGTAGCTGCCATACTTATTAAGAGAAGCCTTGGTGCGTTTGCACTAAGGCTTTTTCTTTCTTTAAGAGTAGAGGACATCTGTTAAAGAGCAGATCTCAAAATAACTTGACACACAAAGCAGTCACTACTGCTAATCGATGATACATCCGGCTAGGCAAGAACCTACCACTACACTTTACTGTGTATCATCATTGTTTTCTAAAACAGAAAACACACTTAAGCTCAAACGCTTAATATCAATTTGAAATACAGCATAATACCAGCAATTAAGTTGAAATAATTTTTGCTGCGAGTGATAAAGATGCTATCTTTGCCATCCGCTTCAAAAAGCCACTGTTCTTTGTAAAATAAAGGGTTGATTATCAGATAAGTATACTGCACTTTCCCAATAGATAAGTCATTAGCATTGAGATAATTAAATATAAAAAATGTTGTAAAAGTTTTGGTGGTTAAATAAAAGATCCCTACCTTTGCAACCCCAACACAAACGATACAGAAAAGTTCTTCTAAAAATAACAAAAGATGTTTGGCAGGAGTGCCACAGAGATCGGATCTCACACATCACCAGCGGTCATGTAAATGATCAAAAGTTCTTTGAAAGATTGGAAACAACAGCACGAATCTAAGTAGTGATGCTTAGGT
>NZ_JARBFY010000014.1:0-581 GCF_048957795.1 Chitinophaga sp. CC14
CGGTAATTGGGGCTAAGTCGTAACAAGGTAGCCGTATCGGAAGGTGCGGCTGGAATACCTCCTTTTTAGAGCTCATTGTCCTGAGCTGTTGTTTCCTTTCTTTTAATTTATTAAGTTCTTTTATAGATGAAGAATCGCCAAGTTGGTAATATGGACTGGATCGGTTAGAGAGAGTGAATACCGCCAACCGGCAACCTAGACAGATCCGTAGCTCAGCCTGGTTAGAGCACTACACTGATAATGTAGGGGTCAGCAGTTCAAATCTGCTCGGGTCTACAATGATTACGGGGGATTAGCTCAGTTGGCTAGAGCACCTGCCTTGCACGCAGGGGGTCATCGGTTCGAATCCGATATCCTCCACTTAATCACCTTAGGTTTTCTTCTTACATAAGATGTAATGACTAAAGAGTCACAGAGATCAGATCTCATACATCATCTACGATCAATTTTATTGATCAAAGTTCTTTGACATATTGGGAAATGCAAGTTGTATTCAAGATAGTAATATCTAAATACTAAATTTTTTAAAGCGAATAAGAGCGCATGGTGGATGCCTAGGATCTAAGAGGCGACGAAGGACG
>NZ_JARBFY010000015.1:0-549 GCF_048957795.1 Chitinophaga sp. CC14
TGTTTCCAATCTTTCAAAGAACTTTTGATCATTTACATGACCGCTGATGATGTGTGAGATCCGATCTCCGTGGCACTTTTGCCAAACATCTTAAATTATTTTCCAGAAGAACTTTTTGTTTGTATTCGCGTCGTTTGCGTTGGGGTTGCAAAGGTAATGATCTTTTATCTAATCACCAAAATTTTCTTAAAGTATTTTGCATCTTTAATTATCTTAGTATCAATGACTTATCTATTGGGAAAGTGCTATTAATATCTTTGATAATCAAACCCTTATTTCACAAAGAACCATAAATTTTTGAGGCGGACAGCAAAGATAGAATCTTTATCATTCGCAGCAAAAACTATTTAAGTCAATTTCAATTAGTATTCAACCTTGTTGTTGAGTGTATTTCCGACAGATCTGGAATGATCCCCTTTTCTTAAACATAGAGAGAAAGAAAAGAAAAAGTCCTGGCATGTCACCAGGACTTTTCTCTTAATAAGTATGGCAGCTACCTACTCTCCCGCATGATAGTGCAGTACCATCGGCCATGAGGGGCTTAACTTC
>NZ_JARBFY010000016.1:0-518 GCF_048957795.1 Chitinophaga sp. CC14
CCCTCATGGCCGATGGTACTGCACTATCATGCGGGAGAGTAGGTAGCTGCCATACTTATTAAGAGAAGCCTTGGTGCATTTGCACTAAGGCTTTTTCTATATATAGTAGAGGGCATTGTGTAATGCAATGCAGAGTATCACTAAAGAGTAATACTTATCTCTAAAAAGACACGCAGTGAAAAGGAGATGTTTATACATAACCTCGCACACTAAGATGATGGATAGCCATCAAAGAGTACACCGATCAGCCAGTTAGAACCGGCGCTTCATATACTCTGAATCTAATGTTCTTTACATCAGCAGATTACTACTGCTACCGATGACACATCCGGCCAGGCAACATCCTGCCACTACACTTTAGCAGTGTCATCAATGTTTCCAATCAAGTGAAACACACTTAAGCTCAACGCTTAATATCAATTTGAAATACAGTATAATAAACAGCAATTAAGTTGAAATAATTTTTGCTGCGAGTGATAAAGATGCTATCTTTGCCATCCGCTTCAAAAAGCCACTGT